>DASUVG010000055.1:0-17339 GCA_036379135.1 Longimicrobium sp.
CAGTCTGCGCCTTCGCTTTCCCACTCGATGATGATCCTCAGGGAGAAGCACATGCTTTCACGCGGAAAGAAGAGAGTTCTGCTTGCGATGCGTCTCGCGGCGGGACTGGTGTTCACGCTCGCGCTCGCGGGCTGCCCCAAGAAGGCGGAAGACAAGGCGCACCGGCTGGTGCTCGTCATCGACCCCACCGTGCTGCGCGACGTGGACGCGGCCGAGTTCAACCGCAAGCTGGGGGACAGGCTCCGCACCTCCCTGGCGGATCTGCCGGAGGATACCCACCTCGACCTGTACTTCGTCGGCCTGGGGCAGACGGGCCTGCCGGCCGACTACCGCGCCTCTCTTCTGTTCGATGAGAACGAGTCGACCGACGAAGGTCACAGGGCGAGAGCGGATTCCCTGGCGGACAGTGTGGCCAAGCTCGTCCAGAACCGCTGGGCGGCGTCCAACGAGCAGCCCAACGATCCGTCCAGCTGCATTCTCACGGCGCTCTACCGCGCCGAGGAGATGACGAAGCTGGGTGCGAAGCGGGGCGAACACGTGGCCCTGGTCGTCGTCTCCGATTTTCTGGAGGCGTGCACGGATACCGGCTACAACTTCGAGCGCACGATCCCTGATTCCATCGGTGCGCTCCCCGTGGATGCGGACCTGTCCGGCGCGGATCGCGTGCTGATGCTGCGGATGCAGACGACCGGGGCGGTAGCGCTGAAGGACGACCGCCGGCTGATTCGCCTGTGGACCGACGTCCTGAATCGCTGGCAGGCGGACACGACCGCCGTGGAGTTCACCCCCACCTTTCCGGATACGCTCGTCGCCGCTTCTTCGCGCGGATGACGCAGGATCGCCCGCACACCCGTCTGGGTGGCGGATCAGTGGCAGATCAGTAGCGGGCGGAAGGCGGCGGGCGGCGGGGTCTATCGAGCCGTGGCGAAATCTACGTCACCCTGGAGACCACAGACGCCACGATATCGCGCAGGGAGCCGCGATGGAGGGAGACGGTGAATCCGCCCGCCACGCATTCGAAGGTGGAGTCGTGGAAGGTGAATACGTAGTGCGTCAGCTTCCAGAACATCCCGGGACGGTGATTCGGGTGGACGGAGTTCATCCGCTCCAGCGCGCGAATCCACGAGGAGTCTTCGACGGTGTACGCGTCGCACGGAGCCAGCCCGCGCCCGCTGAGCGGATGCCCCGCAATGGCTTCGTCGTTCGGCGGCCCGAAGAGGTGGGCGTACGGCCGCTGGAATTCCACGACGGCGACGGGCATGTCCTCGCTGTCCGGGCTCACGACGCGCACCCAGGTGCCATCCCAGTCCGCGGGCGTGTCCTGCAGCAGGTAGATGAGCAGAAGCCGGTAGTCGCTCGCCAGGACCACCGGCAGCGGCGCCCCGACGTCGGACTGCGGCACGTCGGCCAGCGGAACGACCCGGTCGCGCTCGTCCGGCGTGTAGGGCCAGTGGCGCGCCGGGTCCGGCGGCTGGCGGCGGAACCAGCTCACACCACCCGCTCCCCCGCCTTCCACACACCCTCGATGATGGGGGCGGCGAGGCGGTAGGGGATCTCGGCGGCGGATTGGGCGCGCCAGAGCACCAGGTCGGCGGGGGCGCCGGGGGCCAGGGTGCCGCGGCCGTCGGCAAGCTCCAGCGCGGCGGCGCCGCCGGCGGTGGCGGCGCGCAGCGACTCGGCGGGGCTCATCCCCATGCGGCTGCAGGCGGCCGTCAGGATGAAGTGCATCGACGGCGTGGGCGAGCTGCCGGGGTTGAAGTCCGTCGCCAGCGCGACGGTGGCGCCGGCGTCCAGCAGCGCGCGCCCGGGCGCCCACCGCGGCCGGCCCAGGAAGAAGAGCGTCGCCGGCAGCAGCGTGGCCACGGTGGACGACGCGGCCAGCGCGGCGATGCCGGCCTCGCTGATGTCGCCCAGGTGGTCCGCGGACGCGGCGCCCAGCTCCGCCGCCAGCTCCGCGCCGCCGCTCCCCTCCAGCTCGTCCGCGTGCAGCTTGGGGCGCAGCCCGTGCGCCAGCCCCGCGCGCAGAATGCGCTCCGTCTCGTCGCGGCCGAACACGCCGGGCTCCATGAACACGTCGCAGAAGCGCGCCAGCCCGGCCTCCGCCACGGCGGGAATCATCTCCTCCACCAGCAGGTCCACGTACGCCGCGCGGTTCTCGCGGTACTCCGGCGGCACCTCGTGGCCGCCCAGAAAGGTGGGGATCAGCTCGATCGGCTGCAGGTCGTTCAGGCGGCGGATGGCGCGCAGCGTCTTGAGCTCGGATTCCGTCGACAGGCCGTAGCCGCTCTTGACCTCCGCCGTCGTCGTCCCGCCGCGCAGCATCTCCTCCAGCCGGGGCAGCGCCATCTCCACCAGCTCGTCCTCGCCGCGCGCGCGCAGGTCGCGCACGCTGGCGTTGATGCCGCCGCCGCGCCGCGCGATCTCCATGTACGGCACGCCGGTGCAGCGCAGCGCGTACTCCTCCACCCGGTAGCGGCCGAAGACGGCGTGCGTGTGGCTGTCCACGAACCCCGGCGTGAGCACCATGCCGGCGCAGTTCACCCGCTCCAGGTGCGGATGCTCGGCCAGCACGTCGTCCTGCGGCCCCAGCGCCTCCACCACGCCGTTCACCACCGCGACGGCCACGCCGTGCAGGGTTCCCGCGGGATCGGCATCCTCCGACGCGCGGGCGGGGCCGGTGCACACCGCGACCTCGGCGGCGTTGACGAAGACGGCGGAGCGGGGCAGGGCGGTCATCGGCTCGGTCTGGCGTGCTCTGGGGATGATGGGCGGCGCCTGTATTCTGGGCGGGATCATCCGCGCGCGTCAAATCGGCCCGTGCCGGCGCGTTCATCCACCGCAAGCGCCACCTCCTCCCGCGCACCCCGGCCCCCCATGACCGCGCGACACCTTTACCGGGCGGCCGCCGCCACGGCGTTCGCGGTGCAGACGGCGATGGTGCTGACGTACGGCACCATCACCGGCTGGTGCTTCTGCTCGGTCACCGGCACGCCGCCGCCGCCCGTCCCGCCGCTGTTCGTGAGGCGGTTCCTGGACCTGGCGGTGCTCCCCGCGGCGTGGATGACGCAGGGGCTGGCGGTCCAGCTGATCTTCGTTCAGAACGTGACGATCTGGTTCGTCGCGGTGCTGGCGCTGCTCTACGGGATGGCGCTCGCCGCGCGCGTCCGGATCCGCCCGGCGCGCCAGACGCGAGGACGCCGGATCGGGCTCGTGGGCCAGGAGCACGTGCGCCTGTGGCAGATGCTTCTGCTCGGATGCGTGTTGATCGGGATGGGGATGGCGGGCGGCGCGATGGCCCGCCGCCGGTGGCTGTCGCAGGCGGAACAGGTGTTCGCCGCCACGATCGCCGCCGCGAGCGCGGACCGTCCGCTCCCGCCGCGCGTGGAATTCTCGATGTACGCGAGCCGCGGCGACGATCGTGTGTACGCGCCCCCGGAAGCGCGATATGTGCTCGAGGTCGATCCGGCTCGATCCGGCGATCACTTCCTGGACCGGTTCGTGGTCCCGTACCAGTACGGCGGTGCGGTGCGGTGCGGTTCGAGTCGGGCACGCGATTCGACTTCGGCGTCTATCGGCACCATGAGGACGGGTGGGGCATCTGGCTCGATCAGCTCCCGCGTCGCAGAAGGCGTTAGCGTCTTTCAGAAATACCGAGGATTGACTTCCTGAGGGAGCGCGCCTCCGGAACTTGAAGTTACTCAAGCGGTCGCGCGCCGACTGAAGCGCCAAGGGAGGTTTTCGTGCGGCGCTCCCTCAGGAAATCAGCTTTTTCGCGGATTCAGGTATTACGAATACTCAAGGCCCCGCCGAGTCATCCCGGCGGGGCTGTTCGTCGTATTTTCACCCATGCGTGCCGGCGCTCAGCGTTCCTGCATCCCGGCGCCGGCCAGGCAGGCGCGGACCCAGGCGGGCTCCACCTGCCGGCAGGCGGCGCGCACCGGCTCCGGATCCGTGTGGGCCAGCGTGAGCCGCGCGCCGATCATCTCATAGCAGCGCGCCTTGGACTCGCCCGGCACCTGCCGGCAGAAGTCGATCCCCGGCTCGATCCTCCAGTCCAGGTCCGTGAAGTACTCCACGCCGCCCAGCAGGCAGTCCGTGGCGTGGGCGGGGTCGCCCTGCCGGCACGCCTCCAGCATCCGCGGCACGTCGCCGCTGCTCACGCCCAGCATCTGCTTGCCGAACCCCTGGTAGCAGTCGCGCACGGCCTGGGCCGGGGCCGTGTCGCAGCCGCGGAGCGCACGGGGGTAGTCGGGCCAGCTCATCGACATCAGCACCATCGCCTGGTACGCCCAGCACGAGCGCTGGTGGCCTGCGTCCAGTCCGCTGCACAGCTGCTCGCGCTCCCGGCGGGCGGCCACCTTGGCCATGACGCGCCCCGCGCCGTCCTGCTTGGTGTCCGCGGAAAGGCCGCGCGCGGCGGCGTGGTCCGCGTGGCCCTCCGCGCCGTGCGCGTGGCCGATCCCCGGCCCGTCGCCCACGTTGATGGACGTTGCCCCGATGGCGCGGATGGCGCGCTCCATGAAGATGCCGTCCTGGCACTCCCGTCGCGGCTGGGCCGCCTGCAGCGCATCGCAGATGCCGAGCGCCTGCCTGAAGTCGCCCGCGTGGTGCACCATCAGGCCGTGTCCCAGGCCGTGCCAGCACTCCATCCGCTCGAAGCCGCGGACGACCGCCTGCCCCGCACAGACGCTCCCCACGGACGCGCGGTCGATGGTTCCGCCCTGGAGAAAGTATCCTTCCAGCACGCCGTGAAAGCACCCCGACTGGAACCGCGGCGTGCACTCCGCCAGCACGGCCAGGTCCTTTCGCCGCTCCATGGCGTACCGGCCGATGGCGTGCGCCAGCGGGTGCCCCTTCGCGCGGATCCAGGTGTCCTGCGCGGCCAGCCGCTCCAGGCTGTCCAGCGCCGCGCGCGGGCCCCGGTCGCGCGCCGTCAGGAACACGGACGCGACGTTCAGGTCGCGCTCCGTGACGCGCGTCCAGTCCACCCCGGGCAAGCCGTCGACCTGCGCGCCGAGCGGCACCGCGCCCGCCAGGGTCATCAGCAATCCCAGGATGGCGGCGCGTACGGCCTTGCACTTCATGATCGGCATCCTCCGCTCAGGGGGTACGGCTCAGCGAGCGTGTTTAAATGATTTTACATCTGAAAATGATCGTGCAAAAGGGGAGGTGCCGGGTTCTGTTTGAGCTGGAGCCTGCCAGCTCTGATGTATCCGCTTTGAATCTTCTAACGCGTTGCGTTGAGATGATGATCCGGAGCTTCGCCGCCGCGAAACGACCGCAGTGGCCGCGGCTTCGGCATCATGACGCGGACGGGCACCGGCAAGACGGCGGCGTATCCGCCCTGTCGCGCAGGAGATCGCGGGGGCCGGAGCTGCGCTACGCTTCTCCGCGCCTCCGCGTTCTTCGTGTAAGACCAGATCCGGCAATACAGTGCATGACTTCCTGAGGGAGGCGCCGCGCTGAACCTTGCCTTGACCGGAAACCCGGCGCGCCGACCGAAGGACCTCGCCAGCAGAACGAAGGGGCTGGTTCCGCGTCCTGATCCGGCCCCTGCGCAGCCGAGAGGAGGTCCTTCGGTCACGCGCCGGAGTCAGTGCAGCCGGCAGGATCTGCGTATGCGCTCCCTCAGGAAGTCACATTCTTTTCCCGGATCTGGTATACGACCATGCTTTTGTCAGGACCGGGGCACCGCCGTCAGCCGGGGGTGATGTGCACGGTGACGAAGGTGCGCGGCGGGAGGGCCGCCGTCAGCGTGGCGCCGCGGACCACCGGGTAGCCCTGCGCCACCACCTGGCCGGTCGGGTTGCCGCCGTCAAAGCGCCGCGTGCTCCCCTTGAGCACCGCGTTCGCCTCCACCCCGCGCGTAAAGCGGAACTGGAAGTTCGCCGCCGGCGTGTTTCCCACGTTGGCGAACACGTACAGCGTCTCCGCCGCGCCGTCCGCGCGGCGCAGCTGCCACACCATGTGCTGCACCTGGTCCGTCTCCAGCCGCGTGAGCTCCGGCTTCTCCAGCTCCTGCAGCGCCGTCTGGTTGGCGGCCGTGACGTCGGTGCGCAGCGAGATGACGTCGCTGATGCCCGTCTTACCCTCGCAGTCGGCGCGAAGCGGCGCCACGTCGTCGAACACCCGCCGCTTCAGCCGCCAGGCCTGTATCGCGCGGTTGCCCGCCACGATCTGCGTCTGCCCCAGCATGTACCCCTTCCTGAAGAAGGCGGGAAAGGCCATCTGCATCTGCGCCGCGCGGATGCCCATCGCGAGCGCGTCGTCGTTGTAGTCCCGGGCGCCCACGTACCATGCGGCGGGAAGCCCGATGCGCTCGCCCAGCACCCCCGCCGCGCCGAAGCGGAAGATGCGCGAGCGCAGGTTGGCCGTGTCCTGCACGGCGCGGTGGTAGGTGTAGGTGCCCTCCGCCGTGGGGTATCCCACGGGCGCCAGGCCGTACTGCGTGGCCGCGCGGTCGAACGCGCGGGTGAAGTAGGCCTCGGCCAGCCGTACCCAGCCCACCGCGTCGGGAATGGCCTCGTCCAGGCCGGGAGCCAGCATCTCCGCCGGACGGCCGTTGGTGCCGGCCTTTCGCACCTCCAGGTAGCCCGGGTGGTTGATGTTGTCGTCCTGCACCACGTTCCCCCGCTGCCCCAGGAGCTGCGAGTAGACAAAGTGCAGCACCGGGATGCCCAGCGTGTTGCGGGCGGCGGTGCGGCCCCGCAGCTGCACCGACCGGCTGTCGCCGTTGAAGACCGAGGCGGATGAGCTGCGGTGGTCGTAGAACTCGTCGAACACCGGCACCAGCGCCTCGGGGAACTGGAACTCGTTGTTCAACGAGAACGACGGATACGCCTGTACGCCCGCCGCGTGCGCCGCCTTCAGCATCTCCTCCATCCGCCGCACGTACCACGGGCCGCAGCCCATGACGTCCGCGTAGGGCCCGGTGGCCGCCAGGTGGTCGTGGTTCCGGTCGAAGCAGAAGAACCAGCTGTGCTTCATGAACTCGATGAGCCTGAAGCCGTGGTCCAGCGCCCCGCCCGGGTCCAGGGTGCCGCGGCGCAGCCATTTGTTGATGTAGATGGAGCGCACCCCCGGGGTGGGGCACAGGGCGTACTGCTCCAGCCCGTGAAAGGCGCTCAGGGCGTCCAGGCGATGGATGAAGGCGCCGGCGGGGCCCCGCTTGCGCCGCGCGGCCATCTCCCGGTACTCCTCGTGGCCGGTGTCCAGCTCCCACACGCGGTTCCTGCCCCCGCTCACCGTCGTCACCCTGGGCTTGAGCTTCGCCGTGACGGCGGGGTGAAAGGGCGCGGGGATGGTGGTCTCCCAGGTGTCGGACGTCCCCACGCGCCGCAGGTGTCCGCGAAAGCGCCTGCGGTTGAAGTTGGGGAGCAGCGGGTCCGTGGAGAGCAGCGGGATGATCTTGCGGGCCACCAGGGCATCCATCGTCCGGCGAAAACGGCCGTTGTCGCCCCGGATGATGTTGGTGCGCGGCGGCCACCCGGCCAGGTACCGGTAGTACCCGTCGTTCTCCGCCCCCCAGATCTGTGCCTCCAGCAGTGCGCCCGGCAGCTTAAGGCTGTCGCGCACCTGCTCCAGCACGGTGATCAGCGGCGGGTTGGGGTTGTCCTGGATGTCGGGCCCGTCGGCCGTGCCCGGCAGGTGGATGGGGTGCATCTCCAGCCACGCGGCAACCTGCGCGTCCTGCCCCGGATCGGCGTCGCCCTGCAGCGAGTAGTGGCAGATCACGCTGAACGGGCTCATGCCGTCCATGGGCCCCTGCGTGGTGCGGCCGGTGGGGTGCTTGCGGAACAGGGTGGAAGTCCGGGTGCGCGCCCAGTCGCGGTACAGCGCCGCCACGTCGTGCCAGTCCACGGGCTGCTCTGGCACCGCGCCGTCGATGCGGAACGCCCGCATCCGCCACTTCATCCGCGCGCCGCCCCACCCGTTGGCGTCGCCGCCGGAAAGGGCGAACGCGGGCGGGTGCACAAAGGCGCGCTCCGCGTTCAGGTGCATGGGCGCGCGAATCTCCGTCTGCAGCCGGGCCGCCTTCCCCGCGACCCGCTCGAAGCGCAGCGTCTTGTCGTGGCCCAGCTCGTCCGTGCCCATCACCATCAGCCCCGTGACGTTGTTCACGCCGCTGCCCCCGTTGCGCCCCTCGTAGTACAGGCTGGTGAACTGCACCGGCATCTCGTTCACCACGCTTGTTCCGGGCTTTACCTGGGCCGCGTTGTGCAGCAGCCCGCCGGGGTTCAGCAGGCGGTACGGGCCCAGGGCCGCGTCTTCCAGGTGCAGCCGGGGAAAGGAGACGATGGGCTCCCACGCGTACTGGGGGCTCGTGGAGGGAATCTCGGCGGGCCAGGGAAAGTGCAGGTCCAGCTCCACCCACCCCGCGTCTTCCGAGGGGCGCAGGGTGAGCGTGGCGCGCAGTGCCGCGTGCTGGGCCATCCCTTCGCTCATGGTTGCCGGGATGGCGCCGTACTTCACCGTCCAGCCGCCGTCCGGCGTCGCCTCCACCAGCGGCGTCCTGGGGCCCACCGCAAAGTAGTCCGCGGTCCCGGCGCCGGCGTTGGCGACCATGTCGTAGCGCCGGAACAGGATGCTGAAGGCGGGGTGCTGCCCCGCCGCGATCGGCACGGGGTACACCTCCGTTTCCCCCGTGCTCGTGCGGCGCATCAACCGGATCCCGGTGAACGTGGCCAGCGCGGGGTCAAAGGTGACGCGGGTAAACCGTCCGGTGGGGTCGGGGCGGGAGTCGATGTGGAGGGGATCCATGGGTGGCGCTCCTGAATGAACGGCGAACATGAAACAGGCAGGGCCCGGGTGGGCTCGGCCGGCGGGACGAACGTCTGCGGATGAAAGCGGAGACCTGCGAGAACGCGGAACCGGCGGCGGGGCGCTGCGGATCGATCGCGGAAAGAGGAGCCGCGCCGGGGAGATACTACCGGACGATTTCGGGGGACCGCGGGGGCACGGCGGACATCGAGCAGGATACGCGGGGATCGAGCATCGGCACAAGCAATCATTTGTTGTGGACCGGGATGGAGCTTGACGATGGCGTACGGCTGCTGCGGGTTGCCGGACGCCGTAATGTGCGCATGCGATTCCCTTGCTCGCGTGCCGTAGCAGGTATAGCCTGGACATTACCAGGAAGTCATGGTGATCCGGTGAGTGGGAGGATGACGATGATCATTTACGCGGGCGACGTTTTTCTGAGACCGTATCAGGCATGTGACGAGGCCTGCATCGCGGGCCTGCTGATGGATCCGGAAGTGATGAGCCTGGCCCTTGACGAGCGGGCTCTCTCAAAGGAAGAGGCCCACGCGTTCATCCAGAAGAACTTCGGCCCGCCGACGGAACCCTGCATGGAGGTTGTTTGCCTGCGAAGAACGGCCGAGCCTATCGGCTTCGCGGGCTACCGGCCGTGCGGTTATCTACTGGAGAAGGACATCGAGCTCGGTTTCGTTCTCGCCAAGGAGCACTGGCGTAAGGGGTATGCTACGGCGATCGGCAAAAGGCTGATTCTGCACGCGCAACATGGGCTGGGCCTTTCGCGCATCCTGGCGGCATGCCATCCTCAGAACTCGGGATCAAACCGGGTGCTTGGCGCTAAATTGAGGATGCTGTTGCACAAAGAAGACATCGTAGTTCCCAGGGCGGAAGGCGAAACCCGCAGAAACGTATACGTCGTCGTGTTCCCGAATACTTCTTTGTCCCCTCCGGAACGACTTGATTGAAGAGGTGCAGATGAGCAGTCCCGAACAGGCGCTCGCCTCGCAGCTGCGAAACATCGAAGCGAAGACGGGCCAGGATCTCGCTGCGCTGCGGCTCGCGATCGCGGCGTCCGGCAAGGCAAAGCACGGCGAGGTGCGCACCTGGCTGATGGAGACGTACGGGCTGGGCTACGGCGACGCCAACACGCTCGCCCACCACGCGGCGGGGAGCAAGGGCGCCACCCCCGCGGCCGATGACGCCGCCGCCGACCCGCTGGCCGACATCTACACGGGCAAGAAGGCGCACCTGCGTTCCATCCACGACGCCGTGATGGCGGCCATCCAGCCGTGGGGGGACTTCGAGGTCGCGCCGAAGAAAGGCTACGTCGCCCTCCGCCGTAAAAAGCAGTTCGCCATGCTGGGCCCCAAATCCGTCGACCGCGCCGAGCTGGGCATCAACCTCAAGGACGACGTGGGGAGCGAACGCATCGTGGCGCAGAAGCCCGGCGGCATGTGCCAGTACGCCGTCGCCCTCACCTCGCCTGCCGACGTCGACGCCGAGGTCCTCTCCATCCTGCGCCGCGCCTACGACGCCGCCGGCTGAGGCAGAGACGGCCCGCGCGACGTAAACGACGGCGGCCTCACCGCGGGTTCCGGTGAGGCCGCCGTGCATTCCAGGGCGACACCGGGTGGATGGAAGTCGTCGCGCACTCGCCCGTCCGGACGTGCCGAAGCGTCCTTTGCGCACCGGTCGGCGCGGGGTATATTCCCTTTGCGCGAAGGGGCGCATCCAGTCCGCGGAAAGGGCCGTGCCCACCCACAGCAGCGCGCCACATCACGAACCTTCTTTCAGCCTGACGAGTGCGGACTCCAGGCGCCCATGAAAGGAGATTCGTATGTATCCCAACCCGCAGGACGTCCTTCCGCTTCCGCCCCGCCCCGATCTCGATCACTACCGCAAGCGGGCAAAGGAGCTCGTCAGGGCCTGCAGCTCCGCCGACCCTGCGGCCATCGATGCCTGGGCCGCGCGATGGGTTCGTGACCTCATCGAGCTCCGCCCCGAAAGCGATCGGGCGCAGTACGCGCGCGAAGTCGGCCGTTACGGCCAACAGGTAGCCGGCTTCGCGCGCGAGCGCCTTGTCCCCGCGGCGTGCGCGCTGGCCCAGGCGCAGTACGTGATCGCCCGCGCGCATGGCTTTGCGAGCTGGCCCCGGCTGGTGCACCACCTCGAAGCGCTAGGCGCGCGGTCGCCGGTCTCCACCTTCGAAGCGGCCGCCGACGCGATCGTCACCGGCGACCGTGCGACGCTCGAACGGCTCCTGCGCCGGGACCCCGATCTCGTGCACGCCCGCTCCAGCAGGGAGCACCGCGCGACCCTGCTGCACTACGTCGCGGCGAACGGGGTGGAGAACTATCGCCAGCAGACGCCGCCGAACATCGTCGAGATCGCGCGGCTCCTGCTTGACGAGGGCGCGGAGGTGGACGCGGGGGCCGACGTGTACGGCGGCGGGGCGACGGCGCTGGGACTGGTGCTGACGAGCGCGCATCCGCGCGCGGCGGGGGTGCAGCTGGACCTTGCCGATCTGCTGCTCGAGCGTGGCGCGCGCATCGGCCCGGGGAGCGTCCGGTCCTGCCTCACGAACGGCTGCCCCGAGGCGGCCGGGTACCTGGCGCGCCGGGGAGCCCCACTCGGCCTGGAGGAGGCGGCGGGGATCGGACGCCTGGACCTGGTCGCGCATCACTTCGACGGCCGCAGCCTGGCCGACCCCGCGTGGCGCCAGGAAGTCGGGGACGCGCTGATGATGGCCGTCTGGTACGGCCACACCGATGTCGTGGAGTTCTTTCTCGGCCGCGGGTTCGACCCGGCCTGGACGGTCGGCGGTCACGGCGAGCGCCGCACGGCGCTGCACCTGGCATCGTACGAGGGCCGCGTGGCGGCCGTCGCGCTGCTGCTGCGCCATGCGGCACCGGTGGACGTCACCGACGAATCGTATGGGACGACGCCGCTGGTGTGGGCGCTGCACGCCTGGCTCGTAGAGGGGCGCAAGGACCAGGCGGCGTATCGCGCGGTGGTGCGGCTGCTCGCCGAAGCCGGGGCGGCCGTCCGGGCAGAGTGGATCGATGACGACCGCGTGCGTGCGGATCCCGAGCTCTTCGACGCGCTCATGCGCCGTGCCGCGGCGGGTCCTGAGACCGAGGATCCGGCGGATCACCCGCCCCCGCGTTGACGCGCGCGTAGGATGACGGCACTCCGACAGCTTCCCTTCCAGCGGCTCCACTCGCTGCGGAGAGAGCGTATACCACGAGCTGAAATCCCATGGTAGAGCGACGGACCAGACGGCCGGTTGCGGCCCGCGTACTCACCGCCGTGGCCGCGGGGCTTGCATTCGGCTGTGGCGGTCAGCCCGATGCCCGGCCGCCGGCGCCGCCCACGAGCGACTACGACGTATACGCCGCCGTGCTCCGCGCGCACTTCATCAACCCGCAGCGGGAGGCGCACGTGGATGGGGTGGGACTGGAGTGCGTGGACGCTCCGCCGGCCGGCTATCTCCCGGTCGTCGCGCAGACGCGGTTTCGCCGCGAAGGTGGCCGCGTCCGCGATTCCGCGCTGGTCGCCGAGCTGCCGCCGGAGCTGGCGCCGCTCGTCCCGGCCCTGCGGGCGATGGATGGCGTGCCGCCGCGCGCCCTCAGCGCGGACAGCTTCTCCCTGGGCATGCCCGTGCGCCTGGTTGCGCAGCCGCCGCAAGCGGACAGCACGGGTGATCCGCCGTGGCCGGTCACGCTCTCGCGCGTGGCGTACAACGCCGACAGCACCTGGGCGCTGGTGCACGCGGTCCAGCCCTGTCGCGCGGCGTACGACGAGGCTCTCGCCAACGAGCCCGACCTCCCGCCCGCCGGCACCGCCGTCGTTGCCGCGCTCCAGCGCCGAAACGGCACCTGGGTCGTGTCGGAGCCGGTCTTCGTCTCCGTTGAATGACGTGCCGCGAGGATGAGCATCGTTCCTCTGGCGGCGGAACGATCGCCCGGTGGGACGATGGAGACGCGTACGAGGTGAAGATTGTCGATTACACTGAATCGCGGGGAGAACCAGCAATGCCAACGAACGCCAGGATGGCGCCCATCCATCCGGGCGAGGTCCTGATGGAGGAGTTCCTGGTTCCGCTCGGCCTGTCTCTCTATCCGCACCCGGATTCACGCCTCAGAGGTGTTTGGGAGGAGCCATGATTAACAACTTCGGGACTTACCGCGCGAAGGCCGCCGCCGCGGCTGAGGTGCTACAGGGCTACTACGATCCGGCCCTGGGGTTGTATGCGGACGGTGTGGAGCGCTGGTGGCCGTCAGCTACCGCGCTCGAATCCGTCATCGACTACATGACCCTCACCAATTCCGCGGCCTACGATGACACCATCGAGACGACGTTCGTCAACGCACAGAAGCAAGCCAGGGGCTTCATCAACGCCTACTACGATGATGAAGGCTGGTGGGCGGTGGCGTGGATCAAAGCCTACGATTTTACCGGCGACGAAAAATACCTCCGGATGGCCCAGTCGATTTTTGATGACCTGTCGTCCGGATGGGACACCGAGACGTGCGGGGGAGGCATCTGGTGGAAAAAGCCCGCGGAGTACAAGGCCGCAATCCAGAATGAGTTGTTCCTGGTAGTGGCCGCCCGCCTCCACCAGCGGTCGGGCGGCGGAGATAGCCGCTACCTCGAATGGGCGGAGAAGGAATGGGAGTGGTTCAACGCCTCCGGGATGATAAATACCAGCAGCCTTGTGAATAACGGGCTGGATGAATCCTGCGAGAACGACGGCGGGACGACCTGGACGTACAATCAGGGTGTCATCCTGAGCGGCCTGGTGGAGTTGTCGCGAATCACCGGAGACGAAGCTCTTCTCGACGTGGCGGGAGCCATCGCGGACGCGGCCATTGCCACCCTGCGTTACCCGAGCGGCATCCTCCAGGAACCCTGCGAGCCCGGCGGGACGTGTAACGACGATCAGGAGTGCTTCAAAGGGATTTTCGTACGCTACCTGGCACAACTGTACGCGCATCTGCCCGCCGACGACCAAAGGCGGGACCGGTACAGAAAATTCCTCACCTCGAACGCCGATTCGGTTTGGGCCAATGACAGGAGTGTCTCCAACCAGTTTGACATCAGGTGGGTAGGGCCCTTCGAGAAGGTTAGCGTGCCGACGCAGACGGCGGCATTGGATGCGTTCAATGCCGCCATCCCCTTCGACCCGCCGCAGTAGGTTCGTGCTGACAAGCTCGACCAGGAGAAGTGTCCTTGGCCGAGGTTACGCGGTCCGCCCGTTCCGCGTGGTGCACCAGACCGTTGCTCTCGGCCCAGGCGCCGGAGGCGGCGCGGGCGGTGCGCAGGTCGTCGGCAAACTCCAGCACAGCTTCGGCGACCTGCGGGTCCATCGAGAGCTCGTCGGCGCTGGTGCAGCGGTTGAGCTTGATGGTGGCGTGGGCCAGCGCCTCGAAGACGCCGAAGCAGTCCGTCAGCATCTCCAGCAGCCGCATGGGCGAGGCGGGGACGCCGGCATGGCTGGTGAGCATCATGCGCGAGCCTCCTTCCGCGCGCGGAGGGTGGGAGCGGAGCCTGCGGATGTGCGGGGTGCGCGCATGGCGATCTCCAACGCGTTGACGTGCGAGTATAACTTTGGTTATACTTACCGTCATGAAGACCGCAATCTCTCTCCCCGACGAGCTGTTCTCCGCTGCTGACTCCCTTGCGGGCCGCCTTGGCGTGAGTCGCAGCGAACTGTACGCGACTGCGCTGGCCGAGTTCCTCGCGAAGCATGATGAAAGCGAGATCACGGCACGGCTGGATCGCCTCTACGCGACCGAGCCCAGCAATCTGGACGCGGCTTTCCACCGTGCGCAGCGGCAGTCGCTGGGCAGAGACGAGTGGTAGGATCGTTTCCGCGATGGAACTCCGCAGGGGTGACATATGGTGGGCGGACCTTGCCGAGCCGCGCGGGTCCGAGCCCGGATACCGCCGGCCAGTCGTGATTGTTCAGGCGAATGCGTTTAACCGCAGCCGGATCGCGACGGTGCTGTGCGTGGTGCTCACGACGAATCTGCGCCTGATGGAATCACCCGGGAATGTGCTGGTTTCGGCCAGGTCCTCGGGATTGCCGAAGGATTCGGTCGCGAACGTTTCGCAGATGGTAACGCTGGATCGCGCTTTCCTCGAGGAGCAGATTGGACGCCTGCCACCGCGGCTGATGAATGCTGTTGATACGGGCCTGAAGCTGGTGCTCGGATTGACCTGACCCACGGCCAAGGTCTCTAACATGACAGCCGCAGCCAACTCTGGCCCGCGGCTGTTTGATTCCTCGGCTCCCTGGTAGCGCTCAGGCGGCATCCTCGCTGTCCGCGGATTCCGAGTGCTGGACCAGGCCCTTGGTCTCGGCCCAGGCGCCGGAGGCGGCGCGGGCGGTGCGCAGGTCGTCGCCGAACTCCAGCACGGCTTCGGCGACCTGCGGGTCCATCGAGAGCTCGTCGGCGCTGGTGCAGCGGTTGAGCTTGATGGAGGAGTGGGCCAGCGCCTCGAAGACGCCGAAGCGGTCCGTTAGCATCTCCAGCAGCCGCATGGGCGAGGTGGGGACGCCGGCATGGCTCGTCAGCATCATGCGCGAGCCTCCTTCCGCGCGCGGAGGGTGGGAGCGGAGCCTGCGGATGTGCGGGGTGCGCGCATGGCCAGGCTCAGCCGGCGCACCAGCTAGCGCGCCTCGGTGGTAGAAGTCCACCGAGGGTTCCGCACGGCACCAGTTCGCCAGGTGTTGGAATCGAAGCTTTTCTTGGGTATCTTCTTTAAACGCATATCCAGTCTGATCGACGCCTTTACCTGAAGGTAGGGATGAACGTCGCACAAATTGAGCGCCACACCCGCACTGAATTGGAAAGAGTAAGTGGTCTCAAGGCTACTTACGAGGGGGCTCCAATCCCTGAGTCCGCGATCTTCCAATACTCTGCGGTGGTGAAAGGTATCAACGAGACCAAAGCTCTTCAGCCGGGCTTCAGCGTCGAGCGGGTGCTGGCTGCGCTCCCGTTTACGCCCAAACTATTTACTTTCATCTGTCCTAGTTGTGCTGGAAAGCCAGACGCGATTACTCCCTTCTTGGAAGCAGGGGTTTTAGTGCCGGTGCTGCGAGCGGATTACGACCTGTACGACCCACGGTTTGTGTCTCTAGTCTTAAAGCACCCGCATGTTTCGCTGCAGGAGTGGGACGCATACCGCTGGCATAAGCTGCGGTACGCTGAAGGTGCTGACCCAGCCTCAACAACGGAGATCACGAAACAGATCAACGCTCTGTTGAACCGCGTAAGCCGGCGTAAGAACGCCGCGGCGCAGGGCGAGCTCATCCGTGACATCTATCTGAGCCTCAGGCCGTATGTTGGCCCAGATCCCGAACTAGTGGATGAACTCTCCAGTGCTATCGAACGTAAGGATCTTCCCACAGCCGTTAGAATCTCGCGGTTGAGCGTAGCGGTGGATCAGGTCCGCAGTGCGATGCTCATCAACGCGGACCTAGACATCCGCGCAGAGGAATTGGCATTACTCCATGAGATGTTGCCCTCGTTTGGAGATGCGAGCCAGCGGCACGCAATTCAAATCACGCGCGAGAGGTTGGCAGATGGGCTTGGCCTGACCATCCCAGAGGGCATGGCGCCCGACAAATATCTCGAGATCGTGCTAGCCCACCGTGAATCGCTACAGAGAATCTATCAGGCCGCCGTGGACAATGAGCACGGTCGAATGGACGCTGATCGTGCGGTGGGGGACTACATCGCGACGCTGAATGAGGAGATTCGGACGGCAGAACGGAGCATGCGGGGCAAGGTGCTGCGTGCGTCAGTTAGTCTGGTGCGGTCCAACAAGACGTTAGCGGCGGCGACTCTGGCCGGCGTCACACTCGGATTATTGGCCAGCTTCGCTACGTGTACCGTTGCAGCGGGGACGAGACTTGCTCGCAAGTGGGGGGAGAGGCGACCTAAAATTAGGATCGACCCTGCAGTCAGTGCAGTTGGCGAAGAGATAGGGGCGGAACTCGCCGAGCCGGTCATCCAGAGGGCCTTGTCGCTGTATTACGGCATGAGCATGCCGGCTGTACGCGTGTGGCGCCTGCAACGGGACCTACAAGCTTAACGGTAACGCAACTAGACCAACCCTTCCGGACCATGGCCTTCCGAAAGACGCTCCGGTTGATACACTGCCGAAACTTCCGGTCGCAATTTGGGTGGGAAGCATCGCTGAGAGTAGCCGGGGAGGACCCCGCCACAGCTGCCGTTCTCGCCTTCGCGCTACGGCTAGACTGGCCGGCGCACCGCCTTGCGCGCCGCGGCGGGAGACGGTTAGGCACACGCGCGCGGGTATGTAAACACGACAGCCGCGGCCACTCTGGCCGCGGCTGTGTAATTCCTCGCTTCCCTGCTCGCTCTCAGGCGTCATCCTCGCCGTCCACGGGATCCCGGTGATGCACCAGCCCCCTGGTCTCGGCCCAGGCGCCGGAGGCGGCGCGGGCGGTGCGCAGGTCGTCGGCAAACTCCAGCACGGCTTCGGCGACCTGCGGGTCCATCGCGAGCTCGTCGGCGCTGGTGCAGCGGTTGAGCTTGATGGTGGAGTGG
>DASUVG010000056.1:0-21504 GCA_036379135.1 Longimicrobium sp.
GGACGAGCAGTTCGTGTACGCGGGGTACGAGGTGGGGGCCGTGGACTACATGTTCAAGCCCTTCAACCCCGACGTGCTGCGCAGCAAGGTGGCCGTCTTCGTGGACCTGTACCTCAAGACGGAGCAGCTCAAGGAGCAGGAAGCCCGGCTGCGCGAGAGCGAGGTGCGCGCGCTGGAGCTGCAGCATCGCGCCCAGCTTTCCGAGAGCGAGGCGCGCATGGCCGAGATCGTGGGCTCGGCGCTGGAGGCCATAATCACCTTTGGCGACGACCGCCGGATCTCGCTCTTCAACGCGGCGGCGGAGCGCACCTTCGGCGTGCCCTCCGAGCGGGCGATGGGCAGCCGGGTGGACGAGCTGTTCGCCCCCGAGTTCCGCGGGGTGGCGCTTGAGGAGATGTGCACGCACGCGGCGGAGCGGGCGGTCTCGGTGCTGGAGGGCAAGGGCACCGGCGAGCCCGACGTGCCGCCGCGCGAGCACGCCCTCATGGGGCTGCGCGCCAGCGGCGAGACCTTTCCGCTGGAGGCCTCGGTAAGCTGCCTGCAGCTGGACACCGAGCGGCTGTACACCGTCATCGGCCGCGACGTGTCGGAGCGCAAGCGGGCCGAGGAGGAGCTGCGCGAGCAGGCCGAGAGCCTGGCGCACACCAGCCACGAGCTGCAGTCGGTGAACGTGCAGCTGCAGGCGCGCCAGCGCGAGCTGGAGAGCGCCATGGCCTCGCGCAGCCGCTTCTACGCCTCCATGAGCCACGAGCTGCGCACCCCCATCAACGCCATCCTGGGGTACAGCGCGCTGCTGCTGGACGACATCTACGGGCCGCTGAACGAGCAGCAGGCGCGGGGGATCGAGCGGGCCAACCAGGCGGCCAAGCACCTGCTGGAGCTGGTGAACGACATCCTGGACCTTTCCAAGATCGAGGCGGGCAAGATCGACCTGGAGATCCAGACGGCCAACTTTCCCGCGCTCATCCAGGACCTGTTCGTCACCGTCCGCCCGCTGGCCGACGAGCACGGGTCGGAGCTCACGCTGGCGTGCCAGCAGGAGCTCACCATCACCACCGACCCGCGGCGGGTGCGGCAGATCGTGCTGAACCTGCTTTCCAACGCCATCAAGTTCGGCGAGGGCAAGCCCATCACGGTGGACTGCCGGCAGCGGGAGGACGGCGGGGTAGAGGTGGACGTGCGCGACGAGGGGCGGGGGATCGAGCCCGAGAACCTGGACCGCATCTTCGACGAGTTCGTGCAGATCGCGCACCCCGACCAGCAGCTGGGCACCGGCCTGGGCCTGCCCATCTCGCGGCGCCTGGCCGTGCTGCTGGGCGGATCGCTGGAGGTGCAGTCGGCGCTGGGGGAGGGGAGCACCTTCCGCCTGTCGCTGCCGCCCAAGCTGGACGTGCGCACCCTCTCCGCCACCGAGAGCCTGCCGTTCCCCACGCCCGTGGCCGACGACCCGCTCGCTCCCCCCGCCGAGCCGGCCACGGCCAAAGGTGACGAAGCCGCGACCGACGCGCCCGCAGCCGAAGCATCCGACGACGAGGGCGCTTCGGTGGATGACGTCGCTTCGGGTGACGACGCGGCTTCGGCGGATGACGGCGCTGCGGGGGATGACGGCGCTTCGGTGGATGAAGACGCCGTCGCGTCCGCGGAGACGGATGAGGATGCGGAGGATGAGGAGCCGCACGCTGCGACGGCGGCGGGACGGCGGCGGGGGTAGGATCCGCCCGTCCGGCGACCCCCGCCGTCGGGCGAATGAATTCGCGGCTGGTGAAACGCAATGTCCGCCTGCGCGGACGGGTTCATCGCGAGAGAACGGGTATGATGCGCAACCCGTGAGCGCGGCAGATCGTGCACCTGCCGTGGGCCACGCGGGCTGCCGCTGATGATTCCGATCTCCGATCGCGGACACACCTTCATCGGCCATTCACCGTCTGCGAACCGTCCGGCGCATACCGGCGTTCGCCCCCGCACCAGACCCGTCGGCGCAGGCCGACATCGCGTTTTCCCAGCCGCGAATTCATTCGCCCCGGCGACGATGCCCGGTGATGTCCACCGATCTGCGTGCTGACGCGCACCTCCATCGGCATCCACCGTCCGCGAATCATCCAACGCACACCGGGCTTCGCCTCCCCACCAGACCCATCGGCGCAGGCCGACATCGCGTTCTCCCAGCCGCGAATTTCATTCGCCCCGGCGATGCCGCCCGCGCCTCTCCGGGTTAAAGCCGCGCCCCGGGCTCCCTCCTGCGAAATGATCTCCCGACGTAACGGGCTCCAGCGGGGGCATCCCGGCCCCCATGTAACGGGTGTTGGCCATCCACCGCACATCGTCGCACGGCGCTTCCCGAACCGTTACGGTGGCGTTACAACGGGGGTCTACACTGCGACCTGGAGTTTACGAGATCCTGGCCGCAGAGGAGGAAGCTTGCAGAGCACTTCCGGGCAGGTGCATTCTTCAGGCGTGTTCACCGGGCTCATCGGTGGCGCCAGCAGTGTGCCGTCCCCCAATACAAGCCGAATGAACGCCCACATCCTGGTGGTGGACGACGAGCCGGACATCTCCGCGCTGGTGGCGTATCACCTCGCGCGCGAGTCGTACCGGGTGCGGACGGCCAGCAGCGGCCCCGAGGCCATCCGCGCCGCCGAGGTGGAGCGCCCCGACCTGATCGTGCTGGACCTGATGCTTCCCGGGATGTCCGGGCTGGCGGTGCTGGAGGAGCTTCGCCGCCGGCCGGAGACGCAGGAGATCCCCGTGATCCTGCTCACGGCGCGCAAGGAGGAGCAGGACCGCATCGCCGGGCTGCGGCTGGGCGCCGACGACTACGTGAGCAAGCCGTTCTCGCCGCAGGAGCTCATCCTGCGCGTGGGCGCGGTGCTGCGGCGCGTGCAGCAGGCGCCGCCGGCGGGAAAGGGGGGCAAGGTGGTGCGGGTGGGCCCGTTCGCGGTGGATGCGGGCGCGGCGCGCGCGCAGGTGGACGGCCGCGACCTGGACCTTACCCCCACCGAGTACCGCCTGCTGATGACGCTGATGGAGCGCCGCGGCCGCGTGCAGAGCCGGCGGCAGCTGCTGGAATCGGTGTGGGAGGTGACCGCCAACATCGCCACGCGCACGGTGGACATGCACGTGCAGCGTCTGCGCGGCAAGCTGGAGGAGCACGCCGACTGGATCGAGACCGTGCGCGGTTTTGGCTACCGCTTCAGGAACGAGCCTCCGCGGTAGGGAAGTGCGTTAGTGCGTTAGTGCGGGAGTGCGTTAGTGCGGAAGTGACGGTACGGAAGTACGAGAGTACGAGAGTACGAGAGTACGAGAGTACGGATGGTCCTCTGCCGCTAACAGCGTTTGTCATTCTGAGGCTCCGTCGCGTTGAACCGTCTGCTGCGTCTCAGGTTGCGGGGCCGAAGAATCTGGCCGCGGCGTGCTCGAAGGTGGTCGCGGCAGCCCGCTCCGGAGTCGCGGCCGAGACGCGGCAGGACAGTGCCCGTGGCGGCACGCGCGGGAGTCTGTCGGGGGTGGAGCGGCGGCCGGTTCGGATCAAAAACCCGTGCCGCCCCGCATCCAGGAGCGAATGAATTCGCCGCCGGAAGGGCGCAAAGTCCGCCTGCGCGGACTGTAGCCGCACGTCCGGAGCGCGCCGGCCGGTCACGAGGATTGCGATGGCAGATTCCTCGGCCGCGCGCCGGGCCTGGAGGTGGGGCAGGGTTCCGCGCGGCGCTCCCTCGAAACGACAGATGGCGCGGGATGGATTCCCCTCCGCCCGGCCTGTCATGTAGTTGAAGCCCCGCGTAGTTTGTGGGGCTTTCTGCTTTTGTTGCGGCGAGTTCACTCGTTCCCGCCACGGAGCCTTCCGAAGTGGGACCCGTACTCTCGTACTCTCGTACTTTCGTACCTTACTCACGCACTCACGCACTCACGCACTCACGCACTTCCCCCCCCCATGCCCCTTCGCGCAGACCAGAAGCTCTTCCTCACCTACCTTGCCGTGATCGCGGCGGTGGTCGCGGCGCTCACGCTGGGGGTGGGGGCGCTGCTGCGCCGGCACATGACGGAGATGCAGGCGGGCGACCTGCGGCGCGAGCTGCTGCTGGCGCGCTCGCTGTACGAGAGCCACGCGTCCGCCCAGCCGGATTCCGTGGCCGACTGGCTGGGCTCCGTCGCCGAGCGCCGCGTGACGCTGATCGCGCGGGACGGCCGCGTGATCGGCGACTCCGAGGTGCCGGACGCGGGGCTGGCCCGCCTGGAGAACCACGGCCGCCGGCCGGAGGTGCGCGAGGCGCTGCAGGGGCGCATGGGGCGCGCGGTGCGGCTGAGCACCTCCGTGGGCAACCGCGAGATGTACATGGCCGTCCCCGCGTCCGGGGGGCGGGTGATCCGCCTGGCGGTGCCGCTGGACGAGGTGTACGGCACCGTCCGCCGCGTGCAGCGCGGAATCTTCTCCGTCGGCGTGGTGGCGCTGGTGCTCACGGGGCTGCTGTCGTTCGGGTTCAGCATCGCCGTCACGCGGCCGCTGCGGCAGCTGGCCGCCGTCGCGCGCGCCATGGCCGCGGGCGACCTGACGCGCCGCGCCCGCACCCGCGACCGCACCGAGGTGGGCGAGCTGGCGGACGCGCTGGACACGCTCGCCGGCGAGCTGCAGCGGCGCCTGGGGCAGCTGGAAGGCGAGCGGGCGGAGATGCAGGCGCTGATCGACGCCATGGACGAGGCGGTGATCGCCGTGGACGCGCGCGGCCGGGTGCGGCGCGCCAACCCCGCCGCCCGCCGCATCTTCGCCCTGAGCGGCGACCCGCGCGGCCTGGAGCCGCAGGAGGTGACGCGCCGCAAGCCCTTTCTGGAGCTGGTGCGGCGCGCCCTGGACGGCACCCCCGTCCCGCCGACGGAGCTCATGCAGGACGGCCGGCACCTGCTGGCCACCGCCCAGCCGCTCCCCACCGGCGGCGCGGTGATGGTGTTCCTGGACGTTTCAGTGCTGCGCCGGCTGGAGGACGTGCGGCGCGACTTCGTGGCGAACGCGTCGCACGAGCTCAAGACGCCGCTCACCGCCATCCGCGGCTTCGCCGAGACGCTGCTGGACCCGCACCTGCCGCCGGAGCTGCGCGCGCAGTTCACGCAGACGGTCAAGGCCAACGCCGACCGGCTGCAGCGCATCATCGACGACCTGCTGGACCTGTCGCGCATCGAGACCGGCGGCTGGCGGGTGGAGCCGGAGATCGTCTCCATCCCCGAGATCGCCGGCGAGGCGTGGGGGACGCTGGAGCGCGCGGCGGAGGCCAAGGAGGCGCGCATCGAGGTGCGGGTGCCGCCGGAGTGCGAGTTCGTGGACGCCGATCCCTCGGCGCTGCGGCAGATCTTCATCAACCTGTTCGGCAACTCGCTGCGCTACATTCCGCAGGGCGGCCAGGTGGAGCTTAGCGCGCGTGGCGTCCCCGCCCCGCTGGCGGGGGGCGACGAGGCGGAGCCCCGCGCCTGGGTGGAGGTGGCGGTGCGCGACAACGGCGCCGGCATCCCCTCCGCGCACCTGCCGCGCATCTTCGAGCGCTTCTACCGCGCGGACGCGGCGCGGTCGCGCGAGGAGGGGGGCACGGGGCTGGGGCTGGCCATCGTCAAGCACCTGGTGGAGGGGCACGGGGGCGGCATCCAGGCAGAGAGCGAGTTCGGGCGCGGCACCACCATCCGCTTTACCCTCCCGGTGCCGGAGGACGGGGAGAGCGCCGGTGGATGAGGAGCCGGCATCGTGACATCCATCGTCACGGAATCGTTGCCTGTTACCTCCCCGTGACGGATCGGGGATCGATCGGTAGCTTGTTCGTCCTATTCTCGCCGCGTCTCCGGCTGCGGAGCGAACGACGAACCCCCAGCGAACAGTGCCGATGACCTCGCCCTGGCGAAGGATTTTTGCCGTTACACTCTCCCTGGTCCCCGTAACGGCCGCTCCGGCGGCCGGCCAGGGCTTCACCGTGACCACCCCGGACTCCAGCGCCCGCATCACCTTCAACGGCCGGGTGCAGACCATCTTCAACACCACGTCGGTGGACGACGAGCCGGCGACGGAGACGGAGCTGCGCCGCGTGCGGCTGGAGGCCAACCTGCAGCTCGGACGCGTGGTGAGCGGCAAGATCCAGCCGGAGTTCGCCGGCAGCCGCGTTTCGCTGCGCGACGCGTACGTGCGGCTGACGCTGGACCCGGCGTTCCAGGTGTGGGCGGGGCAGGCGCACCGCCCGTTCGGCGTGGTGTCGCCCTACAGCACGGTGCGCATCCCCTCGGCGGAGAAGGGTGTGCGCATTCGCGGCGTGGACGGGGCCGAGCACTTCAACCTGCTGAGCGGGCTGGGATACTCGGACCGCGACGTGGGCATCCAGGTGCGCGGCGAGCCGGCGGGCGCGCCGCTGGGGCTCTCGTACGCGGCCGGCCTCTTCAACGGCCCCGCGCGCGCCGACGCGCCGGAGGAGAACACCTACCAGGTGGTGGCGCGCGTGGCGGCGCGGCCGATCGAATGGGTGCGCGTGGGCGTTTCGTGGAGCCGCATCGACTTCGCGCACGAGCCTCCCGACGACGTGCAGGGGCTGATCATGACGGAGGGCGCGGCGTGGGAGGCGGACGTGGAGCTGGGGTCGGAGCGCGGCGGCCCCCGCGCGGTGTTCGAGGTGGCGCGCGGCGACAGCGACCCGCTCCCCGAGGCGGAGTTCCTGTCCGCGCAGGGGTGGCTGGCGTACCGCACCGGCCGCGTGTCATCCACCCTCTCCGCGCTGGAGCCGTTCGTCCGCGTGAGCTGGGCCGATCCCGACGTGGACGACGACGCCCTCACCCTCCCCACGGGCGGCACGCTCGTCACGCCCGGGATCAACCTGTGGCTGGGCGGCCTTAACCGCTTCGGCCTGTTCTACGACCTGTGGAACCCGGACGCCGGCGAGAGCGCGCGCAGCTTCAAGGCGCTGTTCCAGGTGGCGTTCTGAAGCGGTTCGGCTGAACCAGATGTGGGCGGGTGAACCCGCGGCTGGAACAGCGGGAAGCCCCGCAACCTGCGCGGGGCTTCGCGACCGCCGACGTGTGCGCGTGGGGAAAAATTCACGGAAACGCGGGGCCGTCTCCCGCTGGCGGGAGAGGGTGCGAGCCCAAGCGAGCGGGTGAGGGGATCCCGTGACAGGCACGAGACGACGACGAGGGCGTCCGCGGACAATGCGGGCGCCCTCGCTTCTCATCCAGCTCCTTCACTCCCTTCACTCTCGCACTTTCGCACTTTCGCACTTCTGTATCGAACCGTGTCGGGACCGTGACGCAGCCGCGACGGAGCGGGTGCGGGCGCGTGACGGCCGGTTGTGAAGTTGTCGCAGTCCGCATCGGCGGACGATACGAGCGATGACTTCACCCGAAGATACGAGGCCCTCTCCGTGAGACGCTCTCACCGACTGAACGGTCCCGGCATGGTACGCGGGAGCCTGCTGCGCGCGGCTCTCGCGTTTGCATTTCTCACCGGAGCCGCGCCGCTGGCGGCGCAGGCGGGGCAGGTGACCGGCCGCGTGCTGGACGCGGCCACCGGCCGCCCCGTGGCCGCCGCGCGCGTGGCCGTCCAGGGGCTGCAGCTGGCCGCCAACGCGGGCGTGGACGGCCGCTACACCGTCGCCGGCGTTCCCGCCGGCCCGCGGACGCTCACCGTCACGGCGCTGGGCTACGCGACCAAGACCGTCACGGGCGTGGTGGTGCCCGCCGGCGGCGCGGCCACGCAGGACGTGTCGCTGAGCGCCGCCACGCTGCTGCTGGAGAGCGTGACCGTCACCGCGCAGGTGGAGCGGGGAAGCGTGACGCAGGCGCTGGACGAGCAGCGCACCGCCGTCGGCGTGGTCAACGCGCTGGGCGCGGAGCAGATCGCCCGCAGCCCGGACGGCGACGCGGCGCAGGCCATCCGCCGGGTGAGCGGCGTGACGGTGCAGGACGGCCGCTACGTCGTGGTACGCGGGCTGAGCGAGCGGTACACGACGGCGACGCTGAACGGCGCCCGCATCCCCAGCCCGGAGCCGGAGCGCCGCGTGGTGCCGCTGGACATGTTCCCCGCCGGGCTGCTGCAGACCGTCTCGACCACCAAGACGTTCACCCCCAACCTGGCCGGCGACTTCAGCGGCGCGCTGGTGAACATCCGCACCCGCGAGTATCCCGCGCAGCCCATCTTCTCCCTCGGCAGCACGCTGGGCTACAACCCCGACGTCACCGGAAAGACGCTGGCGCTGCCGCCGCCGGGGCGCGTGGACTACACGGCGATGGGCTCCGGGCGCGGGCTGCCGGGCGAGGTGGCCCAGTACGGCGACTTTCAGGGGCAGACCATCGGCAGCCGGGAGTACAACCGCATGGTGAACTCCTTTCGCGGCGTCTGGCTGCCGGAGGAGCAGACGGGGGGGATGAACGGCTCGCTGTCGATGACGCTGGGCGGTACCAGCCCGGTGCTGGGGCGCGACCTGGGGTACGTGGGCAGCTTCAGCTACTCGCGCGACTACGAGGTGCTTTCCGACCACCGCCGCGCGCAGGTGCTGCTCTCGGACCAGGCGACGGGCGAGGTGCGCGAGACGGACCGCTTTACCGGCGACGTGTCGCGGGTGGGCGTGCTGTGGGGCGGCGTGCTGAACCTGAGCACCTCGCTGGGCGACGACCACCGCGTCTCGCTCAACAACACCTTCAACCGCTCGTCGGAGAGCGAGGCGCGCGCGGACTCGGGGAGCATCGAGCTCACCGGGCTGGAGCTGATCGTCAACCGGCTGCGGCTGGTGGAGCGCTCCGTCCGCTCCAACCAGCTGCGCGGCGAGCACGGCCTGGGTCGCGGAAAGCTGGAGTGGACGGTCACCTCGTCCGGCGTGACGCGCGCGGAGCCGGACCGCTCCGAGTGGGTGCTGGACACCAGCACCGGCACGCGCCGCTGGTACGCCATCTCCAACGAGGCCGCCGTCCGCACCTTCGGCGACCTGTCCGAGAACAGCCTGGAGGGGGGCGCGGACTACCACCTCTCCCTGGGCGCGGGAGAGCGGCACCGGCTCAGCTTCGGCGGGATGGTGCGGAGCACGGACCGCGACGCGGCGAACACGTCGTACAGCATCTCCGCGCTGGGGCTGCCGGAAGACGCCACCACGCTTACGCCCGCGGAGATCTTCGACGGGCGCTTCACGGGGGAGGACGACCGCTATTTCCTCGTCGTCCCGCTGGGCGTGGGCGGTTCGTACGCGGCTGAGGACCGGCTGGCGGCGGGATACGGGATGCTGGAGCTGGGGGTGACGGACCGGGTGCGGGTGATCGGCGGGGCGCGGGTGGAGCGCAGCGAGGTGACGGTGACGTCGGACCCCACGTTCGGCGACACCGACGTGGCGAGCTCCGTCTACACGGACGTGCTCCCCGCGCTGGCGGTGAACGTGGAGCTGACGGACCGGCAGAAGGTGCGCTTCAGCGCCTCGCAGACGCTGGCGCGGCCGGAGTACCGCGAGCTGTCGGCCATCGCCTACCGCGACGTGATCGGCGAGGAGCTGGTGCGCGGCAACGCCGAGCTGCGCCGCACGCTCATCCAGAACTACGACGCGCGGTGGGAGTGGTATCCCGGCGCGGACGAGGTGGTGAGCGTGGGCGTGTTCGCCAAGCGCTTCGACGGCCCCATCGAACGCATCTACCTTCCCACCTCCGGCAGCCGCATCGTCTCGTTCGCCAACGCGGATCGCGCGATGAACTACGGCGTGGAGCTGGAGCTTCGCAAGTCGCTGGGGATGCTGGGGAGCGCCGGCGAGTCGTGGAGCGTGATCACCAACGCCACGCTGGTGCGCAGCGACGTGAAGGTGGTGGGTGAGGATGCGGACCGGCCGATGGTGGGCCAGTCGCCGTACGTGGTGAACGCCGGCCTGGCCTGGTCGCCCGCGGACGGGCGGACGAGCGCCACGGTGCTGTACAACCTGTTCGGCCGCCGCATCACCAGCGCGGGCGCGGGGGTGCTCCCCGACGTGTACGAGCAGCCGCGCGGCATCCTGGACTTCTCGCTGCGCCACGGGTGGAGCGACCGCTTCTCGTTCAAGCTGGACGCGGAGAACCTGCTGGACGCGGAGCACGAGTTCCTGCAGGGCGGCGTGGTGCGCGAAAGCTACCGCACCGGCCGCGCCGTCTCCTTCGGCGTCACCTGGCGCCGCTGAAAAACGGTCAGGTACAGAGGGACAGAGAAGGGCCAGAGGAACAGAGGACGACCAATTTCCTCTGTTCCTCTGGCTTTTCTCTGTTCCTCCGTACCCCCAATGCTTTTGAAGCTGGTGATTCGCGGCGATCTCGTGACCTCGCCGTGGCAGAGCCGTGCGCGCGTCGGGACGCGTGGTGGTGAGGTTGATGTCGCGTGTGTGCGCACGCCTGATCGACAGAAAACCCACGACTCGGGATTGAGATGAGAAACGCACTCCGGCGGTGGATTGCCACGTCCGCGCTGCTGGCCGCTTCACTGGCCGCCTGCGACGGCGATGGGGGAACGGATCCGCGGCCGCTCACCGCGCCCACGGGCCTTGTCGGCGCGGCGGGGAGCCAGCAGGTCACGCTCACCTGGACGGCGGTGGAAGACGCGGACGGATACAAGGTGCAGCGCGCCCCGGGCGGCAGCACCACCTTCACCGACGTGGGCACCACCGTGCAGGCCAGCTACACCGACACCGGGCTGGCGGCCAGCACCACCTACCACTACCGCGTGTTCGCCACGCGCGGCGCCACCACCGGCGCCGCCACCGAGGTCACCATCACCACCAGCAACCTGCCGGTGGTGCTGATCGGCGCCGACATCACCGCCAGCCGCACCTTCTTCCGCGACTCCGTCTACCGCCTCACCAACTTCGTCCACGTGGGGAACGGCGCGCGGCTGACCATCCAGTCCGGGACGCGCATCGAGGGAGAGCAGGGGTCGGCGCTGTTCATCCTGCGTGGCGCCAGCATCGAGGCCATCGGCACGGCGGCGGCGCCGATCGTCTTCACCTCGTCCAAGGACGTGGGCGCGCGGCAGCCGGGCGACTGGGGCGGGCTGATCATCGTGGGCGGCGGGCAGATCAACCGCACCGGCGAGATCATCCTCGAGGGCACCGGCACCAGCGCGACCAGCAACCCGACCATCGCCTACTCCGGCGGCAGCGCGGCCGGCGACGACGGCAGCAGCGGCCGGCTGAGCTACGTGCGCATCGAGTTCGCCGGCTTTGGCCCGGCGCCCAACCAGGAGCTGAACAGCCTTACGCTGGCCGCGGTGGGCAGCGGAACGACGGTCGACCACGTGCAGACGCTGGCCGGGCTGGACGACAGCTTCGAGTGGTTCGGCGGCAGGGTGGACGCGAAGTACCTGATCTCGTACGAGTCCGGCGACGACCACTTCGACGCGTCGGAGGGCTTCCGCGGCCGGGTGCAGTTCGCCATCGCCTACCAGGACACGGTGCTGCCGCCGCGCGCGTTCGCCGGCAACCTGTCCAGCGACCCGCAGGGGATCGAGAACGACGGCTGCGACGCGGGCACCGGCACCTGCACCTTCAACTCGGAGCCGCTGACCACGCCCATGTTCGCCAACTTCACCGTCGTGGGCACGGGGACGGGCGTGGTGCCCTCCGGCGGCGGGATCGGGATGCTGCTGCGCCGCGGCGTGGGCGGCTACTACGTGAACGGCATCCTGGCGCGCTGGCCGCAGGCGGCCATCAGCATCCGCGACCAGGCGACGTGGGACCGCGTGGCGGGCGGCAGCCTGATCGTGCGCAACCTGCTGGTGGCGGAGAGCGGCCCCACCTTCCAGGCCGGCAGCGGCCGCTTTCCCGCGGAGGCGGACTCGGCCGCGACAAAGACGGCGTGGAGCATCCAGAACGCCGCCGGCGCCACGGGCACGCTGTTCACCGCATTCCCAACGCGCCCAGCCGCGCCCACCGTCGCGACGATGGACTGGACCCCCGCCACGGGCTCGGCGGCGGCGACGGGCGGCACCGGCGCCTTTACGGGCACGCTGCTGACGGTCGGCGGCACCTTCGTCACCGGCACGGACTACCGCGGCGCGGCCGCGCCCGGCGGCGAGAAGTGGTGGGCGGGCTGGACCAGCTACGCCCGCCGGTAGGTCGCGCACCCCGGCGTCGGCTTCCTGAGGGAGCGCCGCGCGGAACCTGAAGTCACACAACCGCCTGCGTGCGACCGAAGGATCTCGTCGGCTTTGCCGAGGGGCCGGCTCCTGAGAACAGAAGCCGGCCCCGCGGTTCTGCTGGCGAGATCCTTCGGTCGGCGCCCGGAGCTCGCGGTCTGGCAGGGACTACCGCGGCGCCTCCCTCGGAAAATCAGGTTCATCGCGGATCTGGTTGCAGACTGCGGTCGCGCTCTCCAGGGACGAGATGACCCGCGATGCAGTGGAAGGGTGTCGGGACGCGGCGGCGGGTGGGGGTCGCTCCACGCATGTGTGGACGCGTCGGGAACGGCAGAGGGAGGGAAGCGCGGCAGGGGGCCATGAGAATTTTTCCGGGAGATACCTATCCCGCCATCCTCGTCCCCAGCCTGGCGCCGACCTCCTGCCGCAAGCGCACCGGAGCCGGCCTCCACGAACACCCGATGCGCGATCTGGCGAAGCCTGGGTCCGCGAGAAGCCGGGGGCGTTCCCGCAGCAGCTCGCGCGAGGGGACGGTTCGCGGGATCGCGCATCGGGTGAAGCCGGAATGGTGGGCTGCGGGGCGCTGCGGCGGGAAAGGTGTTCCAGAAAAAAATGCGGATGGCTCCCTGCCGGGCGTCCACCTGCCTGCAGTTCCCGACGTCCTCAGGGAAGCCCGGTGTGCCCCGCCCCTGCCGACGCGCAGGACACGGTGGTCGCGCACGGTGAACCCGCCCCCGCTTCCCGCCAGGCGTGGCGTGCAACGAAATCCGCGATGAACCGAAAATCAACCGTCGCGGCGGGTTCATCACACCAGAGATATACGATGATGATGATTCGATGGATCGCGCTCGCCGTGGCGGTGATGCTCTCCGCGGGATGCCGCGATGCCGCGCCCTCCGCCGAAGCCGCGGTGACGGTGGACAGCATCCGCCCGCCCGCGGAGGCGCTTTCCCGCTTTCGCGAGGGGCTGCCGATCGCGGACTCGCTCTCCGGCGGCGCGCCCTCGCGCGACGCGCTGGTGGCGCGCTTCGTGGACGCGGTCGCGCGGCAGGACACGGCTACGGTGCGCGCGCTGGTGCTGGACCGCGCCGAGTACGGATGGATCTACTTCCCCTCGCTGCAGCGGATGAACCCCGCCACGAACATGCAGCCCCAGGTGATGTGGATGCTGCACGCGCAGGAGAGCGAAAAGGGAATCACCCGCGTGATGCGGCGCCTGGGCGGGGGGCAGGCGCGCTTCGGCGGCTACGCGTGCGAGGCCGCGCCGCGGGTGGAGGGCGCCAACCGCTACTGGGACGCCTGCACGGTGGACACGATGTCGTCGGACGGCGAAAAGGCCACGCTCAAGCTCTTCGGCTCCGTCGTCGAGCGCGGCGGCCGGTGGAAGATCGTCTCGTACGCGAACGACTTCTAGGGCGCGGCCGGGGGGCGAGTCCCACATTTGCGGTGAAGAATCCGTATTGCGGACTCCCAATCCCCGAGCCGATAGAGATTCCCGATGCGCCTCCCCAACAAACGCGGCCTGGCCGCCGCGCTCGCCTGCGTCGTGATGCACGCCCCGGCGACACCGGCGCAGATCGAGGCGGAACCCTCGCCCCGCGGGTTCTGCTGGACGGGGCGGCCGGCGGAGAGCTGCCGCACCTTCCTCGTGGCGGAGGGGGGCGCGTACACGGCCGTGGCGAGCACGCGCTACACGCGGCGGGGCTTCGACCGCAGGGTCACGCGCAGCATGCACCTGACGGGGCACGCGGGGTGGGAGGTGGGGATGATGCGGAACGTGAGCCCGCGCGACGCGGTGGGCGCGGCCGTGCTGGCGGGCGGCGACGCGAACGGGGAGCGGATCGCGCTCAAGGGCCGCTACCGGCGCTGGACGGGCCGGAGCTCGGCGATGGACGTGGGCGCGGGCGTGATGTTTGCTCGCCGCGCGGAGCCTCACCCCGACCCGGACACGCCGGGCAACCTTCACGTTCCCGTTGCGGGGCTCACCGGGGACGTGTCGCTGGGGCTGACCGACTGGGTGGGGGTGAGCGTGCGCGGGGACCTGCTCTACGACCAGGACGGCAGGCCCGCCACCGGCGTGTACGGCGGCCTCAAGCTGGGGACGCGGCCGGCGCTGGTCGCGACCGCCCTCCCGCTGGTCCTGGGCATGATCGCGTTCGTGGTGTTCGCGGGCTCCGGCGGCTGACGCACCGAACCGCGGGCGGGGCTACTCCGCCGCCGTCTCGGAGGCGCGCCGCTTCGCCCGCTTCTTTCCCCCGGACGCCGCGCGCGCCGCCGTGGCGGCCACCAGGGCGGTCACCAGCTCCGCGGCGATCACGGCGCCGTACCGCTTCACCAGCTTGCGCACGGGCTTCGCCAGCCGCTTGCGGATCTTCTTCTTCAGCTTCACGCCGTCCTCCGGGTGGGTGCGGATGCGGAACAGGGTGTGGGGGACGCTCGCACGTCGAATGCCGTTACAGACCCGGTGCGTCCCTCCGCGCCGCTACGCCACCGCGCCGGGAACGCCGACCACGCTGCGCGGCAGCTCCAGCAGGCGGTGCATGCGCTCCAGCAGCGCCTCGGGGCTGAAGGGCTTCTCGATGAAGTCCGTCCCTGCCTCCAGCGGTCCGCGGGTGCGCGCCTCGTCGCGGTCGTAGCCGGAGATGAAGAGCACGCGGATCCCCGGCCGCTCCGCCATCAGCCGCCGCGCCAGGTCGCTGCCGTTCATCCGCGGCATCACCAGGTCCGTCACCAGCACGTGGATGATGCCGGGGTGCTGCCGCGAGAGCGCCATGGCCTCCGCCCCCTCCGCCGCCACCAGCACCGTGTATCCGCCGCGCGAAAGGACGCGCTCGGCAAAGCGCCGCACCGTCTCCTCGTCCTCCACCAGCAGCACCGTCCCGCGCCCCGGCGCCTGGGGGAGCGGCGCGGGGACGTCGTCCTCCTCCGCCTCGTCCGCCACGCGCGACACGGGCAGGTACACGCGCACCCGGGTGCCGTGCCCCGCCTCGCTGTCGATCCACACGTAGCCGCCGCTCTGCTTGACGATGCCGTACACCATCGACAGCCCCAGCCCCGTCCCCTTGCCGGCGCCCTTGGTTGTGAAGAACGGCTCGAACGCCGAATGCAGCGTGGCCGCGTCCATCCCCTGGCCCGTGTCGCCCACCTCCAGCAGCACGTACTCGCCGGGAACCACGTAGGGGTACTTCTCGCGCAGCTCCGGCTCCAGCTCGGCGTTCTGCGTGGACACCATCAGCACGCCGCCGCCGGGCATGGCGTCGCGGCCGTTCACGGCCAGGTTCATGATCACCTGCTCCACCTGCGCCGGGTCCGCCCGCACCCGCCGGATGCCGCTTCCCAGCCGCGTCACCAGCTCCACGTCGTCGCCCAGCAGCCGGCCCAGCATGCGCTCCATCTCGCGCACGGACTGGTTCAGGTCCAGCAGCCGCGGCTGAAGCACCTGGCGGCGGCTGAAGGCCAGCAGCTGGCGGGTGAGGGCGGCGGCGCGGTCGCTGGCGCGGCGGATCTCCTCCACGTCCTCGCGCGCCTGCGAGTCCCGCGGCAGGTCCGCCAGCAGCAGCTCGGCGTTGCCGCGGATGGCGGTGAGCAGGTTGTTGAAGTCGTGCGCCACGCCCCCCGCCAGCCGCCCGATCGCCTCCATCTTCTGCACCTGCAGCAGCTGCTGCTCGCTGCGGCGCAGCGCCGCCTCCGCCTCGCGGCGCTCCGTCACGTCGCGGGAGTTGACGACGATGCCGGCCACCGCGGGGTCGTCGATCAGGCTGGTGCCCACCGTCTCCAGCACCCGCCACGAGCCGTCGCGGTGCCGCATGCGCAGCTCGGCGGTGCGGGGGCGGCCGGGGGCCTGGATGGCGCGGTCGAACAGCTCCAGCATGGCGGGGACGTCGTCCGGGTGCGCCAGCTCGCCCAGGTAGGTGCCCACCAGCTCGCCGCGCCCGTACCCCAGCACGCGCTCCACGGCGGGGCTGGTGTAGCGCAGGTCGCCGTCCTCGTCCAGCACGCTGATCACCTCGCGCCCCTGCTCCAGCAGCGAGCGGAACTCGCGCTCGCGCAGCCGCAGCGCCTGCACCGCCTCGTACCGCTCGGTGACGTTCTCCACCATGGCGATGGCGTAGCGCGGCTGCCCGTCGGGGGAACGCACCAGCGCCACCGACAGCCGGCCCCAGACGATGCCGTCGTCGCGGCGCACGTAGCGCTTGACGATCTGGTAATGGCTGATCTCCCCCGCCACCAGGTCGCCGAACGACTCCCAGTCGGCGGCGACGTCGTCCTGGTGCGTAAGCTGGCCCAGGATGGTGCCCGCCAGCTCCTGCTCGCTGTAGCCCAGCATGGCCCGCAGCGCGTTGTTGCTGCGCACCAGGTAGCCGCCCATGTCCATCAGCGCCATGCCGATGGGCGCCTCCTCGAACACGGCGCGGAACTGCGCCTCGCCGGAGCGCCGGGCCTCCTCCGCCTCCCTGCGCTCGGTGGCGTCGAAGACGTACCCCTCCAGCAGCATCCCGCCGGCGTCGTCGTCCACGGCCCGCCCCTGCTCCGCCACCCAGCGCACCGTCCCGTCCGCGGCGGTGATGCGGTACTCCATCTCGAACGGCCGCCGATCCTTCAGCGCGCTCTCCACCACCGCGCGGATGGCCCCGCGGTCCTCGGGGTGCACCAGGTCCCCATAGGCCACGCGGGCGTTCCCCACCAGCTCCTCGGGAGTGTAGCCGGTGATCGCCACCGACCCGGGGCTGGCGAACTCGATGGTCCACCGTGCGTCGTTGCGGCAGCGGTACGCCATTCCCGGGAGGTTGGCCAGCAGCGGCTCCTCGGTGCCCCGGCTCCCCGCCCCCGCGGCGCGCCGCGCGCCGTCCACCGCCCAGCGCACCGCGCGCGTCAGCAGGGCGGGGGAGAGCTCCGCCGCCTCCAGCACGTCGGCCGCGCCCGCCTGCTCCGCCGCGCGGTCCACCGCCTCGTCCCGCGCCTCCGCCAGCAGGACCACGGGCCCCGCCCAACCGCGCGCCCGCGCCCGCTCCACCGCCGGCAGCGGGTCCGGCGCGCACTCCGCCAGCAGCGCGTCCCAGCCCCCGTCCGCCAGCAGCGCGGCCGCCTTCTTCGCGTCCGCCACCACGCGCGCGTCCACGCCGGCGGCGGAGAGCATCTCGCCCGCGCGCGCGGCGAGCGGAGAGGGGCCGAGCAGAAGCACCCGGAGCGGGGCCTGGGTCGCGGGGCGGGGTGCAGCCGAGGCGGGACGTGGCACGATGGGGTGGATCGGTGTGTGACAGGACGGCGCATCCGGCGCGCGTCTAATTCGCAACTTAAGCGTAACGCCTGCCGCCGCAACGCCGCGCGTGTAACGGTCGGGCGGTTGTCGGAATTTTCCCTACACGCCGGGCGGCTACGCCGAGCGCTCCATCTCCGACGCCACCTCGCCGCCCAGCAGGATGACCAGCGAGGTGACGTACATCCACAGAAGGAGGACGATGACGGTCCCCAGCAGCCCGTACGTCGCGCTGTACGAGCCGAAGCTGGCCATGTACAGCCGGAACGCCACGGACGCGGCCACGAACAGGACGGCGGAGACGGCGGACGCCTTGAGCAGCGTCACCCGGCAGCCGCGCTGGTCCTTGTTGGGAAGCACGTAGTAGATCAGCCAGAACGTCGCCGTGATCAGCGCGAAGCCCAGCGGCCACTGCAGCACGCCCCAGGCGGCGCGCCCCGCCCGGCCCAGCCCCAGCGCGTCGGAGATCCCGCCGCCGGCCAGCAGCACCGCGCTGCCGGACAGGAACAGCACCGCGCACGCCGCCAGCATCCCCACCGCCACCGCCTTCCTGCGGATGAACGAGCGCTCCGCGGTGATGCCGAACGCCGCGTTCAGCGTCCCCTCCAGCGCGGTGAACACGTTGGATCCGGCCCACAGCGCCAGCAGCAGGCCGATGGAAAGCGGCCCCGGCGCCTCGCCGTGCACCACGTCGGTCACGAACCCCGTCACCAGCGCCGACGCCTCGGCGGGGAGCGACCCCGTGAGCCGCTGCGTGAGCCAGTCCCCCGTCCGCTGCCCGCCGAACAGCCCCGTCATCCCGAACAGGGCCATCACCGCCGGGGGCAGGGAAAGAAAGAAGTAGTAGGCCACCTTGGCGGCCTGGTTGCCGACGTCGTCGGCCCTGAACTCGTGCAGGACGCGCTTCCACAGCGGAGCGCTGGCCGGCAGCGGCTGCATCTGCCTGCGCGCGCGCTCCCGGTCCTCCCGCGGCGTCCCCCGCGCGTCCTCCTTCGACGTGTCGGGGACGTTGCTGCGGGTGGATGCCGCGCGGGATCGGTCCCTGTGCCGGCCGCGCGCCGCAACGATGCGCCGGGGCCGCTTTCCCCGCGTCGTGCGGGTGCGGACGTGCGCCACCTCCGCGCGCGCCCACGCCCCCGTCTCGCGCAGCGTGGCCAGCGTCTGCGCCGGCACCACCCGCGCGCGCTTTGCGCGGCGGATGCCGAGAAGGATCAGCGCCCCCCCGGCCGCGACCATCACCCCGCCGACGAGGAGCGCGCCCAGCGCGTAGCGGTCGCCCAGCAGGTCCCCCACGCCCACGACGAGCGCCGCGAGCAGCACCAGCGCGCCGGGCGCCGCCAGCACGCCGCCGACCACCACCAGCACCGAGCTGCGGGCGGCGGCGCCCACGCTGCGCATCACCTCCGCGCGGGCCAGGGCGATCTCCTGCCGCACCAGGTACGCGGCGTCGCGCGAGAGCGCCCGCAGCAGCTCGCCCAGCGGCCGTTCGCCGCCGGGCGGGGGCGGCGTCGCCGGACCGTCGGTGGGAACGTCCATGCGGGATCGGGTGTCCATTTCTGCGCGGCTCGAAAGAGGTGGAGACGGTTTGCGCCGCGGGCAACGAACGTGCCGGTTGCCTGTTGCCTGTCTCCGTAGCAGATTGCGCTTCAAAGAGCGTCCACCTCTTACACGCCGGAGGGTTGGATGAGACGGGTTTCGCAGACGGCGGCGGGTGTCGTGCTCTTTCGCAACGGCGGAGAGGCGCGGCGCTACCTGCTGATGCGTTCGGCGTTGACGCGGCGTCCCATCTGGGAGTTTCCCAAGGGCGGGGTGGAGCCCGGGGAGACGGAGCCGCAGGCGGCCGTGCGCGAGCTGTGGGAAGAGGCGGGCATCGGCGAAAGCCAGATCTCGCTGTTCGACGGGTATCGCGAGGAGGAGCGCTACGTCTTTACCCAGGGCAAGGGTGAGGAGCGCACGCTCATCGTCAAGAAGGTGGTGTACTTTCTGGCCGAGACGGACGAGGAGCGCGTGATCATCTCGCGCGAGGCCGAGGAGTACCGCTGGGCCACCTACGAGGAGGCCATGCGGCTGATCCGCTTTCCCGGCAAGCGCTACGTGCTGGAGGTCGCGGAGGCCCTGCTCGCGGGCGGACCCCTGCGGCAGACGGCGTGAGGCGGGTGAACGGGTGAGCGGGTGAACGGGTGAACGGGTGACGGCGCGTTTCCGCAGGGGCCCTCTCCCCCGACCCGCCTTTTGCTCGTTCCTCGCAACGGCGGTCGACCCCTCCCCCAACCCCGGGGGAGGGGTGTGCGCTTCCCACTTCCGAACGCGAGCATCGTGAAGCCCCGTTTTGCGAGGAACGAGCAAAGACGGGGCTTCTGGCATTTCTGGCCCCGGGTTTCAACCCGGTTTCAACCCGGGTGTGCGAGGCCCGCCCCATCGCCCGATCCATCGCGCCGCACCCATCACCTCCTCGCCGTCCCCCCCGTTCACCCGTTCACCCCCTCACCCGTTCACCCCCTCACCCGTTCACCCGTTCACCCGTTCACCGCCGCTCCCACCACCGCCCCACTCCCCACCGGCAGCCGCACGGTGAACACGCTCCCCGCGCCGGGCGTGCTCTCCACCGTCAGCGTGCCGCGGTGGCGCTCCGCGATCATCCGCGCGATGGCCAGCCCCAGCCCCGTTCCGCCGGTCACGCGCGCCGCGTCGGCGCGGTAGAAGCGGTCGAAGACGCGCGGCAGGTCGGCGGGGGCGATGCCGATGCCCGTATCCGCCACCTGCACCTCCACCCATCCGCGCCCCTCGTCCACGCGCACGCCGTCCGCCGGGACGGCCGCCGCCTGCGCCGCCGGGACCTCGCGGGCGCTGATGGTCACCACGCCCCCGGGGGTGAACTTGACGGCGTTGGAGACCAGGTTCAGCAGCAGCCGCCGCAGCGCCCCCGCGTCGCCGGGCACCTGCAGCCCCTCGGGCGCGTCCAGGCGCACCTCCACCGGCTTGCCCCCCGCCAGCGCCTCGCCCACGTCCTGAACGTCGCGCAGCACCGCCGTCAGGTCCACCGTCCCCACCGCCTCCGCCTGCGAGGTGTCGCCGCGGGCCAGCACCAGAAGGTCCTCCACCAGGTGCAGCATGGACCCCGTCTCGTCCAGCACCTCCTCCAGCGTGCCCCGCAGCTCGTCCGCCGAGCGGTCGCGCGCCAGCGCCACCTCCGCCGTGCCGCGGATGGCCGTCAGCGGGGTGCGCAGCTCGTGGCTGGCGTCCGCCGTAAAGCTGCGCAGCGTGACCACCGCGCGCTCCAGCCGCTCCAGCATGCCGTTGTAGGCCAGCGCCAGCTCCCGCAGCTCCGCGGGGCGCTCCGGCTCGTCCACGCGCCGCGACAGCCCGCCGATCCCGATCTCCCGCGACGCCGTCACCAGGCGGTTGAGCGGCTGGAGGATGCGGTCCGCCATCGACCGCCCCGCCACCGCCGCCAGCACCGCCGTCACCGGGATCAGCATCAGCGCGATGAGGGCGAAGGAGCGCAGGGCGTGCTGCTCCACGTCGCCCGTGCGCGCCACGACGATGTTCAGCTCGTCGCCCGAGGGGAGGCGGGTGCGGCGGCGCAGCACCTCCACCGCGCCCGCCGTGGGCGGCAGCAGCTCTTCGGAGACCGCCACCACCGGCAGCCCGCGGGGGATGACGATGCGCTCCGCGGCCGCGGCCGTCTGCCGCAGCGACTGGGTGCCGGCGTTGGCCAGCGAGCGGCGCAGGATGGCGTAGGTGGCGCCCGCGAACAGCGAGAGCGCCACCAGCAGGATCGCCGAGTAGCCAAGGACGATCTCGCGCCGCAGGCTGGGCCGGCGAAAGCTCATTCCGCCGGCTCCGCGGCCGCTTCCGCCGCCTGCTCCGCCGCCGGCTTCACGGCGTATCCCACGCCGCGAACCGTCTGGATGAGGCCGCGCTCGCGGTCGTCCAGCTTGGTGCGAAGGGAGTTGATGCACACGTCCACGATGTTGGTCCCCGGGTCGAAGCGAATGCCCCACACGTGCTCCATGATGGCCGCGCGCGAGAGGGGGCGCCCCGCGTTGCGCAGCAGGTACTCCAGCAGCGCGTACTCGCGCGGCGTGAGCTCCACCGCCTGCCCGCCGCGCCGCACGTCGCGGGTGGCGGGGTCCATCTCCACGTCCCCCGCCTTGAGCGT
>DASUVG010000057.1:0-24075 GCA_036379135.1 Longimicrobium sp.
TCCTGCAACCCGTTCCCTTGCGTCCGGAACCTGGCGCGCGCAAACTGCTGGCAGCTTCCATTCACCCACCCCTCCGGAGCCTTCATGTCCTCAGTCCTCGACGCATCCCCCCCCGCGGACACCTCCTCCGAGTCCGAGTTCCGGCGCGGCCTGTCGCTGCTGGACGCCACCATGCTGGTGGTGGGCTCCATGATCGGCTCCGGCATCTTCATCGTCTCGGCGGACATCGCCCGGCAGATGAACTCGCCCGGCGGGCTGCTGCTGGTGTGGGTGGTCACCGGGCTGATCACCGTGGCGGGCGCGCTGTCGTACGGCGAGCTGGCGGCGGCGATGCCCAGGGCGGGCGGGCAGTACGTGTTCCTGCGCGAGGGGCTGGGCCACCTCCCGGGCTTCCTGTACGGGTGGACGCTGTTCATGGTCATCCAGACGGGGACCATCGCGGCGGTGGCGGTGGCGTTCGCCAGCTTTCTGGGCGTGCTGGTGCCCTGGGTGTCGGGGACCAGCTACCTAGTCGAGCCCGTGGTGCTGGGGCGGTACGCCGTCTCGCTCTCCACGCAGCAGCTGGTGGCCATCGCCATGATCCTGCTGCTGACGGCGGTGAACGCGCGCGGGCTGCGCACGGGGCGGCTGATCCAGAACTCCTTCACCGTGGCCAAGACCGGCGCGCTGTTCGGGCTGATCGTGCTGGGGCTGGTGGTGGGGTGGAACATGCGCGGCGCGGCGTTCACCTCCAGCTGGTGGAACCCGTGGGCCAACGGCTGGACGCCGCAGGGTGCGCAGCCGGGGCTGGCGGTGGGCGGCGGGCTGGCGCTGGCGCTCCTGCTGGGCCGGGCGATGGTGGGGCCGCTGTTCGCGCAGTCGGCGTGGAACAACGTGACCTTTACCGGCGAAGAGGTGCGCGACCCCGGCCGCACCCTTCCCCGGGCGCTGCTGACGGGGTGCGCGGTAGTGGTGGCGCTCTACCTGCTGGCCAACCTGGCGTACGTGGTCACGCTGCCGCTGGACGGCATCCGCGACGCGCCGCAGCGCCGCGTGGCCGTCGCCGCCATGGAGCAGATGTTCGGCCCCACTGGCGCCATCGTGATGGCCGTGGCGATCCTGGTCTCCACCTTCGGCTGCAACAACGGGCTCATCCTGGCGGGCGCGCGGGTGCAGTACGCCATGGCGCGCGACGGGCTGTTCTTCGCGCGCGCCGCGCGGCTCAACGCGCAAAAGGTGCCGGCGTTCGCGCTGGCGGCGCAGGGCGTGTGGGCGTCGCTGCTCACCCTGCCGCGCACCGTCACCACCGATCCCGCCACCGGCCAGCCCGTGTTCGGCAACGTATACACGCAGCTGCTGGAGTACATCGTCTCCGCGGACCTGGTGTTCTACGGGCTGATGGTGGCCGCCGTCTTCGTGGCCCGCCGCCGCTGGCCCCATGCGCCGCGCCCGTACCGCACCTTCGGCTACCCCGTGACGCCGCTCATCTACCTGGTCATCGCTGCGCTGCTGGTGCTGGACCTGGCGTGGCTGGCGCCGCAGACGTCGGGGATGGGGTACCTGCTGGTGCTCACCGGCGTCCCCGTCTACCTCCTCTGGCGCCGCCGCTTCGCCGCCGACGCACCCGCCGCCTCGCCCCCGCCGCAGCCCTGACACGCGGCAAAGCCGTTTCACCCGGCGGACGCGGCAACGAACAGAAAGGACGCAGAGAACTCGAATCGGTTCTCCGCGTCCTTCCTCTTTTCCTCCGCGCGATTACGCAAGAACGAATGAGGTTTTTGCCGGATCCGGCTGTTATCCGCGCGCCTGCGTCCAGATCACGATCACGCCGCAGGCGGCGCCCATGGACGAGTTGAACTGCGCGGGCACCACGCCGTTGGTGTAGATCTCCACGCCCTCGATCTCCGCCGGGTTCAGCCCCTGCACCGATTCCGACTCCACCCGCATTCCATTCAGGTAGAAGATGCTCCAGCAGTCGCGAAAGCTCAGCGGCTGCCGCAGGCGCACCCGCATGAGCCGCGAGTCGCTGAAGTCCGACCGGGCGCCTACCTGCACGTCCAAGCCGGGGACCTGGCGCAGCACGTCGGCGAGCTGGATGTGCCGCTGCCGGTCGATCTGCTCGCGGGTGATGAAGCGGCCGCCCTGGTTCTCGCGCATCCGCTGGTGAAATCCACCGTACCACAGCCGGTCCGCGTCGCCCACGCTCGTGGCCGCCGCGGTCACCGTGTCCAGCACCACCGCCGCGCGTCCGATGACGAAGCTCACCCGCGTCCCCTGCGCCTCCACGGCGAACAGGTCCGTTTCCGACTCGTCGTATCCGGGCGCGCTCCCCAGCAGCCAGTAGCGCCCCGGGCGCGGCGCCTGCAGCGTGAAGCGGCCCGCCGAATCCGTCCGGGCCTGCCCCACCACCTGCGAGTCCGCCGCCATCAGGTGCACCGTCCCGCCGCGCACCGGCGCCTGCGACTCGCGCCCGATCAGCCGCCCCTGCACCGCCTGCGCGGCGCTCGCCGCCGGCGCGAGCGTCAGGGCCAGGAGCAAGGTCGCCAGGAGCCTGTTGATCATCATCATCCTATGCATCCGCCGTTCACGTCCCCCGTCATCGCGCCTTCAGCCATACGACGACCACCCCGCACGCCGACCCCATGGACGAGTTGAACTCCGCGGGGGCGTCGCCGCGGGTGTAGACCTCGATCCCCTCGATGTCGGCGGCAGGGATGTTGTTGATGGCCTGCTGATCCACCCGCATGCCGTTCAGGTACATCATGGTCATGCAGGCGCTGCGGAGGGAGACCGCGTACTTAAGCCGCACGTACGGGCCGCCCGGGCCGTACAACACCTCTAGGCTGGGGATGGAGCGCAGCGCGTCCGCCACCTGGATGTAATTCCACCGCTCGATCTCCTTCGCGGTGATGAAGCGGCCGCTGCTGTTGCGCGCCATGCGCGCGTGGAAGCCGCCGTACCACCATCGATCCGCCGGGCTGATGCCCACGGCGGTTACGGTGTCCAGCACGACCGCGGGCCGGTCGATGACGAAGCGTACCCGCGTTCCCTCTGCTCCCACCGCGAACAGGTCCGTTTCCGACATCTCGTAGCCGGGCGCGCGGGCCAGCATCCAGTACTGTCCGGGCCGCGGCGCCTGCAGGGTGAACCGGCCCCGGGCGTCTGTGAGCGCCAGCGCCACCGCCTGCGAGTCCGCCGAAATCAGGTGCACCGTACCGCCGCGTACCGGCGCCTGCGTCTCGCGCCCGATCAGCCGCCCCTGCACCGCCTGCGCGCAGGCGGGCGCTGGGAGCAGTAGCAACAGGAGGGCAGCCTCGAGCAGGAGCTTCATCGCAAGACGTGAGTGCGTTCGGAAGAGGTGGCCGGGTCGATCCTCGCGTCGTGCCCCGGGCTGCTATCGGAGCAGCCGCAGCGGCGTGGCTGCGGGATTCTGAACCAGGGCAAGGATTCGCCTGCGTACGTCCGCGAGCAGCGGCTCTGATTTCGACGAGAGCTGGTCCGCGTGTGTCTCGGCCAGCTTTCGCAATGCGGAGCTCACCGACGCGGTGGGCTGCTCCCGCTTCTCCCACAGCAGGTTCTGAGAAGAATCCCTGAATTTCCGGAGCTCATCCCTGGCCACCCGGTCCAGCTCGGCCAGGGCGGAGCGGAATTCGGAGTAGAGCGGCGCGTCGAACGCGGCCAGCGTCACGTACGCGACTTCGATCTCCTCATCGGCCTGCGCACGATGCGTCCTGCTCTGCTCCGCCTCGAACTCCTTCCACAGGGAGTCCCTGACCGGTGCCCACAGGTCCGCGCTCGTGTAGCTTTCGCTGGCGGTGATGAAGTGCGGCCTGATGTGGAAAAAGTAGTCGAGGTAGTGCTGGCGGCGCCGCTCCAGCTTGGCCAGCGACGTCGCGGCCGCCACCGTAAAACGATTCCGCTCCTCCCTCTCCTTGCCGTCCCGGTGCTGATGCCACGCATGCTGAAGGCCCAGCGCCGAGATCAGGATGGCGGCAGCCGTAAGCAGGTGGCCAAGGAGGGGAAGCCAGGTCTCGGCATCCATCGTTTCACCTCCCGTCCAGGAAGAGCCGACCACGCCGGCGGCAGGCGGAAGTCCGCGAGCTGCATCCCATGGATAAAGCAGAACCCTGCGGCTGTCGAGAAGAACGTCCGGTGCGGGCGGGGATGCACAGGCCCGGGCGGCGGACGGGAGCCGTGTGGCTGGAGAGGGATGCAAAACGGCTCCAGCAACCGCTGGAGCCGTTTCGTTCAGCCTGCGTCTGCAGTGAAACGTTACACCAAGTTCAGCCAATCAGAACTGAGAGCTTCTCGAGTACATCATCTAGCACGGATTCCGGAGCACGCTCATGGAAAGCAGCCCTGCGAGCGCTCCAATCCAGATTCTTTACTTGATCCGCGAGTACGACACCCGTAACGCCACTGCCCTCCGGCAGGGCGACCTCGAATGGATAGCCCTTCACCTGCCGAGTGACGGGGCAGAACAGCCCGAGTCTTGCCCGTGCATTGTACCCTGCAGGTGAGACGACCAGCGCAGGTCGCCGCCCCGCCTGCTCATGCCCTGCTTGAGGATCAAAGTCGATCCAAACGATATCTCCCCGATCCGGTACGTAGCCCGGCCTTACCACGCCTCATTCCCTACACTGGGACCGGTGCCAATCTCGGCATGCCGATTCTCCGGAGTGATCCCAGCCACGAGTTCGTCCAGCGTGTACCTCTGTCTCCGCACCGGCGTGATGACGAGCCGACCAGCCTCAATCGTGAGGTCAACGTCAGTTCCCGACGCCAGTGCCGTCTCCGCAGCAAAGGATTTCGGGATTCGTAACGCCAGGCTGTTGCCCCACTTCTGCACTTGCACACGCATCTACACCTCCCTGTATCTACGTTGAAGATACAAACGGCCGCCTCCTTGATCAACACCCATGCGCGGAGTTTTCGTCACCACTCCGCCTCGTCACCGATGGGCTGTCCGGGGGGGAGGTCCGGCAGCGGCAGGCGCGTGTCGGGGGTCCAGGGGCGCTCCAGAAAGCGCGTGATCTCGCCGGCCAGCAGCGCGCGATGGGCATGCTCGGGGTTCTGCGGGACGAGCTCCGCGTTCCAGTGCGCGCGGATCTGCGCCAGCTCCTCCTGCGCCAGCGCCCGCACCTGCGGCATGGCCGCGTCCGCGGCCAGCACCATCAGCCGGCGAACGATGGCGTACTCGATCCCGCGGTCGATCTCCGCCAGGTACGGATCGTCATGGTCGCGCGTAAAGGTGGCAGCCATCAGCCGGTCCAGCGTCCACTGCAGCCCGGGGAGCGAGCGGTCGATGGCGTTCTGCTCCACCAGCCGCGCCGCGCGCTCCGGGTTCAGGATCAGCCCCACCGTGAGGTCCGCGGCCGAAACCGCCGGCGACACCGCGTCGAACGCCATCCCCGTGTAGCGCCCGAACATCTCGCGGTGGGAGTCGTACGTGAACGGCCGCGGCGGGATCAGCCCCAGGATGGAGCGCGGCATCGCCAGCTCGGCCGGGTCCAGCGTGGCCAGCAGCGCCTCGAACGCGGCGCGCTGCCGGTCGCCGGGGACGGCGCGCAGCGGCACCTGCTCGTCGCCGCGCAGGGCAAAGGTGTACTCCTGGCCGCCCAGCACCTTGGCCGCCGCCTCCGTCTGGTAGCGGTGGTGCAGGTACAGCGGCACCAGCACCTCCTCAAGCGTGGCCATGGGCCGCCCCGCGCGGATGGCCCGCTCGCCGAAGCGCTCCAGCGCCGCGCGGCGCACGCGCAGCACGCGCCGCAGCTCCTCCGCCGCGTCCGTCCCGTTGTCCCACAGGTGCGCCTGCGGGTGCACGCTCCCCGGCGAGCGCGCGTCCTGGTCCGTAAGGAAGGTGATCCCTCCCGCGCGCCCCTCCGCCAGCATCCGCTCCAGCGCCGTCCGCTCGTCCGCGCCGGCGGGAAAGTCCTGGTAGCCCCAGGTGATGGCCAGCTTGTCCCACGCCCCGATCTCCGCCGTGTACGCCCCGGACAGGTCGATCGTCCCGTCCTCGCGCAGGCGGGCCAGGGGGTGGGGATAGTCCATCACCGAGGCGCGGTTCTGCGTGCTGCTGACGTAGTTGTGCGCCAGCCCCAGCGTGTGCCCCACCTCGTGCGCGGACAGCTGGCGGATGCGGGCCAGCGCCATGCGCTCCATCTCCGGCGGCACCTCCGTCCCCGTCTCGTACGGCGCCAGCAGCCCCTCGGCCAGCAGGTAGTCCTGCCGCACCCGCAAGCTTCCCAGCGACACGTGGCCCTTGATGATCTCGCCCGTGCGCGGGTCCGTCACGGTGGACCCGTAGCTCCAGCCGCGCGTGGACCGGTGCACCCACTGGATCACGTTGAAGCGCGCGTCCATGGGGTCTATGCTGTCCGGCATCACCTCCACCCGGAACGCGTCGCGGTACCCCGCCGCCTCGAACGCCTGGTTCCACCACCGCGCGCCCTCCACCAGCGCGCCGCGCACGGGCTCGGGCGCGCCGGCGTCCACGTAGTAGACGATGGGCTCCACCGCCTCGCTCACCGCCGCGCCCGGATCGCGCTTCTCCAGCCGGTGCCGGGCGATGAAGCGCTGCGTGATCTCCTCGCCGACGGGCGACGAGAAGTCGTAGTAGCTGATGCCGAAGAACCCCGCCCGCGGGTCGCTGCGGCGCGGCTCGTACCCCGGCGGCGGCAGCGCGACGAACGAGTGCCGCTGGCGCACGCTGATGGCCTCGGGCGTGGGCGTCACGTCGCGCACCCACCCGCCGGGGTTGTCGCCCGTAAAGGTGAGCGTCGCCTCGATCTCCGTGTTGCGCGGAAAGGCTTTCGTGTTCTGCAGGTACAGGGCGCTGCGCGAGGCGTCCAGCCGGTAGTCGCCCTGGCGCGCCCGCTTGAGCGCGGGGATCACCCCGTGCGCGTCGCGAAGGACGAAGTCCGTCGCATCCACCAGCACCCGCCCGTCCGTCTCCGCCTTGACCTCGAACCCCCACAGCACCGACTGCGCGAACGACTCCTCCACCGCGCGCCGCTCGGCCGGGTTCTGCGTGGTGGCGCGGTACCCCTGGTTGGGCTGGATCATCAGCACCCGCGGCCCCACGCGGTCAAAGCGCACCAGCCGCTCGCCGCCCAGCTGTCCGCGGTCCAGGCCGATGTCGTTGGACCCCACCCCGGCGGGGAGCGAGACGACGTAGATCAGCTCCTGCCCCGTGCGCGGGATCTCCATCCACAGCTTGCCCGTGGCCGCCTCCCAGTAGACGGGGAGAAAGCCGTCGCGCCGCTCCATCGACCGCGTCTTCTCGGCGATGGACGGGAGCGGAGCTTGCGCGGGGAGCGGAGCGGCGCACAGCATGGCCAGGCACAGCGCCGCCAGCGCCGTGAAACGCGGAGTCGATCGCATCGTAAGAGTGCGGGACCGGGTCGTGGAGAGGGCCGTACAGGGTGCAAACAATAGTTGCGCAACGTGCTGTCCGGCAACTGCTTTGGCTGGCTGTCGCAGATGACCGTCCCCGGAGGGACACCGCGCGGGAGAAGTGGACGGATGCTGATCGATTCCGGCGGGCTGCGGCTGGTGGTGACGGACTATCGGCCCGGTGAGCGGATGGCGCCGCACTGGCACCCCGGCACGCAGGTGAGCATGGTGCTGCGCGGCGCGGTGCAGGAGGGCGTGGGCGGCCGCGAGCACCAGGGCACGGCGGGCGCGGTGGTGGTGAAGCCCGCCGGCACCGTGCACCGCAACGTCTTTGGCCCCGCCCCGGTGCGGATGCTCAGCATCAACCTCGTCTCAGTCGGGCCGGATGCGGAGGATCGTCTCACGGCGCTGCAGGGGTGGCGGTGGATGGAGGGCGGGCCCGCCTCGCGCGCGCTCTGGCGGCTGCTCTCCACCGCCCGCGCCGACCGCGAGCGCGCGCCGTCGCTGCTGGCGGACGGCTTCTGGGAGATGGTGGATGCGCTCGATGTGGACGCCGACGCGCCCGCGCCGCCGTCCGCCCCGCCCGCGTGGCTGCGCCGCATCCGCGACCGCCTGCACGACTGCGCCGGCGCCGCGCCCCCCGTCCGCGAGCTGGCCCGGACGTCGGGGGTGCATCCCGTCTACCTGGCCCGCGCCTTTCGCCGCGCGTACGGCGTTCCCGTCACCGAGTACGCCCGCCGCCTGCGCGTCCGCGCCGCCGCGGACCGCGTGGCGTCCACCGGGCTCCCCCTGGCCCGCATCGCCTGCGAGGCCGGCTTCGCGGACCAGGCGCACCTCACGCGCGAGCTGCGCCGCGAGACGGGCCTCACCCCCGGCGCCCTCCGCCGCGCCGCCGCGACTCCGCCGATCATACCCCGATCACTGAAAAAGACTGGCCTCACACAGAGTTAACAGAGTCAACAGAGTAGAGTTGTTTCGTGGGGTCTCCCGGACGGTGGCGCGAGGAAACGGCACGAGAAAACTCCGCTAACTCTGTGTGAGGAAATCTGTTTCTTCTCGGAATTACGCGCGAAACCTGCATCACCGCGCACGGCAGGTTTCATCCGTTCAAGACACGCCTTTCCCGACCGCGTAGCATTGGCGCAGCGGACCGGGCCCGCGCAGGGCCCGCCCCTCCACCGAACGGGACCGGAGAGCCATTCATGCGCATTCAGCCAGCACTCCCCATGGCCATCGCTGCCGCCGTGATCGCCGCCGCCTGTGGAACGCAGACGCGCTCCTCGCCGGGCCCCGCATACTCCGCGTCCCCGGAGAACGGCGTGCTGGCGGACAGCCTGGACCCGTTCGTCCGCGGGCTGGTGGACGCGGGCTTCATCCCCGGCGTCGCCATCGCCGTGGTCACGCGCGACGGGCCGGCGTACCTGCGCGGCTTCGGCGTGCGCGACGTCCGCACCCGCGAGCCGGTGACGCCCCAAACGGGGTTCTACATCGCGTCGTCCACCAAGTCGTTCACCGGCACGCTGGCCGCCCTGCTGGACCAGCGCGGCGTCATCAGCCTGGACGCGCCCCTCAGCCGCTACCTGCCGGAGCTGCGGATGAACGCGCCGCTCTCCGCCGACTCCGTCACCCTGCGCGGGCTGCTCACGCACACCAGCGGGCTGCGCAACGAGCCGGTCGTGTTCCGGACCGCGTTCAGCGGCGTGCACGACGACGCCCTGCTCATCCGCCTGCTGGCGCAGAGCACGCCCATTCCGCGCACCTACCGCTACGACAACCTGGGCTTCGTGGTCGCCGCGCTGGCGATGGAGCGCGCCACCGGCCGCGACTGGCAGGACCTGCTGCGCGACGAGGTGTTCCGGCCGCTGGGGATGATGCACACCACCGCGCGCGTCAGCGAGGCGCGGGCCGCCGGCTGGCCCCTGGCGTCGCCGCACCAGACCGGCTCCGACAGTGTGGTCCGCATCAGCCTGGAGAAGCAGGACAACACCATGCACCCGGCCGGCGGCATGTTCACCACCGCCGAAGACCTGGTGCGCTGGCTGCGGGCGCAGCTGAACGCCGGGCGGGTGGATGGACGGCAGGCGCTTCCCGAAGCCGTCATCCGCGCGGCGCACACTCCCACGGCCATGCACACCGACACCTTCTACCGCTACGTGCGCACCGGCTACGGCCTGGGCTGGCAGAGCGCGGAGTACGAAGGGGAACGGATGATCCACCACTTCGGCGGGTTCCAGGGCTGGCAGGCGCACATCTCCTTTCTCCCGGACCGGGGCATCGGCGTGGCCGTGCTCATCAACGACTCGTCGCCCCTGAACGGCGCGGCCCCTGACGTGATCGCCACCTACGCGTACGACCTGCTGCTGGGCCGCCCCGGCGTCAACGCAAAATACGCCGCCGAGCGGGAGCGGATGGCCGCCAACGCCGCCGAGGCGCGCCAGCGCATCCGGGCCGACTGGGAGCGCCGCGCCGCGCGCCCGCCCACGCCGGACGAGCGCAAACCGTTCTTCGTGGGTACGTACGAGAACGAGATGATGGGGACGCTGGACGTGCGGCTGCGCGAGGGCCGGGAGCTGTGGGCCACGCTGGGCAACCTGTCCGCGCGGCTGGACCCCTTCACCCGCCCCGACGCGCTGCGGGTGGAGCTCCTTCCGGGGAGCGGACAGGTGGTGCAGTTCTTCTTTCGCGACGAACGCACCCCCGCCGACAGCGCCAACGTCAACGGTACGACGTTCCGCCGCCGCCCCGGCGGCTGATCGCGCACCCGCCGCGGAACGCGCCCGCCGCTCCCATCCGGAGCGGCGGGCGCTCGTTTTTGGCCCGATCGCGAACACCCCCGTTCGCCCGCTGGCCGTGTTCTGGCGCGGGATTGACCGTGTGGAGCAGCAGGAGATATTCGATACGTCCCATCGCTTACTCACGTTGCTTGACACCAGAGATGATGACATATTCGATGCTGAATTCATCCAGCCGTGAGAAGACGATGTTCAGAGTCAAAGGTGCGACTACGATCGCCACGGTAACGGATCTCCGTAGATCCGCCAACGAGCTGCTGCAGCGGGCCGAGGCGGGTGAGAGCGTCGTGGTGCAGAGAAACGCCGAGGCAGTGGGCGTGCTGGTGGGATACGACACCTTCCAGAAGCTGCAGGACCTTGCCGAACGGCTCGAGGACCTGGAGCTGTTGCTCCTGGCCCGCCAGCGCGAGCGCGCCATTCTGCGCGGTGAAGATCGGCTGATCCCGCTCGAGGAGGTAATGCGGGACCTCGGGATGGAACCTGGCGCTGACGAAGAAAGTTGACGCGCCGATGGCTCGCTACAGGATCTACGTCGCAGAGGCGGCGCAGAAAGAGCTGAAGAAGCTCGGACGGGATGCGGCCCAGGCAATCGTTGCTCAGATCGAAAAGAAGCTCGGAGAGGACCCCAGAGCGTATGGACGACCGCTTACGGGCGACCTTTCAGGGTATTTCCGCCTTCGAGTCACCGGCTATCGCGTCGTGTACCGGGTGATCGACGAGAAGGTCTGGGTCGTCGTGCTCGCCGCGGGAAAGCGTGATGACGGGAATGTCGACAACATCTACGATTGGCTTACGGGCGACCTGTTGAGCAAAAGGCTGGAAGCGCTTGTCCGGCAGATGGAGAACGACGAGAGCGAAGACGGCCGGTAACCCGGATTCGTGGGCCCACGGGGGCACGATGTCCGCGCGGCTGGACCCGTTACCCGCGCTGATGCGCTGCGGGTGGAATCGCTTCCCGGCAACGGCCCGGTGATGCAGTTCTTTTTCGGCGACGACCGCACCCCCGCCGACAGCGCCAACGCCAACGGCACGACGTTCCGCCGCCGCCCCGGCAGCTGATCGCGCACCCGCCGCGGAACGCGCCCGCCGCTCCCATCCGGAGCGGCGGGCGCTCGTTTTTGGCCCGATCGCGAACACCCCCGTACGCCCGCTGGCCGTGTTCGCCCGCGTGTTTGTGGCCTGCTGCCGAACACGCTTTTCCGCTCGCTGGCCGTGTTCTGGCGCGGGATTGCCTCACGGTTCCTCCCGCGATTATTCCCTTCAGCCATCCGTCCGGGCTGGCAGCATCGGGCCTTGTCTTTGATACCACGGAATAGTACTATGCATGAGCAATCATCACCGCCGTACGCTGGAGGCAGTGTTCCGCGATCCCGTGAGCGGCACCATCGTCTGGGACGATGTGGAGTCGCTGCTCCTCCATCTCGGAGCGCGAGTGCAGGAGGGAAGCGGATCGCGCGTAGCCGTGTTCCTGAACGGCCATCGCGCCGTGTTTCACCGTCCGCACCCGGCAAAAGAAGCTGAGCGGGCGACGATCCGGAAAGTAAGAAAGCTGATCACCGTTGCGGGATTGGAGCCTGACGATGAAGTACAAAGGGTACACGGGATCCGTCGAGTACGATCCTGACGACCGGGTTTTTCATGGCAGTGTCGACAACATCACGGATATCGTGACGTTCCAGGGCGACAGTGTCGAAGAGCTCGAAACTGCGTTTCGGGATTCCGTTGATGTGTATCTGGAGTTCTGTGCAGAGGACGGCGTAGAGCCGCAGCGGCCATGCTCGGGAAAGTTCGTCCTGCGCATCACTCCTGAGATGCACCGCGCCGCCGCCGCCGCCGCGCGGACGCAGGACGAGAGCTTGAACGGCTGGATCACGGGCGCAATCCACATGCGTCTCGCGCTGAACGAGAAGCGCCCCGCCAGCCTGGCGCGGCGAAAGGCGCAATCGGCAACCAAGCCGGCCGCATAGAAAGCGCGGGCCGAGGATGTCGTCCGCGGCCCGCTGCGTTTCATCCGTCATCCCCCCACCGCCTCACGGCCCGCGGCGAATCTCCGGCACGATGGGGATGGTGAGGGTGCGGGTGCCCCGGCGAACCTCGAAAGTCACGGACCGCCCCGGCGTCAGGCGATCGAAGAACCGGCCGGCGCCGCGGTCCGTGAGCGCGTGCCCGTCGATGCGCAGCACCACGTCGCCCGCGCGCAGCCCGGCGCGCCGGGCGGGGCTGCCGGGCACGGTGGACTTGATCTGCATCGGCTGCGTGGAGTGCCAGCGCCAGTCGCTGCCGTCGCGCCGCCAGCCGCAGTCGCCGCAGTCCAGCTCCATCCCGAAGTAGATGCGCGGCCCCGCCTCCTCGGCCGCCCGCCCCTCGGCGGATCCGGGCGCCGGAGGCTCCGGCCGCGCCGCGGTCGCGGTGACGGCCAGGGACGGCGTGTTGCAGCCGGGGCGCGGCGTCACCGAAACCCGCATCTCCGATCCGCCGCGGCGAATGCGCAGCGCCACCGGCACGCCGGGGCGCAGGTTGGCCAGCCGCCGCCCGCCGTCGCGCGTGGTGATCAGCGCGCCGTCCACGGCCAGGATCTGGTCGCCCTCGCGCAGCACGCCGGCGGCGGGCCCGTCCGCCTCCAGCCGCCACACCCTGGGCTCGGTGGAGAAGTCGTGCGCGCGGCCGGCGCCGTCCCTTGCGTTGATCGTGCACGATCCGCCCACGCACTGCAGCAGCCCGATCCCCAGCGTCGCCGTGCGCGGAATGCCGTCGCCGCACGTCTGCGCCTCGGCCGCGCGGGCGGCCAGCGCCAGCACCAGCGCCGCGGCGAGCCGCCGCGAGAACGTCGAGGGAACGATCCTCATCATCCGCATCCTCAGAACATCACCGACGCGGAGGGCGTGTCCGGCTGCAGCGCGCCGTGCCGCGTGGTGGCCGCCGTCCGGAACAGGTTCACCGCGGAGGTGTCGTCGCCGCGCAGGCGCGTGAGCTCGCGCGAGGCGCCGTAGCATGCCGCGATCGTCGCCTCGCGCCCCTGGGCCACGGACAGGCTGTCCCGGCCGCGGGAAAAGGCGACGAACTGCGCCACGGCGGCCACGTACTCCGTCCCCGCGCGCTGCACCCGAACCGCGGCTTCCATCGCGGTGGCCACGCTGTCGGCGGCGGCGAGCATGACGGCCGCGTCCCCCGTCCCCGACAGCCGCCCGCCGCCGAAGCCGAGGGTGAACACCACCGCGGCGGCGGCCGCGTGCGCGGCCCACGCTGGAACCATCCGCCGCTTCCGGCGTTCGTCCAGCGAGATCACCTTCGTCACCGCCACGTGGGCCGGGCGCTCATCGGCGGCCAGGCGCGCCTGCAGCGCCGGCCAGAGGTCGCCCGCGGTGTCGGCGGCGCGCGGCAGGGCGGCCAGACGGGCGGTGAGCGCGATCAGCGGCTCGGCGGCGGCGCGGCAGGCGGCGCAGGCATCCAGGTGCGCGGCCGCCCCCGCCATCCGCTCGGGCGAAAGCTCGCCGCCGGCGTAGTCGTGCAGGTCGTCTTCGGAAAGGTGCATCGTCATCGCTCCAGGGCCTCCATCATCAGGCGCCGCGCGCGGTTCAGCTGGCTCTTCACGGTGCCCAGGCTCACGCCCAGCATCTCCGCGATCTCATGGTACCGGTATCCCGTAACGTCGTGCAGCAGCAGCACCTTGCGGGCGCCGGGCGGCAGTGCCGCGATGGCGCGCTCCAGGTCTACCGCCGTCTCCGGCATCGCGCGCCTGGCCTCCGCGGCGTAGCGGCCGGGGTCGTCCGTGGTGGTCACGCGCTTCTCGCGGCGCGACTCGCTGCGCATGCTTTCCAGCGTGGTGCGCACCGCCACCGTGTGAATCCAGGTGCTGAGCGCGCTCTCGCCGCGAAACGTCGGCAGCTTCTGCCACACGCGGACAAAGACTTCCTGCGTAAGGTCCTCGGCCCGCGACACGTCGCACGTCATCCGCAGCGTGACCGCGTACACGTGCCGGTAGTGCGCGCGGTACAGGGCTTCGAAGGCGGCGGGATCGCGCGGCGCGGCGGCGGGTGCGTCGAGCAGGGCGGGCTCCGGCGGTGCGGTTGCGTTCACGGGCTCGGCTCGGGGACTCTCGTCGGGCGTTCGGAGGATGGGTTGCCGCGGGAGTCCAAAATGTTGGAAGCGGCGGAAGGCGGACAGCGGAGGGAGGGGTGGATGGACGGATCGTAATCGCCGCCTAACCCGTCGGTCATCGGAGGTGTTCGGACACCTCCAGAACCCACGACGTGGATTTCCTGGGCCCTGAGGGAGTGCCAACGCGCATGGAAGATACTCCACCGCTTGCGCGAACGAAGGAGCTCGTCCGTCGTACCGCGGGGCTGGACTCCAGGCATGGAGCCAGCCCCGCGGTTCTGCCGGCGAGACCCTTCGGCGGGCGCTCCGGCCTCGTCGTATCCGGGGGCCCGGCGAGGCGCCTCTCTCAGGATATCGACGTCGGTTTTGCACCACCCTCTCAGGCTCAGCGAGAGCGGCCGGAGCATCACACGGCGGGGCGGCTGCCGCCCAGCTCACCCTCGCTCAGGATGTGCGTCTCGCCCACGTCGGGCGCCTGGCCGGTGATCATCCCCTTCACCACCTCGAAGAGCACCACGGGGCGCGGCTCGTTGCTCACCATGTACACCACACTGTGCGCGTCCACCGCGATCAGCGCCAGGCGCGGATCGTCGGGGCCGCCGTCGCGGCCGGGGCCGTCATCGGGAAACCACGCTTTCCAGTCGGGCCGGTACAGCTCGTGGATCTTCGCGCGGTCCTTCACCACGCGCGCGGTGGCGCTCACCGACACCCATTCGCGCGAGCGGTCGCGGTAGTAGCTCACGTTCACGTGCGGATCGTGCTCCAGCTCGTCCATCTTGTGCGTCTCGCCGTCCGTCACGAACCACAGGTCGGCGCCCGCGGCGCGCACCTGGTTGGCCATGGGCCGCGAGACCAGGTGCCCGTCCTGGCGGCGGGTGGTGAACATTGCGATCTCGATCCCCTCCACCAGCTCGTACATCTGGTCAAGCTTCTTCTCCGTCGAAGCCGGCGTGGCGTCGTGTGGCGCCCCGGTGCTGCCGTTGCTCATCCAAATCCCCCCTGCGAAAGGTTTGTGCAGTGTTGGGCGGGGGAGGTTAGCAGGGCGCGTGCCGCAGGGAAGCGTGAGCGTGAATGACTTGCCGCGATGCAACGCGGGCGGCATCCTTCCGCCCTCGATGCATATCTCTTTCGGCGCGAGGAACCGTTGACCGAGCGAACCACGTCGCGGCTGCAGGTGCTGGGCGCCGCGCTGCTGTTTTCCACCGGCGGGGCCGCCATCAAGGCGACCACCCTCACGGCGTGGCAGGTGGCGGGGTTCCGCAGCGCCGTCGCCGCGGCCGCCGTGTTTCTTCTGGTGCCGGCGGCGCGGCGCGGATGGACGTGGCACGTGCTGCCGGTGGGCGTGGCGTACGCCACCACGCTGGTGCTGTTCGTGGCGGCGAACAAGCTCACCACGTCGGCCAACGCCATCTTTCTGCAGTCCACCGCGCCACTGTACATGCTGGCGTTCGGGCCGCTGCTGCTCAAGGAGTCCGCGCGGCGCCGGGACCTGGCGTTCATGGCGCCGGTGCTGCTGGGGCTGGTGCTGTTCTTCGTGGGGAGCGAGGCGCCGGTGCACACCGCGCCCAATCCCAGGCTGGGCAACATCTTCGCCGTGGTCAGCGGCGTCACCTGGGCGCTCACCATCGTGGGGCTGCGGTGGCTGGGGAACCGCGACGGCGGCGAGGGCTCCGGCCTGCCGACGGTGATCGCGGGGAACCTGATCGCGTTCTTCGCCTGCCTTCCCCTGGCGCTGCCGGTGGTGAACGCGGGCACGGGCGACTGGCTGGCCATCGGCTACCTGGGCGTCTTCCAGATCGGCGCGGCGTACCTGCTGCTCACCGCCGGCGTGCGCCACGTGACCGCGCTGGAGGCGTCGGTTCTGCTGCTGCTGGAGCCCGCGCTGAACCCCGTGTGGGCGTGGATGGTGCACGGCGAGACCCCCGGCCCGTGGTCCATCGCCGGCGGCATCCTGATCCTGGGCGCCACCGTCCTCCGCACCGCCGCCGACACGCGAATGGATCGCAAGGAACCGGCGGGATAGTGCTGAAGCTCTCCCCTTTCTCCCGCGCAGCGGGGGAGAGGGGCCGCCGGGGGAGAGGGGGCCCTGTCGGGCGCATTTCGATACGGGTCGTCGAACCTCGATGCTGGCGGCATCGAGCCCGGAGAAGCGGCAAACACGAAGGCCCCGGCGATCCTCCGCCGGGGCCTTCGCTCATCTATCTGGAAAGGATCGGCTCAGTTGGGAACCGTCCACTGAATGGGGATGGTCACACGCACGGGGACAGCGGTGCCCCCGATTCTGGCGGGGCGGAACCGGAACCGGTCCACCGCGCGCAGCGCCGCATCGGCGAACGCCGGATGCGAGGCCTCGATCACCCGCGCCGAGCCGGAGCGCGGCCGGCCGTTCTCGTCCACGATCATCTCGATCACCACGCGGCCGCTCACCCGGGCGTCGCGCAGCACCGGCGGATAGTTCCGCTCCAGCGCCCGGCCCAGGCCGTTGCGGTCCAGCACCGGCCGCACCTCCACCATGTCTTCGCCGGGGACGAATTCTTCCACCACCGCCGGCTTCGTCTCACCCGTGAGCGTCGTGGGCTCCACCGTCGTCCGCGGACCGATGATGTCGCCCGGCCGACCATCGCGCCGGTAGTCCTCGGGGTCGACCGGCTTCACGCCCTCCTTCTCGTCCTCGATACCCGTGGGGACCGAGTCGATCCGCTCCACCACCAGCACCTCGCCCTGAACAGGCCGCTTCACTGCTTCGTCGGCCGGCGCGGGAGGGGTGGGCGGCTCGACGGGCGGCGGGGGCGGAGCCTTGGGCTCCAGCTCCACGTACCGCAGCTCCGTATCCGGCTCCCCGACGCTGGCCCGCTCGGGCTCGCCGGTGGAGGCGTAGACCAGGCCGCCAAGGAGCAGGATGTGCACGGCGATGGAAGCGGTGAGGGTGGCCGGACTGATTGCCCTGCGCTTCTTTTCGCCCGTGAGAACCTTGAACATGATGCACCTCCTGCGGAGTGGTGGCGGCCGTGCGGCCGGTGGACCCGGGGGGCGCCGGTGGAGGCGGGAGCACGGCGGCCCCGTGCCGTCGTACGTCCGCCGCTGGACGGGAGTTCCAGCGTTTCGCCCCCGGTGCCCTTCCACAGAGGCAACGAACGATCGTTCGCGGTTCTGACCGCGCCGTGCAGGGGCCCGGGGATGCGCGTCAGTCTTCGATGCACCACTCCACGGGCTTCTGCCCCACGCGCTTCAGCTCGCGGTTGATGGTGGTGAACGGCTTGCTGCCGAAGAACCCGCGCTTTGCCGAGAGCGGCGACGGGTGCGCCGATTTGTGCACGTAGTGCGGCGCCCCGATCAGCGACTCCTTCTTTGCCGCGTACCCCCCCCACAGGACGAAGACGACGGGATCCTCCCGCTCCGCCAGGCTGCGGATCACCGCGTCCGTGAACGTCTCCCACCCCCTGCCCTTGTGCGAGTTGGGCTCGCCCTGGCGCACGGTGAGCACCGCGTTCAGCAGCAGCACACCCTGCCGCGCCCACGACACCAGCGAGCCGTGGCCGGGGACGGGGCAGTCCATCTCCGCCCTGAGCTCCTTGAAGATGTTGGCCAGCGACGGCGGCTTTGGCACGCCCGGACGGACGGAGAACGCCAGCCCGTGCGCCTGCCCGGGCCCGTGATACGGATCCTGACCCAGGATCATCACCTTCACCTGCTCGTACGGCGTGAGCTCCAGGGCGGTGAACACCTCGTCCTCGGGCGGAAAGACGGTGGCGCGGCGGCGCTCCGCATCCACGAAGCCGCGCAGCTCGCGAAAGTACGGCTTTTCCAGCTCCGCGCCCACGCGGGCCTGCCACGACGGGGGAAGGGGCAGCTTCATCGGCCGGGTCCGGGATCGGTTGATCGGGTCGATACAAGTAAACAGCGTACACGGCCCCGGATTGCAATCCCAGGACCGGAAGGATGGATGCGCCCGGCGCCCAACGTTTGCTTGTGCGCGCAACGTGTCAGAAAGAGATTGCCCGTTGCGTTGCAGCACGCAACGCGCGGCGCGGAGGCGCCGGCCCTTCCGGCGCCGTCATCCCGCGCCCTGATCCCTCCTGATCAGGAGAACTCCCATGAAGAAGATCGAGCTGAACCTGGACGCGCTCGCGGTGGAGACGTTCGAGGTGGACGGCGGCGAGATGGAGCAGCGCGGCACGGTGATGGCCAACCAGGGCACGCTGAACCAGAACTGCTATACCCGTGTGGGCTCGTGTTACCGCACGGCCTGCTGCCCCGAGACCACGCTCTGCTGATCCACGCGCGGCACAAACGCGGGCGGGGCGGCTCCTCCAGGGGCCGCCCCGCTCGTCGTCTGGGTGGATGCGGATCTCGCGCGTGCCGGCGGTGGCGCGTTCAGGGCGCGGCGCCGGGGGCGGGCTCGGGCTCCACCAGCTCGATCTCCGTCACCTCGCCGCCGGCCTGCAGGACGTCGGTGATGGTCCGCGTCTCGCGCCCGCGGGCCTGCAGGTCCGTGCCGCGGGCGATGTTCATCGTGCGGATGCGCCAGTGGGTGACCACCCAGGCGCCGTTCGGCAGCCGCTCGAAGTCCACCGAGCCGCCGGCGGGCGTCTGGCGCGTGGCGCCGCCCAGCTCCGTGTACTGATACTCCACCGACCTCAGCTCGCCCGTGCGGCGGCTCAGGCGCAGGGTGCCGCGGATGTCCACGATCCCCCGGCGGCGGATGGGCTCGAACGCCAGCGCCACCGTCTGCCGGTCGCCGGAGCGCGCGTCCACGTACAGGCAGTGCGTGTCCAGGAACTCGTCGGAGAGCAGGACGTGCGCGTCGGGGCCGTAGAAGGCGACGCTGTCGGCATCGACCCTCACGTACCCCTCCGCCGCCAGCTGCGCGGGCGTCAGCGTGACGAACGGGCGGCCGGTGACGCGGCGCGGATCATCCCGCACGCGGCGCACGCGGCCGGTGCCCATCACGATGTGCGTGCGGTACGTGTTCACCGTGTACTTCACGCGCTTTGCATCCTGCAGGAACGCCGCGGAGCGCAGCGCCTTACGCGCCTCGTCCCACAGCGTGTACGCCGCCATCCCCCGCCCCGGCCGCACCGTGCAGGGGCTCTCCCCCACCACGTCCACGGTCGGCAGCACGAACAGCTGCACCGCCGTGGCCAGCCGCACCTCCTCCGTCTCTCCCGCCGCCAGGTCGACGACCACCTCCGCGGTGCGGTAGCCGGTGCGCTCCGCGCGGACGGTGTATCGCCCCGGCAGCGCGGCGACCAGGGTAAAGCGCCCCCGCGCGTCCGTCATGGCGCCGCCGTCGGACGCGCCGCCGGGATACACCAGAACCACCAGCGCGCCGGGCACCGGCCGGGCCGTGTCGTCCACCAGCACGCCGCGCACCGTCTGCCCGCCCAGCGGCCCCGCCGCCAGCAGCGCGACGCACAGCGCCAGCGCCCGCAGCGCGCGGGCGAGGGGATTCGATCGATCGGGAAAGATCAAGGAAGGTCCAGCGGAAGGTGCGTGAGGGATCCGCGCCGCGGACGGCGGGCGCGTGCCGGATGACGGCATTCCGCGTACCTGCCGCCGTGCGAACCCCAGGTGTTTGATGCGAAACGACTTGGATCTCGTCCACCCGCTCCGTGCCGCATGGACACTGTCCGTGCGGACGGACACCGGTGCGCGGCGAGTGGACGGCGGCTCGCGCGGTTCCGCCTCCCCCTCCCCGCACGCTGCTTCCGCGCGGGAGGGGGGAAGCGCCGTCAGTAGCCCGGCGGGATGCGCCGGTGCCAGTCCGTGCGCCGCTGCACCTCGCGGGCGAGGGCGACGAGCCTGCCTTCCGTCCAGGCGCGGCCGGTAAGGGCGATGGAGGTCGGCAGGTTCTCGCGGCCGAAGCCGTTGGGGAGCGCGATGCCGGGAAGCCCCACCAGGTTGGCCGCGCCGCTGATCCCCTGCCCGCCGCCGGGCGCGTCCGTCCAGGCGTCGTCGAACGGCCGGCCGACGGGATACGAGACCGTGTCCCAGGTGGGATGCACCAGCGCGTCGAACCCGCCGTCCGCGAACAGCCGGTCCAGCGCCTCGCCCGCGGGGCGGCGTACGCGCATGGCGCGCAGGTAGTCCTTGGCGAACACCACCTGCCCCGCATATCCGCCGATGCGGTCCTCCGGCGCGCTCAGCTCGCGCACGCGGCCGGTGCTCACCAGCTCCTCGAAGATGCTGGCCGCCTCCGCGTCGATGATGAGCGACGCCGCCGCGCCGTACGGGTACTCCGGCAGCGTCACGTCGCGCACCAGGTCGGCGAAGTCCGACAGCAACTCCAGCGACGCCTCGAAGTTGCGCCGCACCTCCGGCTGCGACCCCTCCGCGTTCCCCTTGAGGACCGCGAGCCGGGGCCGCCGCGGCAGCTGTGCGTCCGCCGCGTGCCGGTACGGGCGCTCCACCGTCGACTCGTCGCGCGGGTCGGGGCCGGCGATGGCTTCCAGCACCACGCCGCAGTCCTCCGCCGCGCGGCACATGGGGCCGATCTTGTCCATCGTCCACGAGAGCGCCATCGCGCCCCAGCGGCTCACGCGGCCGTACGTGGGCCGCAGCCCCGTCACGCCGGAAAGGGCCGCGGGCGCGAAGATGGACCCCCACGTCTCGCTGCCGATGGCGAACGGCACCAGCGCCGCCGCCACCGCCGCGCCCGGGCCGCTGGACGATCCGCCACTCCAGTAGTCCCGGTTCCACGGCGTGCGTCCCGGCCCGGTGAACGAGGCGTCCGCCTGCTCGTATCCGAACCCGCCGGCCAGCTCCACCGACGCCAGCTTGGCCACCAGCACCGCGCCCGCCGCCTTCAGCCGCTCCACCACGGCCGCGTCCGGCAGCCGCTGCTCGCGGTACGGCTGCGCGCCCCACGAGGTGGGGTAGCCCTCCGCGCCGATCAGGTCCTTGGCGCCGTAGGGAATGCCGTGCAGCGGGCCGCGGTAGCGCCCGGCGGCGATCTCGTCCCGCGCCTGGCGCGCCTCGGCCAGCGCGCGCTCGCGGGTGACCGTGACCAGCGCCCCCAGAGCCGGGCCGAAGCGCTCCAATCGGTCGATGTACGCCTCCGCCAGCTCCACCGGGTCCAGGCGGCGCGTACGCACCTGCTCCGCCAGCTCCGTCAGCGGCAGGTGCAGCGTCCCATCGGGAATGCTCACGCGGCGCCTCCCGGCACGCGGTAGACGAACGACGGCTCCGCGGAGATGGGCAGGGGAAAGCGCCGCAGCCGTTCCGCGGTGGAGAGCACGCCGCTGACGGTGCGCTGCACCTTTGCCATCTCCGCCTCCGTCATCCGGTCGCCGTACTGCACGCGGATCGCCTCCGCCAGCGCGCGGGCCAGCGGCGTCGGCTCCTGCGCGGCACCCCCAGCAGCCGGTGCGGCGGCGGGCGCGGGCGTCGGTTCGGCCGCGGGCGTGGGAGCCGTCTCCGGCGCGGTGGTCGCGCACGCGGCCAGCGCCGGCGCCACCGCCGCCGCGACGGCCGCCTTCGCGAAGTCGCGGCGGGTGAGGTCGTTGGATTCGTTCGCCATCGGAGATGCCGGGGCGTAGCGTGGATTCCGTAGATCTGATGTTTCGGAAACGATACGCGGGTTCGATGCGAGGCGACAGGCCCCCTCCCCCGGCAAACCGCGCCGGGAGAGGGGGAGAGGTGCGGGTGTTGGATTCAGAGCAGTCGAAGCCCCGTCCGGCGACGCGTCAACGTCAATCGTACGGGGCTTCTCTATTTCCGGCACGGTGTGCTGCTCGCGAATCGGATCAGGGAATCGCCTCGTTGCGGACGCGCAGGTGCGTGGAACGCCGCATATCGCCGGGCCGCCGAGTCCGCGCAGGCGGACTTTGCGTCCTCCCAGCGGCGAATTCATTCGCTCCACCGAGCGGACGGCACATCAACTGGTTGGCACCGCACCTTAACCCGCGCATCCGCCGCGCCGGCTACAGTCCGTACTCCTTCAGCTTCTGCCACAACGTCGTGCGGCCCATGCCGAGCGCCGCGGCGGCCTTGGTCCGGTTGCCGTCGGCCTCCTCCAGCGCCTGGACGATCGCCTCGCGCTCGGCTTCCGCGTCGGGGGCCACGTAGCGCCGCGCCGGCTCCGGCGCGCGAAGGTCGGCGCGCCTGGCATCACTCGCGGCGTGGCCGTTGCCGTTGGAGGGCGCGCCCACGCCGGACGCCACGGCCTCGCGCAGCTCCTCGGGCAGGTGGTGCGCCAGGATGCGGCCGCCCTCGCAGACGATGCACGCGTACTCCACCGCCGTCATCAGCTCGCGGACGTTGCCGGGCCAGTCGTACGCCTGCATCACCTCCACCGCGTCGTCGCTGATGCCGGTGATGCGGCGGTGGGGCTCCACGCGCTCGTTCCACCGCGCCATCGCCGCGCCCACCAGCGCCGGGATGTCCTCCGGCCGGTCCTTGAGCTCGGGGACGCGGATCTGGAACACCTTCAGGCGAAAGTAGAGGTCCTTCCGGAAGGTCCCTTCCTCCACCATCGCCTCCAGGTCGCGGTGCGTCGCCGCGATCACCCGCACGTCCACCTGCACCGGCCGCGCGGTGCCCACGCGCACGATTTCGCGCTCCTGCACCACGCGCAGCAGCTTGGCCTGCATGGCGGGCGACACGTCGCCGATCTCGTCCAGAAAGATGGTGCCGTGGTGCGCCTCCTCGAACATCCCCTTGCGCTCCTGCACCGCGCCCGTGAACGCTCCGCGCGCGTGGCCGAACAGCTCCGACTCCAGCAGCCCCTCCGCCAGCGCCGAGCAGTTGACCGCCAGGTACGGCCGGCTGCGGCGCGGGCTTTCCTCGTGCAGCGCGCGGGCGATCAACTCCTTGCCTGTGCCCGTGGCGCCGCGCAGCAGCACCGTGCTCTCCGTGGGCGCCACGCGCGCGATGGCCCGCTTCACCTCGCGCATCTTCTGCCCTGTCCCCACGATGCGCGAGGCGCCCGCGCCCAGCACCGGCTCACGGCGGGCCAGGATCGCCTTGATCTTGGAGCGCAGCAGCGCGTTGTCGCAGGGCTTGGTCAGGTAGTCATCCGCGCCCAGCTTGAGCGCCGCCACGGCAGAATCCACCGTCGCGAAGCCCGTCAGCATCAGCACCGGCACGTCGTTTCCGGCGCCGCGCAGCTCCTCCAGCACGGAGAGCCCCGTGCGCCCCTCCATGCGCAGGTCCAGCAGAACCATGTCGAACTCGCCCCCGCGCAGCTTTTCCAGGCCGCTGTCGCCGCTGGGGGCCGCGTCCACCTCGTAGCCCTCGTCGGTCAGCAGTGCGCCGGTGCCCACGCGAAAGGCGCGGTCGTCGTCGATGATCAGGATGCGGGCCGTTTCCGGCATCGAATCGTCTTCTTTCGTTGGATGAACGTCAACTTCAACTGCTTCGCGAGCCGCTCTGCCCATCTCGGGCGATCGAAATCGCGGCTACAACATCAAGAAGTCCACCTTCGCGGACCCGGCGGCCCGGCCGTGTGCGGCGCTCCACGCAACGGAGCGTCCGCAACGTGACGCGACACCCGCCCGCTCCCGCCCCGGCGGTTGAAACCGCGGCTGGAACGTCACGAAGTCCGCCTTCGCGGACTGCACCCCGCGGGGGCCGCGCTGTTTCGGACAACACCATCCGGAGCGCGATCGAATTCTCCCCTTTCTCCCGCGCAGCGGGGGAGAGGGGCCGGGGGAGAGGGGGCCCCGTCGGGCGCCGTTCGATGCCTGCCGTCGTGACTCCACCCCACCGGCGACGCCCCTCGCGCCGATCCATCCGAAGCGCGATCGAATTCTCCCCTTTCTCCCGCGCAGCGGGGGAGAGGGGCCGGGGGAGAGGGGGCCCCGTCGGTCGC
>DASUVG010000058.1:0-11726 GCA_036379135.1 Longimicrobium sp.
CGCGCCAGCTCGATGGCGCACGCCAGCCCCGCCGGGCCCGCGCCCACGATGACGACGTCCATCTCGATCGCCTCGGCGTCGGGCGCGTCCGTGACGATCATCCGCTCGCGCGGAAGCGGCGGCTGGTGGCGGACGGGAAGGACGGTGCCGCGTGCAGCGTCTGCCATGCGTTCTCCGTGAGGCTGAAAAGCCGGGTTCGTGTCGCGGTTGCTGGAAAGTCGCGGCGGATTATAGGGGATGGAGTGCGAAAGTGCGAGAGTGCGAAAGTGCGGATGCAGAAGCGGCGAGGATGGAAGTTTGGTGCTTCCGTCAGAGCAGGTCTTTAGCCAGGTGCGGCAGCGCGACGATCACGGCGAAGCGGACGAGCCGGCCCAGAAAGCCCAGCACGACGAACGCGGCCAGGTTCATCCGCGCCGCCCCGGCCGCCACCGTGACCACGAAGAACGGCGGAACGCCCGACGCCGCGCTCGCGAACACCAGCGCGCCGCCGGAACGCGGACGGTCGCGCAGCGTGGCGTGCATCCCCTCCAGCGCCGCCCGCAGCCGCTTACCCGGCAGCTTTACCGCGCCCGTTCCGGCGAAGTACATCACCACCTTGCCCACCATCTGCCCGATGGTGGCCGCCAGCACCAGCGGCACCGCCATGGCGGCCGGCGCCAGGGCCGCCGCGCCCAGCAGGTACAGCTCGATGTTGATGACGGGGATCACCGCGCTCGCCACCGCTACTGCGAGCGTCGTGAGCCACACCGCGAGCAGGGACATGCATCCAGACGGAAAAGGCGAACGCGCCGCTCGCACCCGGGCCGCGCGTCCGCCAATCTAACTCCGATCCAGCTACGTTCGCATCAACCAGTCTATTTGAGACGTTACATCTGGTTTTACAGTCTATTCCCGACGTATAATATAAATTGAGCGATGCAGCACGGGGAGCCGCCGCTCACCAGTTGCCGCTCACAGAACGCCAACCACGAGGAGAATCATGAAGAAGACCAAGCTGAGCCTGGGAGACCTGACGGTGGAATCGTTCAAGACGACGCCGGGGATGGCGGCGCAGCGCGGCACCGTCGTAGGCCACACGGGCGCCTGCTCTTATCCCACGTGGTACAACGAGTGCCACGAGACAGTTACCTACGGCGAAAACACCTGCTACTGCATCGTGCCGCGTACCGACGCCCGGTACTGCAACACCGAGCGCGAGTGCACCGGCTCCGGCGGGATGTGCTAAGGTCAGGCAGCCGGGCGAAATCCACCGCCCGGCTGCGGATCGTTTCGGGGTTGAGGGATGGGCAGCCGTTCATCCGGCGCATCGCGAGATGGAAAGGACTTTCGTCGCGCACGTCGATCTTGATCCGGCCTGGTCAGTTCGCCTGCCGTCGCGACAGCGCTTCCACCCAGCCGGGCACCTCCGGCTCGCCGGCAAAGATGGCGCCGCGCTTCCCCGCCGTGAGCGCCCACCGGTGCAGCCAGGTGATGCCCGCAGGGCCGGTATACGTGTCCGCCAACGCGTAGGCGGAGTCCGCCAGCGCCTGCTCCAGCGGGATGAACGTGTAGCCGCGCGCGCGGTACATCCGCGCCAGCCGACCGAAGTGCTCGGCGTTGATGTTGTTGGCGTGCAGCAGCAGCACGTGCGGGATCTGGCGGCCCACGATCGCCACCGACTGCTGCTCGTAGTACGCCGTCACCGCCTCCATGTAGCGGATGTACTCGTCCGCCACGCGCCCGCGGGTGGCCGCGTCCGGCGCCAGGTCGTACGCGGCGGCGAAGAGGTAGTCGTGGTTGTCGATGGTGACGGGCGCGACCCGATATCCCCGCTCCGCCAGGAAACTCTCGAACGTCCGCCGGTCGTCCAGCGTGCGCCCCGTGTGCAGGAAGGGGTGGCGAAAGAAGCGCGGCCGCCGTCCCGCCGCCTGCATCACCAGCCGCGTCACCGAATCGCCGCGCGCCACGTCGGCGATGTACGCCTCCACCGGCGTGCGGTGAAAGTCCGGATGCGAGTACGCGTGGTTCCCCAGCTCCAGCCCCGCGTCCACCCAGCGCCGCAGCGTCGCCACCCGCCGAGGATCCACCCGCCCCTCCGTCAGCAGCTTCTCCTCGTTCACGAAGCCGATGGCCGGCACGCGGTGCTCCGCCAGCGCGCGCAGCAGCCCGTCGGTGATGCGCTCGTACGTGGCCACCGAGCGGTCCCCCTGCGCCAGCGCCGGCAGGTCGTCGATGGTGACGGCCACCTGCCGCCCCTCCTGCCGAAGCGGCGCCACGGCCGCCTTCGTCTCCGCCGCGGGCGCCAGCGGGGGCACGGGGCGGAAGATCGAGATCATCGCCGCGACGGCCGTGATGGCGAGGAGCACGAACGTCATCGTCCGGACGTGCGCGGGCATGGGACGCGGCTCGCTCATCTCAGCGGCTCCCCTGGGCGGCGGCCTCGCGGATGCGGACGGTGCGCTCCAGCTCGTCGCGCGACTGGAGGACCTTGCGGCGGATGTCGATCGGCAGCTCCGGCGTCTCCGCCAGAAAGCGGTCCACGATCGCCAGCGCCTCCGCGGAAGTGTGGCCGCCGATGAAGGCGCTGATCCAACGCGGAAGGAAGAAGATGCGGCGGTTGTCGCGAATCCACTCCAGCCGGTCCAGCGACGGCCGCAGGTACTGCAGCGTGCGCGCGGAGTGCAGCGGCGCGTTGAAGTTGCCGGCCGCGGCCGTCACCCACTCCTCGTTCAGGTCGGGATCGTCCAGAAAGCGGCCGAAGTACTGCGCCTTCACGTCCGCCGCCGGGATCGCCGCGCCCGCGACGAACGCCCGCCGCCCCGCGTCCGCCGTAGTGTCGCGCGCCGACTCCGCCGCGATCAGCGCGTCCGGCTCGGGCTCGCCCAGCGCGATCAGCCGCTCCACGATCCCCCAGCGCGTAGGCTGCTTGACCGCCTCGCCCTGGAACGTGCGCGCGCCGGCCAGGTACTCACGCAGCAGCGCGCGCCCGGCGTCCGTCCGCGCCGTCCCCACCAGCATGTCCAGCGCGGCCTTGCGCGCGCCGTAGCTCAGCGCCGCATCCGCGGAGCGCGCCAGCAGCAGCCGCTCCCATTCGCCGAAGAGCGCATCGTTCGCCTCCCGCGCCGCGTAGGTGGAAAGCGCCGCCCAGGCGCGGCCCATGTTGAGCCCGGCGATCTGCTCGTCCCGCTCGCGCGGAAGCTCGCGCATCACGATGCGGGCAAAGCGCGCGGGGTCCATCCGCGCCTCGCGCACCTCGTCCCACAGCGCGCCCCACAGCATGGCGCGCCGCAGCCCGTCGTCCTCGCTCCCCACGTGCTCCACCACGAACTCGCGGCTGCGCTCGTCCAGCAGAAAGAGCCCGTAGCCGTAGTCGCCGTCGTTGCTCCACACGTAGTCCGGCGCCGGCAGCCCGCGCGCCGCGCGCACCTCGATGCTCTCCTGCGACCCCGCCACGGGGATCACCACGTCGTCGCGGCCCGTGTACGCCAGGCGCACCTGCGTTCGCACGGGCCAGAACCCGCCCGGGTCGCCGGGCAGCTCGCGCGCGGGGCGCTGGCGCAGCGAAAGGCTGCCGATCGTCCCGCCGCGCACCTGCAGCTCCGTGTCGATGACGGGCATCCCCGCGCGCAGGATGTACTGCTCGCCGAACGCGTCCAGGTTCATCCCCGACGTCTGCTCCAGCGCCGCCAGCAGGTCGCGCCAGGTGGCGTTGGCGTACGCGTGGCGCTGCAGAAAGAGCGTCAGCCCCGCGCGGAACGCGGAGTCGCCCACCATGAAGTCGAGCTGCTTGAGGATGGCGGGCGCCTTGTTGTAGACGATGGGGCCGTAGTTGCTCTTGGCGAGATCCAGGTTGGCCAGCTCCTGCCAGACGGGCGTGGTGCCGCTGGTCTGGTCGGTGGCGTACGCCAGCGGCTTGTTGCGCAGGTAGAACGTCTTCCACGCTTCGCTGCCGGGGTCCAGCTCGTCCTGCATCCGCGCCGCCACGTAGGTGCTGAACCCCTCCTTGAGCCACAGGTCGTCGAACCACCGCATGGTCACCAGGTCGCCGAACCACTGGTGCGCCACCTCGTGGTAGATGGTGGACTTGCGGCCGATCTGCTGCCCCAGCGTAGGCGCCTCGCGAAAGATGAACTGGTTCTCGTTGTAGAAGATGGCGCCCACGTGCTCCATCCCGCCGAACGGAAAGGCGGGCGCCAGCAGCATCTCGAACTTGGCGAAGGGATACTCCACCCCGAAGTAGCGCTCCAGCCACCGCACGGCGCGCCGGTTGGCGGCCAGCAGCGTGTCCGCGTCCACCTCCGCCGCCCGGCTGAAGCGCGCGTACAGGGTGATCGGCAGGTCGTCGCCCTCCGGACCGTCCGTCCAGGTGCGCCACGGCCCCGCCGCGAACGCCGCCAGGTAGGTGCTGATGGGCTCCGTCTCCTCGAACGTCCATGTCGCCGTCGCGCCGGCTTCGTCGCGGCGGCCGGGCCCGTTGGCCAGCACCTTCCACTCCCGCGGCGCCACGATGCTGTAGCGAAAGCGCGCCTTGAGGTCCGGCTGGTCGAAGGAGGGAAAGAGCTGGTTGGCGTCCGCGGGGACCAGCAGCGTGTACAGGTACGTGGCGCCGTCCGTCTGGTCGTTGAAGCGGATGATGCTGGCCCCCGCCGGCGCGATGCGCGCGGTGAAGCTCGCCACCACCGTGTTCTCGCCGTCGCGCAGCCACCGCGCGGGAATGCGCAGGTGTCCGTTCTTCCACTCCCCGTCCGTCACCCGCTCCCCGTTCGCCGTGACGATGCCCAGCGAGGGGCCGCGGAAGTCCACCACCAGGTCGCCCGCGCCCGCCGCGCGCTCCACCGTGATGGAGACGCGGCCGGGCGCGCTGTCCTGCGCGGTGACGTCCAGCTCCAGCAGGTAGCGCACGCCGCGAAGGGTGGCGGCCCGGTGCCGCGCCAGATCCAGCGACACGCCGGGGCGCATCAGGTCGTCCATGGAAGGCGTCCGCGCCGCCTGCGCGCCCAGCGAGGGGATCCACGCCAGCGCCGCGCCGGCAAAGGCGAAAAGAGCACGTCGAAAGATCATCACCAGTCCGGGATCAGGTACTTCACAGCCCCTTGAGCAGGCACCCCAGGATCAGGAGCGCGCCCCCGAGCAGCAGCGCGATCTGGCCGATGTCCCCGGGCAGCTCGATGCCCGCCAGCATCTCCAGCGCGCCGACGAGCCAGAGCACCACCGCGATGCCCAGCGTGATGCCGCGCGGCGACTGCGGACGGATGAAGAATCGGGCCATCGGCGCAACCTCCGGGTGGGAACGCATGCGGGGAGTCTCCCCTAACGTAGACGCGCGCCGCCCCGCCGGACAAGCGGAGCCGCGCGCGCCGGCGATGGTGACGGTGGATCGTTCAGTCGGCGGCGAGCGGCTCCGCCTGATCGTCGTCCTCGCCCTCTTCGTAGATCTTGCCCTGAGGCATGGGCTCGATCTTCAGGATGTCGGCCGCGGTGTCGGAATGGATGGCGTGCCACATGTCCCATCCTTCCTGCAAACCCAACCAGAACTCAGCCGTCATGTTGGACAGGCGCGCCAGCCGGAGCGCGGTATCGGGCGTAACGCCGCGCTTGCCCTTCACGATCTCGTTCACACGCGGATACGACACGCCGATGCGCCGGGCTAGTTCCATCTGCGTCATCCCCCAGGGGATCAGAAACTCGTGCAGCAGCATCTCACCGGGGTGCGTGGGCGCGCGATGCGTGGGCAGCCTGTGGTGCAGGTGCTCACTAAGCTGCTGAGCCACGTCGTGGTTCGGGGGAGGAAGGTTTCGAGGTACCATTTGCAGCTCTCCTTAGTGGTAATCCACGATTTCGACGTCCTCGGGCCCCACGCCTGCCCAGCAAAAGCATACACGATACTGATCGTTGATCCGGATGCTGTACGTGCCGCGGCGCGACCCTTTCAGCCGTTCCAGACGGTTGCCGGGGGGCTCCCGCAGCTGATCCACCCGTCTGGCTCGATCGAGCGCCTCCAGCTTGCGGAACGCGGCCGCCCAGAGCTGAGATGGACAGGTTCTTCGTGCCGCGCGCGAATCGCGGCCCAGGAAAATGTCGCGGGTGCCTTCGTCCTCGAACGAAACGATCATTGTGCCATCCGGGATCGGGGAGCGGTGGGACTGCTCTCACCGCCCGCGCACCCGAACCGTCAGCATACCACGAGTATAACGAATAACGTTATACGTGGCAATAGATAGACAGAGTGCGCGGGCGGCAGACACATCCTGCCGCCCGGCCGCAGATTGCGCAATGGGTGGCACTTACCTGTTTTGCCGGTGGCGGAATGTGAACGTGGTAAACGATCCGGCACGCGATCTGCCGCCGTGGGCGCGTCATGAAAACTCCACGAATCTTTCTGCTGTCGCCCGCGTTTTGCGGGGGCAAGCGCGGCCAGCTGGTGATGCGCGACGCCGCGTCGTTTCCGCTCGCGCAGCGGCTGCGCACGCCGCTGGGGGCGCCGCTGGGCGAGGTGTTCAGCTTTCTGAGCGGGCTGTACTTTCGCGGAAAGATGGCGTACGTCCAGGCCTTCTCGCGGCCGCCGCAGGGGCTGCCTGGGGCGCTGGTGATCACGCCCACGCGCGGGCTGGTGCCGCCGGAGTCGCACATCACCCTGGCGCTGCTGCGCGAGTGGGCGGAGCAGGGGGACGTGGCGCTGAACAACCCGCGCTACAGGCGGCCGCTGGAGGAGCACGCCCGCGCCGTGGACGAGGCGGCGGGGCCCGAGACCTGCTACGTGCTGCTGGGCAGCATTGCATCCGACAAGTACGTGGACGTGCTGACGCGCATCTTTGGCGAGCGACTGCTCTTTCCGACCGACTTCGTGGGCCGCGGCGACATGAGCCGGGGCGGATTGATGCTGCGCGCCGCCAAGGACGGCCCCGAGCTGGAGTACGCCCCCGTGCTGGGCGCCGTCCGCAAGGGAAAGCGTCCGCCCAGGCTGGAACCCCGCCGCTGGAAGGACCGAACGTGACGCCACGCGCCTCCACGTCCGCCGCATCCCCTTCGTCCGCCCGAAAGAAGCCGGCCCCGTCCGCGAGCCGGATGCCCGCGCCGCCCAACGTGGCCGACGCGGACGTGTCGCCCGACATCATCCCCGAAAAGGGAAAGCAGTGCGACGTGCGGGTGGGGGGGCGGGCGGTGCGGCTGACCAACCTGAACAAGCCGTTCTGGCCGGAGCTGGGGATCACCAAGGGCGACCTGCTGCGCTACTACGTGGCCGTCGCGCCGTACCTGCTGCCGCACCTCGTGGACCGGGCGATGGTGATGAAGCGGTACCCCAACGGGTGGAAGGGCCCGTTCTTCTTCATGAAGCGCACGCCCGAGAACGCGCCGGCGTGGCTGAAGACCTGCTCCATCGAGCACGCCAGCAAGAGCGTGATCGACTTTCCCATGGTGCAGAACCTGGCGTCGCTGCTGTGGGCGGTGAACCTGGGGTGCATCGACCTGAACCCCTGGTACGCCCGCTGCGACGACACCAACCGCCCCGACTTCCTGCACTTCGACCTGGATCCCGTCCCCGGGGCGGACTTCGCGCGCGTGCGGCAGACGGCGCTGATGGTGCGCGACAACCTCGAGCGGCTGGGGATGAAGTCGTACGCCAAGACCACGGGATCGTCCGGCATCCACGTTTACGTTCCCATCGTCCGCGGACCCACGCAGAAGCAGGTGTGGAGCTTCGCCAAGGAGTTCGCCCGGGCCATGGAGAAGATCGACCCCGCGCTGGTCACGGCGGAGTATCGCGTGGCAAAGCGGCCGCGGGGGCGCGTGCTGGTGGACTACAACCAGAACGCGTGGGGGCGCACGCTGTCGTCCATCTACTCCGTCCGCGCCAAGCCGGGCGCCACGGTGTCGATGCCGGTGACGTGGGAAGAGGTGGAGGGCGGCGTGGAGCTGGAGGACTTCACCCTGCGCAACGCGCCGGAGCGCATCCGCCGCACCGGCGACCTGTGGAAGCCCGTGCTGGCCAGACGCGGCCGCTATGACCTGGCGGACCTGCTGTGAACCTGCCCATCCCCATCGACTACGCGCCGGCGGAGAGCGAGCAGGCGAGCGAGCTTCCGGCCGGCGACGGCTGGCAGTACGAACCCAAGTGGGACGGGTTCCGCTGCCTTGCCTTTCGCGACGGCGACGAGGTGGACCTGCGCTCCAAGGCCGGCAAGCCGCTGGGCCGCTACTTTCCCGACGTGGTGGATGCGCTGCGGTCGCTGAACGCGAAGCGCCTCGTCCTGGACGGCGAGATCGTGGTCCCGGTGGGCGACACGCTCTCGTTCGAGGAGCTGCAGCTTCGCCTGCACCCGGCCGCCAGCCGCGTGCAGAAGCTGGCCGCCGCGCACCCCGCCCTGGTGGTCGCCTTCGACCTGCTGCTGGGCCCCCGCGGCGGGCCGCTGACGGACCGGCCGCTCTCCGAGCGGCGGGAGAAGCTGGAGGCGTTCGCCGGCCAGTTCTTCGGCGAGCGGGTGCGGCTGTCGCCCGCGACGACGGACGCGGAGCGGGCGCGGGCGTGGCTGGAGCAGGGGGAGCGCGGGCTGGACGGGGTGATGGCCAAGCGGCTGGAGCTCCCCTACCTCTCCGGCGAGCGCGCGGGGATGGTGAAGGTGAAGAACGTGCGCACGGTGGACTGCGTGGTGGGCGGATTTCGCTACGCGCAGAAGGAGCCCATCGTCGGCTCCCTGCTGCTGGGGCTGTACGGGGACGATGGGCTGCTGCACCACGTGGGGTTCTGCTCCGGCATCAGCCGCGAGGAGCGCCGGGAGCTCACGCCCCGGCTGGAGGCGCTGCGCAGGCCGCCGGGCTTTACCGGCTCCGCGCCGGGCGGCCCCAGCCGGTGGAGCGCCATGAACCCGCGCAGCACGGAGTGGGAGCCGCTGTCCCCGGAAGTGGTCGTCGAAGTGGGGTACGACGCCTTTACGGGAGGACGATTTCGCCACGGCACGCGCTTCTACCGCTGGCGTCCGGACAAGGCGCCGGAACAGTGCACCTTCGCGCAGCTGGGCCCCGCGGGGCGCTCTTCGCTGCGGATGCTGCAGCCCTGAGGAGCGGGATGGCGCGGATGGTGCAGGTTTGGGCCGCCGCGCGAATCTGATCCATCGGGTTCGCGTTTGACCTTCCGTATGCCCGCCCGCATATTCGCGCCCGGCCGGAACCCGAGTTCCGGCGGTGCGCGCGGGGCGGGCGCACGCCACCGTTCAGACAGAGAACGAGCAATGACGAAGACTGCCGGTTTCCTTGCCGCCGTCGCCACGGTCGCCCTTGCGGCGACCGCCGAGGCGCAGATCTGCGCCGGGTACCCCACGGGCGACCGCGGGATGTACTTTGGCGGTCGCGCCGACTTTCCTGAGAACCTGGATTCGTACGGCGTAGAGGCCAACTACAACTTCTCCGGCCCGCTGGGCGTGTACGCCGGCCTGAACGTGATCTCGGCCGAGGAGGACACGGGCGACGACGACGATAGCGAGGACGAGCTGTTCGCCGGCGTGGCGTTCGAGATGGCCAACCTGGGGCTGATGGTGGGTCCGCGCGTGTCCGCCTGCCTGGTGGGCGAGGTGCGCAACATCAGCGACGACGACGTGACCTACAACGAGTTCCCCATCGGCCTGGGCATCGGCGCCAGCCTGGGCGTGCCGGGCATCCCCGTCAGCGGCTACGTGCAGCCGCAGCTGGTGATCACCCGCGTCTCGGTAGAGGACGTGGACAGCGAGACGGAGACCAACTTCGGCATCAAGGCGGGGGCCAACATCGGCTTCGGGCTGTTCTCCATCGGCGGCGAGGTGCGCCACCTGTTCCTGGACGCGGACGACCTGATGAGCATCATCCGCGAAGAGACCACCTTCGGCATCCGCGCCGGCATCCGGCTCTGAGGGGCTGACGGGGGAAGGCCGCCGGGCGCATCCCCGCGCCCGGCGGTCTTTTCTTGCCCCCGCGGACGGATTTCGCGATTGTCCCTGCCCGCGGCGCTTGAACGTTCCACGACGGACGACCTCCTCCGCTCGCTCATCCCCATCCGGATCCGCTCGATGCCGCTCATCCACCGACTCCGCCGCGCCGGTGCCCTGGCGCTCGCCTGCGCGGCGGCCGGTCCGCTCACGGCGCAGCGGACCGGCGTCATCCCGCTTTCGGTGGAGGCGCGCGGCGGCATCGCGATCCCCGCGGGCGACTTCCGGAACGCGGCGGAGGCCGGCCCGGCGGGAGAGGTCTCCGCCACCTGGCACGCGCTGCCCCTGATCGGCTTCTACGCCGCGTACCAGCGGAATCGGTTTCCCTATGACGGCACGGGCACGCGCGAGACCCTGACGGACGCGGGCTTCGCGGTGGGCGTGCGCGTGGCCGTCCCCACGCTCCTGATCCCCGCCGACCCGTGGATCCGGGCGGGGATGGTGGCGCACCAGCTGGACGGCAGGTCGCTTACCGAGGACGCGAAGCGCGCATGGGAGGCCGGCGCCGGGCTGGCGTTTCCGCTGGCGCGCGGCCTTGTGCTCACCCCCGGCGTGCTGTGGACGCGCTACCCGCACGGCAGCGGCGCGGCCGACGGCGAGCGGCTGCGCGTCCGCCACCTGCGCGCGGACGTGGGGCTGCGGCTGCGCTTCTGATCCGCGGCGAACCCCTTTCCATCATACCATCATCCTGCCTGGAGGAGTGAGATGATCCGCAACTTCGTGGCTGCCGCGCTCGCGGGCGCGGTGCTCCAGGCCGGTGCACTGCGCGCGCAGGAGTCCCGCAACGCCGGGTTCATGCTGGGCCTGCACGCCGTGCCCATGGGGCTGGACGGCGTGGGCGAGGACCGGTTCGAGGAGCAGGGGATGGGGCTGGGGCTCACCCTGGGCTACGGCTTCAACGACCGCATCGCGCTGTACGGCACGGTGGACGGCGGCTACATCGACTACGAGCCCGGCAATCCCGCGGCGGTGGGCGAGGACTACGAGTCGATGACGGTGGACCTGGGGGCGCGCATGAGCTTTGGCAACGAGTTCAGGCGGATGCGGCCGTTCATCAACGCCGCCATCTCCGCCGTCATGACCAGCGAGGAGGACCCGAACGAGGGGGGCATCGTGACCACGTCCGGAGGCGGGCTGACGGTGGGCGGCGGATTGCAGTACTTCTACCGTCCCCGCTGGGCCCTGCTCCTGGCCGCACAGGCCACGACCGGCGCGTTCACCGAGTCGGACAGCGAGGACCAGACGATCCTGTTCAGGGAGGGCGTGCCCTACTCGCACTACCGCGCGCAGCTCGGCGTGACGTGGCATCCGTGACGAGCGATCGCGGATCGCGGGACGGAGCGAAAGAAGAAAACCCCCGGCGGGCACTGGGCCCGCCGGGGGTTCCACATCGGGGGCCGCCGCGGGTCAGGCGGGCGGGCGGCCCATCAGGCGGCGGACCTTGCCGGGGTCCTCCAGCAGCACCGCTTCCAACAGCTCGCGGTCCTGCGCCCGCTCGCGCTCCAGCGCGTCCAGCCGGTGCCGCAGGGCGGCGACCTGGTTGAACGCCGACGTCAGCGTCAGGACCGCTCCGCCCCCCAGCAGCCCCAGGAGCAGGAAGACAGCGAGCCCGATCACGGCGTGGGCCGCTGCCAGGTGTCCATCACGCTCCCGCCGATCACGCAGGTCTGCACGCCGCGGCACGCCTGCGCCAGCCCCTGGCTCATCGCCTTGGCGGCCTCCAGCTGCAGGAGCGCGGGGTTGGCGGCGTAGGAGCGGGCCTCCAGCTCCTTGGCGGCGGCGTCGGCCTCG
>DASUVG010000059.1:0-11590 GCA_036379135.1 Longimicrobium sp.
CTTCTGGTTGGTGGCGCGCAGGTCCACCATCAGGTTGCCGTACACCTTGCCCAGGCGGATCATGGCGCCCGTGGTGATCATGTTGAGCACCAGCTTGGTGGCCGTTCCCGCCTTCATCCGCGTGGACCCGGTGACGACCTCGGGCCCCACCAGCGGGGCGATGACGACGTCGTACACGTCCAGCATCCACTGCTCCGGCTGCGTGCAGAGCAGGAACCCGGCTTTCGCGCCGCGCTGCTTGGCCCGGGTGAGCGCCCCGTGCACGTACGGCGTGCTTCCCGACGCCGCGATGCCGAAGATGAAGTCGTCGCGCCCCACCGCCAGCTCGTCCATCACCGCGCCGCCGTTCTCGCGGTTGTCCTCGGCGCCCTCGGCCGCCTTGAGCAGCGCGTCGTATCCGCCGGCGATGATCCCCCGGATCATCTGCGGATCGGTGCCGTAGGTGGGCGGCATCTCCGACGCGTCCAGCACGCCCAGCCTGCCGGAGGTTCCCGCGCCCACGTAGATCAGCCGTCCGCCGGCGCGAAAGCTTTCCTCCGCCATCTCGATCGCCCGGGCGATGCAGTCCAGCTGCGTGGCCACGGCGGGCGCGATGCGCTGGTCTTCGCGGTTGATGATCCGGGCGATCTCCAGCGCGGAAAGGCGGTCGATCTCCGAGGTGGCGGGGTTGCGCTGCTCGGTGAGCCGGGGGTCCAGCGGCGGTCTGGTCATCCGGTGGATCGGGGGAATCGTCTCCTTCGGGCGAGCCCGCAACGTGCGCGGTCCCGCGGGAGAACGCAAGACTCCGCACGCTTCGGGCCCCTTCGGGCACTCTGCGTCCACCTGCGGGGCGGGACGTGGTCTTCCGCTTCGTCAGGCTCCGGTCCGGGGCGGTTGAAACCGCGGCTACGACATCACGAAGTCCACCTGCGTGGACTCGGCGGCCCGGCAACATGCGGCGTCTCACGCACCTGCGCGTCCGCAATCGCGCCATTCCGCCGAGAACCCGGCGCGTCCGCCTGCGGGAGCGAATGAATTCGCCGCTACAACGCCACAAAGTCCACGTTCGTGGACTCGGCGGCCCGGCAACATGCGGCGTCTCTCGCACCTGTGCGTCCGCAACCGGGCGAAGCGGCCGGCACCTTCGCATGTCGCGGCGCATGGATCCCGCGGCAACAGTCCGCGAAGGCGGACTTCGCGCTTTTCCAGCGGCGAATTCATTCGCTTCTGGAGGCGGACTTCGCGCCTTGCCCGCCCCTGCGCACCGCCGGTGGCGCGGACCCGGCGGCACGACGGTGTGCGGCACCCAGGCACAGGCGCGTCCGCAACCCGCGACCCCCGCTGGCTATTCCCTATTCCCTGTTCCCTATTCCCTGTAGGTTGAAACCTACGGCGTTTCCCCCGCCGCGACCAGAGTCCTGCTACACGGCTGATACCGATGATCCGTTCGCGCGTGCTCCCGCTGCTGCTCGCCCCACTGGTGCTGACCGTCCCCGCCTGCGGCCCGTCGGGCCCGTCCCGGGCGGACGCGGCGCAGGCCGACACCGTCACCTTCCCCGTGGAGTGGGCGTTCCCGCGCGGATCGCTTTCTTCCGTCACCGCCGAGCGCGGGATGGTGGTGACCACCGACCGCGTGGCGTCGGAGGTGGGCGCCGAGATCCTGCGGCGCGGCGGCAACGCGGTGGACGCGGCCGTCGCCACCCACTTTGCCCTGGCGGTGGTGAATCCGGAGGCGGGGAACATCGGGGGCGGCGGATTCATGGTGGTGCGGATGGCGGACGGCACCACGGCGTCGCTGGACTTTCGCGAGGCCGCGCCCCTGGCCGCCACGGCGAACATGTTCCTGGACGCCGCCGGCAACGTGACCGACCGCTCGCTGATGGGCCACCTGGCCTCCGGCGTCCCGGGCTCCGTCGCGGGGATGTGGGAGGCGCACAGGCGCTTCGGCTCCCTCCCGTGGGCGGACCTGGTGCAGCCGGCCGTCAACCTGGCCGAGGGGATCGTCGTCCACGAGCGGCTGGCCAACTCGCTGCGCTCCAACGCCGAAAAGATCGGCCGCTTTCACGGCACCGCCCGCATCTTCCTCCCCGGCAACCGGGTCCCGCGCGTGGGCGACCGCCTGGTGCAGACGGACCTGGCGCAGACGTTCCGGCGCATTGCCGCGGACGGCATGGACGGCTTCTACCGCGGGCGCACGGCGGAGCTGATCGAGGAGGAGATGCGGCGCGGCAACGGCCTCATCACCCGCGAGGACCTGGCCCGGTACCGCGCCGTGTGGCGGGATCCGCTGCGCTTCACCTACCGCGGGCACGAGGTGATCTCCATGCCCCCGCCCAGCTCCGGCGGGGTCACCATGGCGGAGATGCTGAACATCCTGGAGGGATACGACCTCCGTTCCATGGGCTACCTTTCCCCCGAGCACGTGCACGTGTTCGTCGAGGCCGCGCGCCGCGCCTACGCCGACCGCAACGCGTACCTGGCGGATCCCGACTTCGTCCCGCAGCCCACGGAGCGGATGATCTCCGACGAGTACGCGGCCGAGCGGCGCCGCACCATCGCCATGGACCGCGCCACGCCCTCGCCGCAGGTGGCGCCCGGCCTGGGCGCCCCGCCGCGCGAGGGAACGCACACCACGCACTACTCCATCGTGGACGAGCGCGGCAACGCCGTCGCGGTGACCACCACCATCAACTCGCTGTACGGCAGCCTGGTCACGGTGGAAGGCGCCGGCATCCTGCTGAACAACGAGATGGACGACTTCACCGCCAAGCCGGGCGTCCCCAACCAGTTCGGCCTGGTGCAGGGCGCCGCCAACGCCGTGGCTCCCGGCAAGCGGATGCTGTCGGCCATGACGCCCACCATCGTGCTGGACCCCAGCGGCCGCGTGCTGCTGGTGACGGGGACGCCGGGCGGCGCCACCATCATCACCTCCATCGCGCAGATCGTGAGCAACGTGGTGGACTTCCGGATGGACGTGACCAGCGCGACCGCCGCCCCGCGCCTGCACCACCAGCACCTTCCCGACTCGCTGCGCTACGAGAACGACGGCCTCTCCGCCGCCACGGAGGCGCGGCTGCGCGCCATGGGCCACGCCCTGGCCGAACGCGAGGGCTACCAGGGTGACGTGCAGTCCATCATCGTGCTCCCCAACGGCTACCAGTCCGCCATCGCCGACCCCCGCCGCGGCGGCGCCGCCGTCGCCGTGGGCGAGGTGCGGAGAGTCGTGCAGTAGGTCCGCCTGATGGCGGAAAAAGTGGACGAATTGAACAGAGAGGGAATCAAGTATAGATTCTGCGCGCGCCGCGGGAGCCCTCACCCGCTCGCTTAGGCTCGCACCCTCTCCCGCAAGCGGGAGAGGGTATGAACTGCGGCTTTGTGCGCGGAGATGGGTCCATGTCGCGGAACACGTCTCACGAGGTGCGGCTGGCTGCGCGGCAGATGCGGAAGAACCCGACGCCCGCCGAAAAGGCGCTGTGGCGCGTGCTGCGCGACCGCGCTGTCAACGGCCTGCGCTTCCGGAGGCAGCACACGCTCGACGGGCTGGTGCTCGACTTCTACTGCGCCGAAGTGCGGCTGTGCGTCGAGCTGGATGGTGACATTCACGACACGGACGCGCAGCGGGAGCGCGACGACGCGCGCACGGCGCACCTGCAGGCCCGCGACATCCGCGTACTCCGCTTCCGCAACGAGGAAGTGCTCTCCGACATGCGCTCCGTGCTGACGCGCATCGCGAAAGCCGCGGCAGAGCCCCGGAAACAGGTGTGACGTTTATACCCTCTCCCGCTTGCGGGAGAGGGTGCGAGCCTAAGCGAGCGGGTGAGGGCCGCCGGAGGTGCGCGATGGAAGACGATGCATTTCAGGAGCTGCTCGGGAGGAGTTCGCCGCCGCCCTGTGCATCAGTGTAAAGACGCTGCGCAACTGGGAGCAGGGCCGCCGCGACCCCAGCGGGCCGGCGATGCGCCTGCTCCAGATCGCGGAAAAGCATCCCGAGATCCTGCTCGAAGCTGTGCCCTCCGGGGCTCCCGCCCCCCGCTGAAGCGCCCTTCGCACCACCGGGCGATGCCCGGACCACGGCGCCGCCGACGCCACTCACGGCCCTCCATCGGCCGGCCGGTGTTTCACGTATGCCTTGCGCTACAAGGCTTGTCCAATGAAATTCCGGCAACGTAACAATCTCACAGCATCGAATCGCGCATTCGGGACCTGGCAGCTGACCCGCAGTGTGGCGCCTGCCCCTGTCGGTACGGGGGTTGCGGCAGCCGCGCCGGTCCGCCGCCCGGGTGCTCGGCCGGCCGCGAAACCGGCTCGCGGGTGCGAGCCAAACCCTGCGCAGGAAGTATCTGCTGAAGCGACCATGAGCTACCGCATCAAGCGCGTCGCCCACCTCACCGGCATCAACCCCGCCACCCTCCGCGCGTGGGAGCGCCGCTACGGCCTGGTGGCGCCGGACCGCACGGGGTCCGGCTACCGGCTGTACACGGACGAGGACGTGGCGATGCTCTCGCGCATCAAGGTCCTGGTAGACGAGGGGCTGACGATCGGCGAGGCCATCAGCCGGGTGCGCCGCGGCAACGAGCCGCTGCCGGCCGACGCCGGCGGCCCGTCCGTGCGCGACGTTCGCTTTCGCATGCTCGAGGCGCTGGTCTCGTTCGACCGGCGCGGCGCCCTGGACGCGTACCAGGACGTGATGCGCCTGCCGCCGGAGCGCCGCGTGGAAGAGGTGCTGCTCCCCGTGCTGCGCCAGGTGGGCGAGTTGTGGGAGGCCAACGAGTGCGGCGTGGGCGAGGAGCACTTCGCCAGCGCCTTCATCCGCGAGAAGCTGGCGGGGATCATCGAGGACCTGGACACCGGTTCCGCCCGCGGCCCCGAGGCCGTGTGCGCCGGCGTGCCGGGCGAGCAGCACGAGTGCGGGCTGCTGGCGGCCACCATCCACCTGGCCACGCGGGGCTGGCGGGTGGTGTACCTGGGCCCCAACGTGCCCGTGGAGGAGATCCGCCGCATCCTGCAGCAGCGGCGTCCGGCGCTGTTCTGCACCTCCGTGGTCAACACCATGGGGATCGCCGATTTTCGCGCGCTGGTGCGCTCGCTGCGCGACGCCGCCCCGCCCGAGACGGAGATCGTCGTCGGCGGGCCGGGCGTCCCCGCGCCCTTCGCCAGCGCCGAGGGCGTGCGGCTGACGGACGACCTGGCCGAGCTGGCGTACGCCGCCGCCTGACCGCCCTCGTCTCCATCCTGTAGAAGATCGGGTTCACGCGGAGGAACGGAGAGGACGCGGATGATGCTTTCATCCACGTCCTCTCCTTTCCTCCGCGTGGTTGTTTTTACGGATTGGGGATGATCATGATCCCGGATCCGGAAAAAAGACCAGCGTCCGAAGAGCGTACCGTCCACCGCGATCATGGCGTGGGTGGATGGTTCTCGAGATCGCGCATCAGGTCGTCCAGACCGCCTGTTCCGGTGCGCCGCGGGCGATCACCTCGCGATCCGCATCCCTCCCCCAAAAATGCGGATGGCCCCCTGCCGCATTCCATCTCTTTCCCGTTCCCGATCCTCCACGGGATCGTGCCTCGTCGACCGGCGCCATGCCGTCCGCTCCCGTCGATCAGGCTTCGAACCGTGAGAGCAGAGGAAACGGCACGAGAAAACTCCGCTAACTCCGCTGACTCCGTGTGAGGCCCATTCTTTTTGTGGATTCGGCATGATCCTTCCGGGTTCCGCGTCGACGGCGGACGAAGAAGAGCCCCGCCCGGAATGTGTCAGGCGGGGCTCCTTCCTCCGCGGATCAGGCCGTCAATTCTGGTGGATGTTCACGGGCCCGTTGGTGGTCACCACGCGAATGGTGGGGCCGCCGCCGTTCACGTCGGTGCTGATGCGGCCGCCGGGTCTCCATCCCTGGCCGCCCTCGCGGCGCGCCGGACGCATGCCGCTGGGCACGTTGAGGGGGCCGTGCACCGTGCCGCTCTCCAGGTGCGCCGCGTAGTCGCGGGGCATGCGCAGGGTGACGGGGCCGTTCACCGTCTCCGCATCCAGCCCCTCGCCGTTCCAGCGGCGGCCGGAAAGGGTGACGGTGATGGGCCCGTTCTGCGCCCGCGCCTCCACGTCGCCCGCCAGCTCGTTCAGCGCGATGGGCCCGTTCACCGCCCGCAGCTGCATCTCGCCGGTCAGGCGCTCCACGGAGATGGGGCCGTTGTGCGTCTGCACGTTCAGGTTCGTGCGCGCCGGCACCATGATCTCGTAGCTCACCGACCACCCGCGGTTGCGCCCGGAGGTCTCCGGCCCCGTGGAGCGGATGGTGCCGTCGGTGCTCACGCGGACGCCCTGCGCCAGCGAGCGCGCGTCCGCCTCCGTCCGCGCCGTGGTCTGGATGCGGGCGCGCACCAGCACGTCGCGGCCGTCCCAGGCCCGCACCGACACGCCGCCGTTCTGGCCGGCGTCCACCCGCAGCGACCCGCGCGCCGGAAGGCGCGACTCGCGCACCTCGCAGTGCACCTGGCGGTCGTTGCCGCCGTGGTTGCGGCGGCAGTTCTGCACCCAGCGCTCGGAGTCGTTCTGCGCGACGGCCGGGGCCGCCACGGCGGCAAAGGCAAGCGAAAAGAAGAAGAGGCGAGACGTGCGCATGGTGGGGCTCCGGATCGTGAAGAGGAGGGGGCGGCAACACCGCGCCGCCGTCGAATCCGGTGCTCTGATGCGCCTCGCCGCCAAAGGGTTTGGATGGGGATGGAAAGATGCGCCATGCGGGCCGGCCGCCGCGGGGCGATCAGCGGATGGGATCGGTGCGCGCCGCGTCGATGACGGCGACCACGCCGGGGTGGCGGGGGCGGCGCTCCACGGTAAGGGCGTAGAAGTGCTGCACGGCGTCCGGCGCCTCGCCCAACGCCTGCAGCGCGTGCCGCGCGCCCAGCTCCGCCGCCACGGCCGTGGGCGCCGCGGTCACCCCCGCCGCGGACCGCGCCAGCAGCAGCCGCGACGTCCAGTCGTCCAGCTCCGCCACCACCGTGGGCACCACGCCCACGGCCTGCAGCCACGCGTCCAGCGACCGGCGCAGCGCCGAATCCACCGGCGGCATCACGAACGAGGCGCCGTCCAGCGACGCCGGAAAGCGCCCCGCGCGCTCCCCCGCCACCTCCGCGGTGGCGAGAAGGGTGATGCCGCAGCGCCCCAGCGGGTGCGCCTGCGCGCGGACGGGTGAGCCGGCGGGAAGCCGCTCCGCGCTCAGCACCACGTCCAGCTCGCGAGCGCCCAGCTCGGCGCTCAGCCGCGCCAGCGGCCCGTGGCGCACGGCCAGGCGCACGGGGCGCGGCAGCCCCAGCGCGGGGGCCAGCAGCCGGTGCGTCAGCGTGGGCGGCAGCCCCTCGGCCACGCCCACGGTGAGCGCCAGCGGACGCCGGCCGCCGTGCTCCAGCGTCTCCTGCATCTCGTGCCCCAGCCGAAAGATCTCGTCGGCGTAGGCGTACACCGTGGTGCCGGCCGGGGTGAGCGCCCGGCCGCGGCCGCTCTTTTCCAGCAGCTTCATCCCCAGCGACCGCTCCAGCCGCTGGATCTGGCTGCTCACCGCCGGCTGCGAGACCCCCAGCTTGACGGTGGCCGCGGCGATGCTCCCCTCGCGGGCCACCATCCAGAAGTACCACAGGTGCTTGTAGTTGAACGCCGCCATATGCGCAGGGCTTGAGTGCGGGGCACCGGGGTCTGGACGCGCACACGCGGACGGGCCGCCCCGATCCGGGACGGCCCGTCCACGACGCCGGCTGTGTGGCCGGCGGCCGGAGCAAGGACGCGGGAGGCTGAGGGCCGCGAAGTGCTGTGCTTCGCATGGTCGGGGGGCGCCGTACTGTAGAACCACACATTGAACCGGTGCAACCCCCAGCCCTGCCCGCACCCGGCTGCTCCAGCCTTTCGAAAAAAGCTGGCCTGGGTGTGGTCTGCTACATCCGGCTGTAGCAACCGGCATACCGCGACCGGTCCGGAGGGGGCGTTTCTCGCAATCGATTGCCGTGCCGATCTTTACAAGATCCTTGACACGCCGTGGCGGGAGCGGGAGGTGGGGCAGCCGCGGTACATCCCGTGGCGTAAACTACCCAGACCGCTCGTCCCGAGACTGCCGCAAGGTCCCCGATGCGCCAATCGTGCAACGCGAAGCACTCTCAATCTACCATATTTCGCGATCCCGAAGGTAGCGCGTCCCGTCCGCGCAGGCAAATCGCTCCCCGGGCGGCGGTGCCCGGGGAGCGATTCGCAGGATTCCGGCGGATGGGGGCCGCGGTTCAGGCCTGGCCCACCCGCGTGAGCTTGGCGTCCACCGACTGCAGCAGCTCGCGAAAAGACGTGGAGAACTTGTCCACGCCCTCGCGCTGCAGGTGGTCCGTCACCTCGTCCAGGTCCACACCGACCTCCCGCAACGCGGCGATGTCGGCCACCGCCTGGTCCACGCCGCTGGCGACCGTCACCTTGGCGGCGCCGTGGTCGGCGAACGCCTCGATGGTGGCCAGGGGCATGGTGTTGACGGTGTGCGGCCCGATCAGCTCCTCGACGTAGATCACGTCGCGGTAGTCCGGGTTCTTGGTCGACGTGCTGGCCCACAGCGGGCGCTGCACCTGCGCGCCGGCCGCCGCCAGCCGCTCCCAGCGCTCGCCGGAAAAGATCTCCTGAAAGCGGCGGTAGGCCAGCCTGGCGTTGGCCACCGCCGCCCTGCCGCGCAGGGAGAGCGCGCGCTCCTTCGCCGCATCGTCGGTGGCGGCCTCGGCGAGCTTGTTGAGCTGCGCGTCGATGGCGCTGTCCACGCGCGAGACGAAGAACGAGGCCACGGAGGCCACGTGGCCCAGCGGCTGGCCCGCCTCGTGGCGCCGCTCCAGCCCGCGCAGGAACGCCTCCATCACCTGCTCGTGGTTCTTCACCGAGAAGAGCAGGGTGATGTTGACGTTCAGCCCCTCGGAGAGCAGCTGCTCGATCACGGGGAGGCCGGCTTCGGTCCCCGGCACCTTGATCATCAGGTTGGGGCGGTTCACCGCCTGCCACAGCCGCCGCGCCTCGGCCAGGGTGCCGGCCTCGTCGTGCGCCAGCTCCGGCGAGACTTCCAGGGAGACGAAGCCGTCCGTCCCTTGCGACTCGTCGTACACGCCGCGGAACAGGTCGCAGGCGCGGGTGATGTCTTCCACCGCCAGCGACTCGTACGCCTCGTTGGCGTCGGCCTGGTCGGCGGCAAGGACGTCGAACGCGTCGTCGTAGTCGTCGCTGTCGCCGATGGCCTGCTCGAATATGGAGGGGTTGCTGGTCACGCCGCGCAGGTCGTAGCGGCGGATCATCTCCTCCAGCTCGCCGTTGTCCAGGATGCCGCGGCGGATGTAGTCCAGCCACACGCTCTGCCCCAGCGCGTGCAGCTGGTGCAGCGGGTTGGCGCCGGGCTGCACGGCGTCGGTCGGGTGCTTGGTGGATGTCATGATGTGTCTCCCTCTGCTGGGATCTGTGCCAGAGTACCTAGTGCCCAGTACCAAGTGCCAGGAACAACGAGATGTTACTCGGCACTCGGCACTTGGTACTTGGCACTTACTTCTCGTCCGTCCCGTGCGCCGCCGGCCCGGCCCCGGCGCGGCCCTTCTCCGCCTCGCCGTCGCCCATCCCCAGCAGCTGCTTCGCCTTGGCGACCACGTTGTCCGCGCTCAGCCCCAGCTCCTGGAACACCCGCTTGGCCGGCGCGCTGGCGCCGAAGCGGCTGATGCCGATCGCCTCTCCCTCGCTCCCCACCCAGCGGTGCCACCCCATGGGGTGCGCGGCTTCGATCGAAACGCGGGCGCGGACGGCGGGCGGCAGCACCTGGTCGCGGTACTCCCTGGATTGCTGCGAGAACAGGGCCCAGCTGGGCATGCTCACCACGCGGGCCCGCACCCCCTCGCCCGCCAGCGCGTCGCGGGCCTCCAGGGCGACGGACACCTCGGAGCCGGTGGCGATCAGGAGCACCTGCGGATCGCCGCCCTCCGCGTCCGCCAGCACGTACGCGCCCCGCCGCAGCCCGGACGCCGGGCCCAGCGTGCCGCGGTCCAGGATCGGCAGCGCCTGGCGGGTGAGGGAGAGGAAGACGGGCCCCTCGGTGTGCTCCATCGCGAAGCGCCACGCCTCCGCCGTCTCGTTGGCGTCCGCCGGGCGCAGGTCGATGAGCCCCGGGATGGCGCGCAGCGAGGGGAGCTGCTCCACCGGCTGGTGGGTGGGGCCGTCCTCGCCGAGACCGACGGAGTCGTGGGTGTAGACGTAGATGGTCGGCTGCTCCATCAGCGCGGCCAGGCGAACGGGCGGGCGCATGTACTCGCTGAAGATCAGGAAGGTGCCGCCGAACACGCGCACGCCGCCGTGCAGCGTCATCCCGTTCATCACCGACCCCATGGCGTGCTCGCGCACGCCGAAGTGCAGAATGCGCCCCGCGTAGTTGTCCGCGCCGTAGTCGCCGCCGCCGTCGATGTTGGTGTTGTTGCTTCCCGCCAGGTCCGCCGACCCGCCCATCAGCCAGGGCACCCGCTTCGCGATGGCGTTCAGCGCCTTCCCCGACGCGGCGCGCGTGGCGATCGGCTTGTCGTCCTTGCCCCAGGTGGGGATGTCCGCGTCCCACCCCTCCGGCAGCGTCCGGGACAGCGCCTGCTCCAGCTCGGCCGCCGCGTCCGGGTGCGCATGGCGGAACGTCGCCATCCGCTGGTTCCAGTCGTCCTGGACGGACGCGCCGCGCAGCCCCGAGTCGCGCATGTGCGCCAGCGCCTCGTCGGGGACGAAGAAGCTTTCCTGCGAGGGCCAGCCCAGCGCCTTCTTGGTGAGCCGGATCTCCTCCTCGCCCAGCGCCTCGCCGTGCGCCTTTTCGCTCCCCGCCTTGTTGGGCGACCCGTAGCCGATGATGGTCTTGACGGTGATCATCGACGGGCGCGGATCGGCCTGCGCGGCGCGGATGGCGGCGTCGATCGCCTCCAGGTCGTTGCCGTCGTCCACCGTGAGCGTGTGCCAGCCGTACCCGTCGAAGCGCTTCGCCACGTCCTCGGTGAACGCGAGCTCCGTCGAGCCTTCGATGGTGATCTTGTTGTCGTCCCAGAAGTAGATGAGCTTGCCCAGCTTCAGGTGCCCCGCCAGCGACGCCGCCTCGGCCGCCACGCCCTCCATCAGGTCACCGTCGGAGCAGATGGCGTAGACGTAGTGGTCGACGACCTCGTGCCCCGGCCGGTTGTAGCGCGCGGCCAGGTGCGCCTCGGCCATCGCCATCCCCACCCCGTTGGCGAACCCCTGCCCCAGCGGCCCCGTCGTGGTCTCCACGCCGCGCGTGAGGCCGTACTCCGGGTGCCCGGGCGTGGGGCTGTCCCACTGCCGGAAGTTCTTGATGTCGTCCAGCGTGAGCCCGTAGCCGGTCAGGTACAGCATCGAGTACAGCAGCATCGACGCGTGCCCGGCGGAGAGGATGAACCGGTCGCGGTCCGCCCAGCTGGGGTCCGCCGGGTTGTGCTTGAGGTGACGGGTAAAGATGACGTACGCCAGCGGCGCCAGCGCCATGGGGGTGCCGGGGTGGCCGGAGTTGGCCGCCTGCACCGCGTCCATGGACAGCGTGCGGATGGTGTCGATGCAGAGCCGGTCGAGCGTCTGGGCTTCG
>DASUVG010000060.1:0-31703 GCA_036379135.1 Longimicrobium sp.
GAGGACCTTGGCGCTGACTCGCTGGACACCGTGGAGCTGGTGATGGCCTTCGAGGAGGAGTTCGGGATGGAGATCCCCGACGAGGAGGCCGAGAAGCTGCGCACCGTCGGCGACGCCATCAGCTACATCCAGAGCAACGCGCAGGCCTGAGGCCGCGGACCGTCCGCGCCCTCTTTTCCATACGGGCCGCCCCCCGGGGCGGCCTTGCCCGAGCTTCCCGACTTCCCGGAGCGGCTGATGAATCGCCGAGTCGTGATCACGGGGACCGGTCTGCTCACGCCCGTCGGGCTGGACGTCCAGGACTCCTGGGCGGCCCTGCTCGGCGGGCGTAGCGGTGCCGGCCCCATCACCCAGTTCGACGCGTCCGCGCACACGGTGCGCTTTGCCTGCGAGGTCAAGGACTTCGACCCGGGCATCTACATCGACCGCAAGGAGGTCAAGCGGACGGACCGCTTCAGCCAGTTCGCCATCGCCACGGCCGTGCAGGCCATGAAGGAGGCGGGGCTGGACGAGACCTTCGATTCGCTGGATTCCGAGCGCTTCGGCGTCATCATCGGCAGCGGCATCGGCGGCATCCACACGTTCGAAGAGCAGCACGGGCGGATGATGGAGAAGGGGCCCGGCCGCGTGTCGCCCTTCTTCGTGCCGATGTTCATCAGCGACATCGCCGCGGGGCTGGTCTCCATCCGCTACAACGCCAAGGGACCCAACTACTGCACGGTGTCGGCGTGCGCGTCCGGCGCCCACGCGGTGGGGAACGCGTTCCGGTCGATCAAGTACGGCGAGGCGGACGTGATGCTGGCGGGCGGCACCGAGGCATCGGTCACGCCCACGACCGTCGCCGGCTTCGCCAACATGACGGCGCTCTCCACGCGCAACGACTCGCCCGAGACGGCCAGCCGCCCGTTCGACGCCACGCGCGACGGCTTCGTGCTGGGCGAAGGGGCGGGGATGGTGCTGCTGGAAGAGCTGGAGCACGCCCGCGCCCGCGGCGCCACCATCATCGCCGAGGTGGTGGGCTACGGGCAGACGGCCGACGCGTACCACATCACCTCGCCCGCCGAGGGCGGCGAGGGCGCGGTGCGGGCCATGCGCCTGGCGCTCAAGGAGGCCGGCGCCGACGCGGGCGAGGTGGACTACGTGAACGCGCACGGCACGTCCACGCCGGCGAACGACAAGAACGAGTCCGCGGCGATCAGGACGGTGCTGGGCGACCGCGCGCGCGACATCATCGTCGGCAGCACCAAGTCGATGACGGGGCACACGCTGGGCGCGGCGGGCGGCCTGGAGGCGGTGATCTGCGCGCTGGTGTGCCGGGACGGAAAGATCCCGCCCACCATCAACTACCAGACGCCGGACCCGGACTGCGACCTGAACTACGGGACGGCGGGGATGACGGAGCGGCCGGTGCGGCTGGCGCTCAGCAACTCCTTCGGCTTCGGCGGCCACAACGTCTGCCTCGCGATCCGAAAGTTCGAGGAGTAGCAGGGCAGACGGATGGATGACGGGCGGCCCCGGCGCGATCTGCGCCGGGGCCGCTTTTCGACATCGGGACGGATCGGGTGTGAAGCGGGGAGCCTCAGGGCTTGCGAAACGGCGTGAGGCGGGGAAAATTGGCGCACATGGGAACAAAGTCAACACCCGAAGGAGCGGCCTACGCGCCGCCGCTGGACCGCCTGCTGGGGCTGGGCGTGGTGGGCGCGCGCCGGTATGAATGGCGCGACTACACGGCGATGGGGCTCACGCGGGAGCACGTCCCCGAGCTGCTGCGGATGTCGGTCGATCCGGAACTGAACGAGGCGGATGAGGATGATTCCCGCGTGTACGCGCCGTTGCACGCCTGGCGCGCGCTGGGACAGATGCGCGTGGCGGAGGCGGCGGCTCCGCTGGCGGAGCTGCTGCTGCGGTATGATGACGACTGGGCGAAGGAAAACCTGCCGCAGGCACTGGGGATGATCGGCGAACCGGCGCTGGAGCCGGCGCGTGCCGTCCTGGCGAACAGGGATGCGGAATCGTTCATCCGCGCCGCGGCGGCGCGCGCGCTGCACGAGATCGCCGAGCGGCACCCGGAGCTGCGCGACCGCGCGGTGTCGATGCTGACCGAGCAGCTGCGTGCGTGGCCCGAGCAGGACGATGCGCTCAACGGCTTTCTGATCGACTACCTGGTGGAGCTGCACGCCGTCGAGGCCGCGCCGCTGATGCAGGCCGCGTTCGAGGCTGGGCTGGCGGATCCGTCCATCCGCGGAGACTGGGAGGACATCCAGGTCGATCTCGGACTGCTGGAGGCGCGGCTGACCCCGCCGCAGCCGCTGGAGTGGATGCGTGCGCTCAACCCGCTCCAGGGCACCCCCTCGCCCAAGGTCACGAAGAACGTGTCCCCCGGCGAGAAGGCCAGGAAGCAGCGCAAGGCGCAGAAGCCCGGCAAGCGCAAGAAGAAGTAGCCCACGGCCGCCGCGGGCGTGGGCTCCCGCGGCGGCCGGCGCGGGTCGGCACCGCTTGACGCTTGTACAGTATTCCTCCACATTGGAGGAAAAAGGAGGAAGGGTGGCAACGCTGAACGTGAAGAACGTGCCCGATGCGCTGTACGACGCGCTGAAGGCACGAGCGGAATCCCGGCACCGCTCAGTGGCGCAGGAAGTGACGCACATCTTGTCTGAAGTGCTTACGCCGCAGCGGCTCTCGATCCTGGAGCTCGAAGGACTGGGGAAGGAGCTCTGGTCCGGAATCGACGCAACGCGGCACGTTGAGGAAGAGCGCGCGTCGTGGGATTGATCGATGACGTGGGGCAGGGCCCTGTCGGGGTCGACACCGCGGCGTTCATCTACTTCATCGAGGCGCACCCCACCTACGTTCCGGCGCTGCGTCAGCTCTTCGACGCGGCCGACCGCGAGGTGCTGTCGATCGTCACTTCGGCGGTGACGCTGCTGGAGGTGCTGGTGGTTCCGTACCGGGCCGGCAACCAGCCGCTGGCGCAGCGCTACGAAGCGCTGCTGACGCACGGCAGAGGCGTCGTCCTCCGCGAGATCGACCGTCCGCTCCTGCGCGCTGCGGCGCAGCTTCGCGCTGTGGCCGGAGCGCGCACGCCAGACGCGCTGCAACTCGCAGCGGCGCTCGCCGAGGGGTGCACCACGTTCGTGACCAACGATCACCGGCTGCCTGCGCTCCCCGGCCTCCGTATCCTGCAATTGGACAACTACGTATGAGCCGTGCGGCCACCGCGGGCATGGGCTCCCGCGGCGGCCGGTGTGTTTCTCAGGCGGCGAGTTCCAGCCGGCGAACCCCGAACAGGTGACGAACTGCTGGCACGAGTTCGCGCGTGTGAAGCGCGACCCGCTCCGCGTCAGGCCGCCGGGGTTGTGCGGCAGGCAGTCCACGCTCCGGGAGACGCGGGTGAGCGAGTCGCCCCGGGCCGCCTTGCCCTGGTCATGGAGCCGGAGGAACGCCGCCTCATCTGGCCTGGGTCGAGCGCGGTGGCGGGCTCGGTTCCGGGCGCGCTCACGTGGCGGCCGCGCCCCCGCCCGCGGGTGCCGGCGAGGCCGCGGAGACGGCGATGGCCGCCAGGAGCACCGCCAGCTTGTTGGTGTTCTCCGTCATCGAGTCCGGCGGGTAGCTCGGGTCGGGGTACGGGTTGGCCACGTTCGCCAGGAGGAAGGATTGGTAGTCCTCCGCGGCCATGTCCGCCGCGAGGTCCGGGTTGTTGCGGAACGCGTACAGCAGGTAGCGCATGTACACGCCGATGCCGGTGAAGTAGTCGGCGGGATCGCCGCCGGGGGCGTTCTGGCCCGGCGTCCACGGGTTGAGCACGTCCAACACGGAGAGGTTGGTCCGCACCCCCTTCATGATCGTCCGCGCGAGCGCCAGCAGGGCCTGGTAGTCGTCGGGGTGGGTGGGGCCCATCGCCGACATCAGGTCCACCAGTCCGCCCAGAACCAGCCCCTGGTCGCCGGCCCAGTGCAGGTTCGCCTGGAAATACGGGTCCGTGGCCCCGCCGACCACGGACACGCGCTCGCGCACCAGGGCGGCGTGTTCCCCCTGCCGGTCCAGCAGCCGGAGCGCCGGGTCGGGGTGGTCGAACCACGTGTGCAGGAAGCCGAACTCGCGCCGGGCGGAGTTGAGGTACGCCTCGGTGCCCGACGCCAGATAGAGCCGGCTGGCCAGCACCAGGTACAGCCCGTTGGTGACGGTGTTCTGGATGCCCGACAGGCCGCCTCCCTCCTCCTGCACGGCGAACCCGGCGTTCCACCGGGAACCCGGCCAGTCGCCGTTCCAAACGCCGCCCTCGTACCTGGGACTGTACGCCGTCTGGTCCGCGGGGGTGGCCCGCTCCCAGGCATAAGGCGCGTTGCCGTCCATGATCCCCCACATGGACTGCGCGATGCGCTTGAAGTTCCACGTGTACGGTCCCGGTTTGTTCGGCGGGACCGCCGGGAACTGCATCTGCGATGCCTTGACGGACGCGATGCCCCACCAGGCGTAGTCGTCGAACCACGCGCCATCCAGCATCTGGAACTTGTCCATCGCGAGTTCTGCGACCTCCCCCGCGGCGGTCGGATCGACCTCCGCCACGTAGTCCAGCAGCGTGTCCAGCGTGTTGCCGAGCCGCCACATGCTGGTGTCGCTCTGGAAATTCCCTTTCAACTGCTCGTACGTCTGGGTCGCCTGCTGCTGCAGATCATCGCTGTCCGGCATTCTAGGCTCCGCTTGGAAATGGGAAGGGGCGGATGGGCGTGTGGAGGGCGGCCCGCCGCGTCCAGTCTATGCCGGGAATTTCAAATTTCCAATAGCGGCGTTCGGTCTTGCCGGAGTCGCTGCGCTGGTGAAAGAAGCGAACGATGCGGCGGTACAACGCCGCGTTGTCGGCGACGAGATACCGCCAGGGAGCGGGCCACATCGGCACGCCTGCTCTTTCCCACGGTGCAACTTGCGGTTACACTGTGCTGGCTGGCAGATCGCCGGTTCTTTCCCCATCGAGCCACATCCCCCGCCCGGAGGTCCCGTGCGTCCCAGGCATCTCCCCGTCGTGGTGCTTGCAGTTCTGGTTGCGCTTGCCGCGTGCGGCGGCTCCGGCGGCCGCTCCTCGGGCGGCCCCGCGCCGGCCGGCGTGGGCGCCGCCATGGCGCCGGCCGCCGCCGTGGAGCAGTTCATGGGCTTTGCCGCGCAGCAGCGCTACACCGAGATGGGCTACGTCTTCGGCACGTCGCGCGGGCCCCTGGCCGAGCAGCAGGCGCCGGCGCGCGTGAACCGCCGCATGCAGGCCATCGCCAGCGTGCTGCGCCACGACACCTTCTCCATGACCGGCGTGGTCCCCGTCCCCGAGCGCCCCGACGCGCGCCAGGTGACCGTGCAGCTTCGCCGCGGCCAGCGCACCATGACCGTCCCCTTTACCGTGGTCCAGGGCCCCGGCGGCCGCTGGCTGGTGGAGGTGGTGGACCTGGAGGCGGCCATGAACGTGCGGAGAAGCTGAACGAAAAAAAGTGCGTGAGTGCGTGAGTGCGTGAGTGCGGAAGTGGCTGTCCATCCGCCACTCACGCACTTCCGCTTCCGCACTAACGCACTAACGCACTTCCGCACTAACGCACTTCCCTCAGTGCCCTTCCTGCAGCAGCTCCACCAGCACGCCCCCCGTCGACTTCGGGTGCACGAAGGCCACCAGGTGGCCGGCGGCGCCGGGGCGGGGGGCTTCGTCGATCGGCCGGCGGCCCTCGGCGCGGTAGCGGTCCAGCTCCGCGGCCACGCTGGCGACGCGGTAGCACAGATGGTGCATGCCGGGCCCCCGCTTCGCGAGGTACTTTGCCACGGCCGAGTCGTCGCGGGTGGGGGCCAGCAGCTCCAGGCGGCCCGGCCCGGTGCCCAGGAACACCACCTCCACCCCCTGCGACTCCACCACCTCGCGGCCGTACCCCTTGTGCCCCGTGATAGATTCGAACACGGGGAGCGAGTCGTCCAGCGAGTGCACCGCGATTCCAACGTGGTCCAGCGCGCGCTCGGTCATCGGGCTCCGCAACGATCGGTTTAGGGTTTGCGTGGTACCATACGGAACAGCCGCGACAGGATAGCCCGGACCGCCGGGCGCGGCTACCGCACCGGGCCCGGCAACGGGCCCCGATAACGGGGGAGGGACCCACAAATGGCGGACAGCAACAACATCAAGGTGGTCACCGATGCCGACTTCCAGTCGGTGATCGCAGACAACGACGGCCTTTCCATGGTCGATTTCTGGGCGGCGTGGTGCGGCCCCTGCCGCATGATCGCCCCCTTCGTGGAGCAGCTGGCGGACGAATACGCGGGGAAGGTGACGGTGGCCAAGCTGGACGTGGACGCCAACCAGCGCACCGCCGCCCAGTTCGGCGTGCGCTCCATCCCCACCGTGCTGTTCTTCAAGAACGGCCAGCTGGTGGACCAGGTGGTGGGCGCCGTGCCCAAGCCGGCGCTGGACCGCAAGATCCAGGAGCACCTGGCGGCGTGAGTGATCGGGGGACAGGGAGCAGGCCGCAGGGGAGCTCGAATCGTCTCTTTCCCGCAGCCCGTTCGCTGTCCCCTCCCGCTCCCGCAATCTGCGCCCCCGGTTGCGCATTGCGAGGCCGCCGCGCCTCGCCGTTTTCACATCCTCAAACCCCGCACACGCTTGCGCGGCGGCACGGATCGTGAGCCCCCGGCCTGCCGGGTCACCCCGTTCCCGTCATGCCCCCGGACAATGATCTACCGCTTTCCCTTCGACGCCGCGTACCTTCCGCGTACCAAGCTTTCGTACGTAAACCTCCCCGGCATCCTCAGCGACGGCAAGCGCGACCGCCAGGCCCGGGTGCCGGGCTTCGTGGCCGTGCAGCTGGGCGAGCGCTGCTTTCTCATCTTTCTCAAGGGCGGCGAGCCGTTCTACGCGGCCCGCATCACCCCCGCGGGGCGCGGGCCGGCGGCGCTCTCCGAGGTGCTGCGGCTGGCGTCCACCGAGAGCGAGCGCGGCGAGGGGGGGCAGATCGGCTTCTTTGGCGCGCCCGAGGCGCAGCTGCGCGCCATGCTGGCCACGCTGGTGCACGACCCGCTGCCGCTGACGGCGGAGCTGGACCCGGGCCGGCCGGAGCGGCTGTTCCCCGTTCTCCGCGAGCGCGGCTTTACGGGGGTGATGGAGCTGAACGACGGCGGCAAGCACCACTTTCTGGCCTTCGAGAGCGGCGTCTTTCGCACCGGCTGGTTCAGCGAGCGCGATGAGTCCGTCCCCATCCCCGAGTTCCTGCGCTCCCTCTTCGTGGCCGGCGCGGTGCTGCAGGCCGCTCTCTATCCGCCGCTGGACGAGCTGCCGGTGCAGGCGGGCCCCGGCTTCGTCGACCTCTACCGGCGGATGATCGGGGGCACGCTGCGCGAGCTGGCGCTGGCCACCGGGCGCGAGACGGCGCTGGAGATGATGCAGCGCGGCCAAGGGCTGGCGGCGCTGGAGCACCCCGTGGTCGCCTCGTTCGACATCACCCCGGAGGGCCGCGTCGCCGGCGATCCCGTCGCCTCGCCCGACGGGCTTACGGACGGCGTGGCGCGGTGGATCACCGAGGTGCTGATCGCCGCGGCGGACCACCACGGCGTGGACCCGGGGGCGGTGGTGGAGAAGGTGGCGCGCGACAGCCGGTTCGTGCTTTCGGAGCACGGGTTCTTCGCCCGGCTTCCCTGGGCGCTGGCGCTCTGACGTGGCGGCCTCGCTCTACGTCGTCAGCACGCCCATCGGCAACCTGGGAGACATCAGCCGCCGCGCCGTCGAAGTCCTCGGTGCCTGCGACGTGGTCCTGGCGGAGGATACGCGGCGGTCCGGCATCCTCCTCAAGCTCCTGGGCGTCAGCGCCAAGCTGATCTCGGCGCACGAGCACAACCAGGCATCGCGCTCCACGCTGGTGATCGAGATCCTGCGCGAGGGGCGCGACGTGGCGATGGTGACGGACGCGGGGACGCCGCTGCTCTCCGATCCCGGCGCGCGCATCGTCCGCGAGGTGGTGGCCGCGGGATACGACGTCGTCCCCATCCCCGGCGCCTCTGCCCTGCTCGCCGCGCTGGTGGCGTCCGGCATCGACGCGGGGACCTTCACCTTTCTCGGCTTTCCCCCGCGCAAGGGCGGCTCGCGGTCGGAGATGATGGAGGAGATCGCCTCCTCGCCGCGCGCGGTGGTCCTGTACGAGTCGCCCAACCGCGTCGGCAAGCTGCTGGCGGACCTGGCGGAGGCGGCGGGGGGCGAGCGGCGGGTGTGCGTGGCGCGCGAGCTCACCAAGGTGCACGAGGAGTTCTGGCGCGGCACGCTGGCCCAGGGCGCGGAGCGCTACGCGGACGCCGAGGTGCTGGGCGAGGTGGTGGTGATCGTCGAGGGGCGGCGCGAGGACGCGGAGAAGGAGGAAGAGGTGGATGCGCTCGCCGCGCACTCCATCGCGCAGGCGCTGCTGCGGCAGGGGGAGTCCGCCAGCGCGGTGGCCAGGGAGCTTCGCCGGCGGATGGGCATCTCCCGAAACGACGCCTACCGCATCGCCCAGGAGGCCGCCGACGCGGCCGCGGCGGCGGACGAGGAACCGGCGGGGTGAACGGGTGAACGGGTGAACGGGTGAACGGGTGAACGGGTGCACGGGTGAACGGGACCGCTTCGGGAAACGCGGCGTAACGATCATTCCCGTGGAGGTGCCGGCGCGGCTCCCGGACCGCGTGACGGCCAGGGCATCGTCTCCAATCTGGATCGCAAGGACCGGACGATGGATCTCGGCAGGCTGAATCGAAACGCGAAGGATGGAACCCGGTCCGGGCGGCGATCGCCACTGCGTTCATCGGACTCTTCATCCTCCCGCGCCCAGGGCGCGGGGCGGGTGAGGTGATTGGCGTCAGGCGGAATTGCTTCCCCCTCGTGTTGATGCTCCCCATGGAGGTGCCGCTGGAGATCCCCGACGTGGTGCCCGTTCCCGCCCTGGCGGGGAGCGCCGACGCCCGCGCCCGGGTGGACGCGCTGAACGAGCGCGCGTGGGAGCTGCGCCTGCTGGATCCCGCAGGCTCCTCGCAGCACGCGGATGAGGCGCTGGCCCTGGCGCAGGCGGACGGCTACGCGGCCGGCACCGCGCTGGCGCTGCGCACGCTGGGCACCCACGACTACCTGGGCCGTGCCGACTACGAGGGCGCGATGGAACGCTTCCATCGCGCCCTGTCGCTGCTGGAAGGGGCCGACGACCCGCGCGGGCGGGGCGACGTGCTGAACGGCATCGGCAACGTGCACTGGCGGCGCGGCGACTACCCGGAGGCCATGCGCCTGCACCTGCGCGCGCTGGAGCTTCAGCGCGCGGACGGCGACCGCGCGGGCGAAGGGCACTCGCTCAACGCGCTGGGCAACGTCTCCTACCACCTGGGCGACTACGGGCAGGCGCTGGACTACTACCAGGCCAGCCTCAAGCTGCGGGAGGAGATCGGCGACCGCGTGGGCGTGGCCTACTGCCTGAACAACGTGGGCAACATCCACGGGCAGATGGGCGAGTCGCAGCGCGCGCTGGACTACATGCTCCAGGCGCTTTCCATCAAGGAGGGCGCCGATCCGCGGGCCGCGGGCATCAGCATGCTCAACGTGGGCAGCGCCTACGCCGACCTGGGCGACGACGAGCGCGCGCTGGAGTACATGCAGCGCGCCGCCGTGCGCCTGCGCGAGACCGGCGGGCGCGACGGCGAGGCCACCTGCCTGCGCGACATCGGCAAGATCCACGAGCGCCGCGGCGAGCTGGACCGCGCGCTGGAGTTCTACCTGGCCAGCCTGGAGATCACCCGCACCGTGGGCGCGCGCCTGTTCGAGGCGGAGACGCTGGTGCCGCTGGGCGCGCTGCGCGTGCGCATGGGCGAGGTGGAGCAGGGGCTGCGCGACCTGCACGCGGGGCTGGAGATCGCGGCGGAGCTGGGGGCGCGGCCGCAGGTGTACATGGCGCACGAGGCGCTGCAGGGCGTCTACGAGAGCCGGGGGGAGCTGGACCGCGCGCTCACGCACTTTCGCGCCTTTCACTCCGTGTGGCGCGACGTCTTCAACGCCGAGACCAACGCCCGCATCAAGAGCGTGCTGGTGCGCGCCGAGGTGCAGCAGGCGCAGCGCGAGGCGGAGATCCTGCGCCAGAAGAACGAGGAGCTGACGGCCGCGTACGACCGCCTGCGCCAGGCGGACGAGGAAAAGGCCGGGCTGGTGCGGCAGCTGCGCGAGCAGGCGGCGGAGCTGGAGCGGCAGACGCGCGAGGACTCGCTCACCGGCCTGAGCAACCGGCGCCACCTGGACGCGCTGCTGTCGGTGGAGTGGGAGCGCGCGCTGCGCTTCGGCCGCGCGCTCACGGTGGCCATGCTGGACCTGGACCACTTCAAGGGCGTCAACGACCGCTTCACCCACGCGGTGGGCGACGAGGTGTTGCGCGCGGTCGCCCGCATCCTGCGCGACAACACGCGCGGGGTGGACGTCGTCGCCCGCTACGGCGGCGAGGAGTTCTGCCTGATCCTGGTGGAAACCAAGCTGCAGGAGGGCGCCCGCCTGTGCGACCGGCTGCGCGCGCTGGTGGAGAGCCACGACTGGTCGGCGCTGCGCCCCGGCCTGTCCGTCACCATCACCGGCGGCGTCGCCGGGCTGCACGAGGCCGAGGCCCCCGACGCCTTGCTGGCCGCCGCCGACCTGCGCCTGTACGCCGCCAAGCACCAGGGCCGCAACCGCGTCTGCGCGGACTGAGGGGCGGCCGCTCGCACGCACCTGCGCGTCCGTAGCGGGAGCATCCGCCGGCATCGTCATGGGCGATTGAAATCGCGGCTGGAATATCACAAAGTCCGCCTGCGCGGACTCGGCGGCCAGACGGTGTGCGGCGTCCCAGACGCCTGCGCGTCCGCAACCGGGGAATTTCGCGGACCGCTCCGCGTTGGTTCGCAGCGTCTTGCGTGCACGGTCACAATCCGCGAAGGCGGATTTGCGATTTTCCAGCGGCGAATTCATTCGCTCCTGGCGCGGACTCGGCGGCCAGACGGTGTGCGGCGTCCCAAACGCCTGCGCGTCCGCAACCGGGGAATTTCGCGGACCGCTCCGCGTTGGTTCGCAGCGTCTCGCACCCGCGGTCACAATCCGCGAAGGCGGATTTTGCGATTTTCCAGCGGCGAATTCATTCGCTCCTGGCGAGGACTCGGCGGCCAGACGGTGTGCGGCGTCCCAGATGCCGGCGCGTCCGCAACCGGGGAATTTCGCGGACCGCTCCGCGTTGGTTCGCAGCGTCTCGCACCCGCGGCCACAATCCGCGAAGGCGGATTTTGCGATTTTCCAGCGGCGAATTCAACCGCCTGGGGATGATGTCGGCCGTCGTGGATCGTCGCGGACCCGCGGGTGGTGGCTGGTCGCGCGTCCGTATCCCGCCATGTCCATCCATCCTCAGCCGTGGCACGGCCTGAAGCAGGCGCCACTCTGGCGCATCCGCGCTCCCCGTCCGATTTTCCCACTCCAACGTAGTCGTTCTTCGCGTCCCCCCAGACCGATGCACGCAGGATTGGACGAAGCGGCTCCATCCACCCGATCCACCCACCTGCCCGCCGCGGAGCTCCGCGCGCGGGTAGACGCGCTGGTGGACCAGGCGTGGCTGCTGCGCTTTACCGACCGCGCCCGCGCCGAGTCGCTGGCGCGCGAGGCGATGGCGCTGGCTGCGGCGGAGGAGTACCAGGCCGGCACCGCGCTGGCTCTGCGGACGCTGGGAACGCAGCGCTACTACTTCCATTCCGACTACGAAGGCGCGCTGGAGCTGCTGGGCCGCGCGCTGGCCCTGCTGGACCAGGCCGGCGAGGTGCGCGGCCGCGCCGACGTGCTGAACGGCGTGGGTCACGTCTACCTGCGCCGCGGCGAACATGTGCGCGCCGCGCGGCTGCTGCTGGACGCGCTGGAGATCCAGCGCTCCACCGGCGACGCCGTGGGCGAAGGCAACTCGCTCAGCCACCTGGGCCACGCGGCCTACCTGGTGGGCGACTACGGCTCCGCGCTGGAATACCACCAGGGCAGCCTGGCCATCCGCGAGCACACCGGCGACCGCTCGGGCGTGGGATACTCGCTCATCAACATCGGCATCATCCACGGCCAGCTGGGCGAGCCCGCGCGCGTGCAGGAGTACATGACGCGCGCGCTGGAGCTGCTGGAGCGGGACGATCCACAGGCGGCGGCGGTGTGCCTGGCCAACATCGGCAACGCGTACCTGGACCAGGGCGAGCACGGGCCGGCGCTGGACCACCTGCAGCGCGCCGCCGACGGGCTGCGCGCCGTGGGGCACGCGGACGAGGCCAGCTGCCTGAGCGACCTGGGCCGCATTCACCAGGCGCGCGGCGACGACGAGGCGGCGCGCGCGCTGTACCTGCGCAGCCTGGAGCTGGCGCGGGAGCGCGACGCGCGCATCTACGAGCCGGAGATCCTCATCCGGCTGGGCGGGCTGGAGGCGCGGCTGGGGCGGGTGGACGAGGGGCTGGCGCACCTGCACGACGCGCTGCGCATCGCCCAGGCGCAGGGGGCGCGGCAGCAGGTGTACGCGGCGCACGAGGCGCTGTCGCGGGTGCACGAGCTGCGCGGCGAGCCGGCGCAGGCGCTCGAGCACTTTCGCGCCTACCACCACGCGTGGCGCGAGGTGTTCAGCCACGAGACCAACCTGCGCATCCAGAGCGCCATGCTGCGCTCCGAGGTGCGGCAGTCGCGGCGCGAGGCGGAGATCCTGCGCCAGAAGAACGAGGCGCTGTCGCAGGCGGACGACGAAAAGGCGCGCCTGCTGGACCAGCTGCGCGCCCAGGCCACGGAGCTGGAGCGGCAGACGCGCGAGGACGCGCTCACGGGGCTGAGCAACCGCCGCCACCTGGACCGGCTGCTGGACGCGGAGTGGGAGCGCGCCCTGCGCTTCGGCCGCGCGCTGACGGTGGCGATGCTGGACCTGGACCGCTTCAAGGGCGTCAACGACCGCTTCAGCCACGCCGCGGGCGACGAGGTGCTGCGCGTGGTCGCCCGCATCCTGCGCGACCACACGCGCGGCGTGGACGTCGTTGCGCGCTACGGCGGCGAGGAGTTCTGCCTGGTGCTGGTGGAGACGCGCAAGGACGAGGCGATGCGTCTGTGCGACCGCCTGCGCGAGATGGTGGCGGGGTACGACTGGTCCGCCATCCACCCCGACCTCGCCGTCACCCTGAGCGCCGGCCTGGGCTCCATCGACGAGGCCGAGACTCCCGACGACCTCCTCGGCATTGCCGACGCCCGCCTCTACACCGCCAAGCACGCCGGCCGCAACCGCGTCTTCGGGTAAGTCTTCGCCATCCCTCGATTTCCATCGATTGCCGGCCACTTCTTCCGCCCCGCTCCCGCGGTGGCGGGGTTGTGGCGCTGGAAATCGATATTCGCGCACGATCCGTCCTTAAGGGGATCGAATGCAGGACGTCGTGCGTGCTCAAAGCCCAGACGCATCAACGTCTTCGTACGTCTGCCGGAACCACCAGCATTCGTGCTCACCTGTGGCGGATTACGTCAGTGGAAACCACGCAGGGTGGACGTAGACCGAACAGGGACTATCTTCCCGTGGGAGCGGCTGTTCACTCTGTTCGCCGGAGGCGGAGGATGAGCGTGGAGATCCCTGAAGGGCTGATCGACTCGGTTCGTGCGCGAAAGTGTATCCTGTTCGTCGGGTCCGGCCTGTCGTCACTCGCCGGCTATCCCACGTGGCCGCAGCTGATCGATCGGCTGGTCGCAAAGGCGAAGCGCAGTCCGAACGCCCGGCTCGAGGGGCTGGAGGCGATGGAGACGCGGCGCGACTACCTGATGCTCGCGGAGTTCGCTCGCGATGCCCTGGGGGCGTGGGACTACACGCAGCTTCTGAAGAAGGAGCTCGATCGCCCGATCCCGCCGTCGCCGGTGCACCGCCGGATCGCCGGGACGGATTACCGGGGCATCATCACCACCAACTACGACCGCCTGCTGGAGACCACCATCACGCAGGTGAGGAACTGGGCGCCCAATACCTTCAACACCAACGGCATCGAGGCGATGGGCGAAGCGCTGTTCAATCCGGACCTGTTCATCTACAAGATGCACGGTGACATCCTGTCGCCCGCGAGCATCGTGCTTTCCACCCGCGACTACGATCGGATGATCCTGAGGAACCCGCACGTGCGGAGCTTCCTCTTCGGCGCGGTGCTGAACCATACGCTGCTGTTCGTGGGCTACAGCCTCAGCGATCCGGACTTCAACCTGCTCCTGCGCGAGCTGACGCTGATGTTCGAGAACTACGTCCCCGCGCATTACGCGCTGCTCCCCAACCCCGGCGCGTTCGAGCGCGACCACCTGCTGGCGCGGATGAACATCCACGTGATTCCCTACCACCCGGCGGACGACCACCGGGAGGTTACCGAGGTGCTGCGGCAGCTGCATGACCTCGCGCCGGCGCCGCTGGCGATCGCCGCCTGACCGCAGGCCGCGGCCGGCCGATCTGCTTCAGGCCGGCCGTCGCGCCTCGATCGGCTTCGCGGTCATCATTCCGCGCAGATTCTGCTTCAGACGCACTCGCCACATCCAGTAGAGCAGCACCACGAGCGGGCTGACGGCCAGGACGACGATCACGGGCACGATGCGGATCGGCTCAGGAATGAACTTCATCTGGCCGAGGAAGAACGAGCCGGACGCGATGAACAGGGCGAAGGACATGCGCCAGAGATGGCGCGCCAGCCGCCGCGTTCCCTTGATGCCGCCGGCCCGGATCATCCGGACGTCGCCGATCGCGGCGAGCAGGACGATGGTGCCCATGAAGAACATCATCCCGGCAGGCACACCATCGATCTGGTTCCCCGGTCTGCCGAGCGCGATGAACGCGAACGTGTAAGTCACCGCGGCGATCATCGATGTCAGCAGCATGAGGCCGATGTCCATTCGCCGGCTGTCTCCGGGGAGCGGCTTGACGGTGGTGTAGCCCGTGAACACGAGGTAGGCGGTAAGCGCTCCGCCGGTACCCGGCTTGCCCGAATACGCGGAGATGGCCGCCGCCGTAAGACCGGTGGCGATCATCGTGTACACGAAGACCATTCCGCTGCGGCGATGCCACTTGCCTCCCTTTCGGACCGCGATGGCCATGAATCCCGCGGCGAGGGCGACCAGCCCCGTCCCGATGTGAAACGCCAGGGACAGAAAGGGCAGCCCGGTCGACGTCGCGAGTGTCAGGCGATCGCTCACAGCTCCACCTTTGAAAGGCTCGTATTCAGAACCGGTTACGTATGTGTTCCCGTACGCGGTGCCGGGGCATTGGTTTCATACCAAATCCGGCAATAGAGTGGCTGACTTCCTGAGAGAGGTGCCGCGCTGAACCTTGTCTTGACCGGGAGCCCGGCGCGCCGACCGAAGGACCTCGTCAGCAGAACGAAGGGGCTGGTTCCGCGTCCTGATCCGGCCCTTGCGCAGCCGCGAGGAGGTCCTTCGGTCGCGTGTGGGAGGCAGTGCAGGCGGCAGGATCTGCGCGTGCGCTCCCTCAGGAAGTCACATTCTTTTCCCGGATTGGTTTCGGACGCATCGCCGCATGCTCCGCTGCCTGAACAGGTTGGGCGTTTCGGCGCTGGTCGGCGTGCAGGATCGAGGTACTTCGCCGTTTTCGCGCAGCCGGTCGCGGAACCCTGTTCTACGTAATCTGTGCGGCTTTCCGCACTTCCAGCGCGCCGCTTCGACCGCCCGGCTGCGGGGCGGCGACTCCGCCCGATACCGCGCCCGCCGGGGAGGTGTTATCCTTCCCGGCGGGCGCGCGCGTACGGCGTGCACGGGCGTCCATCGACCGAAATCCACCGATTCGAGAGCCGACGACAGGATGCCGAAGGACAGGGCCATCTTTCAGGACGAGCAGGGCCGCAGCTGGCTGGTCGAGATCCAGTTCGGGCACCCATCGCCGGCGGAGCTGGGGATCTACGCGGCGCGCTTCCGGTGCCCGGAGGATCCCGACGAGCCCGTGCGCGTGGGCTTTCTGCTGCAGGACGACGTGGAGATGGAGGACGAGGAGGGGCTGCGCGAGGCGCTGGCCGAGTCCGACCCCGCCGACGCCATCGGCTGACCCACCGCCGCCCCGCCATCCGCGGGGCGGCGGCCGCGTTGAACGATCATCGCAGTGACGAACCCCGCTACCGAACCCGCCCGGCGCTCCGCCGTGCAGCACTTTCTCTCCGCCGCGGCCAAAGAGCTGATCCGGCGGGAGATCGCGCGCGCCCGGGGCAACGAGGTGTGCTTCGTCGCGCGCGTGGCCGAGGCGGGGGAAGTCGTGGAGCCGCGGGTGATCGGGCGCGGGCACGCCAGCGCGGTGCTGGCGCTGGTGCCCAAGGATTCGCCCCAGCCGGGGCTGCTGATCCACAACCACCCCTCCGGCCTGCTGGAGCCGTCGGAGGCGGACTTCCACGTCGCGGCGCAGCTGTGGGAGCTGGGGCTGGGCTTCGCCATCACGGACAACGACGCCAGCGAGCTGTACGTCGCCGTGGAGCCGCCGGAGCCGGACGAGACGGAGCCGCTGGACCTGGACCGCATCGACGCGGACCTGGGGCCCGCCGGCCCGCTGGCCGTCCGTCATCCCCGCTATGAGGACCGCCCGCAGCAGCGCGAGTTCTCGCGGATGATCGCGGGCCTCTACAACACGGGCGGCGTGGGTGTCGCCGAGGCGGGGACGGGGACGGGCAAGTCCGTGGCATACCTTCTTCCCGCCATCCGCTGGGCGCTGCAGAACGGCGAGCGGACCGTGGTATCCACCAACACCATCAACCTGCAGGAGCAGCTGGTCGACAAGGACCTGCCGCTCCTCCGCCGCGCCCTGGGCGAGAACTTTCGCTGGGCCCTGGTGAAGGGCAGGAGCAACTACGTCTCCATCCGGCGCGCGCTTCTCGCGAAAGCAAGCGCGTCCACGCTGTTCGAGGCGGAGAAGCAGGCGGAGCTCAAGGGGATCATCGACTGGATGGGGCAGACGAACGACGGCTCGCTGAGCGACCTGCCGTTCCGTCCGTCGGCCGAGGTGTGGGACGAGGTGCAGAGCGAGACGGACGTCTGCCTGCGGGCCAAGTGCCCGCACTTCGAAGACTGCCACTACCAGCGCGCCCGGCGCGACGCGGCGCAGGCGGACGTGGTCGTCGTCAACCACCACCTGCTGTTCAGCGACATTGCCGTCCGCAAGCTGCAGGGCAACTACACGGCGCCGGCCGTCCTGCCGCACTACAAGCGGCTGGTGCTGGACGAGGCCCACAACCTGGAAGAGGCGGCCACCAGCCACCTTGGATCGACCGTCTCGCGGCGCGGCATCTTTCGCACGCTGCGCCGGCTGGAGACGCGCGGCAAGGGCGTGCTCCCCTCGTTCCGCACGGCGATCGCGGCGATCAAGCAGGACCTGATCGCGCGCTCCGCCATGGACCTGGTGGACGAGCGGATCCTTCCCTCGCTCGAAGGGGCGCGCGAGCGGGCGGCGGCGGTCTTCTCCTTCCTCTCCGACGTTTTCGCCGGCTCCGACCCCGTCGTGCGGCTGGAGGACAACTTCGACGCGCACCCCATCTGGGTGCTGGGGCTGGACGACGCGCTCACCGGGCTGCTGGACAACCTGACGGGGCTGCTGGAGGGGATGGAGGCGCTCAAGGAGCGCGTGCAGGCCGACGAGCAGCTCAAGCAGGGGCTGGAGCCGCAGCTGGTGGAGCTGCGCGGCGCCACCAACCGCATCGGCGCGGTGATGGACGGGCTGCGCGGCGCCCTGCGGCCGGGCGAGGTGGAGACGAAGATGGTGCGGTGGATGGAGCGCCAGCCGCCCCGCGACGGCCGCGAGGGGAACCTCACGCTGAACGCGGCGCCGCTGGACCTCTCGTCCGTGCTGCGCGACGCGGTGTTCGAGAAGGTGCCCACCGTGATCCTGACCTCGGCCACGCTGGCGACGCAGAACAACTTCCGCTTCATGCGGCAGCGGCTGGGGATCGGCGTGTCGTTCGCGCAGGACTTCAACGTGGAGGAGGGCGTCTTTCCCTCGCCGTTCGACTACGGCAGGCAGACGCTGCTGTGCGTGCCCACCGACCTGCCGATGCCCGCGGGCGAGTACGACCCGCGCCACGACGAGGCCACGGTGCGCGCCACGCTGGAGCTGGCCAGGATGTCGGACGGGGGCATCTTCGTCCTCTTTACCAGCTACCGCGCGCTGCGGCACGTGGCGGCGGCGCTGCGCGAGCGGCGGGCGGACCTGCAGTGGCCGCTGTTCGTGCACGGCGAGGCGCCGCGCGGGCAGCTGGTGGAGCGCTTCGCCGCGTCGGGGCGGGGGATCCTGCTGGGGACGACCAGCTTCTGGGAGGGGGTGGACGTGCCCGGGCAGCCGCTGCGCGGGCTCATCATCCCCAAGCTGCCGTTCAAGGTGCCCAGCGAGCCGGTGACGGCGGCGCGCATCGAGGCCATCGAGCAGGAGGGGGGCAACTCCTTCATCCAGTACATGCTCCCCCACGCCGCCATCCGGATGAAGCAGGGCTTCGGCCGGCTCATCCGCAGCCGCGAGGACCATGGCGTGGTGCTGGTGCTGGACGGCCGCATCGTCCGCAAGAGCTACGGCCGCTACTTCACCGATTCGCTGCCGCCCGCGCCGCTGGTCAAGGGCCCGTGGCGCACGGTGAAGGACGCCATCATGCGCCACTACGGCGAGTGGATGCCGGCAAGGCGCGCGGGGTAGGGAAGCGGGGCCGCTCACCTCCATCGTGGAGCCGGCGGATGGGTCTCCAGACCGCGCATCAGGTGGGTGCGATCGGCTCGGCTCCCTGCGCTACGGAGGTCAACCAGCGATCCGCATCCCTCCCCCAAAATTCGGTTCATCGCGGATCTCGTTGCACGCCACGCCTGGCGGGAAGCGGTGGCGGGTTCACCATGCGCGACCCCCGTGTCCTGCGCGTCGGCAGGCGCGGGGCACACCGGGCTTCCCTGAGGACGTCGGGAACTGCAGGCAGATGGACGCCCGGCAGGGAGCCATCCGCATTTTTTGTGGAACACCTTTCCCGCCGCAGCGCCCCGCAGCCCACCATTCCGGCTTCGTGGAGGCCGGCTCCGCTGCGCTTGCGGCAGGAGGTCGGCGCCAGGCTGGGGACGAGGATGGCGGGATAGGTATCTCCCGGAAAAATTCTCATGGCCCCCTGCCGCGCTTCCCTCCCTCTGCCGTTGCCGACGCGTCCACACACGCGTGGAGCAACCCCCACCCGCCGCCGTGCCCCGACACCCTTCCACTGCATCGCGGGTCATCTCGCCCCTGGAGAGCGCGACCGCAGTTTGCAACCAGATCCGCGATGAACCGAAAAAAAAGCAGAGGAACCTGGATGGGCGCCTCTGCTGCTCTGCCACTCTGCTGCTCTGCGTGAGTGCGGTTCGCCGGATCAGGGGATCCAGCGCGGCAGCCAGTCGGGGCCGGGGGAGCGGACGATGACGGCGCCGGCGGATCCGTCCGCGCGCACGATGCGCAGGTCAGGGTCGTGCTCTCGATCGGCGACGTAGACGAGATGCCGGCCGTCCGGCGACCACGCGGGCATGCTCGCCACCTCGCCCGCCGCGCTGACGAACGCGCGCCGCCCCGTGCGCAGGTCGTGCACGGCGATGCGCGCCCTGCCCTCGCGCGTGCGGACGGTGAGCGCCAGCCGCGTCCCGTCCGGCGACCAGGCGGGGTCCGCCTCGATCAGCATGGAGTCGGGCGCGGCGGCGTCCAGCTTCTGCAGCCCCGTGCCGTCCGCGGCCACGATGAACACGCGGTCCGCGCTCTCGCGGTTGCTCAGGAACGCGATCCGCCGCCCGTCCGGCGACCAGCGCGGCGACCAGTCGTCGCGGTGGAACGCGGTCAGGCGCCGCGGCTCGCCGCCGTCCGCCCGCATCACGTACACCTCGGCGTCGCCGTCGCGGCTGCTTACGAAGGCGATGGACCGGCCGTCCGGCGAGACGGCGGGCTCGTAGTTGCCTTCCGGGTTGTCCGTCAGCCGCCGCAGGCCGCTGCCGTCGCTCGCCATGCGGTACAGGTCGCGAAAGCTGGCGGTGTCGCTCTCGAACGCGATCCACCGCCCGTCCGGCGACCACGCCGGCGAGCGGACGCGCGCGCTGACGGGGCCGATCTGCCGCGCGGTGCCGTCCGCCGCCAGCAGCGCCATCCGCTCCTGCATCTCCTGCCCCTCGCCAGACACCGACACGGCCAGCAGCGTGGCGCCGTCCGGCGATGGCGCGGCGGGATAGTCGGACGACGCGGCGTTCGTCATCCGCCGCAGGCCGCGCCCGTCCGGCCGCACGGAATAGATCTCCGGCTGGCTGTCGCGCTCCGAAACGAAGACGATGCGCCCCGCCAAGCCCCGCAGCTCGCCGCGCGGAAGGGACGCCGTGCCGCTGGGCTCAGCGGAAGCGCGCCCGCACGCGCCGAGCGCGAGCAGCAGGACCAAGGTGCGGTGGATGTGGATCATCAGCGGATGCATCTGGTTGCGGCGTGTCGGGTCCCCCGGCGCCCTCCCCTCGCAGGCCGCGCGAGGAGGGGGGGAACTTCGACTGTGGATCGGCCGGGATCGGACTTCGCCCGCGCGGGGCCCCTCCCCCGGCCCCTCCCCGCTCGTTCCTCGCGGAGAGGGGAGAGCTTCGATCGCGGGGGACAGGATACACGCTGTACCCTGTCCCCTGCAGTCCCTACCGCGCCCGGACGGCGTCGGCGATGACCACGTAGCCTTCGGTGGTCCAGCGCGACAGCACCACCCGGTTCCAGCCGGCGCTGAAGTTCCAGGTGCCGATGGTACGCCAGGCGCCGCCGCCCGTCTGCTGGTTCACGTTCACGCGGCCCACTTCCGTCCCGCTGGCGTTGTAGGCGATGAACGGCGCCGTCGCCGAGCGGTTGGTCCCCGACGTATACCACACGTCGATGGTCCGGGCACCCGCGGCGGACAGGTAGAACGAGAACGTCGCGCCGTCGCTCACGGGCGAGGTGGTGGCGAACGCATAGTTGCTGCCGTAGTAGCCGGCGGTGCCCGACGATGCCGTCCAGCTGCCCGACGCCGAGAAGCTGGCGACCGCGCCGTTGTTGTTCGCGTTGTTGTTGTCCACCACGATCCCGGTGACGGGCGTGCTGCCGCAGTGCGAGTTGATGCGGTTCAGGTAGTCCGTCCACGGCCAGTTGGGGCCCGGGTCCGTGCGGTTGTACGGCTGCAGCTGGCCGTGCGCCACGTAGTGGTAGCGGTCGCGCGGAATGCCGTACGCCTGGCTGATGTCGCAGGAAAGCTTGGCCGACGCATCGATCTGCCCCACCGGGAAGGATGTCTGCGACGCGTACCCGCCGTGCTCGATGCCCACCGTGAAGTTGTTGCTGCTGTAGCCGTTCAGCCCGCACTTGACGCTGCTGTTGAGCGAGCAGTCGTAGGTGGCCCCGATGTGCCAGGCGCGGCTGGCCTCGCGCACCAGCTGGCTGATCTCGCTGCCGCTCTCGTTCACCACATAGTGCGCGCTGGTGCCCGCGGCCGTGTTGGTGAGCCAGCTCCAGCAGCTGGTGTAGCTGCCCTCGCAGGTGTGGATGATGACCATCTGCACCCCGCCCAGGCTGCCCGCGGGGCGCGCGTTGTAGTTGGGCGACGGGCGCCAGATGGTGCCGCTGACGGGGTAGTCCGGCGCCACCGCCAGCTGCGGCCCGCCCTCCGGAAGCTGGAAGCTGGCCGTTACGCGCACGGGCATGATGGACGCCACCGCCCCGCCCGTGGCCGTGCGGCCGACCACGCCCTGGTTGAGCGTGGCGTACACGTCGTTGTGCACGTAGTTGGCCTGTCCGTTCATGTCGCTGATGCCGCTGTACTTCGCCACGACGGGGCCCCACGCGGCCACGTCCGTCGCGCCGATCCCCGCCTGGTCGGCCCAGGACGAAAGCAGCGCGGCCGCGGCGCGGATGTTGGCGCGCGCCTGGTTCTGCACCGCACGCTCATCGAGCTTCGCGAGGGCGGCGCCCTGGCGCAGGTTCTCGCCGCGCAGCGCCATCACGCCGTACGCCGGCTCCTGCCCCGGAAACTCCACGCCGCCGCGCACCATCTGCCAGCGCGTCTCCACGTAGCCAATGGACTTGAGCAGCCCCGACGGCACGCCGTAGTCGCGCGCCGCCTCGTCGAAGATGGCATCCAGCTGTGCGGTGGACGGCGTAACCGGAGCGGGGGTCGAGCCGGGTGTGGTGGGCTCGTCGCCGCAGGCCGCAAGCGCGGCGATGCACAGCAGTGACGTGGCCACAAGGCGGAGTTTGCCCATGCGTCCTCCAGACGGGTGGGAAAGTGTGGCGCCCGCGAATGCCGCGCGCGCCTCGGGCTGAATTGGAAGCACCTTCACCTTATGTCGTAAAATACCATGGCGCAAGAGGTGCGGGGAACATCTTGCGACGCAATCACTTAGGTTTTTCGTATATCGTGCGCGCAGTTCCCGGAAAGTTCAGCAAGAAACCTGTGGCGAATTAGCATGATTCGGGCCCTGTTTACGAGAGCTACAGCGGCGTGGCGGAGCGAGTAACCGGTCGGAAATTTCGGGATGCGTCAGATTGCTGCCAATCGATACTGCACAAAAATGCGGCGACACGGTCCCGTTCTGCAGCAGCTCGATGCGCGCAGGATTACGTCCGAAAGAGATCGATGATGGAGCGGGCGCGGAGGAAAAGAAGAGGACGCAGAGGGGTTTCCCCGCGTCCTCACCTTCTCGTCACCGTTTCCCACTCTGGCTAGAGGCAACGGCACCGCCGAAGGTTTCGTCCAGGTTCACCGGGACACCCGCCGTGATTGCCACCCATAGCTGATACAGTTCCTCCGGTATGCCGCGTAGCCGCTCCGGATGAAGCTTCGATGTCGTTCCCGAGCAGTCGCAGGAACGGCTCCAGTGCCGGGTCGTCCACCTCCTCTGCCACGGCGCCGGCACGGCGGACGATGGCTTCCTCGCCCCGAACGTCCCACTCCAGGCGATCCTCCCCCGGCCTGAGGCCCAGGGCTTTTCGCACGGCGACGGGCACCGTGGTCCGCCCGCGACTCAGCCTGGTCTGAATCATCGCTCCTCCATCCATCATCACACCGTCAGCTCCCAGGGGCGGGCGGAGAGGGCGGCGTGGCTGCGGCTGTGGGCGTCGCGCATCAGCATCTCCTGATAGTTGACCTCGGGCTCGCCGGGGGCGGGGCGGCGCTGCACGTACTGCCCGTCGGCGCGCAGGTCCCACGCGAGGCGGTTGTCGTTGAGCGCGTAGTGCAGGATCTCCACGATGCGCTCGCGCAGCGCGGCGTCGAGCACGGGGGCCATGGTCTCAACCCGCTCGTTCAGGTTGCGCCCCCGCCAGTCGGCGCTGCTGATGAAGATCTCCGGGTCGCCGCGGTTGTGGAAGTAGTAGACGCGGTCGTGCTCTAGAAAGCGGCCCAGGATGCTGATCACCCGGATGTTGTCGCTGTATCCGGGCAGCCCCGGCCGCAGCCGCGAGTGCCCGCGGATGACGAGGTCCACCTGCACGCCCTCCTGCGAGGCGCGGTACAGCTCCTGGATGATCCCGGTGTCGTCCAGCGCGTTCATCTTGGCCACGATGCGCCCGCGGCCGCCCTCGCGCTGCGCCTGCACCTCGCGGTGAATGCGCTCCTCCATCACCCGGCGCATGTCGCGCGGGGCCACGATGAGCCGCTGGTAGTGCTGGTCGGGCGCGTAGCCGGTAAGGAAGTGAAAGAAGTTCACCAGGTCCGCGCCGATCTCGCGGTTGGCGGTCAGCAGCCCCAGGTCCGTGTACAGCCGCGTGGTCTTCGCGTGGTAGTTGCCGGTGCCGATGTGGCAGTAGGTGCGCGGCCGGCCCTCCTCCATCCGCACCACCAGCGTGACCTTGGAGTGCGTCTTGTAGCCCACCAGCCCGTAGGTGACGTGCACGCCGGCGTCTTCCAGCATCTGCGCGCCGACGATGTTGTTGGCCTCGTCGAAGCGGGCGGTGACCTCTACCAGCACGGCCACCTGCTTGCCCCGCTCGGCGGCCCGCAGCAGCGCCTGCACCACGGGCGACTGCACGCCGGTGCGGTACAGCGTCATCTTGATGGCCAGCACGGCGGGGTCGTCGGCGGCCTCGTTCAGCAGGCGCTGCACGCTGGCGGTGAACGACTCGTACGGGTGGTGCACCAGCAGGTCGCCGTTGCGCAGGATGGCGAACAGGTTGCGCTCCTCGTCCGTCTCGCCCTCGTGCTGCAGCGCCTCGGGGGTCACGGGCTCCCACGGCTCGTACTTGAAGGCCGACAGGTCCAGCTCGGCGAAGGCCATGCAGTCGGCGTGGTCCACCAGGTCGGCGGCGTCGTACACGTCGGTGGTGTCCAGCTCCAGCTCGCGGCACAGCAGGTCGCGCACCTCCGGCGGCATTCCCCGCTCCACCTCCAGCCGCACCACGGGCGCGAACCGGCGCTCGCGAAGCTCCTCGGAGATCATCTCCACCAGGTCCTCGGCGTCGTCGTCGTCGCGGTCCACGTCGGCGTTGCGGGTGACGCGGAACGCGCTGGCGCTCACGATCTCCATCCCCGGAAACAGCTCGGCCACGTTGGCCTGGATCAGCTGCTCCACGGGGAGCACGTGGTGGCGGTGGGGAGAGTGGGGGACGGCCAGCCAGCGGCCCAGCGTGGTGGGCACCTTGAGCCGCGCGAAGTGCATGGTGTTGCGCGCGCCGTGGCGCATGAGCACGGCCAGCGAAAGGCTCAGGTTGCTGATGAAGGGGAACGGGTGCCCGGGATCGACCGCGAGGGGGGTGAGGATGGGGTAGATGTTCTCGCGGAAGTACTGGTTCAGCTCCTTCTGCTGCGGCCCGTCCAGCTCCGTCCAGTCGGCGATGACCACGTCGGCGTCGGCGCGCAGCAGGGGGCGCAGCTCCTGGTCCCACGCCTGTGCGATGCCGGCGTACATCTCCTGCGCGGCGTCGGCGATCAGGACCAGCTGCTCGCCGGGGGTGCGGCCGTCCTGCGACAGCGCCTGCACGTTGGCGTCCAGCTGCCGCTTGAGGCCGCCCACCCGCTTCTGGAAGAACTCGTCCAGGTTGCTGGAGGTGATGGCGAGAAAGCGCACCCGCTCCAGCAGCGGCACCCGCTCGTCGCGGGCCTGGTGCAGCACGCGCCAGTTGAAGTCCAGCAGCCCCAGCTCGCGGTTGAAGTAGAGCGAGGGATGGTCCAGCTCGGCCTCCGGCGGCACCTCCTGCGGCTGTACGGCCCGGGGCAGCTGCGGCGTGTCGGCCGATACGGCATGCAGCGGGCGGGGCGGGGCGGGGGCGGGGGCCGCCGGCGAGTCGTCGACCGAAACGAGCTGTTCCTGTGCGCGCATAACGAGGGCAGGTGCTTTGTAACGGCGCCAGGGAATTCAGGCAGAGGGCGCCGCCGTGTAACGAAAACACATCGTAAGTATGTGTGCTTACACGCCGAACGTGCAATGAGGTCCTTGTAACGGTGGATTGTAACGGACGGGGGTTCGGGTTGGATGTCGCGGGGTCACGGCTCGGCGACGGGCACCGGACTGCGCCGGCGGCGCCCCCTCCGGGCTCGTAAACCTCGCCCACCTCCCCCAAAAACTGCTGGGGGAGGTTGGGGGGAAGCCGACGGATCCGCGATCGAGGACGGGGGATCGGACTGGCGCCCGCGGGGGGCCCCTCCCCCGGCCCCTCCCCGCTCGTTCCTCGCGGAGAGGGGAGAATTCGATCCCGCTCCGGCGGGCTCAGGAGCCGGATCCATCCATATCGGGAATCCCAGCCCCACGGACGACGAGCGGGAGCGTCAGTCCTGCGCGGGGTCGGGCTGGAGCTGGACGGAGTCGAGGACGCGGCGCGCGAGCGAATCCGTCGCGGCGCCGGCGGGGCCGAGCACCTGCACCTGCCACAGGGTCTGGCCGCGCAGGACGGTCAGCATCTCGCCCAGCGCGGGTCGGTTCTGCACGGCCATGCGCATGGAGGTGCGGATGGCGGGCTGGCCGGACGTTTCCGCCGCGGCGTGCGTGTGCTGAAAGCCGGTGACCGCGGGGTTGCCGCGCACGGCGTCCACGGCGCCCTGCGCGGAGCCCTGCAGGCTGAGCGAGGCGGTGGGCGTGTAGATGACGCGGGAGACGCGGATCTCCGCCTCGCCCTGCGTGCGGCCGTAGCTGTCGATGCGCTGCACGGCCTGGCGCACGGCGGGGTCCATGGCGGCGGGGACCTCGGTGGTGATCGCCAGCAGGCGCCCGGGGGAGGAGAGCGTGAGCCCGCCGACCGTCGTGGGCGCCCACTGGCCCTTCGCGTTGGCGGGGCGGGAGCGGTCGCAGGACGCGAACGCGCAGGCGATCGCCAGCACGGCGGCCAGCGACCGGGAGATGGACTTCGTCACGTTGCTTTCGGGATGTGGATCGATGTCCGCGGGGCGGCCGTCAGGCGGCGTCCACGTCGCGGACGATGATGATGCCGCGCTGCTCCGCCGGCACGTACGTCATGGAGATCTGCACCAGCCGCTCGCCGCCCTGGAATCGAAAGACGTAGCGAAAGCGCGCCACCCCGGCAGTCCCCGTCTCCACCATCGTCCGGAACCGCCCTTCGAACTCCTTTACGGAGGTGCAGGGTGCCACCTCGTGAAAGAAGCTGCGCCCCACCACGTCCGACGCGGCGAGCCCGCTGTAGCTGCTCTCCATGGCGTTGAACCCCTGGATGATCCCGTCGCTGTCGACGGTGATGAAGCCCAGGGGCAGGCGGTCGCCGGCGGCGGCATCCAGCGAGAGCAGGTCTTCCACCGGCACCATGCCCAGCTCCGCCGCGCACGAGGCGCAGAAGCCGATGGGCGGTCCGGTGCGCGGCCGGTCCGCGCGGAACGAGCGGTCGCAGAGCACGCACGTGCCCCGCGCCGAAAGCGGCGAGGTCTCCATGCCCGTGAATCTACAGCGCCCCCACGCCTTCGCGGGAGAGGTGATTCGTCTGATGGCGTAAGGGGAGGGACCTGAAGGCTTGGAGCGGGATGGTGGGCCGCCCCCCATCCCCGGCCCTTCCCCCACAAACAGCGTGGGGGAAGGGTGACGCGAGCCGGAACCTTCGGAGCGCCATCGAATTCTCCTCTCCCCCATGGGGTTTATGGGGGAGAGGCCGGGAGAGGGGGGCGCCGGCCGCTCGCAACAGACTCCTTTCGAAGCACCCGGTTCACCCGTTCACCCGTTCACCCGTTCACCCGTTCACCCGTTCACCCGTTCACCCTCACGCCCGCCCCGTACGCCGCTCGCGCAGGTACCACGCGGTCGCCTCGGTGCGGTTACGGACGCCGAGCTTGAGGTACAGGTTCTGGAGGTGAAACTTGACGGTGTTGTCGCTCACGCGCAGGCGCCGGGCGATCTGCGCGTTGGTCAGCCCCTCGGACACCAGCGCCAGGATCTCCATCTCGCGCGCGGTCGGAGTCGACGCGTCCTGCACGGCGTCGCTGCGCATGAGCCACTTGCGCGCGGCCAGCGGAAAGACCAGCTGGCCGCGGCACACCTGGCGGATGCAGGTGACCGTCTGCTGGGGAGGCTCCGTCTTGAGCGCGAAGCCGTCGGCCCCGCCCTCCAGCGCCGCCCGCATCGATTCGCCGTCGCCGTACGCGGTCAGGATGAGCACGCGGACGGCGGGGTGGTCGCGCTTGAGGACCTCCAGGCAGCGCAGGCCGTTCATCTCCCCCATCTCCAGGTCCAGCACGACGACGTCGGGCTCCTGCGCGCGCACGGCCTCCAGCACCTGCTTGCCGTTGGTGGCGGTGGCGACCACCTGCAGGTCCGGCTCGGCCTCCACCAGCGAGCGCAGCCCCTCCAGCACCAGCTCGTGGTCGTCCGCCAGGAGGATGCGGTGCTTCTGCATCACGCCTCCGCGGCGGTCAGGGGGACCTCGATGCCGACCGTGGCCCCTGCGCCGACGGAGCTGCGCAGCCGAAAGCGCCCGCCGATCATCTCCACCCGGTCGCGCATCCCCTGCAGCCCGAAGTGGCGGCCGCCCTGCATGGCGGCCAGGTCGAAGCCGTGGCCGTTGTCGCTGACGGACATCCGCAGCCGCGGCTCGCCCCGGCGCTCCACCCGGCGCAGGCGCAGGACTACGCGGTCGGCGCCGCCGTGGCGGTAGGCGTTGCTCAGCGCCTCCTGAAGGACGCGGTACAGGCCGATCTTGACGGGAACGGCAAGGTCGGGGATGCCGCCGCGCACCTCCAGCGCCACCTGCATGTCCGTCATCGACTCGTGCTGCAGCAGCAGGCCCTCCAGCAGGGGAACCAGGCCGCGCGCCTCCCACTCCGGCGGCCGAAAGGCGCCGATGAAGCTGCGCACCTCGTTCAACCCGCCCTCCAGCAGCTGGCGGATGCGGCCCACGCGGTCCTCGGCCTCGGCGCTCATCCCGCCGCCGGACTCCAGCGCGCGGCGCAGCAGGTCCAGCTGCGAGAGCGCGGCGAACATGTGCTGCACGGGACCGTCGTGGATGTCCAGCAGGATGCGCTGGAGCTCCCATTCGGTCACCTGCATCATGCGGTGGGAGGCGCTGATCTCGCGGGACATGGGGAGGAGGAGAAGGATCGAGTGCCCAGGTTCAAGTGCCCAGTGCGGAATGCGGTTGCCGGGCACCGGAAACTTGTCACTCGACACTTGTCCAGCGCCATACCGGGGAGAAGAAGGATCAAGTGCCCAGTGCCGAGTGCCCAGTCACTGCTTCCGTGCCTGGGCACTCGGCACTGGGCACTTGATCCTCTCCCGTCGCACGCGGTTGCGGCGGGGGCAAAGTGCGACGATCTTTGTACGCTCTGGCGATTTCCCCCAGGCTACTGTTGGATGACTTCCCTTTCTGACGCGGCCGGCACGTCGGGCGCGCGCCGGGACCGGGCCATCACCCGCGTTCCGCTGCGCGACCAGGTTCACCACGCCATCGTCGACCGCATTCTGCGCGACGAGCTGCGGCCCGGCGCCCGCATAAGCGACACCGCGCTCGCGCGCGAGCTGGGCGTGAGCCGCACGCCCATTCGCGAGGCGCTGCTGCGGCTGGAGCGCGAGGGGTTCCTGGAGGCGGACATCGGGCGCGGCTTTTTCGTAAAGCCGCTGAGCGTGCGCGAGGTGCGCGAGGCGTACCCGGTGCTGTGGACGCTGGAGGTGCTGGCGCTGCGCGGCACCGGCGCGCCCACCCCCGAACGGCGCGCGGAGATGAACCGCATCAACGCCGCGCTGGAGGGGGAGGACGATCCGGAGCGGCGCATCGACCTGGACGGCGAGTGGCACCGCACGCTGCTGGAGCCGTGCGGCAACGAGTACCTGATGTCGCTGATCGCCGGCCTCAAGTCGGTGATCCGGCGCTACGAGTACGCGTACATGCAGAACGCCGGCTACATCCCCGTCTCCACCCGCGCCCACGAGGAGATCGCGGAGCTGGTGGCCGTGGGCGACGTGGAGGGCGCAGTGCCGCTGCTGGAGAACAACTGGCGCTTCACCATGCAGAGCCTGCTCGGCTGGCTGCACGAGGTGGTGTAGAGGGGCCCTTTCCCCCGCCAGGCCTTTCGCTCGTTCCTCGCGACGGCTGGCGGTGAGTTGTGGATGGGGTCGCGCGGGATGGTGGGCCGCCCCCCCACCCCGGCCCGTCCCCCACAAACTGCGTGGGGGAAGGGTGACGCGAGCCGAGACGTCCGGAGCGGGATCGAATTCTCCTCTCCCCCATGGGGTTTATGGGGGAGAGGCTGGGAGAGGGGGGCCTCCGCGGACGCAGTTCGATGCCCGTCGGCGGGCGGCGAATCCGGCGGCTACCGCCGCACGGTGATCACGCGGCGCGCGGTGGCGGGGGCGAGGCCGGGGGCGGTGACGGTGATCTCGAGCGTGTAGTCGCCGGGGCGCAGGTCGGCGGGAATGCCGACGGCCAGCGAGCGGCCGACGACCGGACCCGCCTCCACCCCCTCGCTCCACCCCATCCGCACCGTCCGCGCGCCCTTCACCACCCCGATGGCCTCCAGGCGCCGCCGCCCCCACACGGCGCGCGCGGGGATCAGCCCCACGCGCACCTGCACGGAATCGCTCCGCTCCACGTCGTACATCTCCCAGAACACGCCCACGCGCTCCCCCGGCGCCAGCACCGCCGATCCGCGCGCGATGCGGGCTGCCTCCATCACCTCCACCGGCCGCGCGTCCGGGTGGGCCAGCAGCAGCAGGTCCGACACCCGCGCGTCCGCCTCCCACGCCACCGCCTGCCGCCGCCGCGCGACCGCGCGGGTCGAGTCCTCCCGCAGCTCCAGGCTCACGACGGTGTTGGTGGCGGGAAGCTCCACGTACATGGCGCCGCTGGCCGCCGTGGGCTGCCAGGGCGACTCCGTGCGCCGCCCGCCCGCGTCGTCCATGGCCACCAGCGAGGCGCGCAGCCGCGGATCCGGCGGGAGGCTGTCTTCCGGAAGCGCGTAGCCGGCCACCAGCAGCGCGCCGGTGCGGCGGGGAAAGACTGCGAACTGGTGCGGCAGCATCATGATGTGCCGCGCGTACTCCGGCGCGTAGCGCGTGCTGGTGGGCTCCTGCTCGCTGAGCGGCCACTCGTCGCCGCGCAGCAGGGTGGGGTCCCGCACGGTCTCCAGCGGCGGGATGAACTCCCAGGTGCGCGGCTCGTTGTAGCCGATGGCCGACGCCTGCTCCGCCGAGCCGTAGAACATGGGCTCGTAGCGCTCCCACGCGGTGAACCAGCCGTAGCGCAGCAGGATCTCGGTCAGGTCGTCGGCCCAGCGCAGGCGGTCCAGCTGGCGCGCGCGCTGCTGGATGCGGTCCATGGTCCACCGCGCAAAGTGCTCCGTAAGCCGGTCGTTCCCCGGCTCGGACCACAGCGGGTCCGCCAGCCACCACATCCGCCGCGCCAGCCGTGCGCGCTCCTCCCCCGGCGTGGTGCGCCAGGTGCGCTTGTCCTCCGGCTCCAGCAGCACCTCCACGTCCGTCCACCGGTCGCGCTCTTCCGCGGGCATGGCGGCCAGCGCGGTGTCGAACGCCTGCTCCGCGTCCTGGAACCGCTGGGCCTCGTGCAGCGCCAGGCCCTCGAGCGCGGCGCACCACCAGCGCTCGGCGCGGCAGGCGCGCGCGGCGGCCGCGGCGCCGTCTTCATCCCCCGCCTCCAGCAGGTAGCGCACGCGCTGGCCCGCGATCCACCCGTCGCCCGGAAGCACGGCGGCGGCCCGCGCGAACGATTCCACCAGCCCGCGCCGGCGCTCGGCGATGGCGGGCGGCTCGGGCGGCGGCTCGTCGCCGTCCTCGTCGTCGCTGAACCAGAAGCAGAAGCGGCCGATGGTCTCGTCGCACTTGCCGTACGGCGCGCCGCCCCAGGTGCGCGGCAGCCGCTGGAACCGGTAGCGCTCGAACGACGCCTGCGCCGTGCGCGCCCGGGCCAGCACCGACGCGGAATCCTGCGCCTCCGCGGTGTCAGGTGGATCGATGGCCACGCGCTCCGTCTGCGCGTGGAGGAGCAAGGGGATAACGGCGATGGAACCGGCGACGACCGCGTATCGAACGAGGGCAGGAACCATAGGCCGCGCTCCTGGTCTGGGGATGGAACCGCAGGATGAATCCACGTGCCGCATTCGGCGGACCACGCCCGCCGGGCCTGAACTGGGGAGGGCGTGAAGAGGGCTGACTTCCTGAGAAGCTGTTATGAACCGATTTCGAGCAGCTTGTACGCCTTTGACAACATGAGGCACGCAAAGGCGACGAAGTGCAGACCGGCCAATGTCTCAGGCAATCGCTCGTAGTCTTTGGCAAGCCTGCGGAAGCGGCTCAG
>DASUVG010000061.1:0-4507 GCA_036379135.1 Longimicrobium sp.
AAATTCTCATGGCCCCCTGCCGCGCTTCCCTCCCTCTGCCGTTCCCGACGCGTCCACACACGCGTGGAGCAACCCCCACCCGCCGCCGTGCCCTGACACCCTTCCACTGCATCGCGGGTCATCTCGCCCCTGGAGAGCGCGATCGCAGTTTGCAACCAAATCCGCGATGAATCCAAAAAAAGCATCCGCCAAAGCGTCTGGCGGGTGCGAATGGACGGTGGTGTGGAGGTGAGAAAAAGTCCGTCCGCCGCAAGCGCACCGGGGCGGACATCTGGCCGCCCCGGCGACATGCTACCACAGGCTGCGCCGGTCAGTCACGGCGGGCCGCGCCGATGCTGCGCTCGAAGAACGGCGCCAGCCGCTGCATCGAGAGATCCGCGCCGTCGCCGTCGTACAGGTCCATGTGCGTGGCGCCGTCGATGATGACCAACTCCTTCGGGCCGGCTGCCCTGGCGTGTAGATCCTGACTGTGCCAGAGCGAGCCCGCTTCGCTGCCGGCAACAATCATCAGGGGCTGCGTCAGCAGCGTTTCGACCCGGTCGAATGCCGAGAACGACACCATGTTGCTCACGCTGGTGAGCAGCATCCTGTTGGGCGCGTTCGGGTGCTGGCCGCGCGGCGTCAGGTAGTACTCTGCTGCCTCCTGCAGGTCACGGGGCGCGGTTGTGTCCCCGACCTCCGGCACATAGGAGACATAGACCGGCGCGGCTCCGGCGGCTTCGGCGGTGCGCTGCCGGGCAACCGCTTCCAGCGTCGCGATCTGGTCGGCTTCCGAGGCGGTGCCGTTCCAACCCCGCCGGGTCGACGCACCAACGTCTACCGCACTCACGGTCGCGAGGGCCTTGATCCGCCGGTCGGTCGAGGCAGCCTTGACCGTCGCTCCGCTGCCGGCGCAGATGCCGAGCGCGCCGATGCGATCGGCGGCGACATAGGGAAGCGTGGTGAGGTAATCGACGGCGCTGTAGATGTCTCCGACCCGCTTCATGGGGTCGTCGAGAAACCGGGGCAGGCCCCCGCTCTCGCCTTGGTGCGACGCGTCGAAGGCAAGCGCGACGAACCCCTCCTCGGCGAGCTTCCGGGCGTACAGGCCCGCCGTCTGTTCCTTGACGCCGCCGCCCGGGTGGACGACGACGATGGCGGGGTATTTCCGCGTCTGGTCGAACCCGTTCGGGAGGTAGAGATCGCCGGCCATCTCGATGCCGTTGTTGTCGAACCGGACGTTCTGCGCGACGGTCCGAGTCCCTTCGTTCGGGGTCGCCGTCGATGCCAGGGGCCCGAAAGCCATCACCGACCCGGCGAGGGCCGCGCCCAACAGAAGGTTTCGTCGGCTCAGGGGGCGGCGATCTCGAAGGCCCGCCCCGGCTGATTGCTTGTTCGTTTCCATGACCAGTTCCTTTGGTTTTCTGTGTTGAGGATGTGCTCGGACGAGCAGACCCCCCCCGTTCCCCGGATAGTCGCTCTTACTCGGCGTCGTCGTATCCGAGCGATGAGGAAAGCTCCCGGTAGGCGTCGGCCTGGGCGAGCAGGTCCCGGCCCTTCTGTTCGAGGGCCGCGAGGACGTCGGCGCCGGCGGCCCAGCGAACCGGCGGCTCATCCAGCCCCGCGAGCTCGACCATCGCTCGGGCGAGCTTGGCCGGGTCTCCGCCCTGCTGGCCGCTCATCCCCTTCCATGCGGCGACGGTCTGCCGGGTCTTCTCGGCGTAGTCGTCGATCGAAGGCTCGGGGTAGTATGTCGATCCCTCCGTGAGCAGCTCGGTGCGGAAGAACCCGGGCTCCACGAGCATCGTGCGGATGCCGAAGGGCGCGACCTCGGGGGCGAGCGACTCCATCCACCCCTCGACGCCGAACTTCGACGCGGCATAGGCCGAGACGAACTCCTGCCCGGTGATGCCGGCGGCGGAGGAAATCGTCACGATGAGCCCCGAGCGCTGGGCGCGCATGACGGGGAGCACGGCGCGCGTGACGTTCAGCGGGCCGAACAGGTTGGTTTCGACCTGTGCCCGGAAGTTCTCGGGGGTGATCTCCTCGAAGAACCCCGCGTAGAAGTTGCCGGCGTTGTTGACCAGCACGTCGATGCGTCCGAACCGCTCGACGGCGGCGCGGACGGCGGCCTCGGCATCGGAGGAGCTGGTGACGTCGAGCTTCACGACCAGGAGGTCGTCCGACTCACCCACGGCACCGGCTACGGCGGCCGGGTCACGGCCGGTGGCCACCACCGCGTGGCCGGCGGCCAGAGCGGCCCGGGCGAAATCGACGCCCATCCCACGACCGGCGCCCGTGATGAACCAGATCTTCTTGTCTGCCATGAGTTCCCCTTCTCCGTTCTTTGCACCGTGTGGGCAGGCCGACACGGGTTGTCGCAGCATGAGGAAGTAAGGTAATCCTCTCGCCCTGCGCGGCCTCTGCCCAATCGTGGACGATGCTTGCCTATTCCTCCACGACGCTGGAAGCACGCCGGCCGAGGATGTATCGTCCGAGCGTTCAGCAGATCGGTTACTCAGCAGGAAAGCGCGGCGATGACATTCAATTCCGATGGATCCGGTTCAGCCGCACGCGACGCGGAGGCGATCCGCCTGGAGGCACTTCGGGTCGAGCTCGCGGGGATTCTCGAGCGCCGGACGGGCGCGGACGGAAGGTACGACACGGTGATCCCGGCGCTGAAGCTGTATCGGTTTTCGAACCCGACCGAGCCGGCGCACGCGCTCCAGGAGGCGGCGGTGTACGTGGTGGTGCAGGGGCGGAAGCAGGTGACGCTCGGCGATGCCATTTACATCTACGACCAGGCGCAGTACCTCGCGGTGTCGGTCGAGCTGCCGGTGGTCAGCAACGTTCTGGAGGCGAGCCCGGACGAGCCATATCTCTGCCTGACGCTGACGGTGGACCCGCGCGAATTGGCGGCGTTGATCGTGGAGACGGGCGGGCAGGCACCGCACGACAACCACGACGGGCGGGCGCTTTACGTGAGCCCCGTGCGGGCGCCGCTCCTCGATGGGCTCCTCCGGCTGGTGCGGCTGCTCGACGCGCCGGAAGAGATCCCCGTGCTGGCGCCTCTGATCCTGCGGGAGGTGAATTACCGGCTGCTGCAGAGCGAGCAGTTCGGGCGGCTGGCCCAGATGGCGATTGGAGACGGCCGCCTCCGCCGGGTTTCGGGGGCGATCGGCTGGATCAAGGAGCACTTCACGGAACCGCTGCAGATCGAGGCTCTCGCGAGCCGTGTGCACATGAGTCCTTCGGCGCTGCACCACCACTTCAAGGCAGCCACGTCGATGAGCCCGATCCAGTACCAGAAACGGCTGCGCTTGCAGGAAGCTCGCCGCCTCCTGCTGACGGGAGCGCCCAGTGCGGACTCGGTCGCCTACGAGGTGGGGTACGCGAGCGCATCGCAGTTCAGCCGCGAATACGCGCGGCTCTTCGGCGAGCCGCCGCGCCGCGATACCGAACGCGCGCGTGAAGCCGCAGCGGGTGGAGCACCCGTCACCTGACCCGCGGCGCCGGCACCGAGCAGTCGGCCACCGCGCTGCAGGCGGCGTGAGGACGAGCAACGGCTGCCAACATTGGCGGGCGCGCCCGCTGAACCGCGTTGTGTGCCGCCGCCGCCGCGGATATACTGTTCTCACCGTCCTTTCTCCTTCCGGCGCGCACCCCCCTCCGCCGGCCGGGCCCCACTGTCCATGAACGCCCCTCTCCGAGTGCCCCCTCCGCGCTCCTCCGCTGCCGTGTGCGCGTCCTCGCGCGCGGATGCGTCCGTCACCGCGCCTCCGTCGTTGCGGCGGCGCCGCCTTCGCCGCCGCGGGTACGGATCCATCGCAGGCGCCGCGGGGGGCGAGTGACGAGCGCGGAGGCCGTGCGGCTGCTCCCCTGCCTGGCTTCGGCCGCGGTCTCGGCGTGGGTGGGCGTGCACTGCTGGCGGCGGCGCACGCGGCCGGGCGCCGGCGCGTACGCGGTGGTGGCGCTGAGCCAGGCGGCCTGCACCCTGGGCTTCGTGCTGGAGCTGCTCAGCCCGGGCCTCTCCGGCAAGATCTTCTGGGACGATGTGCAGTATCTCGCCCTGGCCCCGCTTCCCGCGGGGATGGTGGTGTTCGCGCTGGACTACACCGGCCGCCGCCCCGCGCACCCCGCGCGCACCCTGGGGCTGCTGACGCTGCCGTCGGTCGTGTTCGCCGCGCTCTCCTTCAGCGACCGGCTGCACGGGCTGGTGCGGTCGGCGCCCCGGCTGGTGCCGGGGGAGCCGTTCGCGGCGCTCGTCTACGACTTCACCCCCCTGACGCTCGCGTGGGCGGCGTACGTCCTCGCGCTGTGCCTGGCCGCGTGCGTGCTGCTTACGGCGCGCTGGATCCGCGTCCATCCCCTCTACCGCACACAGGCCAGCCTGGTGCAGCTGGGCGTGCTGCTGCCGTGGGTCAGCGGCGTGCTCACCCTCACCGTGCTGCGCGACTCTCCCCTGCGCGACTCGACGCCGCTCACCTTTGGCCTGGCCAACCTGCTGGTGGCGTGGGGGCTGTTCCGC
>DASUVG010000062.1:0-12855 GCA_036379135.1 Longimicrobium sp.
CTGGCGAAGCCTGGGTCCGCGAGAAGGCCGGGGGCGTTCCCGCAGAAGTTCGCGCGAGGGGGACGGTTCGCGGGATCGCGCATCGGGTGAAGCCGGAATGATGGGCTGCGGGGCGCTGCGGCGGGAAAGGTGTTCCAGAAAAAAATGCGGATGGCTCCCTGCCGGGCATCTGCCTGCAGTTCCCGACGTCCTCAGGGAAGCCCGGTGTGCCCCGCCCCTGCCGACGCGCAGGACACGGTGGTCGCGCATGGTGAACCCGCCACCGCTTCCCGCCAGGCGTGGCATGCAACCAGATCCGCGATGAACCAAAAATGGAGAGTGCGCGGAGAACCGGTGACGTTCCTCCGCGCACTCTCCTGTCCCCCGCGCACGCCGCGCTCAGGCGGTCGTGGTTCTTCTATGCGACCGACCCTGCCACGCTCGCGGTGCGGCCCTCGCAGACCTCGCGAAAGACGGAGAAGAGGGCGGGGTCGAAGATGTGCCCCGTATCCCCGGCCATGATCTGCATCGTCCGCTCGTGCGAGAACGCCTTGCGGTACGGGCGGTCCGTGGCCAGCGCGTCGTAGACGTCGGCCACGCACAGGATGCGGGCGGAGAGCGGGATCTCTTCCCCGGCCAGGTGCCCGGGGTAGCCGCTGCCGTCCCATGCCTCGTGGTGATGGCGCACCATGGGGCGCACGTCCCAGGGAAACTCCAGGTCGGCGATGAGCTCCACCCCCGCGTCGGGGTGGCGCTCCATCACCGCGCGCTCCTGCGGCGTGAGCGGGCCGGGCTTGTTCAGGATCTCCGGCGGCACGACGATCTTGCCCACGTCGTGCAGCAGCGCGCCCATGCGGAACCAGAGCAGCGTTCCGTCGTCGAACCCCACCGCCGACGCCAGCGCGCAGGCGCGGTCCGCCACGCGCTCGCAGTGGCCCTGCGTGTAGCGGTCCGCGGACTCGATGGACTGCCCCCACATGGAGACGATGGAGAGGAACATGGTCTCCAGGTCGTGCAGCCGCGCGGAGACGTCGGACAGGTCTCGGCGCGCCTCCAGCCGGGTGAACAGCCGGTGCGCCAGGTTCAGCTGCTGCAGCGTCTCGCGGTTGCGGTGGCGCCGCCAGTGCAGCGCCGCCAGCTCGCGCGCCGTCTCCGCGCGCAGCAGCAGGTCGCCGCGCTCCTCGGCGATGCGGGCGGCGGCGCCCAGGTGCTCGTCGGCCGCCGCCCAGTCGCCCGTCTCGCGCGCGACCACGCCCAGGTGCTTGTGCGACTCCGCCTGGCCGAGCGGGTCGCCGATCTCCAGCGCCAGCGCCAGGGACACGCGGCAGGCGGTGCCGGCCTCGTCCCAGCGCCCCTGCGCCGCCAGCAGCTCCACGCGGTTGTTCTCCACCCGCAGCTGTGTTCCCCGGTCTTCCAGCCGCGCGCAGATGTCCAGCGCCTCGGCGTACGACCGCTCGGCCGCGCGCCAGCGCCGCTGGTCGGTGTACAGCATTCCCAGGTTGCTCAGGGCCTGGGCCGCGTACTGGTGCTCGTTCAGCGCACGGTAGGCGGCCAGGCTGGCGCGATAGCGCTTCAGCGCGCCGCGGTAGTCCCCGCGGATGTTGTTCAGGACGCCGATGTTCTGCTGCACCATGGCCACGAGCGTGGGCTCGCCGGCGCTTCGCGCGGTGTCGAGCGCGCGCAGGTAGAGCGCCTGGGCCTCGTCCAGGCTGCCCTGCGTCCGCAGCACGTTGCCCAGCACGTTCAGCGAGTGGGCCACGGACGGTCCGTGCTCCGCGGCCTCGGCCACCGCCAGCGCCGCCAAGGCGGAGTCCTGCGCCGCGTCCAGGTCTCCCGTGAACTGCCGGCAGCGCGCCACCCAGCGCAGAAGCGAGCACGCCAGCGGCGTGTGATCCACCCCGCGCAGTCCGCGCAGCGCCTCCTCGTACAGCCCGGCGGCGTGCTCGCGGTGTCCCTCGCGCTCCGCCGCCTGGGCGCGCGCGATGACCTCGGCGATTTCCGGAGGGGCGTCGGGAAGGGACGTCGTCATCGGGCGGAGTCGGATGCCGTCGGCGCGAATCTCATCTCATGCGCGGCCCGCGGGGCGCTATGTAAGTCCCGCGGCGCGTTCGTGCAACGTTCTTCTCATGCGCGAGGGGCCGCGCCCGTGCCGGACCCGGCCCCCCCGTGAATTCTACCATGGTCCTGCCCGGGTGCTTCCACTCAGCGTTCGAACGGCACCACATTTCCGTTGGCGTTCAGATATCCGCTGCGGCGGGTGGACGCCGTGTAGCCGGAGAAGTGCTGCACGTCGAAGCGCATCCTCCAGCCGGTCCGGTCCACCGTCGTGGGCCGCGTCTCTCGGACGATGGCGGTCAGCCCGTCCAGCAGGCCCACCTCGGGGAAATAGGCGCCCTCCAGCTCGCCCAGCAGCGACGGGTCGCGGAACGCCTCGGTGCCGCGCAGGTCCTGCGTGATGGTCGGCGGGTTCTGGAACACCAGGCCGTGTGGCTGGAACAGGTATGCCACCGCCGTCCCCGGCACCGCGACCACGGTGATGGGGGTCGGCAGGCGTACGGAGTTGGCGGGGAAGGTGATGGTGAACCCCGCTTCGGGGAGGCGGATGATTCCGCCGGCGCGGCCGATCAGGGCCGTTGCTGCAAAATTGTGCAGCAGCGGCTCGGAACGCTGCAGAACGTCGACCACCAGCGGCGGATCGGAAAGGTCCAGCAGCGGGCCGCCCGTGGAGATCGCGCCGGACGGCTGCGTGCTTTCGCCGCACGCGGCCAGCGCTGTGGCGGCTACCAGGACGGCGGCGCGAAGGTGCTTCAGCATGGTTCCGGCTCCCGGCATTTTCTGAACGGTGGATCGCCCTGAGCCCCGACCGGAGCAAAAAGCGAGCCGATCTGCCCCGTCATCGTGTAGCAGTACGGATTTCAGCGAGTGCGTCGAACGAGCGCTCCGAAGAGCCGGTCCCGGGATCCAGCGGCCGGTGGAGAAGGTCGATGCCGTTCATCGCCAGCCGCCGCGCCGCCCCGGCCGCATCTCCCTCCCCTCGCCCGGCCTCCCACTGCGCGTGTGCCGCGAGGAGCGCGGCCTGGAGCGACCGCCCCAGCGTCAGCGCGAAGCGGCGCGCGCCCGCCTCCGCCTCCGCGCGGCCGCCGCGCATGGCACCCTCCAGCCACGCCTCCGCCCGCTCCACCGCCCGCGCCGCCGCGCGGGCGACGGGCACCAGCGCGGGATCGGCGGCCTGCGCCGCGCAGCGCTCCACCTCCGCGCGCACCGTCGCCACGCCGCCCGCGGACTCCAGCGCGCGCAGCGTGTCCAGCGAGAGCACGTTTGTCGTCCCCTCCCAGATCGACAGCACCTGTGCGTCGCGAAGGAGCGTGGGGATCCCCGTGTCCTCCACGTATCCCGCGCCGCCGAACGCCTCCACCACCTCGCTGGCCACGGCGACGGCCTGGCGCGCGGTGGTCAGCTTGGCCAGCGGCGTCAGCACGCGGAGGAGCGCGCGGCCCGCGTCGTCCAGCTCCCCCGCCTCCTGCGCGCCCAGAAGCTCCGCCACGCGAAAGGTGAGGTGCAGCGCGCCAGTCCACTCCGCGCGCAGGCCGGCAAGCGTATCCGCGTGCAGCGGCTGCTCCGCCAGCGTGGCGCCGAATGCGGACCGCCGCCGCGCGTAGTCGTCCGCCAGCGTCAGCCCGCGCCGCATGAGGGCGACGGCGCTCACCGCGTTCCAGGTGCGCGTGACGTTCAGCATGGGCGCGATGCCGCGCACGCCGTCGCGCAGGCCGGTGACGGGGATCGCCGGCGTGCCGTCCAGGGTGAGCTCGGCCGTCGGCAGCTTGCGCGTCCCCAGCTTGTCCTTCAGCCGGTCGATGCGGATGTTCCTCAACAATCCGCCCTCGTCCCGCGTCTCCACGTAGAACAGCGCCAGGCCGCGGCCGCCGGGCGGGTTGCCGGCGGGACGCGCCAGGGTGAGCGCCATCTGCGACGTGGCGGCGGAGGTGAACCACTTGCGGCCGTGCAGGCGCCATCCGCCGTCCGCGTCCTGCCGCGCCTCCGTTTCCGAGCGGCCCACGTCGGAGCCGCCGGCGGTTTCCGTCATCCACTGCCCGCTGGTCCAGAACGCCGCCGGGTCGCGGCTGGTGAGGCGCGGAACGGCGCGGCCGATCAGGGCGCGGTTGCCGGAATCCAGCAGAACGCGCGCGGCGCCGTCCGTCATCGCCAACGGACAGGCGTAGATGTCTGTCGATGGAGTGAACAGGTACGCCAGCGCGAGCTGGTGGATGCGCGAGAACCGGCCGTGCGCGCGCTCGTACGCCGTCGCGACGACGCCGTGCTCCGCCGCGATGCGCTCCGCCGTCCGCCAGAGCGGGGTGAGCTCGATGCGGTCGATGCGGCCGCCCCACGCGTCCCACTGCGTCAGCACGGGCTCGCTCAGCCGGTCGGCCAGCTGCGCGGGATACAGCTCCGCGGAAAGGCGGCCCATCTCGCGCAGCGACGGCTGCACCTCGCGCAGCACCTCCGCGGGAAGGAGGCGCGCCAGCAGGGAGCGCAGGGGCGCGTCGGCATCGTACTGGTTGCCCAGCGTGGGCGGCGGCTGGATGAAGCTCATCGTCGGATCGGCCGGGATCGGGAAGGATTGGACGATACAGGATACGGCGCCCGGGCCCCGCGGGGCAATCCGCGCGTAAGGTGTGTAACGACAAACGTTTCGTCGTCCATCGGAGGAAACAACTGACGTCCAGCGAGGTACAATGGATGTCGCTGGCGCCGCCGGACTGCCCGGTTCTTGCATGCCTCTGGATATCGCACGCCACGCCAGCCTGACCGGACAGACCATGACCTCAGTTTCGGTCCTCCTCGTGGAGGACAACGAAGACAATCGTACCATCTACACCACCATCCTTCGGCACTGCGGCCACGAGGTCGCCGAGGCTGGCACGGGCGAGGAGGGGATTCGCCTTGCGCGCGAGCTGCGCCCGGCGGTGATCCTGATGGACGTCGCCATGCCGGGGATCGACGGGTGGGAGGCCACGCGCCGCCTGAAGGCCGACCCGATCACCGCGCACATCCCGGTGATCGCGCTGACCGCGCACGCCATGGCCGAGGACCGCCAGCGCGCCACCGAGGCCGGGTGCGAGAGCTACCTGGCCAAGCCCATCGAGCCGCGCCGCGTGGTGGAAGAGGTGGAGAAGCTGCTCGCCCGCGTCGCGGCCGCGGCCGCCGCCGCGGCGGAGACGCCGGCCGTGGTCGGGGAGTAGGCGTACGACGGAGAGTCGGAGCGAGTGACCAGCGAATCGACCGCAGTGTCGCCCGAGCGATCGGACCGGAGCGATTGAAAATCGCGGCTACGACATCACGCCGTCCGCCTGCGCGGACACACGGAAGAAACCAGCCCCCTCGCCGATCGTCGGTGCGGGGGCTGATTCGTTTCCGACCCTCCGCGCCCCCTCCTGGCGAGCACCACTCGCCCACCTCCCCCAAAAACTGCCGGGGGAGGTTGATGTGGGGCTGGGATCCAGGCATCCCGGAACCTCCAGAGCGCGCCAAAGGACGGACGCGAGTGCAGCCCGCGGAAACGCGATCGAATTCTCCCCTCTCCGCGAGGGACGAGCGGGGAGGGGTCGGGGGAGGGGCCCACGGCGGTCGAGGTTCGACGCACCTCGAAACCCTTCATCCCCATCCCTCCTTTCGCCGCCCCGCCTTACGCTGTACCCTGCATCCTCGATCATCCTCGCAAACCAGGAAATCGGGATCGGGAGGGGCGGATGGAGGTGTTCACGGAGGAGTGGTGCCTGGCCTGCTGCGACCGGCTGAACCAGCGGGAGAGCTACCGCCTGGCGGCCGCGGGGTGGGAGGGCGCCGCGGTGCTGCTGATGTCGGCGGACCCGGAGCACGGCATCGACGGCGACCGCGCCGTGTGGCTGGACATTCACCACGGCCAGTGCCGCGGCGCGCGCGTGGCGACGGAGGAGGACGTGGAAACCGCACCCTACGTCTTTCGCGCCGATCCCGCCCAGTGGAAGCGCCTGCTGGCCAACGAGATCGACCCCGTCTCCGCCGTGATGCAGGGCAAGCTCAAGCTGTCGCGCGGCAACCTGTTCACGCTGGCCAGGTACGCCCCCGCCGCCCGCGAGATGGTGCTGGCCGCCGGCGACGTGGGCGGCACCTTTCCGCCCCCGGCCTCCTGACCGACACTCACGCACTCACGCACTCACGCACTCACGCACTCACGCACTCTCGCACTTTCGCACTCTCGCACCCCCTCCCCATGCCGTCCTACCGGTCCACAAGCCCGCAGGGGCTCGACCACCGCTCGCCGCCCATGCGCCTGTGGCACAAGGCCAAGCGCCTGGGCGTGTGGGACCCGCGCGACGTGGACCTGACGCGCGACGCGGAGGACTGGGGGGGGCTGGACGAGGAGCAGCGCGACGTGATCCTGCGCCTGACCGCGCTCTTTCAGGGCGGCGAGGAGTCGGTGACGATGGACCTGCTGCCGCTGATGATGGTGGTGGCGCAGGAGGGGCGGCTGGAGGAGGAGATGTACCTGACCTCGTTCCTGTGGGAAGAGGCCAAGCACGTGGAGGCGTTCCGCCGCTTTCTGGACGAGGTGGCGCACGAGCGCACGGACCTGACGCGCTTTCACGGCCCGCAGTACCGCCAGCTGTTCGGCGAGGAGCTGCCGGGCGCGATGGGGCGGCTGCGGCACGACGCCTCGCCCGCGGCGCAGGCGGCGGCGTCGGTGACGTACAACATGGTGGTGGAGGGCGTGCTGGCGGAGACGGGCTACCACGCGTACGACCAGATGCTGCAGCGCAACGGCATCATGCCCGGCATGCAGCAGATCATCGGCCACCTGCGGCGCGACGAGGCGCGGCACATCGCCTACGGCGTGTACCTGCTCTCCCGCCTGGTGGCGGAGCACGGGGACGCGGTGTGGGGGACGATCGAGGGAAGGCTGAACGACCTGCTGCCGCTGGCGATGGGGATCGTGGGCGAGGTGTTCGAGCCGTATCCCGTGCCGCCCTTTGGGCTGAAGCTGGAGGACTTTGCCGACTTCGCCCTCTCCCAGTTCGGCAGGCGGGTGGCCAGGCTGGAAAAGGCGCGCGGGCAGACGCTGGACGAGGTGCTGGGGACCGCGCTGGAGACGGAGGAAGCCGCGGCGTGAACGGCGGCGTGCGCGCGCCCGGCGGGACCGCGAGGAGGCCCGCGCGCACGGCCGCCGATCAGGTCAGCATCGCGTCACAGCCAGCACTCGCACGGGCCGCCGGAGACGGTGGGGCAGCCGTAGCAGCTCTGCGCGCACTGCGTGTAGTAGCACGAATCGCAGGTCCATTCGCAGCTCCACTGCCCGGGGCAGGTGCCGTAGCAGCTGTCGCCGCAGGTCTGCTGCGGACAGCTGCCGTTGCAGCTGGCGTCGCAGGTGTTGTAGTTCTGACAGGTGGGGCAGCCGGGGCAGGTGCACTGCGTGTAGCAGGTGCACTGCTCGCCGAACACGGTCCCGCGCTTCTCGAGCGGCGCGGAGGTGTCGAACGAGTCCACGGACAGGTCTTCGAGGTCCAGCTTCATCTTCTTCATTGTGTCCCGTCCTTCGTGCTGGAGGGTGTGAAGGGAGATGGGGCTCGCGGTCCCGGCTACGGGCAGGTGTTGCAGGAAAGGTCGCAGGTCCACTGCGCGGCGCACGTCCAGTCGCAGGTTTCGCCGCCGCACGTCCACGCGCAGCTCGCCGGGCAGGTGTAGCCGTTCTGGCAGGTGTTGTAGCCCGCGCAGGTGGGGCACCCGGGGCAGGTGCAGTTGGTCTGGCAGGTGCACTGCTGCTCGCCGAAGACGGTGCCTGCCTCCTGCGCGGCGGCCGCGGTCTGGAACGAGGTGACGGTGAGCTGGCTGGGATCCAGCTTCATCTTCTTCATGGCGTCCTCCGGATGATGTGGGTGCAAGGTGGAGCCCCGCGGTCCCGCCGCGAACGCGTCACGCCCCCGGCCCGGGTGCGCGCCGGCAGCGGCAGAAGATACGTATCCGGACAACCCGTAAATCTTATGATGCCACGCTATGCTCACCGGCAGGCCTCCGCAAGCTTCCCGTTTGCGGCCCCTTCCCGTCCGCGCGATTCGGCGCGGCGCAGCCTGAGCGCGCGAATGAACCCGGAACGCGAGGCGGGCGTCTGAACGTGAATCGCAGGGACCTGTTCCGCCTGCCCTTTCTGCAGGCGCCCGAGCCGCTGCAGCCCGTGCACCGGCGCCCGCTCCCCGCGCCCGGCAGCGAGCCCGGCGTGCTGGTGTCCGAGCCCGGCGCCGCGCCGCCCACCATCACCGCGATGGCGTACGGCCCGCACGAGCTGACCGAGTGGGCGGTGGACGACTTCGAGATGCTGCGGCAGATGCGCGGCAAGTGGCCGGTCGTCTGGGTGAACGTGAACGGCGTGGCCCACGCGCCCACGCTCCACACGATCGGCGAGATGTTCGGGCTGCACCGGCTGGCGCTGGAGGACCTGGGCGACGTGCGGCAGCGGTCCAAGGTAGAGGCGTACGGCGAGGAGCACCTGTTCATCATCCTCCGCATGGCGCGGCTGGCGCCGGAGCTGGACCTGGAGCAGGTGGGCGTGTTCCTGGGGCGCGACTTCGTGGTCACCTTCCAGGAGCGCCCGGGCGACGTGCTGGACCCGCTGCGCCAGCGCATCCGCGCCAGCCGCGGCCGGGTGCGGCAGAGCGGGCCGGACTACCTGGCGTACTCGGTCGTCGACACCATCGTGGACCACTACTTTCCGGTCGCGGAGGCGTACGCGGACCGGCTGGACGCGCTGGAGGAGGAGATCGTCCACCGCCCCAGCCGCGACGCCATGACGCGGCTGCACGCCATCAAGCGCGAGCTGATGTCGCTGCGGCGCGCCGTGTGGCCCATGCGCGACGCGCTCAACCACATCGTGCGCGAGCCGGGGCCGCTGGTGACCCCCGAGTCGCTGGTCTACTTTCGCGACACGGCGGACCACTGCTTTCAGGTGATGGACCTGGTGGAGACGTACCGCGACCTGGGCTCGTCGCTCACGGACCTGTACCTGAGCAACGTGAGCAACCGGATGAACGAGACGATGAAGGTGCTCACCGTGTTCGCGGCCATCTTCATCCCCCTGGGCTTCATCACCGGCATCTACGGGATGGAGCTGGAGCACCCCCGCCGCGCCTGGTGGTGGAACCTGCCCTTCGTCTTTACGCTGATGGGGGTGACGGCCCTGCTGCTGCTCGCCTGGTTCGCGCGGAAGGGATGGCTGGGTGGGGATGACGGGTGAACGGGTGAACGGGTGAACGGGTGATGGTGATCGAGCCATTTCGACAGGCATCACGCTGACGCCCGAAAGGCCCCCTCTCCCCCGGCCCCTCTCCCCCGCTGCGCGGGAGAAAGGGGAGAATTCGATCGCGATTCGGACTGTCCAACGCGCGCCGGAGAGGTGCGAGCCTGAGCGGAGGGGGCGCCGCCGAATGCGACACCCCCTCCGAAGCATCCCGAAGCCTGAGCGAGCGGGCGAGGGTCCCGCGCGAGGTCCTACGGCGCCGGTGCGGTGCCCGTCCCCGGCGCGCCGGCCTCCGGCACCAGCGACACCTGCACGCGGCGCGCGGGGTCCAGGTACAGGCGCGCGGCGGCGCGCACCCGCTCGGAGCTGATGGTGTTGGCCACCAGGTTGTCCAGGATCAGGCGCGGGTCCCAGCCGCTGCGGTCGTACGTGATCAGCCGCGACATCCAGCTGGAGTTGTCGCGCAGCTCGATCTCGCGCGAGCGGCGAAAGCCCTCGCGCACCTTGTCGACCACGTCCTGCGGCACGCCCTGCGCGCGCACCGTGTCGATCTCCGCCATCACCACCCGCACCAGCTCGTCCACCCGCTCCGGCGCCGATCCGAAGTCGATGTTCAGGCTGTAGCGCGAGTACGGGTCGCGCGCGATGCTTCCCGACACGCCCACCGTGTAGGTGCCGCCCAGCTCCTCGCGCAGCTTCTCGCGCAGGCGCAGCTCCAGCGCCTGCGAAAGCGCGCTCATGTCGGCGGACGCCTGGCGCGAGAACTCCGCGGGGCCGGTAAAGATCAGCACCGTGCGCGCCTTGGGCTCCACGCCGCGCCGCACGGTGCGCTCCACCACGCCCCCCGGCGGCCGGATCCCCAGGTCGCGAAAGGTCTCTCGCGCGCCGGTGCCGGGCAGGCTGGCCAGGTACGTCTCCACCAGCGGGCGGAGCGAGTCGGGGCTGAACGTCCCCACGAAGTAGAAGGTGAAGTCGCCCGCGTCCGCAAAGCGCTGGCGGTAGATGGCCAGAGAGCGGTCGATGTCCAGCGAGTCGAACACGGCGCTGCTGAACGGCCGCATGCGCGGGTGCCCCTGCGAAAGGATGGCCGTCAGCGTGTCGCCAAAGGCGGACTCGGGCGTCACGTTGCGGTTGCGCAGCGACTCGCGGCCGCGCTGCAGGTACGCCGCCCACGCCGTGGTGTCGCGCCGCGGCTGGGTGAAGTACAGGTGGATGAGCTGAAAGAGCGTTTCCACGTCCCGGGGCGCCGCGTAGCCGTTCATCCCCTCCGACAGCTCGCTCAGGTTGGCGCCCACGGAGGCCGCCTTGCCCGTCAGCCGCTTCTGCAGGTCCGTGAGCGACAGGCCGCCCACGCCGCCCAGCTGCACCGCCGCCGTGGCCGTGCGCCCGTACAGGTGCGCGCTGTCCGGCAGCAGCGAAAGCCCGCCGGGGCTGGTGGCGGCGAAGATGATCTCGTCGTCCTTGAAGTCCGTGGGCTTCAGGACCACGCGCGCGCCGTTGCTGAGCGTCCAGCGGGTAACGCCGATCTCGGCGGTGGAATCCTCCGCCACGATGCGCCCCGGCGCCGGGGCGGCGGCCAGCAGCGGCGCGTCGGACACCGTCTCCGTGTACGCCGCCAGCTCCGAGCCCGCCACCGAGTCGGCGACGAACGCAAGCCGCGCCTCGCTGGGCCGCACGAGCCCCGCGCGCTCGGGCCCGCTCACCAGCACCACGCGGTCGCGCAGGGCGGCGTAGCGGCGGGCGGCGGCGTTCACCTCGTCCAGCGTGACGGTGGGGACCAGGGCGCGGTTCACCTCGTACTCGTCCTCCACCGTGCGCAGGGGGCCCCGGCGGAGAAAGTGGTCCGCGTAGGTCCCCGCGTACGCGCCGCTCCCCGTCTTGGCGCGCTCCGCGTAGATCTGCTCCCACATGCGCAGGAGCTCCGACTTCTCGCGCTCCAGCTCCGCGGCGGTGAACCCGTGCCGCGCGGCGCGCTCCAGCTCCGCCACCAGCGCCCCCAGCCCGCGCTCCGCGCCCCCCTCCGCGACCGCCGCGTTCAGGGCGAACGTCTCCACCGGCCGCAGCGAGCCGCCCAGGTACGACCCCACGTCGATGAACGGTGCGTCGGGCTTGAGGCTGATGTCCTGCAGCCGGTCGCCCAGCAGCCCGGCGAACATCCCTTCCACGATGCCGCGGCGGATCTCCCGCGGCGTGGTGTCGGGGGTCGCGGGTAGCATCCAGTTCAGGTTGACGGTCGTCCGCGGCACCTCGGGATCCACCGTCACCATGTAGCGCGTGCTGTCGGGGAAGGGCATGGCGATCTCCGGCCGCTCGGGGCCGTCCCTGGGCTCCATTCCCCCGAACTCCCGGCGGATGCGCGCCTCCATCTCGCGCGGGTCGAACTCGCCCACGGCGACCACCGCCATCAGCTCCGGCCGGTACCACTGCTGGTAGAAGCGGCGCAGCGTCTCCGGCGCAAAGGTGCGCAGCGTCTCCAGGTCGCCGATGGGCAGGCGCTCGGCGTAGCGCGACCCGGCGAACAGAAAGGGGAACTGGCGGTCGCTGATGCGGGCACCCGCGCCCCGCGAGCGGCGCCACTCCTCGATCACCACCCCGCGCTCCTTCTCGATCTCCGCCGGTTCCAGGGCAATGCCGTCGGCCCAGTCGCGCAGGATCTGCAGCCCCGTGTCCAGCACGCCCGCGCTGTCGGTGGGCAGCTGCAGCATGTACACGGTCTCGTCGAAGCTGGTGTAGGCGTTGATGTCGGGGCCGAACCGCATCCCCACGCGCTCCAGGTAGTCCACGATCTGGTGCTTCTCGAAGCGGCGCGTGCCGTTGAACGCCATGTGCTCCAGAAAGTGCGCAAGCCCGCGCTGGTCCTGCTCTTCCAGCACGGAGCCGGCGTTCACCACCAGGCGCAGCTCGGCGCGCTTCTGCGGCTCGGCGTTGCGGCGCACGTAGTACGTCAGCCCGTTGGGGAGCACGCCGCGGATGACCGACGTGTCGCCGACCAGCGCCGGAAGGACCGGTACCGGTGCGGTTTCGGTGGATGACGACGACGGGGCCGCGGCGGGCGCGGGTGCGGGTGCGCCGGGGACGCACGCGGCGAGCGCCAGGACGGGCAGAAGGGCGCGCAGGATACGCATGGACGACGGATTCCGGGGACGTGGATTTCGCGGATGATGGCCGCGCGGTGCTACCTCCGCCCCCGGCGCGGGTTCCGTACCACCGCAGAAGAACGATCACACGGAGTCAACGGAGGAAAAGAGGTTCATCGCGGATTGGGTTGCAAACTGCGGTCGCGCTCTCCCGGGGCGGGATGACCCGCGATGCAGTGGAAGGGTGTCAGGGCACGGCGGCGGGTGGGGGTTGCTCCACGCGTGTGTGGACGCGTCGGGAACGGCAGAGGGAGGGAAGCGCGGCAGGGGGCCATGAGAATTTTCTAGCGAGATACCTATCCCGCCATCCTCGTCCCCAGCCTGGCGCCGACCTCCTGCCGCAGGCGCAGCGGAGCCGGCCTCCACGAACACCCGATGCGCGATCTGGCGAAGCCTGGGCCCGCGAGAAGGCCGGGGGCGTTCCCGCAGAAGTTCGCGCGAGGGGGACGGTTCGCGGGATCGCGCATCGGG
>DASUVG010000063.1:0-16995 GCA_036379135.1 Longimicrobium sp.
GTGCGCACCGTGACCACCGCGGACGGCCCGTGGCGGTGCACCTCTACCACGACGGTGCCCTCGGGGCCGCTGTAGGTGCGGGCGTAATGGTCTTCGCGCGTCAGCGACACCTCGCCGCGCGTGCTGAGGATCAGCTCCACGCGCGCCCAGATCTCGCGCGCGGGAAGGGCGGTCATCCGCTCGTAGTCCGACATCGGTCTCCACCTTCCGCGATTGCGTATTCCCCACGGGGCGCAGCGCCCCGCATCGTCCGGATCAACCCCCGCCCAGCACCGCCGCCCGCAGCTCCGCGAACGGCCGCGCGCCCACCAGCCAGCGCGCCTCGTCCCCCGTACCCACCACCAGCGTGGGCACCCCTTCCACGCCCGCCCGCCGCGCCGCGTCCTGCTCCGCCGCCACCCGCGCGGCGAACGCGTCCACGTCCAGCACCACCTTGAGCTCCGACGCGTCCAGCCCCAGCCCCGCGCCGATCTCCACCAGCACGTCGATGCGGCCGATGTCGCGCCCCTGCCCGAAGTTCGCCGCGAACAGCGCCTCCCGCATCGCAGGCCCCGCGCCCTTCGACGCCGCGAACGAAGCTGCCTCGTGCGCCTTGCGCGTCCGCACCGGCGCGGGCGCGAGCAGCGCGATCCCCAGCTCGTCCGCCAGGGGGCGGAGCGCGTCCATCCAGGCGCCGTCGTCCGCGGAGGGGAGGGGCGCCGGGGCGGGGTACAGCTCCCACGCCAGGTGCGTCGCCTCCACCTCGCCGGCGGCGGCCATGCGCCGCAGCGCCGCCTCCGTCACGTACGAGAACGGGCAGGCGAAGTCCGAGAACACCACGACCGGAACCGCCGCCATGCCTGTGCCCGCCGGTTGAGCGCCGCGTGTGGGAAAGCGCGCGCAAGATGCCCCGCGCGCCCGGCCTTCGCAAGCCTGCGCGGCTACTCCTTCCCCGGCGGCGCGGTCCCCGGCGCGAACACCAGCACGTGGCCTTCGCGCTGCAGGTACAGGCGTCCGGCCAGCCGCTCCAGGCGGCGCGTCTCCCCGCCGGGTCCCGCCAGCTGCAGGACTTTGTCCGTCGTGGTGTACGAGCCCGCTTCGGTCACCAGCGCCATCCCGCCGGGCTGGCGGACGTTCATCTCCAGCGACCAGGTGCCCAGCCCCCGCTCCGCGTTGGCGGGAACGGTGTCCGGGCGCAGCCGCAGCACGCCGTGCACCACCTCGCGCCGCGCCGGCGCCGCGGCGTCCAGCAACGCGGGGAGCGCCGTGCCGTCCACCCGCTCCAGCAGCCAGGTGCCGGCCGGCGCGGGCGGGGTGATGGCGGCCTCGCGGTCGTCGTCCCTGTCCAGCTGCAGCTGCCAGCCCAGCGAGAGAAAGGGCCCGCTGAAGTCCAGCGAGCGCGGCCACTCCGCCGGAAGCTCGTCGTCGTCGTCCGTGGCGGTCCATCGGACGCTGTGGAAGTTGCGGAACCGCCAGCCCCCCTCCACGAACAGCCCTTCGGCGAACGACTGCTCCAGGTACAGGCCGCCCGACAGCACCACCTCGAACGCGTTGGCCGCAACGTCCCACGGCTCGCCCGACGGGCCGTACGCCTGCGCGTTCCACAGCTCGATCAGCCCGAACCCCAGCCCCAGGTACCGGCTCACCGGCTCGCGCTCCCACGTGGTGTAGAGGGAGACGGTGGGCAGGGCGCGCAGCGAGGCGCGCAGGTCAAGGCTGGGCTCCACCGCCCGGTAGCCGCGCAGGTAGCTGGCGCCCAGCCCCAGCTCGTAGCTGACGTCGTTGCCGGACCTGAGGTTGATGAGGACCTCCGTGCCGCCGCCGTGCAGCATTCCGCCCTCGACCTCCACCTCGTCGGAGGAGGGAACGAGCCCCGTCTGGTAGAAGATGGTGACGGCGCTCACCTCGTCGAACAGCCCCTCCACCAGCCCCAGCCCGCCCTGCGCGCCGGCGGGGGTGGACGCCAGCGCCAGCGCGGCCGCGGCGGAAAGGGCGGCGTGGATGTGGTTGGATCGCATCGGATCGGATCGGTGGATGCGGAAGACGTGGATCAGCGGAAGCAGCGCAGCGGCACGTCCAGCGGCGGATAGGTGCCGGTGAACGAGAAGTGCCACCACTCCTTGTCGTAGTTCCGGAAGCCTTCCGCGGCCATGGCATCCACCAGGATGCGGCGGTTGGCGGCCACCTGGCCGGTGGCGTTGGCCGTGTGCGCGGCCTCGTTGAAGGTGTCGTACGGCGTCCCCATCTCCACCTCGCGCCCGTCCGCCAGCCGCACCAGGGTAAGGTCCACGGTGCCGCCGCGGTTGTGGCCGCTCTGCCGGGCCACGTATCCCTGCTCCAGCACCCACTCGTTGCCGGTGCGCTCCGCCCATTCCACCATCCCCAGCGTCGCGCGGACGGGGCGGTAGCCGTCGAACACCTTGAGCCCGAAGCCCCGCCCCCGCAGCGACTGGTGCACGCGCGCCAGCGCCCGCGCCGCCTCCGGGCGCATCATGGCCAGCGGGCGCTCATAGCCCGGCAGCACCGCGCCGGTGAAGTTGTTCGCCGTGGCGTAGCGCACGTCCGTGCGAATGGTCCGGTCGACCGACTGCACGTTCACCAGCGCCCCCGGCGCGACGTCGCACTCGCCGGCGGAGGACGGTGCCGCGTCGGACGGCGCGGCGCCGGACGCCGTCGCGGTGCGCGCCGGGGCGGCGGATGCGCACGCGCCCAGCACCAGCGCCAGCGCGGCGGCGAGCGCCCGCGGGCGCGGGATTCCACAAGTCATGGCGGTCCTAGAAGTCATGGCGGGCTCCGTCTTCTCCCAGCCGCATGTCGGCGTAGAGGGTACGCGCCTCGGCAAGATCGTCGTCCGTCACGAACGGGGGCAGGTGGACCAGCACCATCCGCCCGGCGCCGGCGTCGCGCGCCACCTCCGCGGCCTGCACGTACGTGGTGTGGCCGCCCAGCTCCGTCCCCGTGGCCTCGTGCACCAGCAGGTCCGCCCCGCGCGCCATCTCCGTGATCTCCGCCGACTTGGCCGTGTCGCACGAGTACGCGCAGACGCCGGAGCCCCGCGCGTCCTCTACGCGGATGCCGATGACGGGGACGCCGTGGATCCCCGGCGCCGCGGTGATGCGCCAGCGCTCGCTGCTCAGCACGGGGGCGCCGGGCTCGTGGCGCACCTCGTTCCACTGGATCTCGGGAACGCCCTCCCAGCCGCCCGTATCGAACGCCTCCCAGATGCGGCGGGCCTGGTCCAGGGCGGGGCGAATGCCGTACACGGGGATGGGATGGCGGCGGCCCAGCAGCCAGATCTTTTCCATGAAGAGCGGAAAGCCGGCGCAGTGGTCCGGGTGCTCGTGCGTCACGATCAGCGCCTCGATGCCGGAGGGGTCGACGCCCGACGCCATCAGCCGCTGGATCACGTCGCCGCCGCAGTCCACGACGATGCTCCTTCCGCCGCTCTCGAACGCCAGCATGGTGGTGGTGCGCTCCGGGCCGCTGACCCCCGCGCCCGTGCCGAGAAGGTGTACGACCGGCATCTGACCGACCCTCCGTTCCGCGTTCGCCTGCGACAGGACTGCGCTACAGGGACAGAATGCGCGGACGGCGGGGGATGCGGCAAGGCGGGAGCGGCCCCCGGCGCGGTGCCGGGGCGGCTGAAGCCGCGGCTGGAAAAGCGGAAAGCCCCGCAAACTGCGCGGGGCTTCGACGCCGGATGGGCCGGTCCGCGAAGGCGGACTTCGTGATTTTCCAGCCGGAGTTTCAATTCAACCGCCCCGACACGAGGCGGAGGGACACTCATCGACCGGCGTCAATCCTCGCCGTTCTTCTCCTCTTCCTCGACCAGGTGGTTGCAGCCGTGGTCGGGGTTGCGGCGCGAGCCGGCAAAGTCGCGCAGGTAGTCGCGGATCACGTTCTCCTCCAGGCTCTCCGGCGACGGGCGGTTGACGCGAAAGCTTACCGCCATGGCCTCGTAGCGCGTGGAGTCTTCCTTGCTGGTGGCGTTGTACGCGCTGTCGCGGTACGCCGTCTCGTGCGCGCGCAGGTCGGCGTAGGTGGCGTACACCTGCGCGAACTTGTGCGGCGCGCTCACCAGCGCGGGAACGGCGCCGCGCGACTGGCTCTGCGCCAGCAGGCTGTCCAGCGTGGCCAGCCGCGTGCGTGCGTGGATGCTCAGCGCCTCGGCGATGCAGGCGTCCAGGCGCGCGTCGCGGCGGGCCTGCCGCTGCTGCGGGGTGGGCTCGCGGTCGCCGCAGGCGGACAGCAGCACGGCGAGCGTGGCGGCAAGGAGAAGGATCCTGTACATGGGGCGAGTGCGCGGTTGGCGTTGCGGACGAATGAACGGTTCAGTCGGGGAGCGCGTCGGGAAAGAGCGTGCGCTCCACCAGCTCGCAGATCAGGTGGATGAGGGTGATGTGCCCCTCCTGGATTCGCTCGGTGGCCTGCGCGGGCACCACCAGCGCCTCCCCGCAGATCTCGCGCAGGCGGCCGCCGTCGCGGCCGGTAAGGGCCACGGTCAGCGCGCCGCGCGCGTTGGCGGCCTGCGCCGCCAGCAGCACGTTGGGCGAGCCGCCGCTGGTGCTGATGGCCACCAGCACGTCGCCCGGGCGCACCATGGACTCCACCTGCCGGCTGAACGCCGTGGCGAAGTCGTAGTCGTTGGCCCAGCAGGTGAGGGTGGGCCCGTCCATCAGGTGGTGCGCCGGCAGGCCGGGGCGCTCGCGCTTGTACCGCGCCACCAGCTCCTCCACCAGGTGCATGGCGTCGCAGGCGCTTCCGCCGTTGCCGCACGCGTACAGCCGGTTCCCCGCGCGAAACGCGTCGGCGATGCGGCCGGCCACGCGCGCCACGTCCGGCGCCAGCTCGCGCAGCGCCAGCTTTACGCGCGCGGACTCGTCCAGCGCGTCGCGGATCAGGTGGAGAGCGTCCTGGTGCGGCACTCGAGGGATGCGTGGGGCGCCGATGCGGGGCGCAAGAACAGGAACGCTGCGGGCGGCGCGGGCCCCCTGCAGCCGGCTGGTACTCCAGACGGGAGAGGAATGATTCCATGCGCCGCATGACCGCCGCAAGGGCGCGCGCCGCAGCGCTGCTTCTGCCGGTGGTGCTGGCCGCCGCGTGCAAGCCGGCGGAGACGCTTCCCGTGGCGTGGCGCACCCCCCTGCCGCACCCCGCGGCCCAGGGGGCCACGCTGGCCCTGGACTCCGCCCGCATCGCCTGGGTGGGCGGCCCCGGGCGGCTGGCGGGGCATGATTCGGCGGGCCGCGTCGTCTCCACCGTCTTGGTGAGCGGCGACTCGGTGCCGCGCCTGCTCTGGCGCAGCGGCGGCAGGCTGGTGATCGCCCTGGGCGGGCGGCGGCTGGCGCGCGGCGAGGCCGTGGGCGGGCGCGCGGCGGCCGGATGGAGCTCGTCCGCGCTGCGGGCGGCGGCGCGCGACCCGCGGGGGCGCTGGGTGTTCACCGCCAACCGCCGCGGCGGCGTGGTGGGGCTGGACCCGGCGACCCTCACCCCCCGCTGGGGGTGGGCGGAGACCGGCGGCGAGGCCATGGGGCTGGCCGTCTCGCCGCTGGCGGACCGCGTCTACGTCTCCACCGACCGCGTGGGGGACGTTCCGCCCGCCGTGCAGGTTCGCGACGCGGGAAGCGGACGCGTGCTCTTTGCCTCGGACCAGGCGGAGCCGCTGCGCGGGCTGGCGGCCGGGCCCGACGGCACCCTGTACGGCTGGCAGGCGAACGGGCTGGTGGTCCGGCTGCGGCACGGGCCGCAGGGGCTGCGGCGCATCTGGGCGGAGACCCCCCCGGTGCGCGGCCCCGGCGGCGAGCTGGAGGTGCGCGTGGACCCGTCCGGACGGCGTGTGGCGGTGTTCGGCCGGGGGCGCGGGGCGCGGCTGGCGGTGCTGGACGCCCGCACCGGCCGCGTGCTGGGGCAAACGAACGCGGCGCCCCTGGACGCCGCGTTCGACGTCGGGGGGCGCCTGTACCTGCTGGAGCCCGGAGAGCTGCGGGTGCTGCGGTAACGCCGGGGCTCAGTGCCCCAGGTCGTCGCCTCCGCCGCCCGTGCGCCGCATCAGCAGCCCCGCCGCGATGAACGGCAGCGAGTTCAGCCCCAGGCTGGCGAGCGCGGCGTACGTGAGGACCCTGTTGTCGGCGATCAAGCTGTAAATCAGTCCCGCCAGCGCGGGAAGGGTGATCAGCAGGGCGCCAATCATGGCGAACTTCATCGGTCCGGCTCCAGCGTGGCTCGAAAACGGGTTGCGGTCGGGCGGACTTGCGGTCGCGTAAAGCTACGTGCGCGGGCGGCAGCCCGGCAAGAGACCCCGTACGGCAGGTGCGGTGCCACGACGGATCTCGCCACGCCGCGCCGGCGCCGTCCGCGCCCCGGGCCACGCCTCGCCCCCCGCGCGCTCCGCCCGTCCCGCGCCCGGCTCGATTCGCACCACCACCGTTCCCTGCCGCGGAAGCCTCGCGTAGCTTGCGTGCGCCCTTTCGCCGTCGCCGCGGCGAATTCGTCTGCATCCGCTGCATCCACTGCATCCGCATATTTCCCGCGCGTACGACCTGGCGCAGGATCGGGGTGTATCCGCATCATCCCCCCGAATCACGGGGCCGCCGGCGTCCCGGGGATGGGTAACACACCGGCGGCAGGGTCGGGGCCTGTCCCATCCACACTCTCCTCACCCGCCACTCACATGAGGCCGCGGATGTAGCGTTCATGCCCGCAGATGGGTGCGGAGAGGCAGCAAACGCACGGTGTGATACAACGTCCGCTTAACCTTTGCGCCATCGCCTGACCGTCCGTATATTGGCTGGGTTATCCATCAAGCGACGAAACGCATCGCCCCACCCGCACTTGAAGGTTCTCCTCCTCGACGCGGACCGGAGCATCGGTCGAACGCTCGAACCGGAGTTGGACGACGCGGAGCTGTTTTCCGCGCAGTCCCTCTCCGAGGGCCTGCGCATGATTGCGTCCGGGAACTGGGACCTCATCCTGCTGGACGCCGACTTCTCCGGCGCCGGGCTGGAGATCCTGGGACGCCTGCACGAGGACGGCGGCATGGCGCCCGTGGTGCTGCTGACCTCGCAGCCCACCATGGACCTGGCGATGGAGGCCATTCGCCAGGGCGCGCACGACGTGCTTCCCAAGCCGCTTCCCCGCGGCCGCGTGCGCGAGATCCTGCTGGGCGTGGAAGAGATCAAGCGCCTGCGCCCCCTTCCCGAGATGGTAAAGGCCACCGACGACGCCATCGTCGGTGCCAGCTCGCAGATGATGGGCGTGTTCAAGTCCATCGCCCGCGCGGCCACCAGCGACGCCACCGTACTCGTCCTGGGGGAGAGCGGGACGGGAAAGGAGATGGTGGCGCGCGTGCTTCACGCGCGCTCGCGCAGAAGCCGCGGCCCGTTCGTGGCCATCAACTGCGCCGCCATCCCCGAGAACCTGCTGGAAAGCGAGCTCTTCGGCCACGAGAAGGGCGCCTTTACCGGCGCCATCGGCCGACGGATCGGGCGGTTCGAGCGGGCGCACGGCGGCACGCTCTTTCTGGACGAGATCGGCGACATGTCGATGGCGCTGCAGAGCAAGATCCTGCGGGCCATCCAGGAGCGCGAGGTGGAGCGGGTGGGCGGCGGCTCGCCGGTGTCCATCGACGTGCGCATCGTCGCGGCCACCAACCGCGACCTGTCGCAGGCGGTGCGCGAGTCGCGCTTTCGCGAGGACCTGTACTACCGCCTGGCGGTGGTCACCGTGCTGCTTCCCCCGCTGCGCGACCGCGGCAGCGACCTGGACCTGCTCGCCACGCACTTCTTTGCGCACTACGCCCGCGAGCACGGGCGCCCGGTGCGCGCGGTGGCAGAGGAGGTGTTCAACGTGCTGCACCGGCACCCCTGGCCCGGCAACGTGCGCCAGCTTCGCAACGCCGCCGAGCGCGCCGTGGTCATGGCCGACGGCGAGATCCTTCTTCCGCAGCACCTTCCCACCGACATCGTGCACCCGCCCGAGGCGCACTCCGCCAACGGCGCCGGACCCGCGCCCTCGGAGCCGCCGCTGGTGACGCTGGAGGAGATGGAGAAGCGAATGATTCGCCGCGCCCTGCGCGAGACGGGAAACAACGTGACGGTGGCGGCCGAGCGGTTGGGCATCCACCGCAACACGCTGCGGCGCAAGATCACGGACTACGGCATCGAGCACTGATACCCGATCGGCGCACAGAGTGCACCCATCTTGTGCACTCCGCCCACGTCTGGTGCGGTTCCCGCCCAGCTCGAATGTGTACGATCCGTTTGATTTATTCGTTGTAAGCAGTTATCTTACAACGGTTTGCCGTTCCGGCCCCGATTCATGGCCGCACGGTACGCACCGTGCACATGCGTCCGGCATCCCCCTCCCCACCACAGTCCTTGGAGGACGTTGAATGGGCCCCATCATCCGTACGCTCGGCATCACCTTCACGCTGGCGGTCTCGATCCTTGCGGCGGGGTGCGCCGACGCGGCCTCGCCGCTGGCGGCGCGCCAGGGTGTGCCGGCGTTCAGCACCGGCGCGTCGCCCGACGTGGCCGCGCTCGCCCGGTTCCGGCAGACCCCGCAGGTCACCATCGCGTGGGCCAAGAAGTGGATCGGGCCCGAGGGCGGCCGGCTTGACTTCTACGGCTTCGCCATCGAGGTGCCCGCCGGCGCGGTGGACAAGGTGACGATGTTCAGCATCCGCCTGCCGGTGGACCCTCAGGGCGCCGAGCACGTGGTGGCCGAGTTCGGGCCGCACGGAAAGCAGTTCGCGCAGCCGGTGGCGATCGAGCTTCCGTATCGCGGCACCACCATCGACGGCGCGGCCGTGCCGACCATCGTCTGGTGGAACGACGCCTGGGTGAACATGGGCGCGTCCGTCACCTCCGACGGCCTGCGCCTGCGCACGCTCACCGACCACTTCTCCACGTACGGCACCACCGACGCGGCTCGCGGTGGCTCCATCTATACGTCCGGCGGCTGAGCAGCACTTCCTCAGGAATACCTTGTGTCTCGCTCTGAAGTAACCGTCGAAGAACTGCTCCGGCTTCTTCCCACCGTGGAAGAGCTGGAGGTGCTTCGCCTTCAGCTGGTCAGCGCTGCCGTTCCCGACCCGGAAAGAACCTGGGACAGCTCCAGTTCCTATTCTACGGTCGACAAGCGGATCCTGACCCCTGAAGACGTGGAGCTCGCGATCGCGCAGGCGGAGCAGGCCGTGCTGCAGCACATGACGCTGCTGCACGAAGGATTGCGACCCGTGTTCCGTAGCTGGTTCAACGGCCAGAAGGATGAGGCCGCCCGTCACCTGATCGCGCTGGGCGAGCTGCAGGAGGGGTCTGGCCGCGCCCTGGGGGCCAGCCAGTGCTACCGGGCCGCTCTGTCGGTTTCGCTGCCCCTGGCCGACAAGGGCGCGCAGATCCTGGCGTTGCGCCGCCTGGGCCGCGTTGCCCTGATGCTGGGCGAGTTCGTCGACGCCACCGCGTACTATACGCGGAGCGCCGACCTGGCTCGGGACACGGACGACCTGCGCGGTGAGGTGATCGCCCGGACCGGTGTGGGGAACGTAAAAACGTACCAGGGGCGCTGGGCCGAAGCAGGGGAGATTTACCGGGAGGCGCTGGCGCTCGCCGAGAGTGCCGGTGCGGACGAGCTGCGGCTGGAGCGGGGGCAGCTGTTCAACAACCTGGGTGGTGTGAGCCACAGCACGGGCCGTCTGGGCGAGTCCGAGGAATGGCTGGCCCGCGCGCAGGAGCTCTGGGAGTCGATGGATGCGCCGCTTGAAACGGGCATCTGGTACCTGCACCGCGGCCACCTGCGGAACGCGCAGGGACGGCTGGAGGATGCTCGTCAATGCTATCAGGCCGGGCTCAGCCTTCCCATCCCCGCGTCACTCAAGGCTGCCATGTCCGCCGACCTGGCGCACGCATGGCTGCTGGAAGGCTACACGACGGAGGCCGAGGAAGTGGCGCGGGTGGCGGAGCAGCATGCGATCGCCACGCGCTCGCCCTACACGCTCGGCTACATGTATCGCCAGCTCGGCAACCTGGCGCGCGCGAGAGACGACGAGGACGGCTTTACGTTCTACGAGAAGGCGCTCCAGATCGCGCGCGAGAAGGGCTATCCCTCGCTGGAGGCGGAGACGCTGGCGGACTACGCAGAGCTGCGGGGGCGGAACGGGGGTGCCGAAGAGGCCGTGGCGTACCTGGAGCGTGCCCGCGAACTCTTCATGGAGTCCGGATCCGTGCAGGATCTGGCTCGTGCGGAACAGGCTCTGGCCAAGCTGCAGCGCACCATGCGGGCCGAGCCGGAGCCGGAAGAGCCGGAGCACCCGCTCGCTATCGCCGGGGATTGATCCTATGGGGCTGGCGCATCTGGCCGGTTCCCGTTATATTTTCATTTACAGCCATTTACTTCGCGTTCGCGACGGAGCAGACAACATGTTTCGCAAGCTCGTTGCATTGGTCCTGCTGGCGGTCCTCGCCGCGTGCACCAGCAACACCATCACTGCTGTGGATGCCGTGGATACGGAAGAAAGCCGCGGCGGCGGAATCTACACCAGCGGCGGCTGAACCCGGCGGTGGCAGCACCCCGCGGCCCGGACCTGAAACAGGGTCCGGGCCGCTTCGCGTTCCGGGGCGGGGAACTGATGGCGGGCGGGGCTCCGGGAGGGGGTCCCGCCCGCGTTCCTGGTCGGGCCGGAACCCGGCCCGAACATTGCCCTTCCCCGCGCGGTACAAGCCCTTCTCCCCACGCACGGCGGCCCGCTCGCGGAGCGGTTGAAAACGACGAAGAGGCAGGCAGTTGAGCCCCACGCGCACCTTTCCCTGTTTCCGCCGCCCGGCGCCCGCCCTCGCGGCGGCGCTGGCGCTGGCGGCCGCCGTGCCCGCGGGCGCGCAGGCGGGGGAGGAAGCGTGCCGCCAGGGGACCATCACCGAGATCTTCGTCGACAACCGGTCGGTGTTCGACGTGGGCGGCGACGAGCTGGACGCCCGCTTCAACTGGGCGTACCGCTCCGCCAACCGCATGCACGTCCGCACCCGCGAGCGCGTCATCCGCCGCGAGCTGCTGTTCGGCGAGGGCGACTGCTACGTGCCCGCGCTGCTGGAAGACTCCGAGCGCATTCTCCGCAGCCTCTCGTTCATCGCCGACGCCGACGTGTTCGCGGTGCGGCAGCCGGACGGATCGCAGCACGTGGTGGTGGAGACCCGCGACGAGTGGTCCATGCGGCTGGAGCCGCAGTGGGACAGCGACGAGGGCAGCCTGGCGCTTACCGGGGTGGAGCTGCGCGAGGACAACCTGCTGGGAAGCGGGCAGCACGTATCCGCCTACTTCAAGGAATCGCAGGGCGAGCGGGTGTACGGGGCCGCGGTGGGCACGCGCCAGCTGCTGGGCACCCGGCTGGACGCGGAGCTCAGCGTGGCGAAGACGCCCGTCGGCGTGTCGGTGGTGCAGCGGCTGGCGTACCCCTTTCGCGGAGAGAACGGGCGCTGGGCGTTCCGGCAGGAGATCGAGCACCTGGAGCGCAACTTCGTGATCTTCGTCCCTGACGCCGGCGCGGACGGCGGGGTGCGGCGGCGCTACTTCGAGGAGGCGCGCCGCTCCTTCGACGTGGGGACGGTCATGCGGATGGGGCGGCGCGGGCGGCTTACCCTGTTCGGCGTGGCGCTGGCGGGGGAGTGGACGGAGTACCCGCGCGACTACCTGTCCACGGACGGCGGCGGCGACCAGCCCGCCATGCGGCAGCTCGTCCCGGACGAGCCGGAGCCGGTGGTGACGGGGCTGGACACCATCTCCAGCGTGCGCGTGGTGTTCCTGGCCGGCCAGCGCAACGTGTGGTTCGAGCGGCGGCGGGCGCTGGACGCGGTGCGGGGGACGGAGGACGTGCGGCTGGGCGTGGAGGCCGAGGTGGGGATCGGGCGCAGCCTGCGGGCGTTCTCGGACGACGACGACCTGCTGCTGGACCTGGGGTTCTCCGTCGCCACGTCGCCGGCGCACGGGCTGCTGGCCGGCTTTGGCGCGCGCGCCGAGGGACGGCGCGTGTACGGCGCGGAGCCGGGATCGTTCGAGTGGCGCAACCTTTTCGGCCAGGCGGACGCCTGGGCGTACTGGCGCCCGTCGGACGAGTCGCGCCACACCTTCGTGGCGGCGGGGACGGTGGTGGGGGGGTGGCGCACGATGGTGCCCTTTCAGCTCACGATGGGCAACCGCGCGGGGCTGCGGGGGCTGCCCACGCACGCATGGCCGGGGGAGCGGCGCATCGTGGCGTCGCTGGAGCACCGGATGTACCTGGGATGGCCGTACCCGCGGCTGTTCGACCTGGGGACGGCGGTGTTCGTGGACGCGGGGAAGATGTGGGCGGGCGGGGACACGTTCGGAATGAACTCGCCGGTGGAGGCCAGCGTGGGGTTCGGGCTTCGCGCGGCGTTCCCGCCGGGGTCGCGGCGCACCTACCGCATGGACGTGGCGGTGCCGGTGACGGACGCGCTCTCCGCGCGAAACGTGGTGGTCACCTTCGGCATCGGCCAGGCGATCGGCCGCGCGCGCCAGGACGACCCCCAGCTTCGCCGCAGCAGCCGCCGCGCCCTGTCCGCCTCGCTGTTCAGCTTCCCGAACTGACGCCGGTGCCAGGGGCCTGGACGCGCAAGCCGATCACGGCGGGCGCGATCCAGCCTCCCTGGCAGCTTTCGGAGGTGGGCGCGTGGTGCTCGCCCGGAGGGGGCGCCGGCGCGACGCCCAGGCGCCGGCTATGCGCGGCCGATGTCGAGCACCTCGGCGACCACGGAGCGGATGCCCCAGTCCAGCGCCTCGCGGCAGCTGTCGAACCACAGGTCGATCTTGTTGCCGCGGATGGCGCCGCCCGTGTCCATGATGACGAAGATGCCGATCACCCGCCCGTCCGGGTGCGACACGCGGACCACGGAGCCCAGCGGCAGCACGCTGGGATCGCCGGCCGCCATCCCGTCGCGCACGCGGACGCCCGTGCGCATGTTGCCGCGCAGGCAGTACGCGGTGGAGCGCATCTGCAGCGTGCGCTGCACGGGAAAGGCGCCGCGGCTGTCGGTGGTCTCCGGCAGCGGGATGGCCTCCGGCTCCGCGTCCGCCGAGGCGACGGTGCCGGCGGGGAGGGTGATGGTGTCCGCCGGCGGCACGGCGGGGCGGCCCAGGAGGCGCGGGCGGCGCTGCGCCTCCGCGTCCGCGGGAGCCAGCGCCAGCAGCAGCGGCAGCACGAGCGCCAGCAGCGGCGCGGTCCAGCGGTACTTCCCGTGATCCGGCATGATCCTGCGGGTCATGTCTGACCTCCCGGAAGGGTTTCGTCGCGCCGCTCCACAGGGGGGTCGAGCGGCGTCACCTGCCCGTCGTCATCATCCTCATCTCATCACTCCCGCACTCCCGCACTCCCGCACTAACGCACTAACGCACTCCCGCACTTCGCATCAATCCAGCATCACCAGCGGCCGCTCGCCACGAAACAGCGTGGACGTGCGGTACCGGTTCAGCGCGTATCCCAGCAGCAGCTTTACCAGCACGGCCAGCGGAACGGCGATCAGCAGCCCGACGAAGCCGAAGAAGTAGCCGGTGACGGCCAGCGCCAGCAGCACCCACACGGGATGCAGCCCCACGGCCTCGCCCACCACGCGCGGCCCGATGACGGACGAGTCCAGCACCTGCACCACGGCGAACACGGCGGCGATCTTGAGCAGCGCCACCAGCGGGCTGGCGGAGAACAGGGCGATGACCAGCGCGGGGATCAGGCTGGCGACCAGCCCCATGTAGGGGATGATGTTGAAGACGCCGGCCACGGCGCCCAGCAGCAGCGCGTAGGGAAAGCCGGCGATCAGGAACCCCAGCCAGGTGAGCACGCCCACGATGGCGGCGGCCAGCACCTGGCCGCGCAGGTAGCGCGCGAGCAGCCGGTCGTACTCTGACGCAAAACCCACCACGCGGTCACGGTACGGCCCGGGCACCAGGTCCCGCAGCCGCGCCTGGATGGCCGGCCAGTCGCGCAGCAGGTAGAAGGTGATGATGGGCGTAAGGAACACGTAGCTCAGCAGGCTGAGCACCGCGCCCAGCCCCTTGCCCACGCCCAGCAGCCCCGTCCACACGCCCTGCATGATGGCCGCCTGACGCTGCTGCATCCACGCCATCACCGCCTCGGGCTGGATGGAGCGCAGCCGGTCCACCATCGCCTGCTCGTCCAGCCAGGGAAGGTCGCGGGACTGCAGCTGCGCCTGCCAGGCTTCCAGCCGGAGCGTGGCCGTCTGCAGGAACGCGGGCGTGCCGCGGATGAACTCCGCGATCTGCGCGCTGAGCGCGGGAATGCCCACGAACAGCAGCACGGCGATGAGGGCGATGGCCGGCAGCGCCAGCAGCACCGTGGCCAGCAGGCGAGAGACGCCGCGCCGCTCCAGCCGCGCGACCATGGGGTGCTGGATGTACGCCAGCACCAGCGCCAGGACGAACGGCGCCAGCAGAAAGCCCGTCGTGTCCAGCACCCAGATGAAGGTCAGCAGCGCCGCCGTGCTCACCAGCATCACGTGAAAGCGCGTTCCCGAGTACGGCTGGACCAGAAAGAGCAGGAGCAGAAAGAGGATGAACGGGTTGAGGATGCTGCGGATGCTGAACAGGAACAGCCCCAGCACGCCCAGGACGACCAGGGCGTGCCACGTGCGCCAGTTGAACGGATCGGCGGCCTTTTCGTTCATGGAATGCAGATCGGGATCAAGGGGATGGGGACGCCGCACAGAGTAGCGCGGCGCCCCGCCCGCGGCCAGAGCCGGGGAGGGCCGCGCGGTGGCCCGCATCATGCACAAGCATGTAGATACCAAGCACTTAGCCAACCAACAGGAGGCGTGCCGATGACCGGTCTGATCTCGATGCTGAACCCCCGCCGCCGGAGCATGAAGAGCATGGCGATGGCGGGCGCGGCCACCTGGGCGGTGAACCGCGTGGCGCGCCGCAGCCCCCGCGCCGGACGGATGCTCAGCACGGCGAGCTGGGCGCTGCCGCTGGGGATGATGGCGTACGACCAGCTGCGCGCCCGCCGCGGCTAGAGGGATTCTGCGCGTCACGCGCTACGAGGCCGCCCCGGTCCTGCCGGGGCGGCCTCGCGCGTTCCGGGATGCATCGCAGGTCGGACGAAGCGGAGGCTTTTTCCAGAGCTTCGAAGGGGATCGAACTGCGTCCGACGGGGCCCCCTCTCCCCCGGCCCCTCTCCCCCGCTGCGCGGGAGAAAGGGGAGAATTCGATCCCGTTTCCGCAGGCGGTATGCGCTTCGGCCGTTCCCGAATCGCTCCGGACGTTCGGTGCGCGTCACCCCTCTCCCGCGCAGTTTGCGGGAGAGGGGCCGGGGGTGAGGGGTCCGCGCGAAGCGCGAGGCCGTTGCCGTTGCCGAAGGTGAAGCCCCGTCCGGCGAGCGCGGGCGAGCCGGGACGGGGCTTGTGGCATTTCCGCCGCGGGTATCAACCCGTGGTGGTCGCGAGGTTGTGCCGGGCTATCCGCCGGTGGACGGGGCGGGGCGCAGCGCGTGGTCCATCTCCTCTTCGGCGCGGCGAAGGGCCTGCTCCAGCGTCTCGGCGGCGCGCTTGAGGACTTCGCGGGCGTTGTCGTAGGAGATGGAGCTGATGGCCTCGTCCAGCGGCAGCCAGATGCACTCCGTGATCCCCTCCTCCCGCTGCGGGCAGGTGTCGCCCTCGGGGGACTCGATCAGGTAGAAGTGGCAGTACTTGTGGATGAGCTTGCCGCGAAACCGGAAGAACCAGTCGATGGTCTGCAGCCGCGGCCCCAGGCGCAGGCAGCTGAGCCCCGTCTCCTCCTCCACCTCGCGCAGCGCGGCGTCGGCGGCGGTCTCGGTCTGCTCCACGTGGCCCTTGGGAAAGCCCCAGTGGTGGTACGCGTCGCGGATGAGCAGCACGTGAGCGCGGCCCTCGCGCCAGCGGTAGATCACCCCGCCGGCGCTGGTCTCGATCACCGCCCGCGTGCGGGCGCCGCCCCCGCGCCGCCGTCTAGGCACCCGAAAGCTCCTCCACGATCTGAACCGCGTTGGTCGCCGCGCCCTTGCGCAGGTTGTCCGACACCACCCACAGGTGCAGCGTGCGCGGCAGGAAGGGATCCCGGCGGATGCGCCCCACGAACACCTCGTCGCGGCCGGCGGTCTCCAGCGGCGTGGGGTAGCGGTGGGCTCCGTCCTCCACGATCACGCCGGGGAGCGCCGCCAGCGCCGCGCGGGCGTCATCCACCGAAAGCTCGCGCTCCGTCTCCACCATCACCTGCACCGAGTGCCCCACCTCCACCGGCACCCGCACGCAGGTGGCGGCCACGGGCAGGTCGGGGAGCGAGAGGATCTTGCGCGTCTCGTTGATCATCTTGCGCTCCTCGCCCGTCCACCCGTCCGCGTCGAAGTCCCCGATCTGCGGGATGACGTTGCCGGAGATCTGCCGCGCGAACGGCGACTCCTCCGGCCGGTTGCCCAGCAGCTCGTCGCGAAGCGCGCTGCGCCCCGTCTCCCCCGCGCCGCTGACGGACTGGTAGGTGGTCGCCACCACGCGCGCGAGCCCCGCCGCCCGCCGCACCGCCTCCAGCGCGACGACCATCTGGATGGTGGAGCAGTTGGGGTTGGCGATGATCCCTTTGGGCCGGTCACGCGCGGCGTCCCCGTTCACCTCGGGGACCACGAGCGGCACCTGCGGATCCATCCGCCAGGCGGAGGAGTTGTCGACGACGATGGCGCCCTCCTCGGCGGCGATCGGCGCCCACTCCTTCGATCGATCGCCGCCGGCGGAGAAGAGGGCGAAATCCACCCCGCGAAAGGCGCCCGGCTCCGCGACGGAGCACGCCCAGTCGCGGCCGCCCCAGCGCAGCGAGCGGCCCCTGGAGCGCGGCGAGGCCAGGAGCGTCAGGCGGTCGACGGGGAGCTTTCGCTCCGCCAGCACCTGCAGCATGGTGCGGCCCACGGCGCCGGTGGCGCCCAGCAGTGCGATGTGCATGGTCCGCCCTCCTCAGCCCACGCCCGCGGCGGCCGCGGCTTCGGCCGGCTGGCCC
>DASUVG010000064.1:0-4240 GCA_036379135.1 Longimicrobium sp.
TCATAGCGGGGGCGGGATTCGAACCCGCGACCTTCGGGTTATGAGCCCGACGAGCTACCAGGCTGCTCCACCCCGCGACACGTATACCCCGTACGGGAATCGAACCCGTGTTTTAGCCTTGAGAGGGCTATGTCCTAGGCCACTAGACGAACGGGGCCCTGCAATCCATCCACCACCAGTGCTCCCGAGAGGACTCGAACCTCCACGAGCTTGCGCCCACTAGATCCTGAATCTAGCGCGTCTACCAATTCCGCCACAGGAGCATGTACCAACCACCCGACAGGTGCGCCCGGAAGGATTCGAACCTCCGACCTTCTGATCCGTAGTCAGACGCTCTATCCAGCTGAGCTACGGGCGCATAGTGCACCGAGTAGGAATCGAACCTACAACCTTGGGATTAAGAGTCCCCTGCTCTGCCAGTTGAGCTATCGGTGCGTAACCGATTGCAGGCCCCTAACTTAGCAGAGTCCTGCGCATCGCGCAAGCCCCCCGCTCCACCTCGCGCGGACCGGCGTCCGAACGCGGCGGAGCAAGCGGGGCGCCCAATATACCAGCGTGCGCCCCGCTTGTGAAGCCCCCCGCGGCGCGTCAGGGTGCCGTGGCGCCCGGCAGGGTGATGACGATGGCGCCGGCCACGCGGCGCGAGCCCAGCCCGGGCAGCATGTTGGTGGCCTGCGACCCGTCCAGCCAGCGCACCGAGGCCACGTACCCCGGCGCGATCTGCCGCAGGGCATCGAGCCCGCCCAGGTTGGCCGAGCCCTGGTACACCACCACCTCGGTGCCGCCGCCGGTCATCGCGTCGGTGCGGTTGGCGCCGCTGATCCACTGCGGACGCAGCCGCTGGATGGCGCTGTACAGGTTGGTGGTGCCGCTGGCCATCAGCTCTTCCTGGGTGATCAGGTCGCGGCTGGAGCGCTGCGACGCCGGGGTCGACGTGCCCGCGCCCGCGCCGGCGCTGGCGCCGGCCTCGGCCGAGGCGGCGCACCCGGACAGGATGGTGAGCGTGCAGGCCGTCACGGCCAGCGTGCGGAACAGCTTGGCGTAGGACATGGTGCGATCGCGGAAGTGGGTGGGGGTCACGTGCGCGCCTCCTGAACGGGGTTCCGGGGCCGGCGGCGTGCCGGGCGCTGCCTGTACAGCCGCGCGCTCCAGAAGTTTCCCCCCCGACGGCGCCACGCCGCGCCGGGTGCGCACCCGGCGGCACCGCTCATTCTACGCGGAACGGGCCGGAATGCGAAAGAGCGCGCGCGTTTCCGGCGTCAGCCGGCGGGGTCGGTGGCCGGCGTGCGGACGATGATGGCGCCGGCCACGATCTCGCGCGGAAGGATGCCGGGAAGGGCGGCGGCGCTCGCCGCGTCCAGAAAGCGCACCGACACCACGTAGTTGGGCGCCATGTCGCGCAGGGCCCCGATCTCGCCCATGCGCACGTGGTCCTGGTACACCAGGATCATCCCCGTCTGCCCCCCGAAGTTCTGCATGCCGCGCCCCCGCAGCCACATGGGGCGCAGGCGCAGCACCACGTCGTACAGGTTGGTGGCGCCCGTGGCCGCGATCTCTTCCTGCGTGATCAGGGCGTTGAAGGGGCCGGCGGTGCGCGGCTCCGTCCAGTTGACCCCCGCGGGGCTGCAGGCGCCCAGCACCAGCAGGGCGGCGGCGGAGAGAAGGATGCGGATCTTCATGGAATCCTCCGGTGGACGGGAGGTGGACGTACGCGATGGAACGGCCGCCGCGCGAAGGCGGCGGTCCGGCCGGAAGCGGGAGCGGCGCGGGCGCCGGCTTCGCGGCGCTTTTCGCACGCGTCTTCCGCGCGTCGGTGTAACGGGAGCTTCGCCGCAATTCTGACGCCCGCTGGACAGAGGGCCGCGCGCGCTGCATCGTATGGCGTGAAGGCGTTCTTCCTCCGGCGCGGGTGCCGCCCCGCCGTGCTAAATTTCTCACCCCCTTCGCGAGCCCTGCTCATGCGAACCTTTTCGCTCACGCTGGCCCTGGCGGTGGCCGCCGCGCCGGCCGCGGCCCAGCACGCGGGCCATCATCCCCCGCCTCCCGGTGACACGGTGCGCTACGTGGCCATCTCGGCCGGGCGCGTCTCCGGGCACGAGCACATCTGGCGCGACCCCGACGGCAGCATCCACTCGCGGATGGAATACAACGACCGCGGCCGCGGCCCCAGCATGCACACCGTCGTGCGCCTGGACGACCGCGGGTTCCCGGTGCGCATCGAGGCGGAGGGGGTGAACTACTACAAGGTCCCCGTCCGCGAGACCTTCGAGGTGCGCGACGGCCGCGCCGTGTGGCAGAACAGCGCGGACCGCGGCGACCGCCCGGTGAGCGGGCCGTTCTGGTACGCGTCGATGGACGCCTCGTTCGACGCCGGGCTGCTTCCCCGCGCGCTGCTGGCCTCGCCCGACCGCTCGCTGCCGCTGGTGCCGGACGGGAGGCTGCGCATCGAGCCGGGGGCGGAGCTGCGGGTGACGTCGAACGGCCGCACGCAGACCGTCCGCCAGTACGCCATCAGCGGCTTTGGATTCCAGCCGTACCGCCTGTGGCTGGACGAGAACCAGGAGTTCTTCGCCGCTGGCGGCGACTGGCTGGCGTTCGTGCGCGAGGGTTGGGAGGGCGCGCTGCCGGAGCTGTTCCGCGCCGACCAGGAGGCGGAGACGGCGTGGGGCGCGCGGCTGGGGAGCACGCTGGCGCACCGGCCCACGGGCCCCGTCGTCTTTCGCAACGCCAACCTGTTCGACTCGCAGACGGGGCAGAGCCGGCCGGGGACGACCGTGGTCGTCAGCGGCAACCGCATCCAGGCGGTGGGGCCGGACGGGACGGTGCAGGTGCCGGCGGGGGCGCAGGTGATCGACGCGGCGGGAAAGGCGCTGATCCCGGGGCTGTTCGACATGCACGTGCACCTGGGGCTGGTGGACGGCCTGTTCCACCTGGCCTCGGGCGTCACCAGCGTGCGCGACCTGGCGAACGACACCACGGTCTTTCCGCAGGTGGCGGCGGAGTGGAACGCGGGGACCAAGGTGGGCCCGCGGGTGGTGGTGATGGCGGGCTTCATCGACGGCTCCGGCCCCTTTACCGGCCCCACGGGGCTGCGGGCGGACACGCCGGAGCAGGCGCGGGCGCACGTGGCCTGGTACGCGGACCACGGCTACAGGCACATCAAGGTCTACAGCTCGCTGAAGCCGGAGCTGGTGCCCGTCATCGCGGAAGAGGCGCACCGCCGCGGGATGCGGCTGAGCGGCCACATCCCCGAGGGAATGCGGGCGCAGGACGCGGTGCGCGCCGGCTTCGACGAGATTCAGCATGCGAACATGCTGGTGCTCAACTTTCTGCACGACTCGCTGGACACGCGCACGCCGCAGCGCTTTCACGGGCCGGCGCAGGAGGCGGCGAGCCTGAACCTGAACAGCGACTCGGTGCGCGCGTTCGTAGCGCTGCTCAGGGAGCGCGGGACGGTGGTCGACCCCACCCTGAACGCCTTCGAGTCGATGTTCACGGCGCGGCAGGGTGAGCTGGACCCGGTGCTGGCGGACATCGCCCACCGGCTGCCGCCCACGGTGCAGCGCGGGCTGCGGGGCGGGGGGCTGCCGGTGCCGGAGGGGATGGACCAGCGCTACCGCGAGTCGTTCCGCGCGCTGATGGACCTGACGGCGATGCTGCACCGCGCGGGCGTGCCCCTGGTCCCCGGGACGGACGCCCCGGCGGGCTTTGCGCTGCACCACGAGCTGGAGCTGTACGAGCGGGCCGGCATTCCCGCCAACGAGGTGCTGCAGATCGCGACGATCGGCTCGGCGCGGGTGGCGGGGCGCGAGGCGGACCTGGGCTCCATCGCGCCCGGCAAGCTGGCGGACCTGGTGCTTGTGGACGGAGACCCCGCGTCGCACGTGGCCCACATCCGCAACGTGGAGATGGTGATGAAGGACGGCGTGTTCTACCATCCGAATGAGCTGTGGACGGCGGTGGGGGTGGCGCCGCGGTAGGGGAGTGCGTGAGTGCGTGAGTGCGGGAGTTGTTGATTCGGAGGGCTTCACCGCGGTGGGGCCCTCACCCGCGGCCTGAGAGCCGCACCCTCTCCCGCAAACTGCGCGGGAGAGGGGATACACGGCACCGGGCTCCGGCATGGTTCGACGGAGGGCGGCGCGAGGGGCAGGCGGCCCCCCATCCCCGGCCCTTCCCCCACAAACTGCGTGGGGGAAGGGAGAATTCGTTCGCGCCTGGACAAGGGGCGTCCCGATTGCAC
>DASUVG010000065.1:0-4589 GCA_036379135.1 Longimicrobium sp.
GCGCTTTGTGTGCGCACGCGGGCCGGCCGAATCTCTGGAACCCGGCTTCCCGACGCAAGCTTCTCGCGAAATCCCGTACACATCAGACACGAGAGTCAGCCGGAAAGGACCTAGATTTTGATCACTTTCGCCCCTGGATGCAGTTCCTCGCCCTGGGAGTCTTCTCCCGAAAGGTGGCTCCCTCCTCTTCGATTTTCGATCCGCGTTCCCGAAGGTCCGGCCTTCGGGTTTTTCGGGTGCGGGAGGAGCGCGCTCTACGACCGCGCACCCGTGAAGGCGATTCAGCCGGCCTCTGCCCGGCGATCGATGCCGGTTGCGATTCTGATCCGGCAACGTGCCGTCCGCCTGCTGGAGCGAATGAATTCGCCGCTACAACTGCACAAAGTCCACCTTCGTGGACTCGGCGGCTCCGGCCGTGTGCGGCGTCCCCCGCACCTTCGCGTCCGCAGCCGGCCGGCCATGGGACGCGAGCAGGTGAAGCCCCGTTGGGCGAGGAACGAGCCGAGACGGGGCTTCTCGCGCTTCGCCGGGCGGGCACCCGATCCTCTCCGAAGCAGCCGCACGCCTTCCTCACGAAGCCTGCCCGACGAGACCGTTGACAGGAATCGATTCCGTACCTAGACTAGTTACAGTTATCCGAACCGGAGTCCCGATGTCGACGATCAGCAGCAGAATGGCGGTGGCGGTGCACGTGCTGGCGTACCTTGCGTGGCGGCGCGACGAGCCCGTCACCTCGGAGCGCATGGCCGGCAGCGTGAACACCAACGCGGTGGTCGTGCGTCGCATCATGGGCTCGCTCCGCAACGCGGGGCTGGTCTCCGTGCAGCCGGGCGTGGGCGGCGGCGCGCAGCTGGCCCGCGAGCCGCAGGACATCACCCTGCTGGACGTCTACCGCGCGGTGGAGGAGAAGGAGGAGCTGTTCGCCCTTCACTCCGAGCCCTGCCGGCACTGCGACATCGGCAGCAACATCCGGCAGGTGCTGCAGGGCGTGTTCTGCAAGGCGCACGATGCCATGCAGGGCGTGCTGGGCGAGGTGACCATCGCCGACGTCTTTCGCCAGGTGCAGGTGCACGGCGGCGGATGCGGCGGGGCGGCCAGGGAGTACGCCGGGGCGCGGTCGCAGCACGCGTAAAGCGGCTCACGGGCCGTTTTTCCGTGATCCAATCTGCAACCGGTCCGGATACAAATGTAGTCGGTCGATCCTGGGAGGGCTCGCTCGTCGTACTGAGCAGGGAGGCGGAGGAAGTTCGTACCGTGTGACGCGGGAGGCGGCAATGGCACGGATGAATGGTGCGCGCAGGCTGCTGCGGATGGGGATGGTGCTGGCGGCCGGACTGGCAGGGAGCGCGGGGACGCTGGCGGCGCAGGACGCGCGGGTGCTGGGGCGGGTGACGGACGGCGTGGGCAACCCGGTGGCGCAGGCCACGGTCACGCTGGTGGGGGAGAACGGCGCGGCCAGCCAGGCCACCACGTCGGAATCCTCCGGCGGGTTCCAGTTCCAGGGGGTGGCGCCGGGAACGTACACGCTGCGGGCGGCGCGGGAGGGGTTCGCGGTGCGGGAGCAGCGCATCACGGTGCGCGCGGGACGGGTGGTGACGCCGGTGGTGCGCCTTTCCACGGCGGGACGGACGCAGCGGGGGATGGTGGCCGCCAGGACGACGGCCCGCTGACCGGCCGGGAGCACGGCGGCGCGGGCGAAGTGTATCCCAATCTGTAACTTATGCCGTTGCAGATTCGAGACAAAACCAATGCCGGGGACGACGAAGATGAGCGAGACGCCGAACCTGTTCACCCCGTTTCAGCTGGGGCCGTACGAGCTGCGCAACCGGCTGGTGATGGCGCCCATGACGCGCAGCCGCGCCGGCGAGGGCAACGTGCCCACCGGGCTGATGGCGGAATACTACGCCCAGCGCGCCGGCGCCGGGCTCATCGTCACCGAGGGCTCGCAGGTGTCGCCGCAGGGCGTGGGCTATCCCAACACGCCCGGCATCCACACCGACGCGCAGGTGGAAGGGTGGCGGCGGGTGACGGACGCGGTGCACGCACGGGGCGGGCGCATCTTTCTGCAGCTGTGGCACGTGGGGCGGGTCTCGCACCCGTCGCTGCAGCCGGGGGGCGCGCTTCCCGTCGCGCCGTCGGCCATCGGCGCGCCGGGCGAGCTGTACACGGGCCTGGGGATGAAGCCGTTCGTCACGCCCCGCGCGCTGGAGACGGACGAGATCGCGGACGTCGTCCAGCAGTTCGCGGACGGGGCGCGCCGGGCGTACGTGGCGGGCTTCGACGGGGTGGAGCTGCACGGGGCCAACGGCTACCTGATCGACCAGTTCCTGCGCGACGGCACCAACCACCGCACGGACCGCTACGGCGGCCCGGTGGAGAACCGCGTCCGTTTTCTGGAAGAGGTGACGGCCGCCGTGGTCGACGTGTGGGGCGGCGAGCGGGTGGGCGTGCGCCTGAGCCCCATGGGCCTGGTGAACGGGATGAGCGACACGGACCCGGTGGCCACCTTCGGCTACGCGGCGTACGCGCTCAACCGCTTCAACCTGGGCTACCTGCACGTCTCGGAGACGATCGGCGAGCAGGAGCGTCGATCCGCCGACGGCTCGTTCGTCGTACTGGGTAGAGCGGGCGCCGGGCCCCGCGTGTCGCCGGTCCTCAAGGCGATCTTCCGCGGCCCCTTCATCGCCAACGGGGGCTACGGCGGAGAGACGGGGAACGCGGCGATCGCGGAACGGCAGGCGGACCTGGTGGCGTTCGGAACGCCGTTCCTGGCCAACCCGGACCTGCCGGAGCGCCTGCGGAACGGGGCGCCGCTCAACCAGCCGGACCGCGCCACCTTCTACGGCGGCGACGCGCAGGGCTACACCGACTACCCGGCGCTCGAGACGGCGAACGCCGCGTGAAACACCCGCCCGCCGGCCGCGGGGGCCGGCGGGATCAGACCGACAGGGACGAAGGGACAGGGATCACCATGCTGGCACTGCTCTCCGCGCCTCGCGGCCGCGTCTCCGCCGCACGAGTCGCCGCACGCGCCCAGGAGCTCCATGAAGCCGAGGCGTTCGGCATCATCATCCGCCTTCCCCGCGTGACGGCGGACGTCGCGCCCGTCCGCCCGCTGCGCGCGCTGCGCACCGCGGAGGTGGCCCGGTGAGCGCCGCGCCGCTGAACGGCAAGGTCGCCCTGGTCACGGGCGGCACCGGGGGCATCGGCCGCGAGACGGCGCTGGGACTGGCCAGGCTCGGCGCGACGGTGGTGGTCGTGGGGCGCGACCGCGCGCGCGGCGAAGAGGCGGTGGAGGCCATCCGCTGCCAGAGCGGCAACCCGCGGGTGGAGCTGATCACGGCGGACCTGTCGTCGCTGGACCAGGTGCGCTGGGTGGCGGAGCGGTTCGGGGCCATGCACCCGCGGCTCGACATCCTGGTCAACAACGCCGCCGGCCTCTTCGCGGAGCGTGCGGAGACGGTGGACGGGTTCGAGGCCACGCTGGCGGCCACGCACCTGTCGCCCGCCCTGCTGACGCACCTGCTGCTGCCGCGGCTGCGCGCCTCGGTGCCGGCGCGCATCGTGAACGTGGGCAGCGGCCTGCACCGCTGGGCGCGCATGCGGTGGGACGATCTGCAGTCCACGGGCGGATACCGCGGGCTGGAGGCGTACGGACGCGCCAAGCTGCTGAACCTGATGTGGACGTACGAGCTGGCCCGCCGCCTTCGCGGCACCGGCATCACCGTCGTCGCCGCGGACCCGGGAAGCGCGTGGACGCCGATGGCGGCGGCGATGGTGCCGTCGATGGCCCCGGCGCCGCTGCGCCTGGCGTGGCCGCTTCTTCGCCACCTGCAGCGCGGCCGGTCGCCGGCGGCCGCGGCCCGGTCCTCCGTCGTCGCCGCCACCTCGCGCGAGCTGGCGAGCGGCGCGTGGGTGGATCCGCGGGGCACCGCCGCCCGCTCCTCGAAGGCGTCGCACGACGGCGAGGAGGCGCTCCGCGCGTGGGAGATCACCGCCGAGTTGCTGGGCATTCCGCTGGAGCAGTTCGCCGCCCCGCGCGTGCCGCGCAAGGCGGCCGCGCGAAAGGCCGCTTCTCCCAGCCGCATCGCGCGGAGCGGATGGGCCGGTGCGGTGTATCGGGACGATTCCCCCGTCGCCGAGGCAGCCACGGCGGCGTAAGGGAGGCGTGGGGGGCGCCACGGATGTCGACGGCGCCCCGCCCGCGGTGAGTGGCTGAAGCCGCCGCAACAACGGCGGAAAGTTCCCGGGCGGGTGAACCCGCGGCTGGAACTGCGGAAAGCCCCGCAAACTGCGCGGGGCTTCAACTGCACGAGGGCGTGCGCGAAACGGTGGTTTCCTGAGGGAGCGCCGCGCAGGCCTTCCGGACACCGCGGAACCCGGCGCGCGACCGAAGGACCTCGCCTTGGCTGCGCGCCGACCCGCCGGAGCGCTCCAGGGCCGCGGCTACAGTCCGCGCAGGCGGACTTTGCGTTTTTCCAGCGGCGAATTCATTCGCTCGCGCGGGCGGACTTGCGCCGGCGCCGGCAACGCGGGATCGAATTCTCCTCTCCCCCACGCTGTTTGTGGGGGAGAGGCCGGGAGAGGGG
>DASUVG010000066.1:0-56457 GCA_036379135.1 Longimicrobium sp.
GAAGCCTCGGCGAGATGACCGCCCTTCGTGCCGCATCGATCGTTTACCAGCGATCGGATGAATCGCGGAGTACATCGCGCGGCACGAGAAAACTCCGTTGACTCTGCTAACTCTGTGTGAGGCTTATTCTTTTAGCGGATATGGTATAAGACGTTGCCTCATGCGAAGACGCGAAGACGCGGAGAGAAGCTTCTCCTCTGCGTCTCCGCGTCTTCGCGTGAGGCCGATCCTTCTTCCGCAGCCTGCGGGCTCTATTCGTCCGACGGCTCCAGGTCGCCGCCCACACCCAGATCCCGGCGCAGCAGCGCCTCCGGGTCCGGCTCGCGGCCCATGAAGCGGCGGAACAGCTCGTCGGGCTCTTCCGCGTCGCCCTGGCTGAGCACGGCGTCCACGAACGCCCGCCCCGTCTCGCGGTTGAACAGCCCCTCGCGCTGAAAGCGGGTGAACGCGTCCGCCTCCAGCACCGCCGACCACAGGTAGCTGTAGTACCCGGCCGCGTATCCGCCACTGAAGATGTGCGAGAACGAGGTGATGAAGTGGTCGCGCGCAAAGTGCGGCTTGGGGTGAAAGCCTTCCATCACCTTCTGCGCGCGCTCCACCGGGTCGCCGTCGGCCTGCGGGTCGAAGCGAACGTGCAGCTCCAGGTCCACCGTGCCGAAGCTGAGCTGCCGCATCTGCGTGTACGCGCCCATGAAGGTGCGCGCGGCCAGCATCTTCCGGTACAGCTCCTCGGGGATGGGCTCGCCCGTCTGCCAGTGGCGCGCGAACAGGTCCAGCGCCGGGCGCTCCCACGTCCAGTTCTCCATGATCTGCGACGGCAGCTCCACCCAGTCGCTGGGCACGCGCGTCCCCCCCAGCGCCGGCACCTCCACGCGCGAGAGCACGTGGTGCAGCAGGTGCCCGAACTCGTGAAAGATCGTCTGCACCTCGCGGTGGGTGAGCAGCGCGGGGCGGCCCCCCTCCGGCGGCGACAGGTTGCCCACCATCAGCGCCAGGTGCGGCTCCCACCCGTCCGGCCGCGGCCCGCCGACCACCAGGCCGTTCATCCACGCCCCGCCGCGCTTGCTCTCGCGCGGAAACCAGTCGGTGTAAAAGCTCCCCACCAGCGCGCCGCCTTCGTCCAGCACGTCGTAGAAGCGCACCTCGGGGTGCCAGACGGCGCTGATCTCGCGCGGCTGCACGCGCACGCCGAACAGCCGCTCCGTGAGCCCGAACAGCCCCTCCAGCACCCGGTCCATGGGAAAGAAGGGGCGCAGCGCCTCCACGTCCAGGTCGTAGCGCGCCACCCGCAGGCGCTCCATCACGTACGACACGTCCCACGGCTCCAGCGCGTCGATCCCCAGCTCCGCGCGCGCGAACGACTCCAGCTCGCCGATCTCGCGCTCCCACACCGGCCGGGTGCGGGCCGTAAGGTCCTCCTCGAAGGCAAAGGCGCGCTCGCCGCTCCCCGCCATGCTTTCTTCCAGCGCCAGGTCCGCGTAGTCCTTGAAGCCCAGGATGCGCGCCAGCTCGCGCCGCAGCTCCAGGATGCGGCGCACCAGCGGCCGGTTGTCGTGCTCGCCCGTGGACGCGCGGTTCACGTACGCCTGGTACATGCGCTGCCGCAGGTCGCGCCGCGCCGAGTACTGCATGAAGGGCTGAAACGAGGGCACCTGCAGCGTGAACCGCCACCCCTGCACCCCCTTGGACTCCGCCGACGCGCGGGCCTGCGCCCGGGCGGACTCGGGAAGACCCTCCAGCTCCGCCTCGTCCGTCAGCACCAGGTCCCACGCGTTGGTGGAGTCCAGCACGTGGTTGGCGAACTCGGTGCTCAGCCGCGACATCTCCACCCGCAGCGCCTCGATGCGCGTCTTTTCCTCGGGCGGCAGGTCGGCGCCCGCGCGCTCGAACGAGCGCACCACCTTGTCCAGGTGCCGCCGCCGCACGCCGGTGAGCGCCCGCGCCTCGTCCGTCTCGGCGTACGCCTTGACGGCGCTCCACAGCTCCGCGTTCAGCGGGATGCGGGCAAAGAATGCGGAGACCTCGGGAAGGATGGTCTCGTACGCCTGGCGCAGCTCGGGCGAGCTGTTCACCGAGTTCAGGTGCGAAACCGGCCGCACCACCCGCCCCGTCCGCTCGCCGATCTCCTCCAGCGCGTGCACCGTGTTCTCGTACGTCCGCGGGCCGGGGAGCGCGATCAGCGCGTCCAGCTCCGCCTGCGCGCGCTGAAGGGCGTCGCGCACGGCGGGCACCACGTGCGCGGGCGTAATGCGGTCGAACGGGAACGGCGACTCGCCCGAAAGCAGCGGGTTGTCGGCGTCCACGTCCATGGGCGCGGCGATCGTATCGGTCATCAGGGGCTCTCGCTCTTCTTCTGCTGGATCTGCGGATACCGGTGCTTCTACGTGCACTTCCGGACGGGCTGCATGGGTTGGGCGTGCCCCTCCCCTGGGCTCCGGGTCGCGAACGGCGTTCGGCGCTCGGGCGGCCCAGCGGATCTCGTGCCGTCGAACAGGCCCCCCAGCAGCCGCGTGCGTCCGGGCGCGTCGACAGGCATCGCACTGCGCCCGACGGCGCCCCCTCTCCCCCGGCCCCTCTCCCCCGCTGCGCGGGAGAAAGGGGAGAATTCGATCCCGTTTCAACCGACTGCGGCCGCGTATGCTTCCGGTTCGCTCCGGAAATTCCGCGCACGTCCTCCCTCCCCCGCGCAGTTTGCGGGGGAGGGCCGGGGAGGGGGGCCGCCCACCATCCCGCGCCACCCTCACCGAAGCTGCCGAGACGCTGCCCCACCCCAACCTCCCCAGGGTATTTTGGGGGAGGTGGGCGAGTGGTGCGAGCCCGGAGGGGGCGTGCCCCTCGCGCGAAGCGTACGACGCCGCGCTCCGCCCCGCCACCCGCACGCGCCGCGCCACGGCGACGCCATGCGCCCAATGTGGCGAAAGGGGCGGTCGAATACCAGCTTGCGATCCGCCCACCGACCGCAGATCCCCGGTTCCTGCTGTACGAAAGCGCGGCGGGCGTCGCGTTACGAGTCAGCGCGCGGCGTCCTGAAAGGCGAGCAGCCGCTCCGCCCAGTCCGGCCGCGAGAAGACCACGCGGAACCAGGGGGTGAAGGCGTCGGGATCCTCCCGCACCTGCCGGGCGACGTCGGGCACCGGCGCCCACCGCCATCCATCCACCTCGTCGGTGCTGGGCACGGGATCGCCGTCGTAGCGGCCGGCGAACACGTGGTCGTACTCGTGCTCCACCAGCCCCGGGCCCACGTCGGCGCGGTAGGTGAACTCGAAGAGGGGCGTGAGCTCCACGTCGATCCCCATCTCCTCCCGCAGCCGCCGCCGCGCCGCCTCGTCCACCGCCTCGCCCGGGCGCGGGTGCGAACAGCAGGTGTTGGTCCACAGCCCGCCGGAGTGGTACTTCCCCCAGGCGCGCCGCTGCAGCAGCATCTCGCCGCGCGAGTTGAGGACGAACACCGACAGCGCGCGGTGCAGACGCCCCTCCAGGTGCGCGCGCTGCTTCTCCAGCGTGCCCACCTCGGCGTCGTTCTCGTCCACCAGCACCACGCGCTCTTCCATCCCGAGACTCGCTGCGATGACCACGATTCCCCGGCGGGGGCCGGGCGGACCATGTACTAACCCTCCATCCCCGCTCCCGCAACCCGCGCGTGGACGCGCCACCCTGTGAGAACGGCGCAAACGTGTCGTCTCCGCACACTCCGCGCGGGGAATTGCCTCACACGAACGCACGGGAATCGTCCCGTTGACGCCAACGACAGCTTCGGTTAATCTTTGCCGTGTTCACCGCCGCAATCCGAGCAGGTCCCTCCGCCGGGTCGTTCCTCCCCCGTCCGAGAGCCATCGACCACCCGCCCCGGGCACAGGCTGCGCCGGGGCTGGGCCGCTCGCGCGCACCGCTGGACGCCGCCGTTCCTTCCCACGCGTTTTCCTCCTCCGGAGCTTCGATGTCTAGCGATCTTTTCACGTCGCCGCTGTACACCCATTTCGTTTCCAACTACGCCCAGCCCGGCGGGCCGGACCTGCTGGCGCGCACGGAGCCGTTCTTCGACTGGCAGGACGCCCGGCGCCGGGCCGGGCTCTGGCCGTACTCGCGCAGCCTGGACGCCGCGCCGCGCGCCGCCTGCGCCGTGCGCAGCGAGACCGGCACCGGCGCCACGGGATTGAACTTTCTTTCGCAGGACTACCTTTCGCTCAGCACGCACCCGCAGGTGGTGGACGCCGCCCACCGGGCGCTTCGCGAGCACGGGCTGCACAGCGCCGGCTCGGGGATGCTGGGCGGCAACAACGCCGCGTCGCTGGCGCTGGAGGACGCGCTGGCCGAGGCGGTGGGGATGCCGCACGTGGCGCTCTTCTCCACCGGCTGGGGCGCCGGGTTCGGCACCATCACCGCGCTGGTGGGGCAGAACGACTACGTGGTGATGGACTCGCTGGCGCACGCCTGTCTGCAGACCGGCGCGGCCGCGGCCACGCGCAACGTGGTGCGCTTTCGCCACCTGGACAACGACGCCGTGCGCCGCCACCTGCGCAAGATCCGCTCGCGCGACGCGCAGAACGGCATTCTCGTCGTGACGGAGGGGCTGTTCTCCATGGACTCCGACATCCCCGCGATCGAGGAGCTGCAGGCAATCTGCCACGAATGGGGCGCCACGCTGCTGGTGGACGCCGCGCACGACTTCGGGGCGCTGGGGCCGCGGGGCACGGGTAGCGTGGGCGCGCAGGGAATGCTGGGAAAGGTGGACCTGCTGATGGGCGCCTTTTCCAAGACCTTCGGCAGCAACGGGGGATTCCTGGCCACGCGCTCGCCGGCGGTGCGGCAGTTCGTCCGCGTGTTCGGCGGGCCGCACATCTTTTCCAACGCGCTCTCGCCGGTGCAGGCGTGCGTCGTGGCCGAGGCGCTGCGCATCGTGCGCTCGCCGGAGGGCGAGGTGCTGCGCGCGGGGCTGTTCCAGAACATCGGCGCGCTGCGCGGCGAGCTGGAGCGGCGGGGGGTGGAGGCGCTGGGCGCCCCGTCGCCCGTGGTGCCGGTGGTGATCGGCGCCGCCCCGGTGGCTCGCGTGGCGGCGCGGATGATCTTCGAGCGCGGCGTGTTCGTGAACCTGGTGGAGTACCCGGCGGTGCCCATCCGGGGGTCGAGGTTCCGCATGCAGGTGATGGCCGGCCACTCGGCGGAGCAGGCCCGCGCCGCCGCCGCGGTGGTCGCCGAGGCGATCCACGAGGCGCGCGCCGTCGTCGAGGGGCCGCGCCCGTTCGCCGTCCCCTTCGCCGCCATCCAGCCGCCGGTCGGCGCGGGAGCGTAGGCAGTCGTCGCGAGGGCTCCACGCCTGATTCGCCGGAGTGAACCGGATCGGTGCGGGCGACGGCGGTCCGGCGTGCACCGGAAGGGTGCATTCCTCCCGGCGCCCGCGAGGTGGAAATCCGCGTAACTCGTTGTTATATATAGAGGTGCCGGATACGGACGTGTCCGGCACCTCGCTTGCTTTTTCCGAAACCTCGCTCGCCGCCCGGCGGCGCGGATGATCTTTCCCACCAGGCTGCACGAAAATCCCCCATGACCAGACAGATCCACGTTTCCGGCGCGCTGCTGCTCGCCGCGCTCGCCGCCGGCTGCGACCAGAACCCCGTGCGCGCGCTGCCGTCCGGCACCCCCGCGGCCAACGTGCTCGCGAGCGCGGCGGGCGCGCCCATCTACGGCGGCACCGAGAACGACTACCAGCCCAGCCTCATCCGCCGCGCCGACGGGCGGCTGATGATCGTGCTGGAGCGGCTGGCCCCGCGCACCAATTCCGGCGACCTGTACGTCTCCACCTCGGCGGACGGCGGCGCGACGTGGAGCGTGCCGTCGGTGATCGTCGCCACCAAGCTGAACGAGCGGCATCCGTCGCTGGTGCAGCACGCGTCGGGCGCGTTCAGCCTCTTCTACCTGGTGGTGGACGCAAAGGGCGCGTACCGCATCCACCGCGCGACGTCGGCCAACGGCACCACGTGGACGCAGCACGGCGCCGTGAACCTGGGCTGGTCCACCGCGGGCGACATGAACCCGTCCGTCATCGTCGAAGGGGATGGATCGCTGACGATGGCGTACCAGCGCTACACCGGGAGCGGCTACGTGGGATACGTGGCCCGCAGCACGGACGGCGGCGCCACGTGGGATGCGCTGCGCACCACCGTGAGCGACGGCACCAGCGCCATGCTGCCGCGCGTGGCGAAGCGGGCCAGCGACGGCCGGTACATGGTGACGTTCCAGGCGAACGGGCCCGACGGGGTGATGGCGATCTACGCCAAGACGTCGGCCAGCGTGTACGACTGGAACGTGCCGCGCTTCGCCGTGTCGCAGGGCGAGAACGCGCACGACTCGCAGCCCATCGTGCTGGAGGACGGGCGCTTCTTCGTGACGTACGGCGCGGTGCGCAGCGACGCGGGCTACAACATCTACTACCGCACCACGGCGGACGCGGTCGCGTGGAGCGGCGCGGTGCAGGTGACGAGCGACAGCAACCTTCACGACGTGCAGCCGCACCCCATTCTGCACGGCACCGCCGGCCACGTGGTCCTGTCCTGGGGCCGCCAGCGCGCCGCCGGAGCGGACTGGGACATCTGGGTGAACCCGGACCTCGCCGTGCAGTAGGCACGCGTCTTCCCAAGCCCGCGCCGCGATAAAAGGTGAAGCCCCGCAAACTGCGCGGGGCTTCAACGGCAAACAGCGGAAACGCCTCCGTCACCCGTGCGAGGTTCATACCCTCTCCCGCCCGCGCGCGAGGGTATGAACCTCTAGGCGAGGGGGTGAGGGATCCGCCGCCCCCTCCGCACGACGATCGCGGACCCGTCCGCCACCAGCGCCGACCGCGGCGGCACGCTCAGGCTCTCCGCGAAGCCGGGTCCGTACAGCGCCGCCACGTCGCAGTCCAGCGAGGACGATTCCGCGCGCCACACGTTCCAGCGCGGGTGCTCCACCTGGTACTCCACCGTGCCGCCGTCGCGCTGGCGGGCGTATCCCCAGTAGTGCTCGGTGATGAACTCCTCCTCCGAACCCTCCGCCAGCGGCCGCGCCGGCCCGCGCGCCGCCGCCCGCACTCCGCACCACCGCCCGCCCAGCCGCCACGCGTACTCCACCGTCCCGCCCGTCCCGGCCGAAATCTCCAGCCGGTGCCGCATGGGGAGCGCGACGTAGTTCTCGCCGTAGACCACGCGCGCCACCGCCGCGATGGCGACCCGCGGCACGATCTCCTTGATGAAGACCACGCCGCGCCGCCACCCCTCGGGACCCCGGCGCCGCACATAGAAGCGCAGGTTCAGCTCTTCGAAGTCGCGGTGAAAGGGGATGGGGATCCCCAGCACCCGCGTGTCCACGAACATGAAGCCGACGATGCTGGCGTACGTGACGCCGCCCCACGCGTCCAGCTCCGTCCCGGCGGGGACCAGCGGGCGCAGCAGGGCGGCATCCACCTCGTAGTTCAGCATGGCCAGCCAGCGCCAGTGCGCCGTCAGGAACGGCTCGGCCGGACGGGCATCGGTCACGGCTGCGCGTCTTTGGGCTGGCCCGGCGCCTGGGGAGGGGTGCCCTCCAGCGTTTCCACCATCACCGAGTCCGGCGCCGCGGCGTCTTCGGCCACGTCCGCGCCCGAGGCGCACGCCGCCAGCAGAAGACCGGTGCAGGTGATCAGGATCGGCCGCTTCATCGCTCCATCCCGGGTAGAAGGTGCCCGCACAGCTTCGCGCGAGCCACCCTTCCCCCGCAAGAACCGGGTTCGTGCTGCCGCGGCGTGCTGCCGATCGACCCTCTCCTGCAAAAGAAGGGTCTCACGCAGAGTCCGCGGAGTGAGCAGAGTTTTTCTCGTGCCGTTCCTCGCGCCTGGTCCGCGGAGACACCACGAAACAACTCCGCTGACTCCGCTAACTCTGCGTGAGAAAAGTCTTTGGCGGTGGATGAAGAAACGCGCCCCGCCCGGCGAACCGGGCGGGGCGCATCACATCCACGCCAGCGGCGGATCACGCCTCTACGGGAAAGGTCTCGTTGACCGGGAAACCGCAGAACGTGCCGCTGACCGTGACCCTCTGCGTGGCCGCGTTCAGCGACGAGGCGATGCTCACCGCGCACCGGCCCGAGGTGCCGCCGCGCGTCCACCTGAAGGCGCCCGTTTCCGTCACCTGCAGCGTGGTGAGCTCTTCCGCGTTGCCGGCCATGCGGACGTGGATGTCGAGATCCGGATCGCCCGTGATCCGGATGACGTCGCCGTTCTCCATGCGGTGCGCGCAGTCGTCCGGAGTGGCGGAGAGCTCCGCCTCCATCGTCATCCCCATGGTCACGTCGTCGAAGCCGATGGTCACCGTGCCGTCGACGTCCGTGCTGCCGCTGGGCGTGCAGGGAATGGTCTCGTGGATCGGCGCCGTGAAGGTGTTCTGCTCCATGGGCGCGGCATTGAACCCGAGTCCGCCGGGGAGGCCGGCGCTCGCCAGGCTCGAGGCCATGCCGAACATGGCGCGGGTGAGCTCGGCCGCCTCGGCGGCGGTGAGCTGCGCGCTGCCGGCGGGGCCGGAGCCGCCGTCGCAGGCGGCGGCGAACAGGAGCGGGATCAGCAGGAGCTTGCGCATGGGCGGGTGCGTAGAGCAGGGGAGATCGGCAGACGGCCGCGGAGATCGGTGCGGAACCCTTGTCGCCAATAATAATGGTGGATCGGCGCGCCTGCCAAGGTTCACGGAGCGCCGGCCGCGCCGGATGTTCCCATCCGCGCGGCCGCCGCCGCCGGTCCCCGTCGGCCGCCCGCCGCGCCTTACTTGCGCCGGTAGTCGAACATCCAGCCGCGGTGGATGGTGCGCGGCTCCTCCACGGTCACGAAGGCGTCGGGGTCCCACGCGGAGACCTGGGCCAGCGCCAGCGGCAGGTGCCGGCGGCGCAGCACGGCGTAGATCACCTCCATCCGCCCGTCCTTGCCGTACGCGGGAAACTCCGTCACCCCGAAGCCCTTGTCGCGCAGCGCCTGCGCGATCTCCACCCCGCCGTGCGCCGACATCACCCGCAGCGCGGAGAGGCCCAGCGCCAGCTTCTCCTCGATCCACAGCCCCACCGCCGCGCCGGCCGCGAACCCCGCCGCGTACCCCAGCAGGTGCAGCGGCGAGTCCAGGAACTTGACGGCCTGCCCCACGGCCGTGATCCACACCAGCACCTCGAAGAACCCGATCACCGGGACCAGGCGCTTGTATCCGCGCACGGAAAGCAGCATGCGCACCGTGGCCAGCGACACGTCCACGATCCGCAGCGCAAAGATCACCAGCGGCCCGAAGGCCGATCCGAACAGCATGTCCAGCGTCATCAATCAAACCCTCTCGCGGCGGCCACCCCACGCCGCGTTTTCAGCGGAAAAGAAACGCGACCCGGCCGGGAGCGCTCTCCCGGCCGGATCGTCCGTCCGCCCTGCCCTACCCCGCTGCACCCGAAAAGATGCAGCGGAGGCTCCCCCGCATCGCACAACTTCATTGACGCCAGACGTTTCCGCCGCTACCCTATGGACTCTCCGCCGGTCCCCCCGCCCGCGCGACCGCGTACCCGTCCGCATTCTCCAGGAGAGCCCTAATGCGCCGCGCCCTTCCCCTCGCACGTCCGTTCGCCGCCGCCGCGCTGGCGCTGCTGGCCGCCTGCGCCGACCGCGCCGTGCTCGCCCCCGCGGAGCCGGACGCGCCCGGCCCGCTGGCCGTGCTGCAGTGCACGGCCGACGTGCGCGCCCGGTCGCTGCGGTGCGATCCCGCGCCGACGGCGCCCGGCGGGGCGAGCGCCAACCTGATCCTGGGAGGGCAGGGGAGCTACGTGCGGCTGGCGAGCAGCGGCATGACGTACGACGGCACTTCGGTGTTCTCCATGAACGTGACCGTGCAGAACCTGCTGGGGCAGCCCATCGGCACCACGGACGGCACCACGGTGGATGCGGACGGCATCCAGGTGTTCTTCTTCTCCGGGCCCACTTCGGCGGACGGAGAGGTGGAGGTGGCCAACGAGGACGGCAGCGGCATGTTCCTGGGCTCGGAGCAGCCCTTCTTTCGCTACGTGGAGCGGCTGACGACGGAGCAGACGAGCGCGGCGCACCAGTGGCAGTTCTCCGTGCCCCCCACGGTGTCGTCGTTCACCTTCTCGGTCTACGTGTTCGCGCCGGTGCCGCAGGAGACGGCCATCGAGATGATCGACCTGGACCCGCGCACGCTGGCGGTGGGCGGCTACCACTCCTGCGCGCTCACCACCGCGGGCCAGGCGTACTGCTGGGGCATCAACGACGACGCGCAGCTGGGGCGGGCCGGCGGCATGGACAGCGTACCCGTGCCGGTGAGCGGCGGCCACTTCTGGCGCACGCTGACCGCGGGGCGCTACCACACCTGCGGCATCACCACCGAAAACGCGGCGTACTGCTGGGGCGACAACCAGACGGGGCAGCTGGGGAACGGCCAGGATGAGGACGCCGCCGTGCCCATCGCCGTGGCGGGCGGGCGAAGCTGGATGCAGCTGGACGCGGGCGCCGGCCACACCTGCGGCGTGACGACCACGTACGAGGCGTTCTGCTGGGGCCTCGGAACCGCCGGCCAGCTGGGCGCGGCGGACAGCCTGTCCATCAAGACGCCCGTGGCGGTGTTCGGCGGGCGAAAGTTCGTCGCGGTGGATGCGGGGACGGACCACAGCTGCGGCGTGACCCGCGGCGGCGCGGCGTACTGCTGGGGCGACAACTCCAACGGCGAGCTGGGCAAGGGAACGGGCCCCTCCACGGCGCGTCCGGCGCTGGTGGCCGGCAACCACTCCTGGCGCGCCGTGAGCGCCGGGGAAAGCTACTCCTGCGGCGTGACGTCGCTGGGCGCGGCCATGTGCTGGGGAGTGGATACGTTCGGGCAGATCGGCAACGGCGCGGCGCCGGCGCCGGACACGCCCGAGGCGGTTTCCGGCGGCATGGAGTGGGCGCGCGTGACCGCCGGACGCGAGACGTCGTGCGGCATCACCACCGGCGGGGCGGCGTACTGCTGGGGGTTCAACAACACCCGCGAGATCGGCGACGGGACCACCACCCCGCGCGACGTCCCGACCGCGGTGTCGGGCGGGCATCTGTGGGTCTCCGTCGACGGCGGCGATTTTCACACCTGCGGAGTGAACCAGGACGGCGTGGCGCGCTGCTGGGGATACAACGAGTTCGGCCAGCTGGGCGACGGCACCACCGAGAACAGCGCCTTCCTGGTCGTCGTCTCCGGCGGACACACCTGGGCCCAGTAGCCCGCGTTCCCCGCGGCTACGACCGAATCCGCAGGAACGATCACGCGGAGGGCGGGGAGGAAACGAACGGGGACGCGGATGACGGCTTCATCCGCGTCCCTGCTTCGTTCCTCCGCGTCCTCCGCGGGATCCCGTTTCTTTCCAGGATCTGATACCGAATCCGCAAAAAGACTGGGTCTCATACAGAGTCAACAGAGTCAACAGAGTCAACAGAGTGAAGCCTCGGCGAGTTGACCGCCCTTCGTGCCGCATCGATCGTTTACCAGCGATCGGATGAATCGCGGAGTACATCGCGCGGCACGAGAAAACTCCGTCGACTCTGCTAACTCTGTGTGAGGCTTATTCTTTTAGCGGATACGGCATGAGCGAAACGCCACGCCTGGACGCGGGCTTCTCCCATCCACCGCCCACCCCCGCTCCGCATCTACCTCCGCCGCTCCTCGATCCGGCGCATCGCCTTTTTCGCCAGGCCGCGCAGCAGCTCCAGCTCCGCCTCGGTGAACGAGCGCGGCTCGTTGCCGATCACGCACAGGGTGCCCAAGGTGTGGCCGGCGGAGGTGACCAGCGGAATGCCCGCGTAGCAGCGCAGGTTCTCATAGCGCACCAGCGGGTTGTCCCGGGTCAGCGGGTGCGCGGCGGCGTCTTCGACCACGAACGGCTCGCCGCTCTGCACCGCGTTGGCGCAGAACGACCACTCCACCGGCGTGCCGTGCGCCTCCGCCATCCATCCGGTCAGCCCGTGCTGCGCCGCGAAGTACTGCGCCTCGCCCATCACCACGCTCACCAGCGCCGTGGGCAGGTTCAGCGCGGCCGCGGCCTCGCTCACCGTCTCCTGCAGCACGGCGTCCACCTCGGGCGCGGTGAGCCCCAGCGCGCCGATCTCCGCCAGCCGCGCGGGATCGCGAAGCACGTCGCCGGAATCCGTCATCCTCCGCCCTCCCCCTGAAGCTGCCGCGTCTTTTCCAGCAGCCGGTACGTCCGCAGCCGGATCACCAGCGAGTTGCCGATCACCCCCGCCACCCCCTCCTGCCCCGCCAGCGCCTGCGCCGCGCGCTCCAGCTCGTCCAGCCCCAGCCGCCCGCTGCGCACCCCCGCCTCCTGGCAGGTGCGCACCCACAGCGACACCGCGCGGTCCGCTCCCAGGGCGCGCGCAAGGAAGGTGATGGCGTCCTGCTCCGTGGGCGCGGCGAGCGCGTATCCGGGAACAGGGTTCTGCGGGGGCGTGGACATGGCTCCGGGTGCGTGGTCAGGGGGAGCGAGTCTACGTTCGCGGCCCCGCGCAGTCAATCGCCCGCCCACCCGTTTCGCGCCCGACGCCGCCGCGGTATCGTTCTCCGCGGCGGGTTGCTCCACACGCGACAGGGACGGGGACGGATGAGCGATACGGCGATCCTCAGGGTGCCGCACGTGGTGGTGGTGGGCGGCGGCTTCGGCGGGCTGTGGGCCGCGCGGGCGCTGCGCCGCGCCAACGTGAGCGTCACGGTGGTCGACCGCCGCAACCACCACGTCTTTCAGCCGCTTCTCTATCAGGTCGCCACCGCGGCCCTCTCGCCGGCGGACGTGAGCGGGCCCATCCGCAGCATCCTGCGCAGGCAGAGCGCCACGGAGGTGCGCATGGCCGAGGTCACCGGCTTCGACCTTCCCGGCCGCGCGGTGGTGCTGGCGGACGGGCAGCGCCTGGCCTACGACTTTCTGATCGTGGCCACGGGCGCCACGCACGCGTACTTCGGCCACCCGGAGTGGGAGCCGCTGGCGCCCGGCCTCAAGACCATCGAGGACGCCACCCACATCCGCCGCCGCTTCCTTCTCGCCTTCGAGGCCGCGGAGCAGGAGGAAGACCCGGAGGAGCAGCGCGCGCTGCTCACCTTCGTCGTCGTCGGCGCGGGACCCACGGGGGTGGAGATGGCGGGCGCCTTCGCCGAGATCGCGCATCACTCGCTGACGAAGGACTTTCGCCGCATCGCCCCGCAGACGGCGCGCGTCATCCTGCTGGAAGGCGGCCCGCGCGTCCTCGCGGCGTACGACGAGGAGCTTTCCGCGTACGCGCGGCGGGCGCTTGAGCGCATCGGCGTGGAGGTGCGCACCGGCTCCGTCGTCACCGGGATCGAGCCGGAGGCGGTGTACGTGGGTGAGGAGAAGATCCGCACCCGCAACGTGGTCTGGGCCGCCGGCGTCACCGCGTCGCCGCTGGGCAAGGCGCTGGGCGTGGAGACGGACCGCGTCGGACGGGTGATGGTGCAGCCGGACCTTTCCGTCCCCGGCCACCCCGAGGTCTTCGTCGTGGGCGACCTGGCGAACCTCGCCGGGCCGGACGGCAGGCCGCTTCCCGGCGTGGCGCAGGTGGCCATGCAGGGCGGCGAGCACGCCGCGAAGATGATCGCGCGGACGCTCGGGGGCCAGCCGCGCACCCCCTTCCGGTACTTCGACAAGGGGAGCATGGCCACCATCGGCCGGCGTGCCGCGGTGCTGCAGGGGATGGGGATGAAGATGAAGGGGTGGTTCGCGTGGATGGCGTGGCTGCTCATCCACATCCTCTTCCTCATCGGCTTCCGCAACCGGCTGGTCGTGCTGATGCAGTGGGCCTGGAGCTACCTCACCTGGCAGCGCGGCGCCCGCCTGATCACCGGCGAGGTGGGCGCGGACCTGGCGCCGCCCGGCAAGCCGCTGGGCACGCCGGAGGGTGCGGACGTGCCCCCCTCGGAGGGCGACCCCATGTCGCACGACGTCCGCAAGGCGGACGCGCAGGGGCAGACGGTACCCTCCGACCGCGAGGGCACGGGGTGGGACGTGGCGGACGCGCACCAGGCCGCCGGCGGCCGGCCGGCGTGATGCGCGCGTACGGCGAGCGGCTGGCCGCGTGGGCGGGTCGCCTGGGCGCGCGCGTGGCGGACGTGCGCTACCCGCGCCCGGAGGCGGGCGGCGAAGTGTGCGCCGTGCGGCTCTCCTCGCCTGACCCGCCACGTGCCCGCGTCCTGGTCGCGCACGGCGCGGGGAACGACGCCGTGTATCCGCTGATGGAGCTGTTTCGCGCACTCCTCCGCGCCGGCTGCGAGGTCTTCTCGTTCGACGTCGACGGCCACGGCTGCGCCAGCACCACGGTGTTCGCGACGGATACCGTGCGTACGGCCGTCGCCGCGGCGGCGGATGCGTCGGAGCGCGGTGGGCCGGAGCTGCCGCTGCACGTCCTGGGGCACTCGCTTGGCGGGTCGCTGGTGCTGGATGCGCTCGCCTCCGGCGCGCTGGACCGCGCCGCCTCCGCCGCCGTCATCTCGGCGCCGATCGACGTGCGCATCGGCGCGCGGACGGCGGTGGCGGAGGTGCGCGGCTTCTTCACCCGCGCCACGCTGGCGCAGCGGGAGCACTACGGGCTGTGGGGGCTGGTCCCCGCCTTCGGACCCGTGAAGCGCGCGGCGTACCCGTTCCGGCGCGTGGACGCCGACGGGCGCGCCTGGAGCTACGTCGCCGCCGTCCAGCGCCTGCTGGCGGAGATGGACCTGGAGAACCGCGTGGCCGGCATCCGCGTCCCCACGCTGCTCGTCTACAGCCGCGCGGACGCCATCGTCCCGCACGCGCAGGGGGAGCGGCTGGCGATGCGGATGGAGCGCGCCGGACGGCTCCGCTCGCTCCCGGACGCCACACACTACAGCCTGCCGTTCGACGCGGCCGCCATCGACGCGGTGCTGGGCTGGATCCACCAGGTGCAGCCGGCGATGGAGACTGCGTGACCAAGATCGACTGCCACGTGCACCTGGCCGGCCAGGGCACGGACGATTCGGGATGCTGGGTCTCGCCGGCGTTCACCCGCCGCGTGAGCTACCGGCTGCTGCGGCTGCGCCACCGGCCCGCGGACGCGGGGCATGCGGACGCCGAGTGGGCGTCGCAGCTGGCCGACCGGGTGCGGGGAAGCGAGCTGGACTACGCCGTGGGGCTGGGCTTCGACGGCGTGTACGACCGCTCGGGCGCGCTGGACCCGCTGCGGTCGCAGATGGTCGTCCCCGCGTCCTGGGTGTTCGCGGTCTGCCGCCGCCACCCGGAGCTGATCCCCGGCCCGTCGGTGAACCCGCACCGGCGCGACGCGCTGGATGCGCTGGAGGAGTGCATCGAGGGCGGCGCCACGCTCATCAAGTGGCTCCCGGCCACGCAGGACATCGACCCCGACGACCGGTCCCTCGCCCCCTTCTACCGGCGGCTGGCGGAGACCGGCATCCCCATCCTGGTCCACTCCGGCGGCAGCGAGAATACCTTCGCCGAGGTTTCGCCGGACCTCAAGGACCTCCGCCGCATCCTTTTTCCGCTGGAGGAGGGGGTGCGGATGATCGTGGCCCACACCGGCGCCCCGGTGACGTACGCGCGTGACCCGGACCAGCTTCCCATGCTCAGGCGAATGCTGGAGCGCTTTCCGCACCTGTGGGTGGACAACTCCGGCATCAGCAACCCGTCGCGCTTTCCGCACCTTCCCCGCTTTGCCCGCGACGCGCAGCTGGTGGAGCGGACGATCCACGGCAGCGACTTTCCGGTGCCGTCCAACTCCTTCTACTACGCGCGGCAGCTGGGCTCGCGCGCGGTGATGGGGCTGGAGCGCATCCGCAACCGCCTGCAGCGCGACATCGAGATCAAGCGCGCCCTCGGCTACCCCGACGACGTGCTCACCCGCGCCCCCGAAGTCCTCGCCAACCTGGACCGGTGGCTCGGCGCCCCCGCGGGGTTGCTGATGCCGCAGTGACGCCCTTTCCGTGCTGCCAGTGGCAACGCATTATGCGCGGCGTCACTGATTCCTCGCGGCCCCAGGTCCCATGCGCGCTCCGCTGATCCGCAAACTCAGGCTTCAGAACTTTCTTTCATACGGACCAGACGGCGTTTCAGTGGAGTTGCATCCACTGAACGTGCTTATCGGGCCGAACGCGTCCGGCAAGAGCAATCTCCTAGAGGCATTAGCAATCCTTCGTGCCGCATCCGGTGATTTGCAGGCGGTAGTCCGAGAAGGGGGCGGAATTGAGGAGTACCTTTGGAAGGGAAAGCAACCGGATGCATCCGCTCACGTTGAGGCGTTCGTGTCTCGCCGGCCTGCCGGGGACTATCCCGACCTGAGCCATCGGATTTCTTTAGCTCAGGTCGGCAATCGGCTGGACGTGCCAGTTGAGATGATCGGGATCGTCTCCGATGACGAGCGGGCACTGCATCCGGTCTACTTGGCAGATCACGGGTCGGCCACTCTCATCGCTCGCAACTCTTCCGGAGAGCGGGAAGAGATGCCGGTTGTTGACCTTAAGCCTGCTCAATCGATTCTGTCGCAACGCAGAGATCCCGAGCGCTACCCCGAACTGACCTTTCTTGCGGACGAGTTTGGAAAAATCTCGCTATACCGCGAATGGAACTTGGGGCGAGACATCCCCGCACGGCGGCCACAGTCGACAGATTTGCCTCCGAATTTCTTGTTGCCCGACACACGGAATCTGGCACTGGTTCTCCACAACCTGACAAAGACGTCGGCAAAACACGAAGAGGTGATCAGCTACCTGCGCCGGTTCTATGAGCACGCACGGTTTATCAAGACCGAAATCGTAGGCGGAACTCTTCAGTTGTACATCGAAGAGGAGGGTGGGCGGCTGATCTCGTCTGCGCGTCTATCGGATGGAACGCTCAGGTTTCTCTGCCTGCTTGCGATCCTTTGCCACCCCACACCGCCCCCGGTCATCGGTATCGAAGAGCCTGAACTCGGTCTTCATCCTGACATTCTGCCCACGATCGCGGAGCTTCTGCGCTCAGCCTCGGAGCGAACGCAACTCTTCGTAACCACCCATTCGGATGCGCTGGTGTCTGCACTCTCGGATACGCCGGAATCAATTCTGGTTTGCGAACGTATGCCGGACGGCACGACGATCGATCGGCTTCAGCCGGAGCAGTTGAAGAGTTGGCTGGAGGACTACCGGCTCGGTGAGATCTGGCGGATGGGAGAGATTGGGGGGAACCGCTGGTGAAGGACGTCTGGATCTACGTAGAGGGTGGCGGCGGCAAGGACAGCAAAGACCAGCTCCGCCAGGCTTTCGGGCAGTTCCTGACCGGCCCTCGGGTCATTGCGCGCGAGCAGGGGGTTCGCTGGCGGGTTGTGCTGTGCGGATCGCGGGAGCAGACGTATCAGAAGTTCCGGGACCGTCTCCGCAATCAACCCGACGCGGGACCCGTATTTCTGCTTGTCGACGCGGATCGGCCGGTGGACAGCACGCCGCGTGAGCACTTGGCGGCTGGTGAAACGCGATGGGACCTGTCATTCGCTACCGACGGGCAGTGCCACCTGATGGTGGAGGTGATGGAGTCCTGGTTCCTCGCAGATCAGGCCACACTGTTTGCCTTCTACGGGCGCGACTTCGCCCCCGGTCAGATCCCGAACCGGACGAACGTAGAGGAGATCCCGAAAAGTCACGTGTACGCGAGCCTTGACCGCGCTACGCGGAACACGCGGAAAGGGAAGTATGACAAAGCAGACCATGCCCCACAAATCCTGAAGGATCTCGATCCCGACCGGGTCCGCGCTCGGGCGCCGCACTGCGATCGGTTATTCGAAGCACTGCTGGAGGCGGTCGCGTGATCGGAGGCTCCGCGACGCGAACCCTCCGCACCATCCTCCTCACTGCGTGCGCCGCGTTGGCGTGCGCGCCCGCCACGCACGCGCAGCTGCGGCCGCTGGAGCCGCTCGAGTGGCGGATGTTCGATGGCGGGCGCACGGTATCGGCGCAGGTGGGCGCGGGGTGGCTGCAGGACCAGCGCGCCTCGCTCGCGGGGACGGAGGGGACGCTGGTGGAGGCCGGCAACTTCCGCGCGTTCTGGCGCACGGGGCGCGTGGTGCTGGAGGCCGGCGGCACCGTGCAGCGCGTCTTCGAAGAGGAATCGAGCTTCGCCCTGCCGGAGCCGGACGTGCGGGCGGATGACGACGGGACGCGCCGCGACGCCGGCGACTACCGCATCCTCACCACCGTGCGGCTGACGCGCGAGGACGCGCCCGTGGCCGCCGCCCTCCGCTTCGGCGCGCGTCTGCCCACGACGGACAACACCGTGGGGCTGGACCGCGACGCCACGGACTTCTTGGCCACGCTGGGCGGGCGGGCGGTGCGCGGGAGGATCGCGGTGCAGGGCGAGGCGGGGATCGGCATCTTCGGCACGCGGGAGCGCGAGTTCGAGCAGGACGACCTGCTGATCTACGCCCTGCGCGCGGAGTACGCCGCCGGCGCCCTCCGGCCGATGCTCACCGTCATCGGCCAGCAGGTGGGGACGGGGCACAGCGAGATCCGCGGCAACGAGTCGCTGGGCGAGGTGCGGCTGGGCGTGCGCGCGGGCGGCCGGCGCTGGCTGATGGCGGAGGTGGTGAAGGGATACACCGACTTCAGCCCGGGGCTGGGCGTGCTCGTCTCGGCGGGGATGGACTGGTAGGGATCTGCCTGTCGCAATTGGAAACCACGCCGGGCGTGTACGCCGTCGTCACCGCGCCATGTCGTCCCGTGCCCACCCGCTACGAAGAGAACGGAGGCACCTGCTCCGCGGGCGCCACCGCCGGCACCACCGCAACGCCTACACGCCTTGAGGACGGACGCGGACGACGAAGAGCGGAGGCGAGGGCGCCTCCGCTCTTCGTTCTCGTCCCCCGCGCAGGGAATCAGGTGCGCGGCACCAGCCCCACCACCTGCACCCCGGCCACGCGGCTCGCGTCCACCGCGCCGATCACCTCGCCGTACGGCAGCGACTCCGCGCCCCGGACGAAGAGAACCTTCCGCGTGCGCCCGGCGAACACCGCCCCCAGCTCCTGCGCCAGCCGCTCGCGCGCCACGGGCTGGCGGTTCAGCAGGTAGCGGCCGCCGGGCTCCAGCTCCAGCACCAGGCTGCCCGTCTGCGCGATGATGGGCCTGCCGTTCGGCGGCGGTGGCACCTGCACGCTCAGTCCGCGCTGCAGCCCCTGCTGCACCACCATGAAGATGATGAGCAGCACCAGCAGCACGTCGATCATCGGCGTCATGTTGATCTCACCGATGCTGCCGCCCCTGCGCCCGCCCGCCGTCATCGCCATCGCCGCCTCCTGGTGAAGTGCGTGGATCCCCATCCCCATCGCCCAATCCCTCAGTCCTCCCGCGCCTGCTCCGTGATCACGCCCAGGCGCGGCACGCCCGGGCCCGCGCCGCATCCACCGTGCGGCCGGAAAGCTCCTGCATCCGCTCCTCCGCTGTGTGGGGTGTGCAGATGGAACGGACGGGCGCGCCGCGATTCTGACCGACGACGGGAAGGATTCGCGGCGGATCCGCGGAGGAACTGAAGGAGGACGGGGAGCAAGCCGTTCTCCGCGTCCTCACTTCCCTCCGCGTCCTCCGCGTGATTCTTCTGGCGAACGACGCGCCGCGACAAGCAAAGAGCCGGCGGCCCGTGAGGACCGCCGGCTCCACGCCGGACGTATCGAACGAAACCGCCGTTACGGCGCCGCCGCGGGGGTTACCGTGGCCGGCCCCTGCTCGGGGCGCGGCACCAGGCCCACCAGCGTGATGTCCGCCGCGCGGCTGGCGTCCACGGCGCGAACCACCTCGCCGTACGACAGGTTCTCCGCGCCCTTCACGAAGATCACCTTGCGCGCACGCGTCGCAAAGGTCTCGCGCAGGAAGGTCTCCAGGTTGGCCGGCTGCACCTCCTGCCGGTTCACGAAGTACTTGGGCCCGGGCTCCACCTCCAGCACGATCTGCTGATCGTCGGGCGGCTTCTGGGCAATCTCTTCCTTCTCCTTGGGCGGCGGGACCTGAACGCTCAGACCGCGCTGCAACCCCTGCTGCACCACCATGAAGATGATGAGCAGCACGAGAAGCACGTCGATCATGGGCGTCATGTTGATCTCGTTCATGGCGCCGCCCTTGTTACCGCCAACTCCCATTGACATGGGATCAATCCCTCCAGGTCGGTTGTCGGTGCCCGTCCCGCCGCACACGCGCGGCGGGGCGGACGAACGGCGTCATTCGCGCCTTACGGTCGCGCCCTTGGGCAGTTCGGTGATGGTGCCGATGCGGCGCACCCCCGCCATGCGGGCCGCGTCGATGGCGCTGAGCACCACCGAGTACTCGATGTTGTTGTCGGCCTTCAGGTAGAGCGTGTGGTCGTCGGGGTTGCCCCGGGCCGCGTACGTCTCCTTGAGCCGCGCCTCCAGCTGGTTCAGCGGCACCGGGCCCGGGTTGGGGACGTCCTCGATCCAGTACCGGCCGTCCTTGTCCACGCCCAGCGTGACCCGCTCTTCCTTCTCCGGCGCCGACATCTTGGCCTTGGGCAGCTTGGCCTCGTACGCCAGCGCCGGCGTCACCACCATGAAGATGATGAGGAGCACCAGCATCACGTCGATCATGGGCGTGACGTTGATGTCGGCGTTCACATCGGAATCCACGCCCGCCACCTTCGGGAGAATGGACCCGCCGAAGGAGGCGCCTCCGCCAAAGCCTCCTGCCATGGTCAGCCTCCGTAGTTGGCGCCGCCGACACCCACCTCGCGGCGGGCCTGACGCGTCATCATCCAGTCGATCATCTCACGGCCGGCGTAGGCCAGCTCCGAGAACAGCGTGTCCAGGCGGGCCGTGAAGTAGTTGTACAGCCACACCGCCGGGATGGCCGCCACCAGGCCGATGGCCGTGGCGATCAGGGCCTCGGCGATACCGCTGGACACGGCCTCCAGGCCGCCGCCCTGCTCGGCCATGCCCATGAACGAGTTCACGATGCCCAGCGTGGTGCCCAGCAGCCCCACGAACGGCGCGGTGGCGCCGATGGTGGCCAGGATGCCCAGGCCCTGCTTGAGCTCGTTGGCCAGCAGGATCTGCTCGCGCTCCACGGAGCGCTCGCAGCTCACGATGGCGGCGCCGGCGGCGCGCGGGTCGTTCAGCAGCGGCGCAACCTCGCGCAGGGCCTCGCCCAGCACGCGGGCCACGTGGCTCTTGGGGTACTGGTCCGCGAGGGCAAGGGCCTCGGGGATGTTGTCGCTCTCGAGGGCGCTGGAGAACGCCGGCGCGAACTGCTTGGTGTCCCTGGCCATGCGGCGGAAGATCAGCCACTTCCAGATCGCCACCGTCAGCGAGGCGATGCTCATGAGGATGAGGAAGATCACGATCCCCCGGTTGATCATCCCCGTATCTTCCCAGATCTTTGCGAAATCCATTTCTGCGTTCTCCTCAGCGCGCCTGCGCCATCCGTTTGATGTTGTCCTCTCCGTTCCGGCGCGGCCCCGTCCGCACCGGTCTCCCGTACCTCGTCGGTCCCTGAACCGCCGGGGTGCGCCGCGCGTCTCCGTCGCGCGCGGCCACCGTCATCCGCAGCCCGCCCGCCTCAGCGGGCAACCGTCCACTGAATGGGCTGCTCCACCCACACCTTTACCGGACGCCCGTTCACCTTGGCCGGGCGGAACCGCAGCGCGCGCACCGCGCGCGTGGTGGGCTCGTTGAACTGCTCGTGCGTGCTGTTGGTGATCTGGATGCTCTCCGCGTCCACGCGGCCGTCCTCCAGCACGCGGAAGCGCACCTGCACCGTGCCCGTGACGCCCGCGTCGCGCAGCAGCGGCGGGTAGTTGCGGGCCAGCTGGCGCTGGAAGTCGCTCGAGTTGGTGGGCCGGGGCAGCTCCTCCACGGCAGACAGCTCGTACGTGCCCTCGTCCGCCGGCGCCTCGCGCTCCACCGTGCTCTGCGCCACTCCGCCTTCCACGCCCTTGGCAACGCCGCCTTCGGGGCCTTGGCCGCTGAAGTCCTCGGCGTTCACCGCCTGCTCGTTCGCGCTGGGCGGCGCGATCGTCGGGGGGGGTTCCTCGGGCGGCACCAGCATCTGGGTGCCCTTGACCACCGGCGGCGGGGTCTCGGGCTCCGGCTCGGGTGGCGGCGGCTCCGGCTCCTTGGGCTTCTCCGGCTCCGGCTCCTTGGTCTTCTCTTCCTCGATCTCGACGAAGTCGACCAGCTCCTCGCTCCTCTGGCGGCGCTGGTCCGCCTCCACCCCGGCCGCCACCAGCCCGCCCACCAGGACGAGGTGAAGGACACCCGAGATGACGATGTTTTTCGGGGACCAGAAGCCGGTGTTCTTCCGGCCCTCCGATGCCACCAGCTTGTTGAACATGCCCTTCCTCCGCGTGGATCTAGACGGTTGCGCCCCCGGCGGACGCGGCAGGGAAACTTTCGCGCTCCGGAGTCCGTAACGAACGGCCCTTCCCGATTCTGACCGGTTAGCGAACGTTAGATCGAAACTCCGTCACGCGCCCGGGCAATGCGCATGACGGAGGAAGTGCGATCCCGACATCCGGCAACCGAACGCGAGTCCCCTGGCAGGCTTCGGCGGTAAGGTGCGGTACACGATACCCGCTGTCAAGGCGCGCGAACCCCCCGGGCCCGCGCGGGCAGAAACACCCGTTGCGTGCCGGGCGATGGGTACCCCCGCGTGGCGGCCGCGTTCCCCGCAAAACACACCTCCACCACAACTTACGCCTGATACACACCCCTCACGCCGAACCCTGTACGCATATTCCGTACACCCCCGCGTAACTGCCTGGCCGGACGCAATGGGGGAATGACTCGCACGCACCTATTGCGACGTCACAAATTCCATCCGGGGTTCCCTTCCCAGCTCCGGCCGCGCGCGAAGCGCCTCCTCCAGCGCCGCGAAGCTTTCGGGGCACAGGGCGGGCCCGGCGTCGCCTCGCATGATCTCCAGCACCCGCTCGCGGGGCATGGCGGCGCGGTACGGACGCTCGGCGGAAAGGGCGTCGCACACGTCGGCCACCGCCAGCACCCGCGCGGCCGGGGCCAGGGTGCCGGCCGGGATGCCCCGGTGGTAGCCGCGCCCGTCCATCCGCTCGTGGTGCGAGGCCGCGGTCTCGGCCAGGGCGCGGAACGGGGCCACCCGCGCCAGGATGCGGTAGCTGTACTCCGGGTGCCGGCGCACCACGGCAAACTCTTCTTCCGTCAGTTTTCCCGGTTTGTCCAGGATGCGGTTGCTGACGCCCAGCTTGCCCACGTCGTGCAGCAGGGCGGCGCGGCGCAGGTCGCGCAGCCCCTCCGCGCCGAAGCCCAGGACGCGCCCCACGGCGTCCGCGTACGTCGCCACGCCCTCGGAGTGGCGGTAGGTGTAGGGCGACTTGGCGTCGATCACCCGGGCAAAGGCGTGGGCAATGCGGTCCAGCCGGTCGCCGTCGGCCACCTGCACGCGGTCGGCGGGCTCCAGCGCGGCGGCCTGCGCGCGGCAGTCGCCGGCCAGCCCGGCCCAGAAGGCGCCGTCCGCGCGCAGCCCCCGCAGCGCGCGCACCAGCTCCGGGTCGAACCAGCGCCCGGCGCGGTCGCCCGCCACCGCGAAGGCGGTCTCCAGGCCGTGGGCGGAGTGAAAGATCTCCACGGTCTGCGCCAGGCAGGCGATGCGCGCCAGCAGCGGGATCTCGTCGCCCCGCATCCCCACGGGAATGCCGCGGCCGTCCCAGTGCTCGTCCAGGGCGCGGATGGCGGCGGCGGTCTCGTCCGTCATCTCCAGCATGCGCGCGATGTCGGCGCCGCGCTCGCAGCGGGTGCGGACGAGCTCGGTGCCGGGCGCCTCCTGCTTCGTAAAGCCGGCGACCTGCTTCGCCTTCATCACCAGCGACTCGCCGGGGCGGACGTTGCGCACCACGTGGCCGATGGACTGCAGGCGGCTGGACCAGTCCACCGTCTTCCACGTCTGCTTGACCACCTGGTCGTCCGCGCCGAACAGCTCGCAGGTCGCGGCGGAGTTGCTGGAGCAGCCGGCGTCCTTGAGCAGCAGCGCGTAGAACAGCGACGACCGCGCCTGGGCGTCCAGCCCGATCTCCCGCCCGATGCGCATCCCGATCAGGCAGGTGCGCACGGAATGCCCCTCCGGCTGCCCCTCCGTCAGGTCCAGTGCGTACGACAGCGCCGAGATCACCTCGGAGAGGCGGACGTGGTCGTCGGGCGGCGGCGAGGCGGGTTCGGGGAGCATCGGAAGAGAATGAGATCGGGATGATGGATGACGATGATCAGGATCCTGCGGCGGCCCGCAGGCGCCCCCTCCGCTCGCCCGGGTCGGGTGGCCGATGGATCGCGGCGCGACGGATCACATCCAGATGCGTCGGACGGAGCCCCCTCCCCCCGCCCCCCTCCCCCGCTGCGCGGGAGAGGGGGAGAATTCGAGCGCGCGTAGATGCAATCGCGCCACGCTCCTTCTTACGGCGCATCCGTGCCTTCCGGATGTCAGGCGCGCGCGGGGGCCTCGGCGCGGCGGCGGGCCTGGCGCAGCAGGCCGGTGGCCATCATGTCGTACGGAATGGACTGCGCGTAGCGGCGCACCAGGTCCGCATCCCCCGTGGCGGCCAGGAGGTCGGCGTCGGCGCGCCCGCGGAGCAGGTCCGTGAGCGCCTCGGGGTCGGCGTGCCCGTCGGCCAGGCGCGTCCAGTCGACCAGGCGCGCCTGGAGGTCGTCCAGGTGCCACGCGACGTCGTCGATCCCCCCGAAGTGGGTGGGGAGCAGCATCCGCGGCTCCAGCGCCCGCAGCCGGTGGATGCTGGCCAGCCACGCGGGCGTATCCACCTCCGGCGGCGGCGTGGGCGGGCGCACGTGCCGCGCGCGCCCCAGCCGGATGCCGCCCACGTCGCCGGTGAAGACCAGTCCGGAATCGGGGTCGTGAAAGGCGAAGTGGTGCGCGGCGTGGCCCGGCGTCTCCAGCGCCACCAGCGACCGCCCGCCGACCCGGATCGCCTCGCCGTCCCCGGGGGTGCGGATGCGCCCGGCGGAGACGGGGAGCATGGTGCCCCACAGCGCATCCATCATGTCGCCGTACAGGCGCGCGGCGCTGGCCAGCAGCCGAGACGGGTCCGCCAAGTGCGGCGCCCCAAGCGGGTGCACGTGCACCGCCGCGCCCGGCGCGATGCGGGCGAGCTGGCCGGCGCCGGCGGCGTGGTCCAGGTGGATGTGCGTCAGCAGGATGTGCGACAGCTCCGCGGGATCGTGCCCGGCGGCCCGGATCCCCGCCAGCAGCGCATCCAGCGTGGACGCGGGGCCCGCCTCGATCAGCGCCAGCTCGCCGCCGTCCTCCACCAGGTACGACGCGATGAACCCGGGCCCGCCCCAGCCGTGGTCGATCCGCGTGACCCCCGGCGCCTCCTGAAAGATCCTCGTCTCCGCCATCCACATCCTCTGGCCGTAGTCGAACCTTCGTTCAGGGACAATGTAGCGCGCGACGGCCGGGGTTCGCGATGGGGGGGTGAAGGGTATGCGGCGCCGTCGATCGTCCGGCCCCGCCCGGGCGGGCGAATGACGGATCGGGTGCGTGTGGTCGGATAAACGTCGAAGCCCCGTTCGGCTCGCTTGCGCTCGCCGAACGGGGCTTCCGGCCTCCGGCCGCGGGCGCGGCCCGCGGCGTTACCGCACGTGCTTGAACATCATGTCCACCAGCTCGTCGTACATCTTCTCGGCGGACTCGGGCTCTTCGCTGCGGATGGCGGCGGCGGCGCAATGCTTCAGGTGGTTGCGCACCAGCTCGCGTCCCACGGAGCGCAGCGCCTCGTGCACGGACGAGATCTGCGTGAGGATGTCGGCGCAGTAGCGGTCCTCTTCCACCATGCGCTGCAGGCCGCGGATCTGCCCCTCGATGCGGCGCAGGCGCTTGAGGTTGCGGTCCTTTACGCCGGCGTCCACCGCATGGGCCCTGCGCCCGTGCTCCTCGTCGCCGTGCTCCACGCCGCACCCGCAGGCAGCCGATACCGCGATATCCCCCTCGTTCTCGCTCGCCGTCATCAAGCCTCTCCCGATCGATGATTGGATGGATGACGCGCGGCCGGCGGGCGGGGTGCGCCCGCCGGCCGCGAAGCGTCGAACGGTCAGACGTGCTCCTGGATCTTGCGCTCCAGCACCGGGCGGGGCACCGCGCCGATTACCTGGTCCACCGGCTTGCCGCCCTTGAACAGCATGAAGGTGGGCAGCGAGCGGACGTTGTAGCGCGCCACGGTCTGCTGGTTGGCGTCCGAATCCATCGTCACCACCTTCACGCGCCCGGCGTACTCGGTGGCCAGCGCGTGGACGGTGGGCTCCATCATCCGGCAGGGGCCGCACCAGTCGGCACCAAAATCCACCAGCACCAGCTCGCTCGCGCCCTCCACCTGCTCCGCGAAGTCCGCGTCCGTCACCGCCTGCGGGTGGCCCGTCGTCGTATGCTGCATGATCGCTCCAGTTCGGCTTGCGCCGGTGGATTCCGGCGCTCTCTGCTCCAAATCTAATGGATCACGCCGTATAGGGCTACCCCCTATACAAGCAAGTCTCGATCTGCTTCCCACGAAGAGATTACAGGTGCTCCTGGATCTTCCGCTCGAGCTCCGCACGCGCGACGGGACCGATCACCTCGTCCACCGGCTTTCCATCCTTGAACAGCAGCAAGGTTGGGAGCGACTTCACCTTGTAGTGGGACGCCGTCTCCTGGTTTGCGTCCACGTCCAGGCTGGTCACCTTCAAGCGTCCGGTGTACTCGCGCGCCATCTGCTCCACAACGGGACGAATCATCCGGCAGGGGCCGCACCACGCGGCGCGGAAATCCACCAGCACCAGCCCTTTCGCGTCAACCACCTCCGCCTGGAAGGTGGCGTCCGTCACAACCTGCACGCTCGCCGTGGGTGGGATCGTCGTCGCGGTCTCCCGCGCCACGACGGCGGGCGGCGGCGCGACAGTCTCCTGCGCTGCGGGGGCGGCCTGCGTCGCTACGGTCTCCTGCACCGCGGTCGCGGGCGGCGTCTCGTTGTCGCGAGACGCCGCCGATTCTCGGTCGCCGCTGCAGGCGGAGAGGACGAGGGTGGTGATCACAGCCATACGCTGTCCCGGAATGAAGCGCTGCATCGTGCCCTCCTCGAGATCAATACGGCGAACTCAGCCCCCGCGTCACGCCAGGCGCACCCGGCGCAGGCGCAGGCTGTTGAACACCACGCTCACCGAGCTGAAGGCCATGGCGGCGCTCGCCAGGATCGGCGAAAGGAGCAGGCCCCACGCCGGGTACAGGATCCCCGCGGCGATGGGGATGCCGACGACGTTGTAGACGAAGGCCCAGAACAGGTTCTGCTTCATCGTCCGCATGGTGCGGCGCGAGAGCTCGATGGCCGCCGCCACGCCGTTCAGGTCGCCGCGCATCAGCGTGACGTCGCTGGCCTCCATGGCCACGTCCGTCCCGGTGCCGATGGCGATCCCCACATCCGCCTGGGCCAGCGCGGGGGCGTCGTTGATGCCGTCGCCCACCATCGCCACCACCTTTCCCTCCGCCTGCAGCCGCCGGATCTCCGCCAGCTTGCCGTCGGGCAGCACCTCGGCGACCACGCGCTCGATCCCCGCCTCGCGCGCGACGGCGTCCGCCGTGTGGCGGTTGTCGCCCGTCAGCATCACCACCTCCAGGCCCATCCCCCGCAGGCGGCGGATGGCGGCGCGCGACGTTGCCTTGATGGGATCGGAGACGGCGACCAGCCCGGCCAGCCCGCCATCCACCGCCACGTACATCGGCGTCTGACCCGCCGCGGCGAGCCGGTCCGCATCCGCCTGGAGCGCCGCGGACGAGATGCCGTAGTCCTCCATCAGCAGGGCGTTGCCGATGGCCACCATCCGCCCTTCCACCACCCCCACCGCGCCCCGCCCCGTCACCGACTCGAAGCCGTCCGCATCCACGAGCGCGATCCCGCGCCCCTTCGCGTGCTGCACGATGGCGTCGGCCAGCGGGTGCTCGGACGAGGACTCCACGGAGGCGACCAGGCGCAGCAGCTCGTCGGCCGAATCCACGGGCGCGCCGGACGCCAGGGCCAGCTCCGTGACCGTGGGGCGGCCCTCGGTGACGGTGCCCGTCTTGTCGAGCACGACCGTGGTCAGGCCGCCGGCACGCTGCAGCGCCTCGCCGCCCTTGATCAGCACGCCGGCCCCGGCGCCCTTGCCGGTGCTGACCATCACCGCCGTGGGCACCGCCAGCCCCATGGCGCACGGGCAGGCGATGATGAGCACCGCCACGGCCGCCGCGAACGCGCGCACCCCCGGCGCCGTGGGGGCCGCGACGAACCAGATGACGAAGGTGGCGACGGCGATCTGCAGCACCACGGGGACAAAGATGCCGCTGATGCGGTCCGCCAGCCGCTGGATGGGCGCGCGCGAGCCCTGCGCCTCGCGCATCAGCCGGACGATCTGCGCCAGCACGCTCGCCGCGCCCAGCGTGGTCGCCGTGTAGCGGAACGCGCCGGTGCGGTTGATGGTGCCGCCGATCACCCGGTCGCCCGCGCCCTTCTGCACGGGGAGCGACTCGCCGGTCAGCATGGACTCGTCCACCGCGCTGCTCCCGCTCACCACCTGCCCGTCCACGGGGATGCGCTCGCCGGGGCGGACCACGACGGTGTCGCCGTGCCGCACCTCTTCCACCGGCACGTCCGCCTCTGCCGCGCCGCGGAGCACGCGCGCGGTCTTCGGCTGCAGGTGGGCGAGCGCACGGAGCGCGGCGGAGGTCTGGCGCTTGGCCCGCGCCTCCATCGCGTTCCCCATCAGGATGAGGGCGATGATGAAGACGACGGCCTCGTAGTACACGTCCGGCTGAACGCCGCGCGCCAGAAAGAAGCCGGGCGCCACCGTGGCCGCGACGGAGTACACGAACGCCGCGCCGGTGCCGATGGCGATGAGCGTGTTCATGTCCGCCGAGCGGTGGCGGAAAGCCGCCCACGCCCGCGTGTAGAAGTGACGCCCCGCCCACGCCATGATCCCCACCGTCATCGCCAGCAGGCCGTAGCTCAGCACGGCGCGCGGCACCTGGTACAGCCAGGGGAGCGCGGACTCCAGCGCGGGGTTCAGCCACGCCATCGCCCAGCGCATGAACGGATCGACGGTGGCGCCGTGCGCGTGCTCGCCGCCCGCCATCAGCGGCATGGAGACGAGCATGGCGATCAGCGCGACGGCAAAGCTGACGCCGGCCTTGCGGCGCAGGTCGCGGAACTCCTCGTCGTGCGCGCGGTCCTGCGCCTGCTGCTCGGCGAACGCGCTCTGCTCGGGCTCCGGGAGCGCGGCCTCGTAGCCGGTGGAGCGGATGGCCGCCACCAGCGCGTCCGGCGACGTGGCGGCGGGATCGAAGTCGACCGTCGCCTCCTTCAGCATCAGGTTGACGGCGGCGGCGTTCACGCCGGGGTGCTTCTCCAGCGCCCGCTGCACGCGTCCCGAGCAGGCCGCGCAGGTCATCCCCGAGACCGGGATGGTGACCTTTTCGCCGGCCGGCGGCGCGTGGTGTTCGGTGTGCATCGTGGTAGACATGGATCTATCCCTTCATTCCTCCACGGTGAGCTTGCCGCGAAGCATGCTCATGCCGCAGGTGAAGTCGAACGTGCCGGCCTTCTGCGGCGTGATCTCGACCGTCGTCTTCTGAAAGGCCGGGAGAAAGCGGCGGATGCCGAACTCGGGGATCACCACCTCTTCCGAGCACCCCGACGTTTCCTGCCGATCGAACACCAGCCGCACGGGCGCGCCGCGCTTGACCCGCACCTGCGCGGGCGAATAGCCGCTCTGCACCGCGATGGTCACCTCCTGCACTCCGCCCGCGACCGCAGCCGCCTGCGCGGCGGGTCCGTGCGAGAGAAAGAAGTACCAGTTCACCCAGGCGATCGCCGCGATCCCCGCCACGACCACCATCCATTCGATTGCGCTCATCGGTTCCCTCCGTGTGCCCCGCTCCGCCGCGCGATCTCCGCGCCACCGCGGTGCGTTCGATACCCCCACACCCTACCTGCCGACTCAAGTCTAGTGTACCCCCTCCCCCTATGTCAAGAGCCCTCACCCGCTCGCTTAGGCTCGCACCCTCTCCCGCAAGCGGGAGAGGGTATTAACGTCGCAAAGGCTCGCGGAGCGCCTAGGGTCGCGCGCCGCAGGCCCCCTCCACGCTGGCATTCAGCTGCTTCGGAGGCTCTGGTGCGGGATGGTGGGTCGCCCCCCATCCCCGGCCCTTCCCCCACCAACTGCGTGGGGGAAGGGTGAATTCGATCCCGCTGCGACCAGCATGGCGCTGCGTCCGCGGCGCCCCCACCCGCTCGTCGCCTCGCGACCTCCCCCAAAAACCCCTGGGGGGAGGTTGGGACAGGGATGGATCGGGATGCATCGAAAGTGAGGACGCGAGCCTCTGGCAGTCGGAGCGGGATCGAATTCTCCTCTCCCCCAGGGTTTTTTGGGGGAGAGGTCGGGAGAGGGGGCGCCTCGCGGACGCAGTTCGATGCCGGTTCGTCGCCGCGAACGCCATCATCATCCTTGACACATCAAAATCCACTGATGTATTATCGATGCAGCAGTGTGGTGGCGATGCGCGGCCGGAGGGTCGCTTTTCTTCGCCGCTACCAATCAACAAAACTTGATCAGAGGGGCGGGCCGATGGACGTGCAGCGCGTGGGCGGAGCGGAGCTCCCGGTGGCGGTGATCGGCGCGGGGCCGATCGGCCTGGCGGCGGCGGCGCACCTGGTGGCGCGGGGGATCACGCCGGTGGTGCTGGAGGCGGGGGACGAGGTCGGCGCGAGCATCCGCCGCTGGTCGCACGTCCGCCTCTTCTCCCCCTGGAAGTACCTGGTGGACCCCGCCGCGCGGACCATGCTGGAAGCCGCGGGATGGACGGAGCCGGACGGCGACGCCCTCCCCACCGGCGGCGAGCTGGTGGAGCGCTACCTGGCGCCGCTGGCCGCCCTGCCGCAGATCGCCCCACACGTCCGCACCGGCCGCCGCGTGGAGGCCGTCTCGCGCCGCGGCTACGACAAGGTGAAGACGGCCGGCCGCGAGCGGGCGCCCTTCGAGCTGGTGGTGCGCACGGCGGACGGGCGCAGCGAGCGCCTGCTGGCCAGCGCCGTGATCGACGCGTCGGGGACGTACGAATCGCCCAATCCCATGGGCGCCAGCGGCCTGCCGGTGGAGGGCGAGCCGGAGATGGCGCACCGCATCCACTACGGCATCCCCGACGTGCTGGGGCGCGAGCGCGCCCGCTACGCCGGCCGGCGGACGCTCGTCGTGGGGAGCGGGCACTCGGCCTTCAACGCACTGCTGGAGCTGGCCGCCCTGGCGCGTCAGGAGCCGGGGACGGAGGTCGTCTGGGCCATCCGCCGCACCGAGCCCGGCCTGCTGTTCGGCGGCGGGGAGAAGGACAGGCTCCCCGCGCGCGGCAGCCTGGGCACCCGCATCCGCAAGCTGCTCGACGGCGGCGAGGTCAAGCTGGTGAGCGGCTTCCGGACGATGCGGCTGGTGGAGACGGAGCGCGGCATCGTGGTCCAGGGAGAGGGCGAGGCGGTGATCGGCCCGGTGGACGAGCTGGTGGTGGCGACCGGCTTCCGGCCGAACCTGGAGATGCTGCGCGAGCTGCGCACGGGGCTGGACCCGTGGCTTGAGGCGCCCGTCGCGCTGGCGCCGCTCATCGACCCCAACCTGCACTCGTGCGGCACCGTGTATCCGCACGGGTTCGAGGAGCTGTCGCACCCGGAGCGCGACTTCTACGTGGTGGGGATGAAGAGCTACGGCCGCGCGCCCACCTTTCTGCTGCTGACCGGCTACGAGCAGGTGCGCTCCGTGGCGGCGGCGCTGGCCGGCGACCTGGAGTCGGCGCACAACGTGGAGCTGGTGCTGCCGGAGACGGGCGTGTGCTCCACGGACCTGGGCGGCTCCGGGTGCTGCTCCGTGCAGGACGAGGCGGGGGCCGCGCACGAGCCGGTGGCCGGGTCGTGCGGGATCGCGTCCGGCTGCGGGTCGGGCCTGCCGGTGCTGGCTGCCGCGCAGGGCGGAGGCTGCTGCGGGTGAGCACCGCCGCACCCGCGGCTCGCCCGGGAGGCGCCGAACCGTCGGCGCCTCCCGCCGCGCGTTCGCGGCCGTACTACGGCTGGGTGCTGGTCGCCGTGCTCGCGGTGACGGAGACGGTGTCGTACGGCGTGCTGCAGTACGCCTTTCCCGTCTTTCTGGCGCCGATGCAGGCGGAACTGGGGTGGTCGCGCACGGCGATGACGGGCGCGTTCTCGCTCGCGTCGCTGGTCTCCGGCTTCGCGGCGATCCCGGCGGGGCGCTGGGTGGACCGCCACGGCGCGCGCGGGCTGATGACGGCCGGCTCCATCCTCGCCGCGCTGCTGCTGCTGGCGTGGGCGGCGACGGACGGGCTCGCCGCGTTCTACGCCATCTGGGCGGGACTGGGGCTGGCGATGGCGGCGGTGCTGTACGAGCCCGCGTTCGCCGTGGTGGCCAGCTGGTTCCACCGCCAGCGCGGCCGCGCGCTCACCCTGCTGACCTTCGTCGCGGGCTTCGCGAGCGTGATCTTCGTCCCGCTGGCCACGTGGCTGGTGGAGGCGTACGAGTGGCGGCGCGCCCTCGTCTGGCTCGCCGTCATCCTCGCCGTGACGACGATCGTCCCCCACGCGCTCCTTCTCCGCCGCCGCCCGGAAGATCTGGGACTGCTCCCGGATGGCGGCCCGGGGGTGGATGACGACAGCCGCGGCGCATCCGTCATCTCTCCCGGCGTTCCCGCGGACGTGGCGATCCGCGGCGCGTCGTTCCGCTGGCTGACCATCGCCTTCGCGCTCTCGTCGCTGACGACGACGGCGCTGGCGGTGCACCTGATCCCGCTGCTGCTGGAGCGCGGCTACGCGCCGGCGTTCGCGGGCGCGGCGATGGGCGCCGTGGGATTGATGGCGCTCCCCGGCCGCCTCATCTTCACCCCGCTGGGAAGCCGCTGGCCGCGCGCCGCCGTTACCGCATCCATCTTCCTGCTGCAGGCGCTGGGCATCGCGGCGCTGATGGCGGACGGCGGCGAGGTGTGGGTGTGGGCGTGCGTGGCCCTGTTCGGCGCGGGCTTCGGCGCGATCACCCCCGCCCGCGCGGCGTTGCTGGCAGAGTACTACGGGCCGCTGGAGTACGGGCGCATCAGCGGGGTGCTGGCGATGTTCCTTGCCCTGGCCCGCGCCGCCGCGCCCGTGGGCGCCAGCGTGCTGTACGCCGCCGGCGGCGGCTACACGCCGGTGCTGTGGACGCTGCTGGCCGCCTGCCTGGCCGCGAGCGCCGCCGTCCTCCTGGCGGGCTCACCGCCCATCCGCTCACCCGTCTCCATCCACCCATGACCGACGCCGCCTCCGCCGTTCTCGTCCGCCCCGCGGCCGCGGACGACGTGCCCGCCATCACCGCCATCTACAACGAGGGTATCCGCGGGCGCACGGCCACCTTCGAGACGCGCGAGCGCACCCCGGACGACGTGCGCGGCTGGCTGGGCGATCCGCGCCACCCCGTGCTGGTCGCGGAGGCGGAGGGGCGGGTGGTGGGATGGGTGGCCGCGTCGGCGTACCGTCCGCGCGAGTGCTACGTGGGGATCGCCGAGTTCTCGGTGTACGTCGCCGCCAGCGCCCGCGGCCGCCGCGTGGGCGACGCGCTGCTGGCCGCGTTCCTCCCCGCGTGCGAGGCAGCCGGGCTATGGAAGGTGCTGTCGAGAATTTTTCCCGAGAACCAGGCGTCGCGCCGCCTCTGCGCGCGCCACGGCTTTCGCGAGGTGGGCACCTACGCGCGCCACGCCAGGCTGGACGGCGCCTGGCGCGACGTGGTGATCGTAGAGCGGCTGCTGGGGGACGCGGAGGATTGATGTCGGATTCTCTCTCCTGAGCCAGCCCGGAGGCGTATAATCATGTTTACATACAATCATGATTGTATGCCTTTCTCTTACGCGCCGTGTGGCGGCAGCGGCTGAAAGATGTCATTCAGGGTCCAGAGGTAAACCTCGTCACGCGTGGCCCTGGCGGCCCGGACGAACCGATCCGTAAACCCGTTCGCGGCTACATACAGGAGCGGCGACTTCGGCTTCTTTGCCTCGTGCGCCCACGCGACTCCGGCCTGTGACAGCCGGTCGAGCATGTCCATATGCCGCGTGTGCACCTCCACGTCCACAGCATCGCGGCACCACTTGATCGCGCCCGTCAGCACGCGCCTGTCCATCAGGATGCTGGCCACGTCGATCTCCAGCGGCGCCCGCCTGCGGTCTACCCCCTCCCACCGCCCCCACTCGCGCACCAGTGGAAGCTCCAGCTGGCCCTGCAGACGGTAGTACGCTTCCTCGACGATCCCCTCGAAAATGAGTCCCATATAGGCGTCCAAGTTGGGGGCGATGTGGCGCTCCCACACCATGGCCGGATCCTGCGTGGCCAGCACACTTTCGAGGGGGGCCACAAAGTCGTAGTAGAAGCGAAAGGCGGGATCGGCCACTCGATAGCGGAACCGCTCGTTGGGCTTGGCGCCCAGGTTGCGGCCGGCGTGCACGTAGTCGAGCTCCATCAGCCGGTCCAGCTTGTCACGCAGGGCGGTGTCTGCCTCCAGCCCCGCGGCCTGGGCGATCTCGTTGAGCTCAGTGCGCCCGCGGCCGATCGCGCGCAGGATGGCCACGTATTTGGGAATGTCTCGTAGCCCCTGCTCCTGCAGCAGCGCGGTCCGGACGAGCTCCCGGACCTCGCCCGCGGGGTGGAGCATCAGCGACCTGGCATTCTCCGCCACCGATTTCGAGGGGTTGATGGCGCTCAGGTAGCGTGGTGTGCCGCCGAAGATTCCATACGTATACGCACGCTCGCGGAAGTCGGTGTACCCGGCGAGCTCTCCCGCGAACCAGTAGTTGAAAGGGCGCAGCCGGCACTGCCACGCGAAACGCCCGTACAAAGGCGAACCACCCTCGTTCAGGGCTTCGAGGGTGCGAACCGCCGATCCAGCCAGCACAAAGACCAGCGGCCGCTGGGGGCGCCGTGTCTCCCACGCTGCGTTCAGCTCCGACGCGACCCCCTTCAGCTCTCCCAGGTTTTCACCCAGGTACTGGAACTCGTCCAGGGTAACGACAAGCGGCTCGGGTGAGCGAAAGTCCAGCAGCAGCCTGAACACGCTGCGCCAGGTGGGATAATCCTCCGTGTGGATCGATTCACCCGACCACTCTGCGAAGGCGGTGAGCAGCGCTTCGCGGTTCTGGGCGGGGGTGGTTTCCGCGGCCGTAAAGTAGAATGCCGGCACATCCCCCCAGGCGCGTCCCAGCAGGTGCGTTTTGCCCACGCGGCGGCGGCCGTACACCAGTACGAGTTGCTGCTGCCCCCTCTCCAGCAGATCAGCAAGGCGCTGCTGCTCACCTTCCCGGTCAATGATCAGGTCAGGATCACGCATCTTTGCCTTCACCCTCCCAGTTCTAAAGATGCATACAATCGTATTTGTATACAAACATGATTGTATGCTATGGAGATATGATAAATCTTTCCGTTCACCCGACGCAAGGGAAGAAGGAAGCCGGGGGGGAGATGACTACGCGTACGTCGCGAGCGGGGGAGCCGGGTGGCACCTCACGGGTCGCTGCAGTCGCGTTTGTAGCCGCAGTTGGGGCAGACGATCTTGCAGTTGTGGTCGTACATCGTCGTGCCGCACAGCTCGCAGACGTGCACGGACGGGATCTCGCGCCGCCTGAGCGGGGGAGCGGGCGGCTGGGATGGCGCGGCGGCGGATGGCGGGACAGACTCCGGCGGGGAAGCGCGGTGCGCGTTGATGCGCGCGCACCAGCTCGGGTCGATGAAGCTCATCCGGTCGCGGGGAGCGTCAGTTGGGGGCGCCCACCCGCCGCTGCACTTCCTGCAGCAGGCGCCGCGGGTCGCACGGCTTGTTGAGCCATCCGTCGCACCCCGCGTCCACCGCCCGCTTGCCCACGGAGCCGTACGGGTGCGCGGTGACGATGACGACGGGGATACCGCGGGTGGCCGGGTCGCGCTTGAGCTCGGCGGTGGCGCGGATGCCGTCCATCCCGGGGATGGAGACGTCCATGAAGATCAGGTCCGGCTGCTCCGCGCGCGACAGGCGCACGGCCTCGGCGCCGTTGTCGGTGGCCAGCACGCGGTAGCCCTGGCGCTCCAGGTAGGCGGCGGCGATGGCGCGCATCTCGATCTGGTCCTCGACGATGAGAACCGTCCGGGCCGCCTCGGCGGCCGGCTGGTACTTCTGGATCATCGGATGTCCTTCTGGAGGGGAAATCTCCTCCATTGTAACACACCCAAGTCGTTGTGCGCCAGCGTTTTTACGAAAGAATTACACTGCGACGGTAGCAGGGTGCAGATCGTGCTCCCCGTCTACTCCCGCGTCGCCCGCTCGGTCACCACGATGCGCGGGTCCAGCTGCTCCACCTCTTCGTCGGCGCCCCCGTCGTCCCAGCGGACGGTGGCCCACAGGGTCATGGCCTCTACCACGGTCCCCGTCCGGCCGCCGTCGTGGCGCACTAGGTCGCCCGTCCGCATGTAGTGGGCGGACTCAAGCTGCATGTGAGGGAACAGGAACAGGGAATGGGGAATGGCGGGCGATCGTTTCCCGCGCCACGCGGCTTTCGCATCTGCCCCTCGGGCATCCACCGGACGGGCGCCACCAACTTGACCCCGTGGGAGCCCCGGGGCAACTTCCCCGATCCGGACGCCGCGGGGATGCGGCATCCATCCACCCGCACGACGGGAACCGTGAGCGCCGCGCCCACCGCGCCCATCGACATCGAGACCGCCCGCCTGGCCATCCGCGCGCTGGGCGCGGGGGACGAGGACCGCCTGCAGCGCGTGTTCGAGGCCTGCGCCGACCACTTTACCGCGCTCACCGGGCAGCCGCGGCCGGCGCCGGACGCGGGGGCGCAGGAGCTTCGCTCGTGCGAGCAGACGTGGGGGCGGCAGGTGGCGGTGCTCACGCGGATCGACACGGGCGAGGACGTGGGGGCGGTCGGCTGGTGGGCGGGGAACCCGGGGCCGGACCGGGCGCTGCTGGGAATGCTGATGATCCACCCCGCGCACCGGCGGCAGGGGCTGGCGCGGGAGGCGCTGGACGCGGTGGAGGTGTGGCTGGGCGGACGGGGGATCGCGGCGCTGCGGACGGCCTTTCAGCGCCGCCGCCTGGCCGTGCACCCCGTCGTCCGGGCACTGGGGTTCACGGAGATGAGCATCCGCGAGCACGCCCTGCTGGGTCTGGCGGGCGCGGGGATCAGCCTCTGGGAAAAGCCGGTGGGATGATGCCGCGCATCGTCACTACCTTTCCGCTGCCGGACGCCGCGCTGGAGCTGCTGCGCCCGCTGGGGTCCGTCGGCGGCCCGGAAGGGTGGCGCGATGCGCTGGCGGACGCGGAGGCGCTGCTCTGCCTCCTTACCGACCGGGTGGATGCCGATCTGCTCGGGCGCGCGCCGAGGCTGCGCATCGTCGCCAACGCCGTCGTCGGGTACGAGCACGTGGACCGGGACGCGTGCCGCGCGCGCGGGATCGCCGTCACCAACACGCCGGACGTGCTGACGGACGCCACGGCGGACCTGGCGATGGCGCTCATCCTTTCCGCCGCGCGCGGGCTGCCGCAGGCGGAGCGCAGCCTGCGCGCGGGCCGATTCAACGGCTGGGGCTTCTGGGACTACCTGGGCGCGGACCTGCACGGCAGGACGCTGGGGATCTTCGGGATGGGGCGCATCGGCAAGGCGGTGGCGCGGCGGGCGGCGCCGTTCGGGATGCGGGTCGTCTACCACTCCCGCACCCGCCATTCCGCGCGAGAGGAGGCGGCGCTCGGCGCGGAGTGGGTGGATTTCGATGGATTGATCGCCCGCAGCGACGTGCTGAGCCTGCACGCGCCCCTCACCCCGCAGACGCGCCACGTGATCGATGCTGACACGCTGCGGCGGATGCAGCCGGGTTCCTATCTCGTCAACACGGCCCGCGGCGCGCTGGTGGACGAGGCGGCGCTGGTAGATGCGCTGCGTGACGGTCCGCTGGCCGGCGCCGGGCTGGACGTGTACGAGCGCGAGCCGGCCCTGCACCCCGGCCTGCTGGATCTGCCGAACGTGACCCTGCTGCCACACGTGGGCTCGGCCACGCGCGAGACGCGCACGCGCATGGCCGTGCTGGCGGCGCGCAACGTCCACGCGGTGCTCACCGGCGGCCCGCCCCTGAACCCCGTCCCATGAGCCGCCCCCTGCGCGACGACGCCCGCGCCATCCTGGCCGCCGCCCTCGCCGCCGCCGACGCGCGCGCCGCCGTGGTGCGCGCGCTGGCCGTCGACGGCGAGCGGCTGACGGTCGCGGGGACGGAGGAGATCGACCTCTCGTCCATCCGTCGTATCCTGCTGATCGGCGCCGGCAAGGCCGCGGCGGGGATGGCGGCGGGCGCGCTGCAGGTGCTGGGGGAGCGGATCGAAGGCGGGACGATCACGACGAAGGACGGCCACGGCGCCGATCTGCCGCGCATGGAGGTGTGGGAGGCCGCGCACCCCGTTCCCGACACGCGCGGGATGGCCGGTGCGTCCGACGCGCTGCGCCTGGCGCGCGAGGCCGGGCCGCGCGACCTCGTCCTCTGCCTGCTCTCCGGCGGCGCGTCCGCGCTCTGGCCGGCGCCGGTGTCCGGCGTCTCGCTGACGCAGCTGCGGGAGGTGACGAACGCGCTCCTCCGCTCCGGCGCGACCATCCAAGAGATCAACACGGTCCGCAAGCACCTGTCGCGCATCGGCGGCGGGTGGCTGGCGCGGGCGGCGGCCCCGGCGCGCGTGGTGACCCTCGCCGTCTCCGACGTGGTGGGCGGCGCGCTGGACGTGATCGCCTCCGGCCCCACCGTCCCCGACCCCACGACGTACGCGGAGGCGCTCGGCGTGCTGGAGGCGCGCGGGATCACGCCGCCGCCCGCCGTCCTGGCGCACCTGCAGGCGGGGGACAACGGGGAGCTGGACGAGACGCCGAAGCCGTACGATCCCGCCTTCGAGCGCGCCACTGCCCACGTGATCGCGGCGAGCCAGGACGCGCTCGCCGGCGCCGCGCGCGAGGCGGAGCGGCTGGGCTACCGCGCCCGCATCGTCGCGGACGACGTGGAGGGCGAGGCCCGCTCCGTGGGCGAGCAGGTGGCGCAGCTGGCGATGAGCGCGCGCGCCGACGCCGACGCGCCCCTCGCCCTCCTCCTTGGCGGCGAGACGACGGTGACGGTGCAGGGCGCCGGCCGCGGCGGGCGCAACCAGGAGCTCGCGCTCGCCGCCGCGGTCGAGCTGGAGGGGGTGGATGGGGTACTCGCCGCCGCCATGGGCACGGACGGGACGGACGGCCCCACCGACGCCGCCGGCGCCTTTGCCGACGGCGGCACGGTCGCCCGCGGCCACGCCGCCGGCCTGGACGCGCGCGACGCGCTGCGCCGCAACGACGCGTACCCGTTCCTGCGCGCCGCGGGGGACCTGATCGTCACCGGCCCCACCGGCACCAACGTGAACGACGTCGTGCTGGTACTTGTGGATGCCCCCGGGCCCCACGACGACCCGCGGTAGCCACTTCCGCACTTCCGCACTTCCGCACTCTCGCACTTCCGTATTGGGCGCCGGCGCCTCCCGACGTAACTTCCGCCCGCGTCGGTGCGTATCCTCCCCTGGCACTTCCTTCCTCCCACCATCCCCGAGCCGCCCATGAACGATTCCCTGACCTTTCTGATCTGGTTCGTGCCGCTGTGGATCCTGGGCTTCACCGTGATGTGGCTGGGGATCACCGGCGGGCTCGCGGAGTTCGGCGGGTGGGGGGAGCTCGCGCGGCTGTACCGCGAGCCCGAAGGCATGGCCCGCGCGCCGGTGAGATCGTTCCACATGGCGTCGCTGGACCTGCGGCGGGGGTGGTTTCCGCTGCCGGTGAACTACGGCGGCTGCATGGTGGTGGAGGTGGCCGCGGCGGGGCTGCACCTGCGGCCGTGGCGCCTGTTCCGCTTTCGTCATCCGCCGCTGTTCATCCCCTGGTCGCGGATCGAGCACCTGCAGCCCGGCCGCGTGCTGTTCTTCCGCGTGCTGACCATCAGCCCGGGGGGCGTGGGGACGCGCCTGCGGCTGTACGGCGGACCGGCGAAGGCGGTGGAGGAGGTGTACCGGCAGCTCGCGGCGCGGGCGGCGCAGCCGGTGCCGGCGTGACGCGCAAGGGCTTTCCGCCGCGGGCCGCGGGCGCCATCTTCCGCGCCCCGTGAACCACGCAGCCCACGACGGAGCCCGAGGACGATGACGAAGCGGATGATCCGCCCGGTGGAGATCTACCTTAACACGCCGCCGCCGGATCCCACGGAGCCGCGGCCCGTGCGCCTGTCGCAGGTCACCTTCGCCGACCTGGCGGAGCCGCAGAGCCAGAACGTGGCGGGCACGCTGTTCGGCGGCGTGCTGCTGGGGTTCATCGACCGGGCGGCGGCGTTCTGCGCCATGAAGCACGCCGGCCGCCCGGTGGTCACCAAGAGCTTCGACGAGGTGGAGTTCAACGAGCCCATCTACATCGGCGAGCTGGTGATCGCCCACGCGTCGGTCAACTTCACCGGCAACACCAGCATGGAGATCGGCGTGCGGGTGATGGCGCAGAACCCCATCACCGGCAGCGAGCGGCACACCAACACCTGCTACGCCACCTTCGTCGCGCTGGACGAGCAGGGCCGCCCCGCCCGCGTGCCGCCCATCCTGCCAGAGACGGACGAGGAAAAGCGCCGCCAGGCCGATGGCCAGCGGCGCCGCGAAGAGCGCCTGGCCCGCCGCCGCACCCGCAAGCCTCGCGCGGGCAGCTGACTCGCGAGGGCGGCTGAGCTGCCCGCGTGCATGCATCTTGCCGCCGGTCCTCCTCCTGTTGAGGCGGTCGTAAACGCAACCGCCTGCGCGGCATCGACGACCCGGAGCGCACCGGCGCCGACTCTCACCGCGACGGCTGGTCCCGCGAAAGCCGCGGCGCGGGCACCCGGCCCGCGCCGCGGTCGTCTTCATCCATCCATCGATCAGGACCATGCCCCACGCCGCGCCCGTGCTTCTTTCCCACCCGTGGCTTTCGGTGGAGCCGCTGTACCCGGGCGGATTCTTTCCGCCCGTGCGCCCCGCCGCGGAGGGGGTGCCGGGGCAGGCGGCCGCCGCGCGCCTGGCGACGGACTGGCCCGCCGCCCGCACCGCCGCCGAGCACGCGGCCGCGCAGGCGCTGGAGGCCGGATCCGCGGACGGCGAGGCGGACGCGCTGGGCGAGCTTGCGGCCGCCGCGCTGCTCTCCGGCCGGCTGGACGAGGCGGAGGCGCTGTACCGCCGCATGCGGGAGGGGGACGCCGGCCCGGGCCCCCGCTTCCGCGCGGCCCTCGGCCTCGCCGTCCTCAAGGGTCTGCGCGGGGACTACGAGGCCGCGCTGGCCGAGATCGCCGCCGCCGAGAAGGCCGGCCCGATCGTGGATGATGCCGACCTCACGCTGCTGCTGGCGAACAGGTCCGCCGTGCTGCTGGGGCTGGGCCGACTGGCGAAGGCGGAGCACGCGGGGGCGGAGGCGCTGCGGGCGGGGCGGCGGATGAAGGACGACCATCTCGCCGCGGTCGGCGGGTTCGCGGCGGCGCTGGCGCACCTGGCGCGCGGCCGCCGCAACGATGCGCGCACGCGGCTGGCCGAATCCGTGCGCGCTTTCACCCGCGCGGGCGACGTGCTGCGCCAGGTGCAGTGCCACCACCTGCTGGGCGAGATCGCGTACGACGGCGAGGACCCCATCCGCGCCGGCTCGCACTACCGCGACGGCCTGGGCCTGGCGCGCTCCGCCGGCGCGGTGGGCACCGTGGAGCTGCTCACCCTGCGCTTCGAGCACCGGTGAGGGTGAACGGGTGAACGGGTGAACGGGTGATGGAGGAATGGTGCGAAGGTGAAGATGAGGACGCGGAAGCCGATTCCCGGTCCCCGCGTCCTCTTCTCTTTCCTCCGCGCCCTCCGCTTGATGTTTCTCTTCCGGTGGGCTACCACTGAGGATTGGAGGCGAGCATCCGCTCCATCCGCTCCTCGTTCAGCGGCTCGGCGAAGAGAAAGCCCTGCGCATAGTCGCACCCCATCCCGCGCAGCGCGGCCAGCTGCTCGCGCGTCTCCACCCCTTCGGCGACGACCTTCACCCGCAGGTTGCGCGCAAGGTTCACGATGGCGTGCACCAGCTGCGCGCTGCGGCCGTCGCGGTCCATCCGGCTCACGAAGGAGCGGTCGATCTTGACCACGTCCAGCGGAAAGCGGTGCAGGTAGCCCAGCGACGAGTAGCCCGTGCCGAAGTCGTCGATGCACAGCACCACCCCCATCTCCCGCAGCCGCTTCAGCGTGCCGAGCGCCGGCTCCGCGTGCTCCAGCAGCACGCTTTCCGTGATCTCGAACTTGAAGCGGTCCGCGCTCACGCCGCACTCGTCCAGCGTGCGCATCAGGTGCTCCGCCAGGTCCGGCCCGTCGAACTGGCAGGCGGAGAGGTTGGCGGAGACGTTGAGCCGCTCGTGTCCGGCCTCGTTCCACCGACGCACCTGACGGCAGCACTCCTCCATCGCCCACAGCCCCAGCGGGATGATGAGCCCGGTCTCTTCGGCGATGGGGATGAAGCCGTCCGGCGGAATCTCGCCGCGCTCCGGGTGGCTCCAGCGCAGCAGCGCCTCGAACCCCTCGATGCGCCCCGTGTCCAGCGCCACGATGGGCTGATACGCCAGCCGGAACTCGCCCCGCTCCAGCGCGCGGCGCAGGTCGCTCTCCAGCCGCAGCCGCGACATCGCCTCCGCGTGCATGGCCCGGTCGAAGACTTCCAGGCGGTTCTTGCCCAGCACCTTGGCGCGGCTGAGCGCCGCGTCGGCGTTGCGCAGCAGCTCCTCCTCGTCCTCGTCCCCGGGGGTGGCCAGTGCCAGCCCCACGCTCGCGGTGGCGAACACCTCGTGCGTGTCCAGCGTGAACGGCCGCGCCACGGCCTCCATCAGCTTCTCCGCCATGTGCGTGGCCTCCAGCGGCCCGCCGATCCCCTCCAGCAGCACGGTGAACTCGTCGCCGCCAAAGCGCGCCAGCGTGTCGCCGGGGCGCAGCGCCGCCTCCAGCCGCGCCGCGCATTCGCGCAGCATGCGGTCGCCCAGGCCGTGGCCCAGCGAGTCGTTCACCACCTTGAAGCGGTCCAGGTCCAGAAAGAGCACCGCCGCCACCGCGTTGTCGCCGCGGCGAACCCGCTCGGCCGCGTGCCGCAGCCGGTCGACGAAGAGGATGCGGTTGGGCAGCCCCGTCAGCGCGTCGTGCAGCGTGCCGTGCGCCAGCTGCGCCTCGGCCCGCTTGCGCTCGGTGATGTCGTGGATGATCCCCTGAAAGCCCAGCACGGTGCCATCCGGGCCGCGGCGCACGGAGGCGGAGACCAGCGCGTCGATCGGCTCGCCGCCGCGGCGGATCAGCCGCACCTCGTAGTCGCGGACGAAGCCCACGCGCGTGATCTCGTCGCGCCAGCGCTGCCGGTCGGCGGGGTTGGCGTACAGGTCGCCGGAGGTGCCCGCCAGCAGCTCCTCGCGCGTGTAGCCGAACAGCTCCACCAGCGCCTGGTTCACCTCCACGAACCGGCCGTCGAAGGTGGTGATGTAGATGGCGTCGCGCGACTCCTCGAACAGCTTGCGGTAGCGCGCCTCGCTCTCGCGCAGCGCCCGCTCCGCCGCGCGCCGCGGCGTAATGTCGCGCGCGAAGCCCTGCACCCCGCGCACCTGGCCGTCCTGCACCAGCGCCGTCTCGGCCAGCTCCAGCACCACCATGCGGCCGTCCGCGTGGCGCACCTCGGCCGTGTAGTTGGACAGGTCCCCGGGCGAGCGCAGGGCGTCCTCCGCCCCGCCGGCCACCTTTCCCCCGTTTCCCTCGTCCGGGGTCAGCAGCACGTGGTACGGCTTGCCCACCAGGGCGTCGGGATCGTACCCCAGCACGCTGCGCAGCGAGGGGGACAGGTACTCGAAGCGGCCCTCGGCGTCGTGCACGTAGAAGAAAACCTGCTCGCTGCCGGCCACCATCAGCCGGTACCGCTCCTCGCTGCGGCGCAGCTCCTCCTGGGCCCGGGCGCGGTCGCTGACGTCGCGGTTCACGCCCACGGCGCCCACCCGCCGCCCCTGCGCGTCCAGCAGGGGAACGACGAGCGTCTCGGAGACGCCGTGCGTGCCGTCCTTGCGGGTAAAGCGGATCTCCCCCTGCCAGCGCCCCTCGCTCTCCAGCGCGTCGAACACCGCTTCGCTCAGCTCGTGCGCGCCCTCGCGCCCCAGCCACAGCTCCGGCCCGCGCCCCAGCGCCTCCTCGCTCGTCCACCCGTAGACGCGCTCGGCGGCCCGGTTCCACGCCATCAGCCCGCCGTCCAGGTCGGTGATCATCACCGCGTCGTACAGGCTGTCGAACACCAGCGCCTGCCGCCGCAGCGCCGCGTCGGCCTCCTTGTAGGCGGTGATGTCGAACGCGGTGCCCAGCCCGGCAGGCTCGCCGTGGTACTCGATCCGGCTGGCGGTGTAGTCCACCCACCGCTCGCTGCCGTCCTTGCGCAGGATCTTGAACTCGTAGCGCGAGGGCACGGCCTCGCCGCGCTGGCGCGCCAGCCCCCGCTCGCGCACCAGGTCGCGGTGCTCGGGCGCCACGATGTCCCAGAAGCGCATGGCGAGCAGCTCGTCGCGCGTGTAGCCCGTAAGCTGCTCGGCGGCGCCGTTCACGTAGAGAAACCGGGTGCCCCGGAACGCAAAGGTGGCGGCGGCCACGGTCTCGGCCAGCTCGCGGAACTGGCGGTCGCTCTCGCGCAGGGCGCCCGCGGCGCGGTCCAGCTCGGCGACGTCGCTCTGCAGGCGGTAGTAGCGGTCCAGCAGGTCGCGGGATGCGGCGTCCGCGCCCTCCGGCGGCCCCACGCGCGAATCCTGCGCGCGGCGGTACTCCGCGTCCACGGCTTCGAGGAAGCGGTGCCACTCCTCGGGAAGCGTGTCGAGGGAGCCCAGATGCTCCTCCACCTGATGGCGAAGGAGGTCGTGCAGGTACAGGCCCGGCGGAAGGGCGGTGTTCATGGCCTGGGTGGGCGCGCACGCGGCCGCGCCGCTGCCGAAAAAGCAGGGATTTTGTGCCCTGCACGCAGTATAGGCGTGCTCCCCGCCGCCGTGCAAAGAAAATGCTCGCGCGAAACTTTTGTGTCCCCACCCGCGCGGCAGCCAGCGGACCCGCCGTGCTGAACCGGCGGTCTTCGTGATCAGAGGGTTACTGGTCCGGGGCCTGCTTCCGCGGCCGCCCGCCCTTTTTGCCGTTCTGCCGCGCCGCCTCCGCCTTGGCGGGCGAGGTGGCCGAGCCCAGGTACTTTGCCGCCTGCGTCTTCAGGTGAAACGCGTGCATCATCATGCCCAGCACGTTCGTATCGGCGTTCAGCTCCTCCCAGATCACCGCTTCGCCGAAGGGCTCCAGCTGAATCTGCTCCAGCTCTTCGGGTGTGGCCTGGCTGGTGCCTGGAACCATCCATACGGGAAAGCCGAAGAGGCAGCCGTTGCTGAACTCCACGAGCACGCGCTCCGTCTTGTGATCGTAGTGCGCCCCGACGACCCGGGGCTCGCCGGGGTGCTCCCGGTGCATCCGTTCGCGGATGACGTCGACCTCCGCTTCGATCTCTTCAAGCGTCAGACTTGCCACTGTATTTTCTCCATTTCGCGAGAAGAAGCTCCTGGGAGCTGTTGACGATCCACACGGCCCGCCGCGCGTCGATCGGCTTCATCTCCCCCTCCTCCAGGATGCATGGAGGCTCGTCCGGAGTGCCGAGCCCGATCACGCACCACGCGCCGGCGCGTCCAGCGTGCACGTGTGGCACTCCGTGGTCGTGGAAGTACATGTAGAACACGAAGCCGTCCATCCTCATCACGCATGGCATAGTCTATAACCCATCGTTAGGTTTGTAAAGAGGCTCCTTTTTACCACGACCGATCCGAGGCGAGCAGGCGCTGCAGGGAGGCAGCGTCCACCGCGGGCGAGAAGAGAAAGCCCTGCGCTGCGTCGCAGCCCAGGGCGCGCAGGCCGGCCAGCTGGTCCGGGCGCTCGATCCCCTCCGCCACCACCTCCAGCCCCAGTGCGTGGGCGAGCGCGACGACGGAGGCCACCAGCTCCCCCGCGCGGCCGTCGCGGCCCATGGCGGCCACGAACGAGCGGTCCACCTTGAGCCCGTCCACCGGCAGGCGGTGCAGCGCCGAGAGCGAGGAGTATCCGGTGCCGAAGTCGTCCATCAGCACGCGCAGCCCCAGCTCCTTGAGCCGCGCCAGGGTGCTGGCGGCGCCCTCGGCGTTCTCCACCAGCACGCTCTCGGTGATCTCCAGGCGCAGGCGGGCGGGGTCGCACCCGGTCTCGTCCAGGGTGCGGCGCACCTGGTCCACCAGGTCCGCCTGGGCCAGCTGCTTGACCGAGAGGTTCACGCTCACCCCCACCTCGCGCCCGAGCGCCCGCGCCCACGCGCCGGCGTCGCGGCAGGCCTGCAGCAGCACGCGGCGGCCCAGCTCCAGAATGGCGCCGCTCTCCTCCGCCACGCCCACGAACTCGCCCGGCTGCACCCAGCCGCGCTCCGGGTGCCGCCATCGGGCCAGCGCCTCCACGCCGGAGATGCGGCCGGTGGCAAGGGAGACGATCGGCTGGTAGTGCGGGGTGATCTCGCCGCGACCCAGCGCGCGGCGCAGCTCCGTTTCGGTGCGCAGGCGCGCCAGCGCGAGCGCGTGCATAGCGCGGTCGTAGACCTCGCACCCGCCGGGGCCGCGCGCCTTGGCGCGGTACATCGCCGCGTCGGCGCTCCGCAGCAGCGCCTCGGGCCCGTCCGTCTGCGCGGTGGCGACCGCGATGCCGATGCTGGCGGAGGTGACCACCTCGTATCCATCGAGCCCGACCGGCGCCGCCAGCGCGCGCTGGATCCCCTCCGCCGTCCGCAGCGCCGCCGCCGCCGACCCCGTCTCCAGCAGCACGGCGAACTCGTCGCCGCCAAAGCGCGCGACCGTGTCGGCGTCGGCGGCGCAGCGGCGCAGGCGCTCGGCCACGGCGGTGAGCAGCTGGTCGCCCACGGGGTGGCCCAGCGAGTCGTTGACCACCTTGAAGCGGTCCAGGTCCATGAAGAGGAGCGCCGGCCCGCCTCCCCGGCGGCGGCCGCGGTCCAGCGCCGCGGACAGCCGCTCCATCAGCATCCGGCGGTTGGGAAGGCCGGTAAGCGGGTCGTGCAGCGCCTCGTGCCGCAGCCGCTCCTCCATCGCCCGCCGCGCGGTCACGTCCTCGCCGAACAGGTGCACCAGGCCCAGCGCGGCGTGGGGATGGTACGACCAGGAGAGGACGCGGCCGTCCACCCGCACCTCCACCGACCGCACGGCGGCGCCGCTGGCCAGCGCGCCGCGCACCAGGTCGGCGTGTCCCGGCCCGGGGAGCGCCCGCTCGATGCGCGCGCCCAGCTCCGCCGCGAGCCGTGACGCCGCGGGGTTGGCGTAGACCACGCGCCCGCCGGCGTCGCACTCCAGCACGGGATTCGGGCTCTCGCGGGGAAAGGCGGCCAGGCGCTCGTTCTCCTCTTCCGCCCGCTTGCGTTCGGTGACGTCGTGAACGATGCCCACCACCCCCGCGACGGAGCCGTCAGGGCCGCGATGGGGGCGGTACTGCACCCACACCCACCCGGATCGCACCCCGGGAACGGTGTAGCGCTGATCGGGGAGCGATACGATTTCGCCACCCATGACACGCGGAAGAACCTCTTCCATCCGCTCGTCCCGCGCGTGGGGATACATCTCCAGCGCGTTGCGCCCGAGCACATCCGCGGCGCGCAGGCCGGTCATCTCTTCCATGAACCGGTTCCAGAAGACGTAGCGTAAGTCCCTGTCGCACATGGCGATGCCGACGCCGTCGCTGCCGGTGAGCGCGTCGTGCAGCGAGTCGCGGATCGCGGGATCCGCGGCCGGATCCGCCAGGCGGGCGATCACCCCGCCCTCCCGTGCAGCCACTCCGTTTGAGCCACGGACGCACGCGAAGGCGCAAAAGTGCGGAGGGGTGGATACGGAGATTCCGGGCACGGCGAAGCGGTCGACATGGGCAGCCGATGGTTGAAGGAAGAATGATTGTCCGGGAGGTGAACGGGGTGGACAGGATAAGCGCGGGGCGGCGGAGGGGCAAGGATGTCGTGCGGGAGGGGGTGAACGGGTGAGCGGGTGAGCGGGTGAGCGGGTGAGCGGGTGAGCGGGTGAGCGGGTGAACGGGTGATTGGGGGAGCGGGTGAGCGGGTGAGCGGGTGAGCGGGTCGGGGCGGGGGGCAGGAATGGCGAGGTTTGGTCCCGGGCGGGTGAACCCACGGCTGGAAAAGCGGAAAGCCCCGCAGATTACGTAAGCCGCAGCAGCCCCGGCGAGATGCTGGAAAAACGGCGAAATCACTAGATGTGCGCGCGCAACCCACACGATTCCTACCGCCACACTCAGCATCTTGCAGCAGCAACCGACAGTAGAACTGACAGTAATAATCAGCCCGCCCGGCCACCGCCCGGCGGGCTGCCACCTACTCCACCCCCCCGCACACGCTCCGCACCCGCACACCCGGTGCGGCGCGAGTCTTCATCGATGAGAGCGGGGTCACCACCAACATGGTCCGGCGTTTCGCCCGTGCGCTGGGCGGCCGCCGCGCTATCGGCCGGGCGCCCGCGGGACGATACGAGAAACTGACCCTCTTGGGCGCGATCGCCCTGACGGGGCTGCTCGCACTGATGACGATCCCTGCATCGACGGACACCGTGGTATGCGTCGCGTTCATCCAGCAGGTTCTTGTGCCTGAACTGCGACCAGGCCAGGTCGTCGTCTTCGACAACCTGGGCCCGCACAAACAGCCCGCGGTCCGAGCGGCAATCGAGGGGGCGGGATGCCGGGTGATCTTCCTCCCGCCGTACACACCCGAGTGGAACCCGATCGAGCCGTGTTGGAGAAAGATGAAGGAGTTCCTGCGCTCCCGGGCAACGGGCACGCACAACGCGCTCGAAGCCGCAGTGGCCGACGCGATGGAAACCGTCACGGCGCAAGATGCCCGTGGATGGTTTCGTCAGTGCGGCTACACGGTTGCTCCGGATTGATGCGCAAACCGCTTTAGAACTAGATTGACTTGCCGGACGCGCGCGGCTTTTATGTGAGCTGGCCATGACCTCGCAGGGCCTTGTTCGGAGAACCCTTCAGCAGCAGGAGGTAGTTAATGCCAATCGGGAGCTACGGCGTGCTCGACCGTACCGTGCGTGACCTGGTCGGGAAGGAGCCAGTTCGATGATAACCTTGCCTCTGCTGTTCGCAGGCCTCTCGCTGGGCTTGCCGATCTCCGCGTCTGCCGGCGCGTGCGACCACATCGACGGCGTCTATGCGGGTGCCAGGATCGGCGAGCTGGGTTACAATCGCGAGCTGCTTGCCTTCGACCGCGTGGAGCTCACCGACGGTGCCGGCAAAGGGCGGCAAGTCCAGGTCGCCACCGCAACCGCTCAGGCGGGGAGTCAGATCGATCTGGTCATCAGCTGCACTTCCATCGACGCGACCCATGCAAGGCTGGACGTCCAGACGCAACTCGTGGGCTCGGGTACGGGCTTCAGCTGCTGCGCCTCGGTCACGGTTACGGTATACGCCGGCGGCAGCCGGCTCTGGATAGTCGGCAACAACCCGCCCAACTCCATGCAGGGCTGGCTGCTTCGAGTGCCGCCGCCTCCCTGAGCAGCCGCGGGCGGGCCCGCATGGGGCCACCACCGCATCCTTCACGCACGCGAGGAGAGCCGGACACGTGTCCGGCTCTCCTCGCGTTTGCCTGTTGATGGCGTCTCTTCGCCATCCCGGCGCGCCTCAGCGACGTTCCGCGCCGCCGCCGGGCGGCGCCGGACGGGCGGGCGGCGTGCGGGCCCCGCTTCGCCGACCGCGGCTCGCCCCCCCCCGCCGCCCGTCTCCCCCCGTCTAGGCATGGTGCGGTGCGATGTGGCGGCATCCCGTGCTGCGGACCGCGCAGACGCCTGGGACACCGCACGCGCCCCGGCCGCCGAGTCCGCGCAGGCGGACTTCGTGCCGTTGTAGCCGCGGTGCCGCGGTTTCACCGCCCGGCAGAGGCCGGTCAGCGCGTCCTGCAGTGGTTACGACGACGTCACCAGCGCGGGTCCTCGGCAAGCATCGCGCGGATGCCTTCGGGGTCCAGCGGGGGGGAGATGAGGTAGCCCTGCGCGTAGTCGCACCCCATCGCGCGCACCTCGTCCAGCTGCGCCTGCGTCTCCACCCCCTCGGCGATCACCGCCAGGTCCAGCCCGCGCGCCAGCAGGGCGATGGTGCGCACCATCTGCATGGTGGCGCGGTCCTCGGGCATGCGGCTTACGAAGCTGCGGTCGATCTTGAGCCCGTCCAGCGGCAGCGAGTGCAGCGAGCTGAGCGACGAGTAGCCGGTGCCGAAGTCGTCCATCTGCACCTGGATGCCCAGCTGCTTGAGCTGCCGCAGCATGGCGCCGGCGCTGCCTGGGTGGTCGATGATGGCGCTCTCGGTGATCTCCAGCTTCAGGTGCCGCGGGTCCAGCCCGGCCTCGTCCAGCGCCGCGCGGATGCGCTCCACCAGGTCCGCCTGGCCAAACTGCTTGGCCGACAGGTTCACGCTCAGCGCGATGCGCGCCTGCGGAAACTCCGCCCGCCACTCCGCCAGCTGCCGGCACGCCTCCGTCAGCACCCAGGCACCCAGCGGCAGGATGAGGCCCGTCTCCTCCGCCACGGGGATGAACTCGCCGGGCGACGTAAGGCCGCGCTCGGCGTGCTCCCAGCGCAGCAGCGCCTCTACGCCGGTGATGGTGCCGCGGGTAAGGGAGACGATGGGCTGGTAGCGCAGGCAGAACTCGCCGCGGGCCAGGGCGCGGCGCAGGTCCGTCTCCATCTGCAGCCGCTCCAGCGCCTGCGCGTGCATGGTGCGGTCGAAGACCTCGTACCGGCTGGCGCCCAGCCCCTTGGCCCGGTACATGGCCACGTCGGCGTTGCGCAGCAGGTACTCCGGCCGCTCCATTCCGCCCGAGCACAGCGCGATGCCGATGCTGGCGGAGCTGAACACCTCGTAGCCGCTCAGGTTGATGGGCGCGGCCACGGCCTGCCCCAGCCGCTCGGCGATGTGCGTGGCCTCGTCCAGGTCCACCAGCTCCTCCAGCAGCACGGCGAACTCGTCGCCGCCGAATCGCGCGACGGTGTCGGAGGTGCGCACCGCGGCGCGCAGCCGGTCGCCCACCACCTGCAGCAGCTCGTCGCCCACGTGGTGGCCCAGCGAGTCGTTCACCACCTTGAAGCGGTCCAGGTCTAGAAAGAGCACCGCGAACAGCCCTCCCTCGCGCCGGTGGTAGCGCAGCAGCGCGGCGCCCAGGCGCTCCATGAACAGGTGGCGGTTGGGCAGCCCCGTCAGCGGGTCGTGCAGCGCCTGGTGCAGCAGCCGGGCTTCCACGCGCTTGCGCTCCGTCACCTCCTCGCCGAACACGTGGACGGCGCCCAGCGCGGCGTGCGGGTGGTAGGTCCACGAGAGCACGCGCGCGCCCACGGCCGCCTCGATCCCCCGCGCGCCCTGCCCGCTCCGCACGCACCCGTGGATGATGCGCGAGTGGTCCGTGGGCAGCAGCCGCAGCGGCGTGTCCAGCCGCATCTCGGCCAGAAGCGCCTCGGCCGCGGGGTTCACGTAGGTGGGGTTGCCGCCCAGGTCGCACTCGATGATGGGATTGGGGCTCTCCTGCGGGATGGCCGCCAGCCGCCGCACCTGCTCCTCCCGGCGGCGACGCTCCGTGATGTCGCGCGAGTTGACCACCACGCCGCGGACCACGGGGTCCTCCAGCAGGTTGCGCATCACCCCTTCGAAGATGCGCCACGTGCCGTCCTTGTGCCGCACCCGCACCTCGATGGCGAACCCGGCGCCCGTGGCGCCGCTGGACGTCCGCAGCTCCGACAGCGCCGGCTCCATGTCGTCCGGGTGCACGATCTCCATCACGCTGCGGCCGATGAGCTCCTCCGGCTCCCACCCCAGCAGGCGCTTGACGGACGGCGTGATGTAGCGGGTGGTGCGGTCCGGGTTCAGGACGTGGATGACGTCGCGCGCGTTCTCCACCAGCGAGCGAAAGTATGCCTCGCTCTCCCGCAGGGCGTCGCGCGCGGGCGAGCCCGGCGTGGCGTTCTGGTCCGCGGGGGGAAGCAGCGAGTAGATCATCAGGCTCGGTGGATGGGTACGTCCGGTGGCGCCGCTCTCGGCGGGAAGACCGGATGGAGAGCGGCGCAGGGCGGGATCGGTGGATGGGCCGGCTGAAAGAATAGCACGCCCGCCGCCATCTGCAAACGAGATATCGAAAGATTCGTCACCGGCGGCTGACCGCGGTCTGCATCCGCGAGCGCCCCCCTCTCCCGGCCTCTCCCCCATAAACCCCATGGGGGAGAGGAGAATTCGATCGCGCTTCGGCTTGCATCGAGCTGCGTCCGACGCACGCCCCCCTCTCCCGGCCCCTCTCCGCTCGTTCCTCGCGGAGAGGGGAGAATTCGATCGCGCTTCGCAGCCTTCGTCTCGCGTCACCCTCCCCCGCGCAGTTTGCGGGGGAAGGCCGGGAGGGGGGCGCCTGCCCCTCGCGCCCGATCGTCCGGACCCGTAGAAGCGGATTTCGGCGGATGGGGTTCCCGCCGTCCGCGGTGGTCCTGCCAAGCGGCACGCGGGCCGCTATCTTGCTGCGCGAAGGCCGTACATCCATCAACCCACCAGACAGGCGGATCCGGACGTGGAGATCACCCCCAGGCAGCGCGCGCACCTCAAGTCGCTGGCGCATCACCTCAACCCCGTGGTGTTCGTGGGCAAGGAGGGGATCACGGAGCAGACGGTGCGCTCGCTGGAAGAGGCGTTCAACACCCGCGAGCTGCTCAAGGTAAAGATCCTGGAGGCCGCGCCCATGAAGGCCCGCGAAGGCGCGCAGCTGCTGGCGGAGCGGATCGAGGGCGCCGTGGCGGTGCAGGCCATCGGCCGCGTGGGCGTGCTCTACCGCCCGCATCCGGAAAAGCCCGAGATCAAGCTTCCGGACTGACGGCGCGCGTCATCCATCGAAAACACGATGGCCTCACACGGGGTCGATGGAGTCGAGGATGGAAGAAGAACGACTCCGCCGACGGCGTGTGAGGCCGATCGGCTTCTTCCCCGCCTTGACGTGGCGGCGCTCCGGCGTAAACTGCTAAACCATTAGCAGTCACCCTCCCCCACACCCGTGTTCCCGGGATGATGATCCGCTCTCTGCTGCGCGGACCGGCCGCGCTCTGCGCGCTCGCGGCGGCGCTGCTCGCGGCGCCGGGCCAGGCGCAGACCACCGCGAACGGCTTCGACCTTTCCGTCCGCAACATCATGCGCGGCCCCGAGCTGGTGGGCCGCTCGCCCGACGAGGTGCGCTTCAGCGAAGACGGCCGCTGGGTCTACTTCCGCTGGCGCGCCCCCGAGGCCCGCGACACGGCCACGCACGTCTACCGCGTCCCCGCCACCGGCGGGCAGCCGGAGATGCTGGCCGACTCCGTCGCCGACCGCGTTGCGCCGGCCGTCGCGGGCTCATGGGACGCGGGCCGCACCCGCCGCGCCTTCGTGCGCCTGGGCGATGTGTACGTGGCGGACGTGAACGGCAACGAGCGCCGCATCACCCAGACCCCGGCGCGCGAGAGCGGGCCGGAGCTGTCGGCGGACGGGCGCACCGTCTACTGGTTCAGCAACAACAACATCTACGCGACCTCGATGGACGGCGGCCCGCTGCGCCAGCTGACCGACATCCGCGCCGACGCTGCGCCCAGGGACCCGTCCACCGAAGGGCAGCGCGGCAACCTGCGGCGCCAGCAGACGGAGCTGTTCGACGTGATCCGCGACCGCGCCGAGGCGCGCGAGCGGCGGGAGCAGCTGGATTCGCTGCGGGCGGAGGTGCGGCCCGTGTACATCGGCAAGAACGCGTCGATCGACTACTGGGACGTGTCGCCCAGCGGCCGCTACGTGCTGCTGACGGTGGCCGAGCGGGCGGAGGGCCAGCAGCAGACGATGGTGCCCGCGTGGGTCACGGAGAGCGGCTACACCGAGCCCATGAACGTGCGCACCAAGGTGGGCGACGTGGAGGGGGCCAACCGCGCCGCCGTGCTGGACCTGCAGACGCACACCATCGCCTGGGTGGCGCTGGACAGCGTGCAGCGCGCGCGCAAGGTGATCTTCTCCGGGGGCGAATGGGCGCCCACGGAAGACCGCGCGCTGCTGTTCGGCATTCCCTTCGACTACAAGGACCGCTGGATCTACGTCGTGGGGCCCGACGCAAAGCCGACCATGCTGGACGCGCTGCGCGACACGGCGTGGGTGGGCGGGCCGGGGCTGTTCACGGCCGGCTTCGTCGGCAACGACCGCGTGTACTTCGTCTCCGAGCGCACCGGACACGCGCACCTCTACACCATCCCCGCGACCGGCGGGCGCGCGACGGCGGTGACGTCCGGCGCGTGGGAGGTGACGGGCGTGGACCTGTCACCCGACCGGCAGACGTTCTTTCTGACCACCAGCGAGACGCACCCGGGCGAGCGGGCGCTCTACACCGTGCCCGTGACCGGCGGCGCGCGCACGCGCCTCACGCCGCTGCAGGGGTGGACGGAGGCCACGCTCTCGCACGACGGACGTACGCTGGCGCTGCTGCATTCCACGGCCAGCACGCCGCCGGAGCTGTACCTGATGCCGGCCCAGCCCGGCGCGCAGCCGGCGCAGGTCACCGAGTCGCGCACGCCGGAGTTCCGCCGCGGGCCCTGGATTCAGCCCGAGGTGGTCACCTTCCGCGCGCAGGACGGCGAGACGGTGTACGCCCGCATCTACCGCCCGCGCGACGTGGGCGCGCAGGCGCACGGGGGCGGGGTGCTCTTCGTCCACGGCGCAGGCTACCTGCAGAACGCCCACCGCGGGTGGAGCACGTACTTTCGCGAGTACATGTTCAACCACCTGCTGGCGTCGCGCGGGTACACGGTGATGGACGTGGACTACCGCGGCTCCGCCGGCTACGGCGCGGCGGTGCGCACGGGCATCTACCGCTTCATGGGCGGCAAGGACCTGAGCGACCACGTGGACGCCGCCCGCTGGATGGTGCAGAACGAGGGGGTGGACGCGCGGCGCATCGGCCTGTACGGCGGCTCGTACGGCGGCTTCATCACCCTGATGGGGCTTTTCACCGAGCCGGAGACCTTCCGCAGCGGCGCGGCCCTGCGCTCGGTGACGGACTGGTCGCACTACAACCACTGGTACACGGCGCGCATCCTCAACCAGCCGCACGTGGACACGCTGGCCTACCGCCGCTCGTCCCCCATCTACTTTGCCGAGGGGCTGCGCGGCGACCTGCTGATCGCGCACGGGATGGTGGATACCAACGTGCACTTCAGCGACGTCGTGCGCCTTGCGCAGCGGCTGATCGAGCTGGGCAAGACCAACTGGGAGCTGGCCGTCTACCCGGTAGAGGACCACGCCTTCATCCGCGCGAACTCGTGGGCGGACGAGTACCGCCGCATCTACGAGCTCTTCGAGCGCACCCTGCGGCCGGAGTCGCCCCCGCTCCCCGCCGCCAACCCGCCGGCGGGTGGATGACGGAGACCGGGTGATGGACGGCGGGAGCGGCAGGCGGAAGTCTGCCGCTCCCGTCTTTCACACAGGAAATAATCGGTGCGGCGGAGGAAACTGATGACAGCGCAGCGGGTTGCGTCACCCACACGCTTTCCGCCGTTGAAGAAGAAAACGCATGATCACGGCTCCGGACGCACCCGAAGCACTCGTGCGGCTGATCCGCGAAACTGCTACTCCAAGGGCACGCTCACATACGGTCCTTGTGTTTTGGATCGTCCGCGTCCATACTGTACTCCGACGGACCGACGTGCACCGGGCTGATGGAGCACACCCTGTGAACGTGGCCCGCCGCTTGCTTGGCCCGCCGGAGCCCGGCCGACTCTCGGGAGCCGGGCGAATTCATTGATCTGATTGTACTTACCGGTAGACGAACTGTGGCATGGGGGTTGCTTTACTCATCCCCAGACGAGAACGACCGAACGGATCGGCAGACGACCTGACAGTTTCCCTTAGGAGGGGCAGATGAACCGGATCGCGAAGGAGCTGGCCGAGGCCCTGCCGCAGCCCAAGGGCCCGTTCACGGACGCCGAGGCGCTCGAGCTGCTGATGGCCTACCGCAAGGACCCGTCGAACGTCCCGTGCCCGCTGTGCGGCCCGGACAACATCGAGGTCCTGGCGTTCATCGAGCCGGAGATCGACCCCAACGGGTTCGCGTCGGTCACGCACCCCGAGGGCGAGTACGCGGCGGCGCTGTACTGCCACAAGTGCTATCGCGCCGTCGGCATCCTGGCCGGCACCGGACGAGAAGTCTGACGCACGCGTCAGGGGGTCTGCTGCCGGAATGGTGGGTGTTGGGGGGGGGGTGAAGTTCTTAATGGCAAAAGAGTTGCAAGAGGGGTGGATTGGGGGGAGCCGG
>DASUVG010000067.1:0-3089 GCA_036379135.1 Longimicrobium sp.
GACGGAGACGAAGCTGGTGTGGCGGCGCGCGGCGCTGTCGAACGGCGAGATTCGGACGAGGCGGTGCACGCCGCGCTCGGCCTTGAGAAAGCCGTAGGCGTACTGGCCGCGGATCTCCAGCGTGGCGTCCTTGATCCCCGCCTCCTCGCCCTCCTGCAGGTCGAGAAGCTCCACCTCGAAGCCGTTGCGCTCGCCGAAGCGGGTGTACATGCGCAGCAGCATCTCCGCCCAGTCCTGGCTTTCCGTTCCGCCGGCGCCGGGGTGGATGGTGATGAGCGCGTCGCGGTGGTCGTCGGGCTGCTGGAGCATGTTCTTGAGCTCCAGCGCCTCCAGCGCGGGTCCGATGCTCTGGACGTCGCGCTCCACCTCTTCGACCATCCCGGGGTCGGGATCGGCCTCCAGCAGCTCGAGCATCTCGCCCAGGTCGTCCACCCTGGACGACATCTGCTGCCAGGGCTCTACCCACCCCTTGAGCTGGTTGACTTCGTTGATGATCTCGCGGGCCTTTTCCTGGTCGTTCCAGAACGACGGATCGGCCATGCGGGCCTCGAGACCCTTCAGCTTTTCCTGACGGGCATCGAGGTCAAAGAAACCTCCCCAGCTCGTCGAGCCGGTTGCGGTACGTGTCCAGGTCTTCGCGAAGGTCGGGCATGTCGGTCTGCTGATGTTTCCGCCAATGACAAGGGCCGCCCGGGAGGACGGCCCCATGCGGTTGTTAAACCGATTGCAAGGTACTCGTTCCGGACCGGGTACGAAAGTACGGGAGTACGAAAGTACGGGGGTGCGGGTGCGTATCGATGCGCCTGCGATCTTCCCCGGGCCCGGCCGCCGTTCCGTACTCTCGTACTTCGTACTTTCGTACTGTTCTCACCTCAGAACAGTTGCTGCCCCTTGGCCAGGATCTCGTTCAGCGCGGTGCGAAAGTGCGGGGTGCTCTTGGCGGCCGCCTCGCCCACCTGCCCCACGTACTCCTCCCAGCTCTTCTTGATCTCGTCCATGAACTCCTTCTTGAGCGTGCCGTCCGCCAGCGCCTTGTCGCGGCGCTCCGGATGGTACGTCACGATGTCGGACACCAGCGCGCGCGCCAGGCGCCGCGCCTTGGCGTCCGGATCCGCCGCGCCGAACGGCGACCGCGGGCCGGACGTCGCCGGCGCGGGGGCCGGACGCGCGGGGGCCGGACGCGCGGCAGGCGCGGGGGGCGGAGCCGGCGGCGCGGGGGCCGGAGTCGGAGCAGGAGCAGGCGCCGGGGCTGCGGCCGGAGCGGGCGGCGGCGCGGCGGGAGCGGCGGCGGTCGCCGGCGCAGGCGTCGGCTGGTGAACCGGAGTCGGTGTGGGCGCGGCAGCGGGCGCCGGAGCGGCCTGCACCGGAGCCGCGGCCGCGGCGGGCTGCGCCTCGCCGGTGCCGGTGATCTCGAAGACGCCGCGGCAGATGGAGCAGCGGACCCGCACGCCGGACGCGGGGACCTTCCGGGGGTCCACCCGGAACACGGTGCTGCAGTGCGTGCACTGAACGTTCATGTACCTTGCAACCCGGGTCTGCTGGATTATTGTCCCTCGCCGCCGGCCGTGCCCTGGGGGCCGCCGTGACGCCGGTCCACCACGTAGATGGACCCGGAGAACGTCTTTGCGTACGCCTTCATCTCCGTGGCCAGCTCGCTGATCTGCGCCGTGTGCACGAAGGTGCGGTGCTCGTTGGTGACCACGCCGATGGACAGCGTCATCAGCGGCACCTCGTACTCCTCGCCGCGCCGGTCCTTGCCGATGAAGAAGCCCCGCTCCCGGTCTTCCACCGCGTAGTGCAGCGGAATGAGCTCGCTGAACACCGCGATCGCGTCCTCGCAGCAGCGGCGGAACTCGGAGAGCGGCGCGTTGAAGATGAAGTCGTCGCCGCCGATGTGTCCCACGAACGACGCCTGCGAGTGCGCCCGCACCACGTCGCGCAGGATGCGCGAAAGGATGAGGATCACCCGGTCGCCGTTGTTGTAGCCGTACCGGTCGTTGAACTCCTTGAAGTGGTCCAGGTCCGCATAGCAGACGGCGAACTTGTCGCCCGCGCGCAGCCGCTGGGCGATGTCGCGCTCGATCTGCACCGTGCCGGGCAGCAGCGTGGTGGGGTGCACGCTCACGTCGCGCTCCGCCCGCCGCAGCGCCATGCGCAGACGCAGCCCGCACTCCCGCTCGCTCAGCCCGTGGCCCAGCACCTCGTCCGCCCCCGCCTCCAGCGCCACCGCCGCCGCCTCGGCGCCGCCGCCGTTGTCGGCCAGGTACATGATGACGGGCACCACGGAGGTGAACGACTCCCCCTTGACCGCCTGGCACACCCGCAGCGCGTCGTCGGACCCCGGCGAGGCGTCCAGCACCAGCGCGGCGGGATAGGCGCGGCCCACCCGCTCCTGCACCTCGTAGGCGGACGCGGCTTCCACGATGGGCAGCTCCCGCTCCTCGGCGAACGCGCGGACCACCGCCGGTGCGGGGCGGCCGTGCGGCGAGAAGTGCAGGATCACGCGCTGGGACATGGAGCTCGGTCTGGGCGTCGGGGGGACGTCTGGCGGGGAGATTCTACCGGAAAGGACGCAAGGCTGTCAAACGCGCCGGCAAAACGGCTCACGTGGGCGCGGCGGCCGGCTCCAGCGGCCGCGCCTCGTCGATGAGCAGGATGGGGATGCCGTCGCGCACCTCGTAGCGCAGCCGGTCGCGCTCGCACACCAGCGCCTCCGGGCTGAGCTCGTGGCGCAGCTCGCCTTTGCACCGGGGACACACCAGCAGCTCCAGCAGCCAGGGCTCCATTACTTTCCTTGCTCCGCCTTCGGGACCTGAAACCCGAAGCGCTGCAGCGCCACCGGGTCCCTGCGCCAGCGCGGCAGCACCTTGACCCACAGGTCCAGGTACACCGGGGCGCCCACGAACTCCTCGATCTTTTCCCGCGACGCCTGGCCCAGATTCCGGATCGCCGCGCCGCCGCTGCCGATCACGATGGCCTTCTGCGTGGGCCGCTCCACGTAGATCGTCGCGCGGATGTACACGGGCGTGGCGGCCTCGCGAAACTCGTCCACCTTTACCGCCACGCTGTACGGCACTTCCTTCTCGAAC
>DASUVG010000068.1:0-58374 GCA_036379135.1 Longimicrobium sp.
TTTCTGGAACACCTTTCCCGCCGCAGCGCCCCGCAGCCCATCATTCCGGCTTCACCCGATGCGCGATCCCGCGAACCGTCCCCCTCGCGCGAACTTCTGCGGGAACGCCCCCGGCCTTCTCGCGGACCCAGGCTTCGCCAGATCGCGCATCGGGTGTTCGTGGAGGCCGGCTCCGCTGCGCTTGCGGCAGGAAGTCGGCGCCAGGCTGGGGGACGAGGATGGCGGGATAGGTATCTCTCTAGAAAATTCTCATGGCCCCCTGCCGCGCTTTCCTCCCTCTGCCGTTCCCGACGCGTCCACACACGCGTGGAGCAACCCCCACCCGCCGCCGTGCCCTGACACCCTTCCACTGCATCGCGGGTCATCTCACCCCTGGAGAGCGCGACCGCAGTTTGCAACCAGATCCGCGATGAACCAAAAAAAATTCTCATGGCCCTCTGCCGCGCTTCCATCTTTCTCCCGTTCCCGACAGCTCCAGGGATCGTGCCTCGTCGACCGGCGCGCCATGCCTCCGCTCACCACGACCAGGCTTCCGGCCGTGAGAGCGGAGGAAACGGCACGAGAAAACTCCGCTGACTCCGCTAACTCTGCGTGAGGCCAATCTTTTTGCGCAGCCGTGGAGCGGGATCTCCGGCGGAAATCCCTCCGAGCGAGGCGCCGCGCCGCCGGGGCCGGCTCAGCCGCGGGGCGGCCTGGCCAGGCCCACGAAGATCACGACGCCGTCGCCGCCGGGGTTGCCGGACGCGGGCTCGAAGTCCGTGCCGAAGCGCGGCTTCCAGTTGTTGACCACCCACACGTTCCCCGCCCGGTCGATCTGGCAGCTGGTGGAGCGCATGAGCGGGTCGAAGCAGTCGGTGCCGTCGGTGTACAGCGGCTCCCCGTTCTGCAGCAGCACCGGGTCTCCCGCGCTCTTGAGCGTGTAGCCCGTGGAGGGCGAAAGGGGAGCGCCCACGGGGATCCCCGCGCGGCGGTTCTTCTCCGTGTCGCCGGCCAGCACGGAGAGCGCGGCGGTGGTGTAGTCGTGGATCGGCCCCATCTTGCCGAAGTTGGCCACCCACACGTTGTCGTCGCCGTCCACCGTCAGCCCCCACGGCGTATCGATGCCGCCGCCGTCGAACCCCGGCGACACGTCGCCCTCGGGGCTTACCCGATACACCTTGCTGTCGCCGCCGGACGCAACCCAGGCGTACCCCTGTGAATCCAGCACCACCACCTTGGTCGCGTAGCCCACGCCCACGTCCAGCGTCTTCTCCAGCCGCTTCTCCGCCCCCTCGCCGACGATGCGGAAGCGGGTCAGCGTTCCCGGGTTGGCGTCCGGCCACCCCAGCCCGCCGCCGTTGGTGACCCAGGCGGTCCCTGCCTCCTGCACGGCGACGCCGAACGGGTAGCTGCCGCTCTCGGCCCAGATCGCCCGCTCCGGGTCGCCTTTGGGAAAACAGACCACGCGGCCGTTGGCGTAGCTGGCCATCCAGATGTTGCCGTCCGCGTCCGCCACGGTGGCCTGCACCCGGTGGGTCTCCTGCTGGTGGCCGTGCTCGCCGGACAGGGCCCTGCCGTCCGGCGCGAACTCCGAGACGCTGCCGTGGAACGGGTTCTCGCGCTTGACGCCCCAGCCGAAGTTGCCCACCCACACGTGCCCGTCGGGGTCGATGGTGACCCCCCAGCCGGGACCCTTGAGCCCGCCGCCGAACACGGGCGACCTGACCGTCCCTTCTCCGCCCACGGCCGGCCTGCCGTCCGGCTGCAGGACCATGATGAACGTGCCGGAGTCGGGCGTCCCCTGCACCACGTTGTTGCTGATCCAGGCGAAGCCGTTGCCGTCGAACGCGATGTTGGCCGGCCCGCCGAACATGTAGTTCACGTCCCCCGAGTCGTTCACCTTTACGCACAGGGTCCACGCGTCGGGCGCCTCCGCCAGCGGGGGCGAGTACACGCTGGGCACCCCCTGCGACTGGGTGAACAGCGGGCCGGCGTTGTTCGCGGGATTGCGGGCGATGTTCAGCAGCGCCTGAAAGGTGTCCGTGGGCGCCGGCCCCCCCGGCGGCGTGGCGAGGGCGAAGAACGCTTCCGCAAAGCCGGGCCTCTGCCGGACGACGGCCGCCGCCAGGTTGCCCAGCGAGCGGATGGAGCGCAGCGCGTTCGTCTGGTCGGCGTTGGGCGGGTTCACCAGCACCTGCGACGGCTGGCCGGTGCCCGGGTCGGCCAGGTTGGCGCACATCGCCGCCGCGGTGCGCAGCGCGCCGGCGCCCCCCTCCAGCATGGCGTCCCTCGCGAACTGCGCCATGCTGAACGCCGCCGCCACCGTGGTCATCTCGTTGATGACGATGGGCGAGATCTCCTCCGCCCCGATGACGGTCATCAGCACCACCCGGTCGCTCACCACCGCGGTGGCGTAGAAGATGGTGGTGGCGGTGCCGCGGTAGGTGGCGATGGTGAACCTGCCGCCCGCGTCCGTCCTCGCGCTGCCCAGGACGGTGCCCGGGCCGTTGACCGCCTCGTACAGCGTGACGGGGACGTTCTGCAGGGGATGGCCGTCCGTGCCCGACTGCACGGTTCCCGTGATCTGGGTTGTCATGGGTGAATGCTCTCCGGTCCGGATGGAAGGGGCCGCGCTGCCTTCGCTCAGCGCGTGGATGAAGGTGTAGAGCCGCGAGGCGGGTGAAACCGGCAGGCGGTGGATGGGGTCGGCCGCGAGCCGAATCAATATGCTTCGCGGCCGCCTGCCGTCCAATGGAATCGGACGAGGATCGGCGGCAGACGGGGGTCGGTTCACCGGCCGGACTCAACGGCACGCGGGGCGGGGAAGGCGGTTCGTCCCCGGCGGCTTGACGCGGCGGCCCTCGCGCGCGAATGATGGCGGTTCCGGCGTGGCGCCCTCCATCCACCGAAAGCGCGGAACCTGAATGACGAACCGATGAGCGCCGCCCCGCGGGACGCGCCGCCGCGCCGATGGTGGCGGTGGTGGCTGATCGCCACGGCGTGGTGGACCCTGGAGGGGCTCACCGACGCCATGAGCTACGACCGGATGCTGCGGGCCGCGGGCGAGTCGATGCCGTGGGAGCTCGTGCTGCGCGGCAACATGGGGAGCGCGTGGCTGTGGATTCCCCCCACCATCCTGGCGCTCTGGGTGGCGGACCGCTGGCCGCTGGAGCGCGACGGGTGGCCGCGCCGCCTGGGCGTGTACGCGGCGGCGTCCGTGGCGGTGTGCGTGTTCCGCGCGGTGGCGGTCGTGCTCTTCAACCGGTGGATGGCGTGGTACGCGGAGCTCCCGGGCTTCGGGGAGATCCTGGTCACCAGCTTCATCAACAACCTGCTGCTGTTCTGGATGCTGCTGGGCGTGGGGCACGCGCTGGTGTACGCCCGGCGCTACCGCGAGCGCGACGAGCAGCTGGCACGGGCGGAGCTCAACGCGCTGCGGATGCAGCTTCACCCGCACTTTCTGTTCAATGCGCTGAACACGGTGAACGCCTACGTGCGCACCGACCCCGATACGGCCGAGCGGATGATCGCCCGGCTGGGCCAGCTGCTGCGCCACGCGCTGGCGGGCGGCGGCGGGCACGAGGTGCCGCTGGAAGAGGAGCTGCAGGTGGCGCGGGCGTACCTGGAGATCGAGCAGGCGCGCTTCGAGGACCGGCTCTCCGTCCGCTGGGACGTGGACCCGTCCACGCACGCGGCCCGCGTCCCCTCGCTCATCCTGCAGCCGCTGGTGGAGAACGCCGTCCGCCACGGCATTGCCCCCCGCGCCGCCCCGGGCACCATCGAGATCCGCGCCGAGCGGCGCAACGGCACGCTGCACCTTTCCGTGCGCGACGACGGCGTGGGCATTGCCGGCGGCGCGCCGCGCGAGGGCGTGGGGCTGGGCAACACGCGGGCGCGGCTGCGCCAGCTGTACGGCGCGCGGCAGAGCCTGGAGCTTGCCGGCGAGCCGGGCGCGGGCGTGTGCGTGCGCGTGACCCTGCCCTTTCGCGTGGAGCCCACCTGAACCCCCGGACCGCCATGTCCCTGGACGATCCCATCGCGGTGCTGATCGCCGACGACGAGCCGCCGGCCCGGCGAGGCATTCGCGCGCTGCTGGAGCCGCACCCGGACCTGAGGGTGGTGGGCGAGGCGGGGAGCGGCCGCGACGCGGTGGGCGCCATCCGCGCGCTGCGGCCGGACCTGGTGTTCCTGGACGTGCAGATGCCGGAGGGCGACGGATTCGAGGTGGTGCGCACCATCGGCGTGGACCAGATGCCGGTGACGGTGTTCGCCACGGCGTACGACGAGTACGCGCTGCAGGCGTTCGAGGCGCACGCGCTGGACTACCTGCTCAAGCCGTACGCGCGCGAGCGGTTCGAGGACGTGCTGCGGCGCGCGCGGGCGCAGGTGCGGCAGGCACGCGGAGCGGGCGCTGACCCGCGCCTGCTCTCCTTCGTGCAGCAGATGGAGGAGCGCGCCCGGTACCTGCGCCGCATCGCGGTGCGGGTGGGCACCCGCGTGCGGCTGGTGAACGTGGAGGACGTGGACTACTTCGAGGCCGAGACCAACTACGTGCGCCTGCACCTGGCCGGCGCCTCGCACCTGGTGCGCGACACCCTGACCGCGCTGGAGGCCCGGCTGGATCCCGCGCGATTCGCCCGCGTGCACCGGTCGCTGATCGTGAACCTGGAGCGCGTGGCCGAGGTGGAGCCGCTGTTCGCGGGGGAGCACGTGCTTTCGCTCAAGAACGGCACCCGCCTCACCACCGGCCGCACCTACCGCGCCCGCGTGCAGGAGGCGCTGGGCCTGCGCTCCTGATCCCGAATCCTGAAAACTTCTTCTCACACGGAGGGCACGGGGGACACGGAGGATCGGATTCTCCGTGCTCTTCGTGTGATGTGATACCAGATCCGGGGAAAGAATGTGACTTCCTGAGGGAGCGCACGCGCAGATCCTGCCCCTGCGCTGACTCCGGCGCGCGACCGAAGGACCTCCTTTCGGCTGCGCAGGGGCCGGCTCAGGACGCGGAACCAGCCCGTTCGTTCTGCTGGCGAGGTCCTTCGGTCGGCGCGCTGTTCCCGGTAAGGGCAAGGTTCAGCGCGGCGCCTCCCTCAGGAAGTCATGCGCTCTATTGCTGGATTGGTACTACACCCAGTGTTCAGCCGGGTTGGCAGGAGCCCTGCGCCGGCTCCGCGGCCCCGGACGAAAGCCGCCGCTCCCCCTCCTTCGGAATGACGGACCCGCACGGGGGTCTCGCATCCCGTGATCCGCCGCATCCTCGCCGCCGGCCGCGTCCCTGCGGTTGACGGGCGTGGATCCGCGGTTCGCGGGCGCCGCTCCGCTGGTTGTCCCAAAGTCGTATCCGCAGACGTGGCAGGCGCTTACCCTGGGTGGCGAGGCGGCGGGCCGCAAACCACTCCGGGAGAGGCAGCAGATGAAACGGAATCACATGGGGACGATGGCGGTGCTCTGGGCGCTGGCGGTGCTCGCCGGCTGCGAGGGGACGGACGGCGTGGTGGTGACGGGGGGGAACGCGGCGCAGGCGTTCGCGCAGGACCCGGGTCAGGCGGAGGTCTTTGCCCCGGGCGTCATCTCCGATGCGCGCGAGCAGTGGCGCATCACCTTTACCGCCGACGGCAGGACGGCGTACTTCACGACGAGCGACTTCTTTTTCCCCATCACCCGGCAGGCGACCATCTACGTGTCGCGGATGGAGGGTGAAAGCTGGAGCACGCCGCAGGTGGCGCCGTTCTCCGGCGTCTACAGCGACATCGACCCGTTCGTCTCGCCGAGCGGGCAGCGGCTGTACTTTTCGTCCATCCGCCCCGTGGACGGCGTGGTGCGCGGCGACATCGACCTGTGGATGGTGGAGCAGACCGCGCACGGCTGGAGCGAGCCGATTCACCTGGGCCCCGAGGTGAACTCCCCCGGCGTGGACGAGCTGTACCCCTCGGCGTCGGCCGACGGCACGCTGTACTTTGCCAGCGGGCCGCTCTTTCCGCAGCCCGGGCGCCACTTCGACATCTACCGCGCGGAGCGGCGGGGCGACGGCTTTGCGCCGCGCGAGGCGCTGGGGCCGGGGGTGAACACGCAGCCGGTGGCGGGGGGCGGGCTGCAGGACGCCTGGGAGTTCAACCCCGAGATCTCGATGGATGGAAAGACGCTGCTCTTCACCTCGCTGCGCCCCGGCGGCTACGGGCTGGGCGACCTGTACGTGAGCCACCTGGAGCACGGCGAGTGGAGCGCCGCGCGCAACCTGGGCCCCGCGGTGAACACCGCCGCGGACGAGTACCATCCCACCCTCTCGCGCGACCGGCGGTACCTGTACTTCGTGCGCCGCGCCTTTCCCGTGCGCGGCGACTTCTACCGCATCGAGGCCGCCACGCTGGACGAGCTGTAGCGCAGCGCGTTGCGTAAGCCCGATCCGGAAAAAACTGAACGGATTTGATCACACAGAGCAGCAGAGAGGCAGAGCAGCAGAGGACCCGTTCTTCTCTGTTTCTCTGCCCCTCTGCTACTCTGTGTGATCATTCTTTTGGGCTACTCCGCGGCGGCCGGAGCGTTCTCGCGCCGCGCGGCGGCCAGGCGGGCGGCCTTGAGGGTGAGGTAGTCGCGCTCGGGGATGCTGGCCGTGCGCTCCGCCGCGGCGCGGTAGTGGGCGATGGCGCGCTCGGCGTCGCCAAGCCGCTCGTGCAGGTGCGCGCGCACGGCGTCCAGGCGGTAGTGGCCGCGGATGCGCGCGTCCTCATCCAGCGCCTTCAGCAGCTCCAGCCCAGCCCCCGGACCGTGCACCATCGCGGCGGCGACGGCGCGGTTGAGCGAGACCATGGGATTGTCCGACATCGCCTCCAGCACGCGGTACAGCGCCAGGATCTGCGGCCAGTCGGTGTCCTCGGCGCGCGCGGCTTCGTCGTGCACGGCGGCGACGGCGGCCTGCAGCTGGTACGCGCCCACGGAGCCGCGCGAGAGCGCCCGGGAGACGAGCGCCACCCCCTCCGCGATCAGCGTCGGGTCCCACAGCGCGCGGTCCTGCTCGTCCAGCGGGATCAGCTCGCCGCTGGGGCCGGTGCGCGCGGCGCGGCGGGCGTCGGTGAGCAGCATGAGCGCCAGCAGCCCCGCGACCTCGCCGTCGTCCGGAAGCAGGTCGTGCAGGGTGCGCGCGAGCCGGATGGCCTCGCCGGAAAGGTCGGTGCGCTGCAGAAGGGGCCCGCTGCTGCTGGCGTACCCCTCGTTGAAGATGAGATACAGCACGTGCAGCACGGCGCCCAGCCGCGCGGCGCGCTCCGCCCCGTCCGGCATGGTGAAGCCGGCCCTGGACGATTTGATGCTGGCCTTGGCGCGGCTGATCCGCTGCGCCATGGTGGCCTCGGGGACCAGAAAGGCGCTGGCGATCTCCGCGGTGGTCAGGCCGCCCACGGCGCGCAGCGTGAGCGCGATGGCCGAGGCCGGGGTGAGCGCGGGATGGCAGCACATGAACAGCAGCATCAGCGTATCGTCCCCATCCACCCCGATCTCCACCTCCGGCGGCGGCACGAACGCCCACTCGGCCCACACCTGGCTGGCGACCGCGTCCTCGCGGCGGCGGCGCGCCATCTCGCTGCGCAGGTGGTCGGTGATGCGCCGCAGGGCCACGTGGTACAGCCAGCCGCGCGGGTTCTGGGGGATGCCCTGCGCCGGCCACTGCGTCGCCGCGGCCACCAGCGCCTCCTGCACCGCGTCCTCCGCCGCGTCGAAGTCACCGTGCCGCCGCGCCACCGCGCCCAGCACCTGCGGCGCCAGGTCGCGCAGCAGCCGGTTGATGGCGGCTTCGGTCGTGGAGGTCACGCGCCGCTGGGCCTATTCATAGGAGTGCCACCGGGGCTTGGCTCCGATCCGTCGCCTGCGGCGGGAGCCGGTGCGGGTCCCGAAAAGAGCTTGAAGCTGATACCCGCGTCATCAGGTGCTGCAGGGTGGCTGTCTTGGCGAATTCTGCGGAAAAACGCGGAGAGGCTCCGCTCGGCACTCTGCTCCGTACGCGCAGGGTTATTCATGTCATCGACTACCGCATAAACAGCCTCCAGCACCTCTGGCGGTGCCACAAGCGACAAATTATTTGCGGCGATGGCAAAGCGACGCTGTCCCTCCGCCGTAATGCTCTTCTCCGTGATTTCTGACAGCGCTAGCACGTTTTCCCGGTAGTACTCCAGCTTGAACTGCCGCCACTCAGTTTCATGCTCGCGCCGCTTCGTAAGAAAGTAGGTCAATGCGGCAACGAACACGGCCGAAGCCGCAGCAATGAGCGCAGCGATCACAGGAGGTGCGTTCATGATTTCGGTCAGGTGTGGAGGTGCCCATACTCGCAATGTGCAGTCACTGGAGCAGGGGGAGCGGGCTGATGGGGCAGAAGTCCGGCGACTCGTCCAGGATGCTGCGGATGGGCGGAACGTGGCCGGAGCCCACGATCAGCAGCACCCGGCGCGTCTCCGGGCGCAGGACGCGCGTAAGGTAGTGCACCATGATGATGTTGCGCTCGTACCACCGCGCCAGCAGCCGCGGCCCGCCCAGGTTGCCGCCCTCGCCCACGGCCAGAAAGCTGCCGAACATCCCCATGGAGTTGCCGCCGTGCAGCCCCTCCTCGGTGTTGTCCGCGCGCAGGTGCTGGATGATGCTGGTCTCCCGCAGCCACCCGCGCACGGAATCCGCCTCCGCGCGCAGCACCGCCATCAGGCTGTCGGAGCGCCGCTCCAGCTCCGGCCGGCGCCGGTACAGCGCCCCGATGGAGTCGTTGCCGAGCGGCATCTGGTGGTCGATGGGATAGACCGCCGGGTGCCCCAGCCGCCGCGCCAGCCGGAACCCGATCTGCTCCACCTCGTTGCGGCTCCGCGTGGTGCCGGCGGCCACGTAGCGCCGGTACCGCGCGCGGGTGGAGTCTGCGTAGGTGTACGGCCACTCCACGCCGATCTGCTCCGGCGCCCACGTCGCCAGCCGATCCACGAGCGCGTCCAGCTCCGCCTGCCGCCGCGGCGAGAGCACGTCCTCCGCCGGCGTCTGCACCGCGTCGCCGGTGGAGCCCTCGAAGTGGTAGGTGCCCAGCAGCATCACCTGCACCTCGTTGGGCCGGCACGCCGCGGGAAAGCCCGTCGGCACCTGCTGGGCGGCCGCCGGCACCGCCGCGCCCAGGGTCAACTTCGCGGTCGCCAGCAGGGTCAGCATGTCCCTCATCGTTCCCTTTCGTATCCGGGTGCGGGGTGAAGTGGTCGGCGTGTGCGTGCCGTCGCGGAAGGGGCGCGGCGTCAGTCGGTGGACGGGGCGCTCATCACCTGGCGCACCTCGATGGGCATGTTGAGCGGCGCGCCGCCGGGGCCGGGGGCGGCGGACGCCCTCGCGGCGAGCTGGTAGGCGCGCTCGGGAGAATCCACCTCCACGATCCAGAAGCCGGCCAGGAACTCCTTGGCCTCGGCGAACGGGCCGTCCGTCACGGGCGCGCCGTCCCCGGCCGCGCGCACCAGCTTCGCCTCGCCGGGCGCGGCCAGCCCCTGCGCGTCGGCCCACTCGCCGGCCTCCATCAGCTCCTTGTTGAACCGGTGCATGAAGCCGATGTGGGCCTTGAAGTCTTCCGGCGACCACTCGTCGACTCTGTACTCCCCGGTGCCGCGGGGCGCGTGCATCATCAGCATGTACTTCATGGTTCGTTCTCCGTCCAGGGGTTGTGTCCATCCCTCGCATGGGAGCCGCCGCCGGCCCCTGCACACCGTAGTCGGAGCCGGCGGCGCGTTCTCTACATCGTGTGTGGATCAGGATGCCGGCGACGCGTCGCGCGCTCAGGCGTCCGCGGCCGGGCCGCTCATCACCGGGCGCACCTCGAGGGGCATGTTCAGCGGCGCGCCGTCCGGTCCGGGCGCGGCGGAGGCGCGGGCCGCGATCTCGTACGCGCGCTCCGGCCCGTCCACGTCCACGATCCAGAAGCCGGCCAGGAACTCCTTGGACTCCGGGAACGGCCCGTCCGTCAGCGGCACGCCGCGGCTGCCCGCGCGCACCAGCTTCCCCTGGCTGGGCGGGGTGAGCGCCCGCACCTCCACCATCTCGCCGGACTCCGTGAGGCTGCGGTTGAGGTCCCCCCAGTAGTCCAGGTGCGCCTGCCAGGCCGCCGGCGGCCAGTCGTGGTACTGGTACTCGCCCGTGCCGCGCGGGGTGTGCATCATAAGGATGTACTTCATGGCTCGTACTCCCGAGTTTCGGTGGATGTGAAGCAGCCGCCGTCTGCGCCTGCGTCCAGAGTCGCGGCCGGCCGGCGCGTTCTCTACATCCGCCAGAAACTCGTATCCGCGGCGGCATCCACCGTCAAGCACGCCGGGCGATTCCGTGCGGATGGCGACACCGCGGGATACTTGTGTTCCCGCGCCCCGCCGCGCACCTTGCCGAAGCGTCAGATTCTGGCGCACCCGGCGCTGCGGTGGATGAGGATGATCTCCCGCCGGCGGCCCTCCGTGCCGTCTCCTGCCCCGACGCGGATTCTTCGCGCGATTCACGGTTGTCATTCCATCCGCATCCCGTCCCTGGTACCTGGATGAAGCGCAAGTTCCTTCTGCCGGCGCTGGCGGTGCTGCTGTGCGTGGCGGTCGCCGCCGTCGGCCTGTCCGTGGCCAGCGCCCGCCGCAGCCTGCTGGGCAAACTAGCCCACGCCAAGCTGGAGCGTTCCTTCGCGCCGCGGCTGTCCATCCCCACCCGATACCAGGAGTGCACCGCCCAGCCCACCGACAGCGCCGCGACGGTGCCGAGAGAGACGTGCGGCACCAGCTACGAAGGCTCGCTCCCCCTGCTGAAGTTCGACCAGGCGGGCGGGAGCGTGGACCCGGACTCGCTGCAGGGTTCGGGTCTCAAGGCCCTGATCTTCTGGGGTGACGATGAAGAGTCGCTGGATGAGGCAATCGAACGCCTGACGAAGGCGCTGCGGCTCTCCACCCGCCCGGTTCCCCTGCTGGTGGACCTTTCCGCCGCGTACCTGGTGCGCGCCGACCGCACCCAGAACCCGATCGACCTGTTGAGGGGGATGGACTTCGCGTACGAGGCCCTGGCGCGCGAGCCGCGGAACGCCGAGGCGCGCTTCAACGCCGCGCTGGCGCTGCAGGCGTTCGGGCTGGACGAGCAGGCGGCGCTCGAGTGGAAGGCGTTCCTGGCCATTGACTCGACGTCGCCCTGGGGCCGCGAGGCGCAGAGAAGGATGGGGGAGCTGATCCCCCCGCTGACCCCGACACTCGCCCGGGGCGCGTCTCCCGCGGAAGTGAGCGAGTTCGCGCGGGCTCATCCGCAGCAGGCGCGGGAGCTTGGCTTCAACGACATTCTCGGCGAGTGGGGAACGGCCGTGGAGCGGGGAGAGAACGCCCGCGCGGACTCGCTGCTGGACTTTGCCGATGCACTTGGGCGCGCGCTGGCCGGGCGTGAAGGCGGCGACGCCTCGCTGTTCGAGGCCGTGGGCGCCATTCGCGACGCTGCCTCCGATCGTGCAGCCATCGCGCGGTTAGCGCAGGGGCATCGGAAGTACACGGAGGGGCAAGCTGCCTTCTTTCATTACGACGGAACCCCGGCCAGGGTCGCGTTCACCGCAGTGATCGAAGCTCGCCCGCCTTCCCGCGCGCTGTTGCAGTGGGCCGGGATCTTCCAATCCGTGTCTCTGGCGTACCAGGGCGACCGTGACGGGGCCATCCGGGAATTGGCTCCACAGTTGTCGCGTGTGGATAGCGCCCACTACCCGGCGCTGGCGGGCCGTGCGCGCTTGTTGCTGGGCACTCTGCGGACGCGCGAGACGCTGCCCGGCGCTGCGCGAGAGCATTTCCGCACCGCAAGGAGGTATCTCGCCAGCGCCGGTGAAGCCGATCTCGCTGCGTCAACCCTGACCGGGTTCGCGGAGGAGGCGTATCCGCGGGGCGATACCGTGGAAGCATACGGGTTCGCACATCGTGGTCTCCAGGCGCTGCGCCGGTATGGCCGCTCTCCCAATCTGCACAAACATCTCGTTGCCCTTGGTCGGTTTGCCGCAGAGGGCGAGATGCACTACGCCGCATGGGCCATCTACAACGAGGACATCGCCGTTGCCGGACGCTTGAATAGAGTCCTCGACAATCTGGAGGCGCATCTGGGACGGGCGAATGCGAAGCTCATCCTGCACGATTCTGTTGGCGCCTCACGTGATTGGGCCGCCGCCGCCGCGTGGAGCAATCGCATCCCGAACGAAGACGATCCGCGGAGAATGTGGTCCAGCGCGAGCATCCAGCTCGCCTCTCGGGAACGCGTTTCGGCCGCACGGATGGACTCAGTGGTCGAGGCGCTCTCAGGGAGTAACGTTTGGAAGGTTCCCGCGTACATCTGGCGTGCGGACCAGCGGCTCGCCTTAAATGACTCGGCCGGCGCCGCGGCTGACCTGGATTCGGTCACCATCTTTGTCCAGAACATATCACGTCAGGAGAACGATCTCCTGCTCCGTGGTTCAGTCATGGAGCAGGCCAGGCGCTTCTTCGACCGGCTGATCATGGTGCACCTGGACAAGCGGCCGGGCGAGGCGCTACGCACGCTGGAGCGCAGCCGTATTTCGTTCACGCCGCGGCGCGAAGGAGAGGTGGCGCGCGGGGAAGGGCGGCTTGACGCGCCGAAAGGGCAGGTGGCGCTGGAGTATGCGCTGATCGGCGACACGCTCCTGGCGTTTATGGTCAGCGACACCATTCTCGTATGGCGGCAAGTGGTGGACCGGGACTCGTTCATGTTGGCGGTTGAGCAGGCGAACGTGGCGCTGGAGTCGGCGCGCGCGCCGGTACCCAAGCGGGCCCTGCGGCAGCTGTATCGGTGGCTGATTGGGCCCATGGGCAACCACCTGGGCGGGCCGGGCACGCCGCTGATCATCTTGGCCGACGGCGAGGTGGCGGGCGTTCCATTTGCCGCGTTGATGAACGGGGATCGCTACCTGATCCAGGACCATTCCCTGCGCTTTGCCGCCACGCTGGAGGACGCCGCCCGCCCACCGCCCCGCCGCTCCGGTGCGGTGCTGCTGGTGGCCGATCCAAAATTCGACCTCTTCGCGAATGCCCCACTGGGCCGGCTGCCGGGCGCGAGCGAGGAGGTGGACTCTCTGAGGCGGATCTATCCGGAAGCCGAGCAGCTGGAGGACAGCACGGCCACACGCAGCGCCTTCGTGGCGGCGGCGCGCCGGGCGAGCGTGATCCACTATGCGGGCCACGCCATCTTCAACGACGTGCGCCCCGAGCGCTCGTACCTGCTGCTGGCCGGCGCCGACACCACCGGCCGACTCACCGCGGAAACCGTGGCTAACATGCGACTGGAGGGTACGCGGCTGGTGGTGCTTTCCGCCTGCCGCACGCTGCGGTCGCGTTCGGGGCGGTCAGGCGGATTCGCCGGGCTGTCCGGGGCACTGCTGGGGGCCGGGGCAGGCGGCGTGGTGGGAAGCCTGTGGGAGGTGAACGACCAGCGTACGGGGCCGCTGATGCAGGCCTTTCACGAGGCATATAAGGTGTCAGACGACGCCGCGCGCGCGTTGCAGGCCGCGCAGATCCATATGCTAAATCTTGGAAGCTCTCCCTCCGTCTGGGCCGGGTTCCGCTACACCGGAAGCTGATCTTCCTGACGCGAAGGACGCGGAGGCGTGTCGCGCGCTCCGCGTCCTTCTATTCTGTCCCGCGACCCGAACGGACCGGCAGCCGCGCGTCAGCTTGCGAGTTCGCGTAGCATGTTCGCGATGCTCTTTTCAAGCTCCTCCCACTGCGTCGCGGCACCGTCAGGGAGAATTGAACGGACCCTGTCCACCGCCGCGCGGGCTTGTTCATTGTCATCGGCGATGCGATCGGCGCGCCCCAGCATGCCATCGGTGGCATCGTCGCGGAAGAAGGCATCGTCCCGGGCCATTGCCGCAATGCGCGCCGCCTCGGCCCAGGCGCCAAACTCCAGCGGCTTTCTGTCGAACATCCGTGCCAGCCGGTCCGTTGCCTGCTCCAGCAGTGCGTTCAGCGAGTCCGTCGGCGCATTGGGATTCTCAGCGATATGACCCAGCGGTGTGTCGGCGCTGGCGCCTCGCTCGGTACGGGGGCGAAGCTGCGCGACTATGGCTGCGATCTCCGCGGTGTCGTGCGCAACGATCGCTACGGCCAGGTCCGTCAGGCTGGCGCCGGTGCTCACCGCGTCGGCATTCCCCCCGCCGCGGCTGCTGGATCCCACCGCGCCCTTCTTCCAATCGGCAGGCAGTCCTTTCTCGTTGGCCAAACGGTCCGCCAGCAGCACCGGCGCGCCGGCCGGGGAAGGGCGTGTACGGAGCGCGAACGTGCTGACCAGCGCGACCGCCGCGATGGAGGCCGCCATCGCGAGCACGCGGTTTGGGAGCCGTGGCCCACGCGCCGGCCGCCGCAGGGGAATGACGTCCTTCTGCGCCTCCGCCGCGGCGGCCCGGGCGTCTTCCTCCTCCAGCGCGCGCAGCACGGCGCCGGTGCTGGCGAACACCGCGTAGTCGTCCTCGTTCCTGGCCAGGTGCGCCAGCAGCTCTTCCCGCTGTTCGCCCTGCACCTTTCCTTCGAGAAGCGCGGACAGCCGCTCGTCCTTGTTCGGCTCCTTCACCCGCATCCTCCTGGCGTGTACGGATTCCTCCGGAATGAGTCGGACGCGTGTGCAAAAAGTCTCCAAGCGTGCGTCATGGCTCCTCCCGCTCTTCCGGGAGCGCCACGCCGCGAACGCCCTCCTGCTCCAGCAGCTGCCGCAGGCGCGCGCGCAGCCGGTCCACCCTGCGATACAGCGGCTTCTGCTCCAGGTTCAGCGTGCGGGCCACGTCGGCCACGGAGTAGCCGTCCTGAAAGTGCATCGTCACGATGATCCGGTCTTCGTCCTCCAGCGCTTCCAGGGCGCGGCCGAGGGCGGCGAGCACCCGGCGGCGCTCTTGCTGTTCCTCGGCGGCGGTCACCCGCTCGTCGGCCTGGGAAGGCGCCTCGGCGGTCGCCAGCGCGTCGTCGCGCGTGGCGGGCGGCACCTCCACCGGCCGCAGCGGGCCGCGGTCGCGAAGCTGAGCCAGCAGGCGGGCGAGCTCCGCGTCGGAAAGGGTGGTGCGGCCCGCGGTGCGCAGCTTGCGCCCCGCCTGCTCCAGCGTGTAGCCGTCGCGCTGCACCAGCGTTTCCAGCTCCGGCGCCGGCGGGCCCAGCTGCTCCGCCTTTGCCGACACGCGCCAGCGGCCCCAGCGCTGGCGCCCGTACTCGTGAAACTGCCGGTTCACCACCGAGGCCAGGTAGGTCTTCAGCTCCGACTCCCCCCGGAAGCTGCGGATGACGGCGTAGTCGTCCTCGATCACCCGCATCTGCATCCAGCCGGCAAAGTCTTCGGCGTCGGCATCCCACACGCCGTGCTGCTTGCACGTCATGGCGGCCACCCTGTCGATCCAGGGGAGCTGCTCCAGGAAAAGCTTCTCGGCGGTCTGCCGGTCTGGCATCCGGGCGCGGGGGATGAGAGTTCGGGCCGAGCGTGCGGAAATCGCTTCCAAAGTATCGGTTGCGCGTATCCGCATCAACACGGCGGCGGGAAACGGCCATGGGATGTCCGACAGATGCTCTGCGGTCCGCACCGATGCGGATCCCGCCACCGCAGGGGCACGGCCGTCGCGGCGGAAAATGCATCCATCCTGGCACCCACGGAGCTCCATCATGGCGTTCAACCTCCGCATCACCTTCTCGGGACTGTGCCTGTTCGTCCCCGAGGCGCCCACCGGCGGCACCACCGGCCGCATGCACGTGCTGCTGCCCGGCATGTTCGGACACCACCACGCCGGCGCCGACCGGCACGTCGCGGCACTGGCGTACGACGCGGGCGCGCTGGTGCAGGGCGGGCCCGCGCTGGGGGTGACGGCGCTGGCGCGGCTCACGGGGTACGCGCTCTCCTTTGGCGGCGGCGACTCGGCCGACCTGCAGCTGTGCGGCCACATCCCGGACCTGCGGGAGATTACCGGCCAGTCCGTGGACCCGGACCACCTGGCCGCCGACACGCGCAAGAAGCTGGTCTCGCGGGTCACGCTGGGGGCCGGGCAGATCACCGGCGTGGCGCCGGGGGTGTGCTGGGAGTGGAAGCCGGGCGAGTTCCGCCCCATCGCCCACCAGGTGCGGTGGGAGATCCCCAACGTCGACGCCGACCGCCTGACGGTGGTGGGCACGCCCCTGGGCGGCGGCGGCGCCTCCAAGACGCTGGGCACGCTCTTTCCCACGGACGGGCAGCTGAACCTGACGGTGCTGCACGAGACCGTCGAGAACCTGCCGCCCGACCCGCTCCCCGCCGATCACCAGCCCGCGCTGATGCCGGGCGAGCACCCGCGGCACTTCGCCGCCTTCTACGGCCTGTTCGGAGGGCCGGTGCCCATGCGCATCCCCCGGTACTGGGGCAAGCTGGCCGACTGCCCGCCGATCGCCAATCCCTGCACCGCGATCCCGCCCGACATGGGCGCCACCGCCTACGGCTGCCTGATCGGGGGCGTGGGGCTCTGACCGCCGCCGAACACCTTAAACCTGGAGCGCCCGCCATGCCGCGAGCCATGTCCATCCACATCGGGATCAACGATGACGGCCGCCGCGTCGTGTTGAACGACAGCGAGACCGCGGCGTGGCAGATGGCCGGGCTCGCCTGGCAGGCGGGGTACGGCTCCATCCTGGTGCTGCGAGGCCAGGAGGCCACCCGGGGCGCGGTGCACGCGGCGCTGGCGGGCGCGTCGCAGGCGCTCCGGGAGGGAGATTCGCTGTTCGTCTCCTTCTCGGGGCACGGCGGGCAGGAGCCGGACCATGACGGCGACGACGGGGGGTTCGACGAGTCGTGGTGTCTGTACGACGGGCCGCTGCTGGACGACAAGCTGGCCGGCTACTGGCGGCTGTTCGACGCCGGCGTGCGGATCGTGGTGGTGTCGGAAAGCTGCTTCGCCGGGGGCCTCGGCCGGACGGGACACGGGCACGCTCCGGGCCCGGTCTCGCCCGATGCGCCGCGGCGGATGCGCGGGGGACTGTCCTACCGCGACGAGCCGTCGTGGGCCAAGGCGGCCGTGGCGAAGGTGATGGCGTCGTGCGTGGTGGAGCCGCCGCAGGACTCCCGCGAGATCCGGGCGAGCGTGCTGATGCTCACCGCCTCCGCCGAGCACCAGCCCGCACGGGGCGGGCTGTTCACGCGCTGCCTGCTGGAGGCCTGGGGCAAGGATGGCTTCGACGGCAGCTACTGCGCGCTCTACAAGGACGTGAGGCAGCGGGTGATGAACGCAAATCCTCGACAGGAGCCCCATGTCCTGATGCTGGGCACCCCCGATCCGGATTTTCTCGAACTGCCCGCGTTCCGCCTGGATCGCACACCCGGACCGCCGCGCGACAAGACGATATACCGCGGACCCGTCCATCTAACGAATGATCGGGAAGCCTCTCGGGAGGTCTGACATCGACAGGGGGAGAACCGCTCGATGCGCAAGAAGATAAAGGTGCTGTTCCTGGCCGCCGACCCGTTCCGGGAGAATGCGTGGCGGGAGCTGGGCGAAGAGATGCGCGCCCTCCGGAGCGCCGTTCAGCAGGGGCCCGCGCGCGACCGCGTGGAGCTGGTGGCGCACTTTGCCATCCACGCGCGCGACGCGCAGGACGCGCTGCTCCGGCACCAGCCGCAGATCGTGCACTTCGCCGGGCCGGGTGACGCGCCCGCGGCCCTCTACCTGGGGGACGACCAGGGACGCCGGCGGCCGGTGGATCGCGAGGCGCTGCGCGGGCTGCTCGGCGTCGTCCGCGACACCGTGCGGATCGTGGTGCTGGATGGGCCCGATTCGCTGCCGGCGGTCGAAGCGCTGAGCGAGGTGGCGGACTACACCGTCGGGACGGACCGCCGGCCCGGCGACGGGCCGGCGGTGGTCTTCGCGGAGGCCTTCTACAGCGGGCTGGCGATGGGGCGCACCGTGCTGACCGCGTTCGAGCTGGGCGTGAGCCAGCTGGAGATGGAGGGGAACCCCGACGCCGGCACGCCGGTGCGGCGCATCCGCCCCGGCGTGAACCTGGACGCAACGCTCCTTCACCCGCCGGACGCGGGCGAGGAGCGCGAGGGGCGCAGCCGCTGGGCCCGGCCGCGCACACGGGCACCGGCCAGGCGCATCGGCTGATCGCGGTTTCGGCCGATCGTGAAGCTGATCCGGCTCCCGTGCCGTCCGCCCGCAGGCGCCGTCCAGGGCCGCGGTAGCGCGAGGTGGAAGGCCGATGTAGTCTGTGCGGATGCCAGACGAACCCCTCGCGGCCGCTCCCGTCCTCCGGACCGAGCGGCTCATCCTCCGCGGCCACACGCGGGCCGACTTCGACGAATGCGCGGCGATGTGGGCCGATCCGCAGGTCACGCGGCACATCGGCGGGCGGCCGTCGACCGAAGAAGAGGTGTGGGCGCGGGTGCTGCGCTACGCCGGGCTGTGGGCGCTGCTGGGCTACGGCTACTGGGCGGTGCGCGAGTGGGAGTCCGGCCGCTTCGTGGGCGACGTCGGCCTGGCGGACTTTCGGCGCGCAGTCACGCCGGCGCTGGGAGACGCGCCGGAGGCCGGGTGGGTGCTGGCCCCGTGGGCGCACGGGCGCGGCCTGGCCACCGAGGCCGTGCGCGCGGTCCTGTCGTGGGCCGACGCGCACCTTGCCGCGCCGCGCACCGTGTGCCTGATCGCCCCCGGAAACGCCGCCTCCATCCACGTGGCCGAAAAGTGCGGCTTTCGCGAGCGCGAGCGCGGCACCTACAAGGCCGAGGAAACCATCATCTGCGAGCGCCCGCGCGGCTGATCCGGGATCACCGAGGACTGACCGCCAACGCGTCCCGCCCGTTCCACCCACCGCCCACCCGCATCACCGCGGCCGCGCGCGCCGCTCACATGGGCCGAGCGGCCCCTCGCCATCCGATCCGGGCCGCCGGTCATCCGGCTCGTTGTCCCCCATCCAGAACCGCCGCTACGTGCACCCGCCCTCCCGTCCCCCGCGGCGTGCGGCGGGGCGGCAGACCGGGCGTACCCCTCATCCCAGGCACGGTAGCGTATGGTGATCAGACAACGATGGTGCGCGCTCCTGGCGGCCGTGGCGATCGCCGCCGGCTGCACGGACCGCGCGGCACAGCCCGCGGCCCCCGAGCCGCCGCGCGCGGAGGCGGCGAGCCCCGCCATGGCGGCGGGGTGGTACGGCCAGCTGCAGTGGTTCGGCTACGTGGGCGGTTCGGACGTGCGGATGGTGGACGGCACCGACTCGTACGCCAACTGGGGGTGGTTCGCCACCGACGCCGAGCCGTCCAGCAGGGCCGCCACCACCACCATCAACCGGCTGGCGCAGCGCGGCATGAAGACGGTGATCGACATGGGGAACCTGCTCTGGTGCGGCCCCGGCCAGAAGGTGCTGTGCCCCGGGTGGCGGACGCGGCTGGAAACCTGGCGGCAGGCCAACTACGGCGCGCTGTACAGCGGCAACGTGCTGGCCATCAGCGTGCGCGACGAGCCGTTCGTGCTGCACACCAGCATCATCCAGGTGGACAGCGCCTCGCGGCTGGTCAAGAGCCTGTTTCCCACCGCCAACATCCTCCTCATCGAGGGCGCCGACGAGGCGGCCAGCGACGACCCCAACAGCTGGTTCAACCTGTACCGCTCGCAGCTCACCGTGGCGGACTGGATCGCTGTCGACAAGTACGCCATCCACCCCGCCACCGACCCCAACTTCCGCAAGGGGCTGGCCCGGATGAAGGCGCAGTGGCCGGGGCGGCGCGTGGCCTACGCGGCGGACGGGTGGTGGAACCATGCCGTCAGCGCGCACCAGACCGCCTTCGGCACCGCGGACCGCTCGGTGATGGCCGCCGTCATGCGCGAGTGGTACGACGTGGCCGCGGCGGATCCGGACGCCATCATGCTGGGCGTGTTCATCTGGGACAGCTTTGCCGAAGGCACCGGCTCGCGCGACCTGCCGCGCGCCGTGACGCTGGAGCAGATGACGATCGGGCGGATGATCACGGGCCGCACGCGGCAGCAGCGCTACCTGCCGGTGGGCCGGTTCGAGTCGCTGACGCCCGGCGGCGTGGCGTCCGGCTGGGCGTGCGACCCCGACGGCGCGTGGGCCGAGTCGGTGGTGGTGGACTTCTACGTGGACGGCGTGTTCGCGGGAAGCACCCTTGCCGACCAGCCCAGCGAAGACGCGCTGATGAGCCAGTGCCGCAGCGGCATCTTTCACCGCTTTCAGAAGCAGCTCAGCCGCACGGGGCGCAACGCCGTGGCCGTGGCGCGCGACCTGAACTCCGGCAGCACCACCCTCGGCCTGCCGGCCACGGTGACGGTGGAGTGGGTGCAGCCCTCGGGCGTGACCTGGGGCCCACCCAACACGCTGACGGCCGCCGGCCTGACCACCTACGGCAGCGGCAACGTGGAGATGTGGTGGCGCGACGCCACCGTGGGCGGCCCGTGGCAGCGGGTGTCGTGGGCGCCGCCTCCGTCCGCGGACGGATCGTGGAGCAACACCATCCCCACCAGCAACTACTGCCACGACTACCAGGTGTACGCCGTCTACTCGGGCGTCACCTCCAGCGTGTTCACCTACCGGGGCCTCACCTCGGGGCACTGCAGCGAGCAGGCGCGCGTGATCTGGATCCAGCCGCAGAGCACGGCGGGCTTCGGCCCCGCGGGAAGCCTGGTGGTAGCCGGCAGCGCCACGGGGGCGCCGGCCGGCACGGGGGTGGTGATGTTCTGGCGCAACGCCACCCTGGGCGGCGCCTGGGTGCAGGAGCCCTACGCTCCCACGCCGGACGCCAACGGCATCTGGTACCACGCCATCCCCAACGCCAACCCGGCGCACCGGTACGACGTGTTCGTGCGCTACGACGTGAAGGACTCCCCGTACTGCACGTACGCAGGCACCTCCAGCATCACCTGGTGCTAGACGGCGTCACGGGTGGATGATCGGACGCGGAGAGCTATCTCCTGCGCCGGCGCGGCGCCCAATGCCGCGCCGGTGTTCGCGTCCCGGAGCCGGAGCGGGGAATCGGGATCGGCGTTTCGTCATGTTCGGCAGACCCCGTCTCATCATCGTTGCACTCGGCGGGCCTTCCACCGGCCGCGGCGGGAGCCTAGCTTCTCTCTCGCGCCATCGCGCCCGGGTTTCCGCCGTCCCCGCGCCAAGCCTCCCCGGCTCGCCACGCCCGGATCGTCCTCCCCCCGCCGAACCCCCCCCGATGAAGGACCTGACCACCGGCCCCGTATCGCGCCACCTGCTGGCCACCACCGGCTTCATGCTGGTGATGATGGTCTTTCAGACGCTCTACTTTCTGATCGACCTCTACTGGGTGGGGCGTCTGGGCACCGCGGCAGTGGCCGGCGTCTCCATCGCCGGCCAGCTCTCCTTCATCGTGCTGGCGCTGGGCCAGATGCTGGGCGTGGGCGCCACGACGCTGGTTTCGCACGCCGCGGGTCGCCGGGACGCCGCGGAGGCGGGGCACCTCTTCAACCAGGCGCTCGGGCTCTCCCTCGCCACCGCGCTCGCGTTTCTCGTGGCCGGGCTGGCCGGCCTGGACGCATACACCCGCGCGATGGCGGCCGACGGGGCCACGGCGGCGGCGGCGCGCGCCTACCTGGTCTGGTTCATCCCGGCGATGGCCCTGCAGTTTCCCCTGGGCGTGATGAGCGCGGCGCTGCGCGGGACCGGCCAGTTCCGGGCGCCGATGATCGTGTCGACGGTGAGCGTCACGGCCAACATGGTGCTCGCGCCCTTTCTCATCTTCGGGTGGGGCACGGGGCGGCCGCTGGGCGTGGCCGGCGCCGCCATCTCGTCGCTCGTCTCCATCGTCATTGCCCTGGGCTGGCTGTCCACGCACTTCATCGGCCCCGGCGCGTGGCTCCGCTTTTCGCGCGCGGACGCCCGGCCGCGGCTGGCCGCATGGCGGCGGCTGCTGGGCATCGGGCTGCCCGCGGGCTTCGAGTTCGCCATGATGGCGCTGTACCAGGCCGTCGTCTACACCCTGGCCCGTCCGTTCGGCGCGGCGGAGCAGGCGGGGTTCGGGATCGGGATGCGGGTGATCCAGGCCACCTTCATGCCCGTGGTGGCGCTGGGCTTTGCCGTGGCGCCCGTCGCGGGGCAGAACGTGGGTGCCCGGCTTGCCGGCCGCGTGCGCGCCGTGTTCCGCGACGCGACCGTCATGGCCACCGCCGCCATGGTGGTGCTCACGGCGGCCGTGCACCTCTGGGCGCGGGGGATGGTGCAGTTCTTCAGCGCCGATCCGGCGGTGGTGCAGGCCGGGACCGTGTACCTGCAGATCATCTCGTGGAACTTCGTCGCCTCGGGGATGCTCTTCGTGGCGTCCAGCATGTTTCAGGCGCTCGGCAACACCATCCCGTCGCTGCTCGCGTCCACGCTCCGCATGGTGATCGTGATCGTGCCGGCGCTCTTGCTCTCCCGCCTTCCCGGCTTTCAGATGACCTGGATCTGGATCCTGTCCGCGGCGACGGTGTGGGTGCAGCTGGGGCTGAGCCTTGCCCTGCTTCGCCGCGAGTTCACGCGCCGCCTGGGATCCGACAGCGTCCCCGTGCCGCTCGCCGCGGCCGGGGCGTGATCGTAAGTCCCGCAAAAGAATGGGCCTCACACGGAGTCAACGGAGTCAGCGGAGTTTTCTCGTGGCGTTTCCTCTGCTCTCCCGGTCCGGAGCCTGATTCACGGGAGCGGACTGCGTGGCGCGCCGGGCGACGAGGCACGAGCCGGCGTGGACTGTCGGGAACGGGAGAGAGGCGGGATGCGGCAGGGGGCCATGAAGGTCAGGAGCACGCCGCGGATCGGGATGTTTGCGTAATCGCGTAGCGGCATCGTTCTTGAAAAATGTCGGTCGACGGGCGTCCGTGTCGTTCTCCCTGGAGACGGAGCGCGATTCACCGGGCGTCGCCGCCATGCATTCGCTCCCGCACGACCGTTCCGGCGACGCCGGGCCGGGCCGGTTCATACGCAACGCCCAGCAGCAGGAGGAATTCATCATGACACAGCTGGAAGGGATCGACGTTTCCCATCAGGAGGGCGTCATCGACTGGCCGCAGGTCAGGGATGCGGGCATCTCGTTCGCGCTCATCAAGGCAACCCAGGGGGGCACGTTCGTCGACCCCATGGTGCTGAAGAACCTCGAAGCGTGCCGGGAGGTGGGGATCGTTCCCGGGGTGTACCACTTCTATTGCCATGATGTAAAGCCGGAAGACCAAGCCGCGAACTTTCTCGGCAACCTGTCCAGTCAGCCGGGCGACCTGATCCCGGCGATCGACGTGGAGACACTGGCGGATGGCGCCGGAAAGTCCATGCCTCCGCCGGCCGAGGTCGTGGCTGGGCTCCAGGTGATGGTGGATGCGGTTCGAGGGGAGATCGGGCGCGCGCCGATGATCTACACCTACCCGTCCGCCTGGGAGGATGTCACGGGCAACTCGTCGGCGTTCGCCGGCGTATGCCCGCTCTGGATCGCCAGCTACGCCGTGGACACGCCCACGCTGCGGGGCGGGTGGACGGACTACGCGGTGTGGCAGTACACCGACCACGGCACGGTGAACGGGATCGGTGGCGTCGTGGACCGCGACCGCTTCAACGGCGGGCTCGCCGAGCTGACGGCGTTCTGCCTGGGGGCGCTGGAGAAGGGGGGCAGGGCCGTTCTGAACCAGGATGGCAAGGTCCGCAGCGCGCCTGGCGTGGGCAGCCCCGAGGTCGGCGTGCTGTCGGGCGGCACCCGCGTGGGGATCACCGACGGGCCCGTGCCGGTCGATGGCCGGGACTGGTGGAAGATCGATGATGGCGCCGGTACGACCGGCTGGAGCAGCAGCGCGGTCCTGAGCCCCGCCTGAAGGCGCGGCACGAGCGCAGGACGCAGCGAGAGCCCCGCCTTTACGCCGGATGACCGGCGGACAAGAATCTCCTCCCGGACCTTTGGCCGGGAGGAGATTCGCGTGACATCCGCACCCGTCCGGGCGGCGGTGACCGGTCAGCGCCCGGGCGGCTCCACGCGCATGGTGGCGACGACGTCCCCCTCCAGGATCCCGTCGACCACCTCCATCCCTTCCACCACCTCGCCGAAGACGGTGTAGTCGCGCACCAGGCGGGGATTGTCCTTGAGGTTGATGAACCACTGCGCGTCGCCGATGTCGTGCCCGCGCGTGCTCATCGCCACGGTGCCGCGCGGATGCGGCACGGTGCCGAGCTCGTCGCGCAGGTAGTGCTCGTAGCCCACGTACTCGTTCGTGCCCGGGCCGCCGCCCTGGATCACGAAGTCCGGCTCCACGCGGTGCCAGTTGCCGCCGTCGTAGTAGCCGGCGCGCACCAGCGTGAGCACGCGCGCCGCCATGATGGGCGCCACGTCGCCGCGCAGCCGCACCACGAACGACCCTCCGCCGGCGTCGGGCGACATCGTCACGCGGACGCGCACGTCCCGGCCCAGCGCGAGCGCGACCGCGTCCTGCGGCAGATCGAACCGGGGCGCGGGCGGGCGGTCGTCGCCGGCCGGGCGCCCGGCCGCCTCCAGCAGGGCCACGCGCACGTCGCGCTCCGACTCGTTCGCGCGGCGCACCCACCGCCCGAACAGGCTGTCGGCGGCCGCGCGCGCGCCGGGCGCGGGAGAGCCCTTCAGCGCGATGGCGGCGGCGCGAACGGTCTGCGCCTGCTCGCCGTGCAAGGCGGCCAGGTACACGTCGTCCGCGCCGTGGCCCACCAGCTTCGACAGCGCGTCGATGGCCGCCTCCTGCACGTTGCCGTCCGGGTCGCGCGCGAAGGTGCGCAGGCGGGCGGTGTCGGCCAGCACGGCGGCGGCGCGGGCGGCGTACAGGCGGACGTGCCAGTCGGCGTGCGTGGCGAGCCCCCCGAGCCGCGCCCGCGCCTGCTCCGGCGCGATCCGCGCGAGGGCGAGCGCCGCGTGGGCGCCCGCGTGCCACGACACCCCGCCCGCGGCGCGCCGGCGCGTGTCGCGCGGCAGCGAATCGACCCATCCGCTCAACACGCGTACGAACGCCGAATCGGCTCCACACGCCGCGTCCGCCACGCCGGCCGCGCGTAGCCGCACCGGCCACGCGCTGTCCGCCAGCGCGGCGCGCATCGCCCCGCAGTCCGCGCGCCGGTCGGCCAGCGCGCGGTAGTGAAGCCGCCACGCCGGCTCCGGCCAGGCGTGCGCCGCGGCGACCGGCGGCAGCGAATCGCGCGCGGCGAAGAGCGGGTCGCGGATGCGCCCCCGCGCCCGGCCGGCGATCAGCCGCACCCGCGGGTCGGCGTGCCGCAGCCCCGCGGCAATTGCGGCGTCGGTGGAATCGCGCCGGTCTTCCGCCACCAGGATCCGGCCGATCAGCGCCGAGTCGGCGCGCGTCTGCGCCAGGCCCGGTACCGGCGCCAGCAGCAGGAGAAGGATCCAGAATCTTTTCATCGGCTCCAGAATGCGCGGACGGTTGCGTGGGTGGATGGTTCTAAAGATCGCGCATCAGGTGGTGCGATCCGCTCGATTCCGTGCGCTACACGAGGTCATCCGCCGATCTGCATCCTCCTCCCCAAAACGCGGATGGCCCTCTACCGCATTCTACCTTTCATCCCGTTCCCGACAGACCACGCCGGCTCGTGCCTCGTCGACTGCCGCGACGTGCCTCCGCTTACACAATCCTGTCTTTCGGATGATGACGGGAAACGGCACGAGCAAACTCTGTTGACCCTGTTGACTCTGTGTGAGGCCCAATCTTCGTGGGGATGCGGCAGATCAGCTTCTTGCCCGCACTGCCGCTCGCCGTCGCCTTCGCACCCGCAGCGCCAGCCGCGCGATCAAGAAGATCGTTACCGCCATCAACGCCAGCGCGAGCAGGGGCGCCAGAAAGCCGAGGATGATGGCCGCGACCGCCGCCACGTCTTCCGCGATGCTCAGGAGCGGGTTGCCCACTCCGGCGGTAGTCGCCGTGCTCCCCAGGCGCGCGGTGGCCTTGGCGGAGTGCACCCCCAGCGCCAGCGGCGCGCCCAGCAGAATGCCGATGGCGACCGACTGCTCGGGCGCGAGCTGGTAGATGAACGGCGTCGCCGCCAGCGCCGCCAGCACGGGCTTGGTGAGCACCTGGATGCTGTCCAGCGCGTGGTCCACCACGGGGATCTTGTCGCCCAGGATCTCCAGCAGCGTCGCCACGCCAAAGATCGCCACCGTCTGCGGCCGTTCCAGCCACGCCAGGTTGTCCGGCAGCGGCAGGTCCGTCATCCACGCCATCAGGCTGGCGCTGAACACCGGGAGAAAGGCGCGCAGCCCGGCCGTGGCCGCCAGCACCACGCCGAACGCCGCCGCGGAAAGAGCATCCATCAGCGCACCGTCATCATCTCGGCTCCCTTGTCCCGCCTGCGGATCAGCGCTTCTTCTTGAGCATGGTGCCCCGGCACCCCGCGGCGCCGCAGCGGCAGGGAAAGCGCCGCTTCACCGCCGGCGTGTGCCGGTCCTGCGTGATCATCTGGTAGTCGAAGGTGATCTCCTCGCCGGGCAGGATGTCGCGGATACTGTCGATGTAGATGCGCCGCTCCTCGATCTCCGACGCGCAGTTCGGATCGCAGGAGTGGTTGATGAAGCGGGAGATGTTTCCACGCACGCCCCCGTCCACCAGCAGGTCGTCTTCGATCGTGAACAGCAGCGTGTGATAGGGGACGGAATCGTCCCACGGGTAGCGCCGGTCGCCCTCCTCCTGCGTGATCCGCTCGCCCGTGTACTCGATCAGCCGGGTGCCCGCCGGGATGTGCTCCCGCGCGAAGACCCCCTTGCCGTGAATGCCGGACCGGCGCAGCGCCAGGCGCTGGCGTACGCGGAAGCTGTTTCTTGCCATGGCCCGGATTCTAGCGGCCCCGGGTTCCCGCGCAAGCCGAGCCTGCCCCTCCTGCGTCGATCACCCGGGCGCCACTTCGCCCACCGGATCCTGCCCGTAGTAGCCTGAAAGCTCCTCGTACAGCTCGGGGTGGCGCGTGCGAAGCTGCACCGGCCGCTCGAAGAAGCACTCGCTGGCGACGGCGAAGAACTCGGCCTCGTTGGTTGCGCCGTACTGGTCCAGCAGCGTCTTGCGGCCGGTGCGCGCCGCTTTGTGTAGCGCCAGGTAGTGCTCGCTCAGCACCCTGGCCCACGGCGCGTACAGCGCCAGGCGGTCCAGCTCCGGCGTGCCGTCGGCGGCGCCGTCTTCCTGGTCCAGCTGGTGGGCGAACTCGTGCAGAATCACGTTCTTTCCGTCGCGCGGATCGGCCGCGCCGCGACGGGCACTGTTCCACGACAGCACCACCGCCCCGTGGCCCCAGGACTCGCCCAGGTGCACCGCATGGTCCTCCGGCACGACCTCTCCCGTCCTCTCCTGCCGCGGCACCTGGTACGCGGCCGGATACACGACGATGGATCGGAGCGCGGGATAGTAGTCGTCATCATCCAGGCGCAGCAGAAGGATGCACGCCTGGGCGGCGATGGTGACGCGCACCTCGTCCGTCATCTCCAGCCCACCCGCGCCCTCGAAGTTCTTTTCGGCGATGAACACCAGCACCCGCCGGAGCAGCTCGTCCCGGTCGGGCTGCGGAAGGCGGGCGTACATGGGCACGTTGCGCTGGATGATCGCCAGCCACTCCGGCGGGAACGGCCGGGCGCGAATGCGCTCGCGGCGGCGCTTCTTCAGAAAGCCAAGCACGATGAGCCCTGGGTCGGGGTAGGACGGACGCACTGCAAAGGTGTCCCGGATGAGCGGATGATGTCCATCGCGAAACTGACCCGGTGACGTGCCATCCGCCTGCAGGAGACCGGCTTGCTTCAGTCCCCGCTCGCGGGTTTCCGCTCGAAGCGGCCCGATGCCTGATCTGCTTCTGCCAGTTGGCTCCCGAACTCCGCCAGATCGAGCGCACCCGCCTGGTATGCCGCTACCTCTTGTCTCGAGAGCGCGTGGATAGCAGAGATGTCGATCTTGTACGGGCCCACCGATACCGGATACTCGGCAAAGTATTCGCCCGTCTTCGCTGAGTAGAGCAGGCGGCAGTGCGATGTTCGGGCAACCTGCTCGACTGTGATCTCTTTGCCGTCATGCCGAATGGTTTCCATGGTCCCTGCCGTTGCGAGCGGAATCGGGGAACCCCTCACCCCAGCTCCCGCGCCAGGTAGGGCGCGGTGCGGCTCTTCGCGGCGCGGGCCACCACCGCGGGCGGGCCGGCGGCGACGACGCGGCCGCCTTCCTCGCCGGCGCCGGGGCCGATGTCGAGCACCCAGTCGCTGCCGGCGATCACGTGCATGTCATGCTCCACGACGACGACGGTGTTGCCTGTATCGACCAGGCCGTGCAGCTGCGCCACCAGCTTCTCCACGTCGGACGGATGCAGGCCGGTGGTGGGCTCGTCCAGCACGTAGAGCGAGTGGCCGCGCTGCGTGCGCTGCAGCTCGGTGGCGAGCTTGATCCGCTGTGCCTCGCCGCCGGAAAGCTCCGTGGCGGGCTGGCCCAGCCGCAGGTAGCCCAGCCCCACCTCGCGCAGCACGTGCAGCGAGCGGCGCACGGTCTCCTCGCCCGCGAAGAACTCGTACGCGGCGTCCACCGTCATCCCCAGCACCTCGGCGATGTTGCGGCCGTCGTAGCGGATCTCCAGCGTTTTCGCGTTGTAGCGCGCGCCGTGGCAGGTGGGGCAGGGCGCGTACACGCTGGGGAGAAAGAGCAGCTCCACCATCACGAACCCCTCGCCCTCGCACGTTTCGCAGCGCCCCTTGGCCACGTTGAACGAGAACCGCCCCGCGTCGTAGCGCCGCTTCTTCGCGTCCGGCGTGGCGGCGAACAGGCGGCGGACGTGGTCGAACAGCCCCGTGTACGTGGCCAGGTTGCTGCGCGGCGTGCGCCCGATCGCCTTCTGGTCTACCTGCACCAGGCGGCGGATCTCCTCCATCCCGCTCGCGATCCGCCCGCCGGTGGGGATGGAGGATGGATGATCGGCATCGTCCTCATCCTCCACCGCCGCCGGTATCTCGTGGCCCAGGTTCGCGGCGACCAGCTCCACCAGCACCTGGCTCACCAGGCTGGACTTGCCCGATCCCGAGACACCGCTGACGGTGGTGAACACGCCCAGCGGGAACTCCACATCCAGCCCGTGCAGGTTGTTGCGGGTGACGGATTCCAGCGCCAGCCATCCCTTCGGCTCGCGCGGCGTGCGCGCGGGCGGCCGCGCCTCGCCGAAGAGGTGGCGGCGCGTCTGCGACTCCGCCACATCCGCCAGGCCGGCGGGCGGGCCGCTGTAGAGGATGCGGCCGCCGCCCTCGCCCGCCGCGGGGCCCACGTCCACGATCCAGTCGGCGTGGCGGACGACGTCCATCTCGTGCTCCACCACGAAGAGCGAGTTGCCCGCGGCCAGCAGCCCGTCCAGCGCGCGGAGAAGCGCCTCCGTATCCGCCGGGTGCAGCCCCGCGGAGGGCTCGTCCAGCACGTAGACCACCCCGAACAGGTTGGAGCGCACCTGCGTGGCCAGCCGCAGCCGCTGCAGCTCGCCGGGGGAGAGCGTGGGCGTGCTGCGCTCGATGGACAGGTAGCCCAGCCCCATGTCCAGCAGCACCTCCAGCCGCGCGCACAGGTCCTGGGCAATGCGGTGCGCCACCATCGCCTTTTCCGGGTGCTCCGCGTCCCGCCGCTTACGCCCCGTCTGCGTTCCCTCCGCGTACGGACGCACGAGCGCGAACACGCGGGCCAGCGGCAGGCGCGACAGCTCGGTGATGTCCAGCCCCGCGAACTTCACCGTCAGCGACTCGGGCTTCAGCCGCTTGCCGCCGCACGCCGGGCACTCGGTGCTGAGCATGTACTGCATCACCCGCCGCCGCATGGACGCGCTCTGCGTGTTGGCAAAGGTGTGCAGCACGTGCCGCCGCGCGCTGCTGAAGGTGCCCATGTAGTTGGGCTCCTCCTTCCGCTTGAGCGCGCGCCGCGTTTCCTCCGGCGTGTAGCCAGGGTAGACGGGGACGACGGGCTGCTCGTCGGTGAAGAGGATCCAGTCGCGGTCCTTCTGCGGCAGGTCGCGCCAGGGGCGGTCCACGTCGTAGCCGAGGGTGACCAGGATGTCGCGCTGGTTCTGCCCGCCCCACGCCTGCGGCCACGCGGCGATGGCGCGCTCGCGGATGGTCAGCGAGTCGTCCGGCACCATCGACCGCTCGGTGACCTCGTAGATGCGGCCGTGCCCGTGGCAGCGCGGGCAGGCGCCCTCGGGGGTGTTGGGGGAGAACTCCTCGGCGTAGATGATGGACTGGCCGGGCGGATAGTCGCCCGCGCGCGAGTACAGCATCCGCAGCAGGTTGCTGAGCGTGGTGACGCTCCCCACCGACGACCGCGTGGTGGGCGTGCCTCGCTGCTGCTGCAGGGCCACGGCGGGCGGGATGCCGTCGATCTCGTCTACGTCGGGAATGCCCATCTGGTGGAACAGCCGCCGCGCGTACGGCGCCACCGACTCCAGGTAGCGCCGCTGCGCCTCGGCGTACAGCGTGCCGAACGCGAGCGACGACTTGCCCGACCCCGACACGCCGGTGAACACCACCAGCGCGTCGCGGGGGATGTCGACGTCCACGTTCTTGAGGTTGTGCTCCCGCGCCCCCCGCACCCGCACGAACTCGTGCTGCCGCGGATGATCCGCCGCATCCGTCGTCCCGCCGCTCTTCCCTGCCTTCATCCGCCCCGCCCGCCAGAGATTTCTGATGATTGAGATCACGGGATCGGGAGAGGGGCGATGCATCCGCCCGCCTCTCTTCGCCCCGCGGTCCGTCGCGCGGCGCCAGAGTCGTGCCCGCTGGATAACCGGGTGAGAGTGGGAGTAGATCGGCGAGGCGCCGCGTGTACGGCGCCATCGACTCTAGGTAGCGCCGCTGCGTCTTAGCGTACAGCGCAAACCAAGGATTATGCTCCTGTTCGTCGGCGAAACAAGTACCGCCCCAAGATCCGGAAACTTGTGCTAAATTTCACAAGCAGGGACTCGACTTTCGGGGGTTGACCGTAAGGTGTTAGCACTCTACATTAGCGAGTGCTAGACGCGGAGGACCCCAATAGAATGGGGTGGTCTTCGGGCGCTACTCTGCATGTTGTGGTCGGAATTGGTAAGGAGACGCGGGGACGCGGAAGAGGGTCCCGTGCGAGAAAGCAAGAAAAAAACCCGGCGCCCCCAATGGGAACGCCGGGAAAGATGGGCCGCTGAAAGCGAGAGGAACCTTGGCCGGGGACCTCGTTTCCAGCACCGGTGGTGACCGTCTCCCCAAAGGGGAGGCCCTTGCCCGTCCCCGCGGGGGGCGAGCACCCAACTCCTTGTCGGAGCTGAGCTTGCGTAGACTAGACAATGCGCAAGTATAGTCGACGGGTGCGGGTCGCGCAAGGGTAGCTTTGTATTACCCCGCGAGAAAGGAGCACCCTCCTTCCATGGACAAGCCTGGCTACGTCCTGATCTGCCGTCCGTTCATCACGTTGAAGAACGGCAAGCGCATCTACGCGCACGAGTACGGCAAACAGGCGTTCTGCTTCTGGGTTCCCCAAGAAAAAACAGTGTAACCCGCCGCCCGTTTGGATCCGTTGAGCGCAGACGGGACTCAGCTCCCCGCCTGTGCCCCGGTTCCTCTCCGAGGGCTTGGACCTGCCCGGCAGAGGTAGATCAGCATCATGCACTATGGCTGCTGTCAGCCGCCATGAATCTAACGAGCGAGAGGAGTCACACGATGAAGAATGAGAAGAAGACGGTCACGATCGTCGTGGAGGGGAGCCCTCACGAGTGGCCGAAGGACGAGATCACGTATGCGGAGGTGATCACCCTCGAGGTGCCCAACTACGCTCAGCACCCTGAGATCACCTACTCTGTGAAGTACACCCGGGGACACGGCAACAAGCCCGAGGGGGTGCTCGCCCCCGGTGGGTCGGTCCGAGTCAAGGACGGAATGGTGTTCAATGTCTCGGAAACTGGTCAGTCGTAACGAGGACCTGGGCCGCCTTGTGGAGAAGGGGTACGCCGTCGGCTTTGCCGGCGGCTACCTCGTCGTCCGCGACATTCCGTACTTGGACGGGAATGGCGAGCTCCGGGTTGGCGCGTTGGTTACCAAGCTTGTCGACATCGGCCAAGATCGGGTGCAGCAGGACGATCATCAGGTGTTCTTCGCCGGCGGTGTTCCCCACGAACTGGATGGAACACCGATCCGGAATCTGGGGGGCGGCGCGATGGGACTCCACCTCCCCGGTTGCCCTGACGTCGTGGTAGAGCGCTCGTTCTCGAACAAGCCGTCAAAGACGGGGCGCTTCGCGGACTTCTTCGAGAAGATCGAGAGCTACGTGGCGATCATCTCGGGACCGGCCATGGAACGTTTCGACGCCAGCCCCTACACGTTTCGAATGGTCGAAGAAGCGGAGCCGGACCCGATCTTCAAGCTCCGCGATACGCTGACGAGCCGGGCTGAGATTGGAGATCTCTCAGCGAAGTTCTCGAATGATGTGGTTGCGGTCATCGGGTTGGGAGGCACCGGAGCGTACCTGCTGGACCTGCTAGTGAAGACACCCGTGCGTGAAATCCGCGCCTTCGACCGCGATGCCTACCACGTCCATAACGCGTTCAGGTCCCCGGGCAGGTTGGAGCCGGACGAGGAGTTGGGGAAGAGCAAAGCGGCGGTGTACGAGGCTCGCTACGACAACTTCCGACACGGGCTCAAGATACACGAGAAGTACATCGACGCGGATTCGGCTGAGGACCTGGATGGTATCACCTTCGCCTTCGTCTGCGTTGATAAGGGATCCTCGCGGGCAGAGATCTTTGGCCTGCTCATTTCACTGGGGATCCCGTTCATCGACGTGGGTATGGGCCTCTCCCGGAAGTTTGACACCTTGCGAGGCATGGTCAGGACGACTTACTACCCCGCTTCGGAGGCCGCACGGATGCGCGACATGCAACTCGCAGAGTTGAAGGACCGCCCGGACAATCTCTATCGGGCAAACATCCAAATCGGCGAGTTGAATGCGCTGAACGCGTGCCTCGCAATCATCCGGTTCAAGCAATTACGGGGTTTCTACCATGAGGAAGGTGGGGTTAACCACCTCCTGTTCGACATTGCCGATCTCAAGACCGTTGGGGAGTCGTACGGTGATGCGGTTTAAATTGGAACGGGTGCATTATATGCCGAAGGAGCTGGAGAGCGGCGTCCTGTACGTGGCTGAGGAGTTTGGCGCGGCTGCCCATCTCTGCGCCTGTGGGTGCGGCAGTAAAATCAGGACCCCGCTCGCCCCCACGGAATGGCACGTAGAGGAGACGCCGCGAGGGCCCTCGCTCAGCCCGTCGGTCGGAAACTGGCAGAAGCCCTGTCAGTCGCACTACTGGATTCAGGAAGGCGAGGTTGTTTGGTCGGAGCCGTGGAGCCGCGAGGAAATCGCATCTGGACGCGCGCGGGAGGAAGCACGCCGGACCGCGTACTACGAGGCTCTCTACGAGAGGCGGCCCGGACTGCTTCGTCGCGGGTGGAACTGGGTGAAGCAGTGGTTCACCCATAGCAAGTAGCAGGGATACTGTCAGGAAAAGGTGGAGTCAGATTCGTGGCTCCACCTTTCTTTTGATTTTGATAGATACCATCTCTAGTAGGCTGTTGCTGATCGGCTCGCCATCCGGCGCCGCTGCGCTTCGGCGTACAGCGTGCCGAACGCGAGCGACGACTTGCCCGACCCCGACACGCCCGTGAACACCACCAGCGCGTCGCGGGGGATGTCGACGTCTACGTTCTTGAGGTTGTGCTCCCGCGCCCCCCGCACCCGCACGAACTCGTGTGCGCCGTCCGCCACGTTCGCCGCCTTTCCTGCCTTCATCCGCCCCCGCCCGCCAGAGATTTTGCTGATGATGAGATGGTGCGGCTCGGGAGATGGCGATGAATCCGCGCCCCCCTCTCCGTTCCGTGGTCTGCGCGGCGCCAGAGTCGTGCCCGATCGGGGCGGGGAGGATGATCGGCTTTGGCTGGATGCGAAGGCGCAGTGACCGGGACGGAGCACATCGCAAATCATCTGTACATGAGAGACGGCCAGGGTACGATGTGAATCCGGACATCGCTCCTCGCTTTTTCAGGTGCATCGGTGCTCGCCGTGCCGCGAGAGGTCCGCAACGGGGCGGGAAGGGCGGGGGTGGCACGGGCGCCCGGCGGGTTCCGCGAAAAACCGTTGCCCGGCGTCCACTCCGCCATACCTTGTTTCAGGGGCCCGCCACAGGGCCCTGCGTTGACCGGGGGATACGCCAGACCGGGTCGGCAGTTCTGCCGTGGCCCGGCAAGCGCCGCCCCCCGTCCGGTAGAACGCCACGCCCACCCTCATCCCCATCCAGGGCAACGATATCGTGTCCAGAACGTCATCGCTGAAGCCGCGGATCGTCATCGCCGCCTTGATCGCGGGATTCGTGGCCATCATCGCCGCGGGCCCGGGAAGGCTGCTCGTCCCATCGGCGGTGCGCCTGACGGAGCCGATCGTGTGCGGCGAGGACGCACGAATCGAGTACCGGATCGTGCGCTACACCCGTCGGGCGCCCGGGGAGTACAGTTCGCAGTCCAGCCTGGATGTGAGTTGCGTAGCCCGCGCGGGCGGGGCCTCGCGCGACGTCAACCTGGAATCGATGTTCACCCTCTTCGGCATCTACTTCGTCGTGCTGTTCCCCGTCGTGCTGTTCTGGCTCCACGCGCGAGGTGTCCGCGGCGCACCCGGCAACCCGGCGGCGATGTAGCCGGACGCAGGCACCGCCCGTGCGCCGGACAGCGTGGTCACGATTCCAGGCAGCGCCGCTGCGCCTCCGCGTACAGCGTGGCGAACGCGAGCGACGACTTGCCCGATCCCGACACGCCCGTGAACACCACCAGCGCGTCGCGCGGGATATGTCGACGTCCGGAGATGGGGATGCATCGGCTCGTGATCTCCGCCCCGCGGTGCGCTGCGCGGCGCCAGAGTCGTGCCCGATGGGGAGGTGGGAGTGAAGGGAAAACCGCCTGCTGGTCCGGTGCCGCGCGTCAGGGCGAGGGCGCACGGGGCGCATCCAGGGCGGAGCGGATGATCCGTCCGAGCGCCTGGAGGTCGAACGGCTTGGCCACGTGCCGCGACACGACGCCACCGGAGCCGGTCTGCTGCTCGCTGTACCCGGAGGCGGTGACGATGCGCAGCGACGGGCGCCGCTCGTGCGCCCGCACGATGAGCTCCGATCCGCTCATCCCCGGCATCGTCAGGTCCGTCAGCATGAGGTCGATGCGGCGCGACGGGTCGTCGAGGTGCAGCAGCGCGGCCGCGCCGCTCTCCGCGCTAAGCACCGTGTAGCCCAGGCGGGACAGGTAGCGATGGACCGCGTGCCGGATTGCGCCTTCGTCGTCGACCACGAGGATGACTTCGCCTGCCTGCGCCCGGCTCGACCCGCCCGCCGCGGCCTCATCGGACGCCCTGCCGGGCGCACCCGCTTCCGCGGCGTCCGCGAGCGGCAGCACCACCTCGAACGTCGTGCCGGCATCCGGCGCGCTCTGCACCGACACCGTCCCGCCGATCCGGCTGACGATGGCGAACACCGTCGAGAGGCCCATGCCGGAGCCGGAGCCGCGCGGCTTGGTGGTGTAGAAGGGCTCGAAGATGCGGGACTGGACTTCCGGCGGCATGCCGTGCCCCGAATCCCGCACCGTCAGCACGGCGTGGCGGCCGGCTCCGGCCCCCGGCGGCGCCGCGGGCAGGTCGCGCGTGGCGACGGAGATCTCCACGCGGCCGCCCGGCGGCGTCGCGTCGCGCGCGTTGATGGCCAGGTTGAGCACCACCTGCTCCATCTGCCCGCGGTCGCCCATCACGGGCACCTCGTGACCGGGACCCGAGACCTCCAGGTGCAGGCCCCCCGCGATCAGCCGCTGCAGCATCCCCCGCATGCCGAGGACGGCGTCCCGCAGGTCGAACCGCTCCACCTGGATGGAATCGAGGCGCCCGAACGCCAGGAGCTGCCGCGCCAGCGACACGCCCCGGTCCACCGCCTGCCGGATCTCCCGTACCTCCACCGCCCGCGCCTCCGGCTCGTCGTCCGCCGCCGCGAGCAGCTCGGTGCTGGCCCGGACCACCGCCAGGATGTTGTTGAAGTCGTGGGCGATGCCGCCGGCCAGCAGCCCCAGGGCCTCCAGCTTCTGCATCTGGTGAACCTGCGCCTCGAGCGCGGTCTGCTCGGTGACGTCGCGCGTGTTCAGCACGATGCCGCCCACGGCGGGCAGGTGCGAAAGGTCCGCCACGATGCTCTCCAGCGCGCGCTCCGTTCCCTGCGGGTGGCGGGAGCGCCACCGCAGCTGCGCCGGCGTGGCGGTGCTGTTCGCGATGGCGTCGGCCACCCGCTCCCGGTCGGCCGGATGCGCCAGGTCCGCGAGCGTCCGCCCGCGCAGGTCGTCCGGGGCGCCGCCGAACGCCAGGCGCGTGTTGCCCGTCTGGTAGAGGATGGTGCTGTCGCGCGCGGCGATCGTCGTCAGGTCCGTGGCGTGCTCGATGAGTGCCCGGGACCGGACGTCGTTCGCGCGCTCGCGCCGGGCCATGAGAATGACCTGCCGGCGGACGAGGAGCTGGCGCGACATGATGAGCACCATCAGGAGCGCGGCGCCGAGCAAAAGCTGTCCCAGCAGCCCGCTCCCCTGCCGCGCGACCTCCAGCACCACCACCAGCACCCCGGCGGCGGCCGCCGCGTAGGGCAGCACGCTGGACGGCAGCCCGGGGGTGCCCGGCCGGTCGCCGCCGGCGGGTCCCGGACGCTCCCGCTGCAGCTGGGGCGCGGCGACCGCCAGCAGGGCGGCCAGCATGTACAGCGGTTCGTACCAGATGCCGCCGCGATGCGCCTCGATGAGCGCGGTGCGTCCGTACCCCAGGTCCGCCACGACGGTCACGGCGACGCTCGCGGCCAGCAGCCCCACCGCCCCGATGGACACTCCATGGGCCGGGCGCAGCACGACGGCCAGTGCGGCGAAGATGACGGCGCCGTTCAGGGCGGGCACCCCCACCGTGGTGATGGCCGACAGCACCGAGCCCAGCGAGCTGTACCCGGGGGTGCGGGAGAAGACGAACAGCAGGAGCAGGATGCCCGAGACGAACACCGTGGCCGCGTCCAGCCAGAACGTCGCGCGTTCCAGCCCCGTCTCCGCCGCCCGGGGCAGGCCGGCGAGGGCGGCGAACATCAGGAGGTACCAGAACGCCAGCAGCGCCAGCCAGATCCAGGGCACCCGGAGGGCCGGGACGAAGTGCTGGCCGGCCAGGAACAGCACGTTGTTCAGCCCCAGCACGGCGTTGGCGGCCGCGACGGTGCGCCACGCCCGGCGGCCGCGGCCGTCCAGGCTCTCCGTTCGCGCGGCCTGCCAGGCGAGCAGCGCCGCGAGCAGGTACAGCGGGAGGAAAAGGGCGCCGTAGAGTGCACTGGGGGATTGGACCGCGTCGGTCCGCTCCGCCCAGGTGGCCATGAAAAAGGCGAAGAAGAGGACGGCGCCCCCCACGGCGGCGCGCCCGGCCAGCAAGCCCTTCCGCCGGGAAGGTGCGGTGGAGGGGGCGGAGGTGTCGGACACAGTGCGTCGGAGAGCTCCGGTTCAGATCGCGCACGCGGGTCATGCCGAACACGGGCAGGGCCGCTCGGCAGGCCGAGCGTTCATGCCTGCCTCAGGACAAGGACTGTCCCGAAAACACCTTATCCCGGACGTTGACGGAGGCCGGGCCTGCACCCCCGCATCTGCACGTACCCTGCCACGCTGTGCACGATGGAGCCGACCGCGGTTCGCGCCGGGAGTGCCCGCGGCACGGGCCCTACACGCCCGTGAACACCACCAGCGCGTCGCGGGGGATGTCGACGTCCACGTTCTTGAGGTTGTGCTCCCGCGCCCCCCGCACCCGCACGAACTCGTGCGCGCCCTCGGCCGCTTCTGCCGGCCTCCCGCTCTTCCCTGCCTTCATCCGCCCTGCCCGCCAGAGATTTTCTCATGATGGAGATCACGGGGATCGGGAGACGGCAATGCATCCGCCCGCCTCTCTCCGCCCCGCGGTCTGTCGCGCCGCGCCAGAGTCGTGCCCGGTGGGAAGCAGGGGAAATCGACGGCGACGGCGGTCCGCGGCGTTTTCGTCTACGCCGCGAACGCCCAGGCGCGCCTCGGCGAGCGGGAGGTCGGGGCGCTGCGGCTCGCTCCATCCCATCGAATCACCGGCGCCCGCTCACACCGGCATCACACGCGGAGGTATGCACCGGCGGGATCCGGCGCTGGTGGAACGGGGATGGTATGCAAGGTGCACCGACCCCGGCCCCACTTGCGAAGTGTACAAACCTGAGACAACGGGATGGGCTTGATGAAGGCACTGGTATGGCACGGCAAGAACGATGTGCGCGTGGACACGGTCAAGGACCCCGAGATCGTGGAGCCCACGGATGTCATCGTAAAGATCACGGCCACGGCCATCTGCGGATCGGACCTGCACCTGCTGGACGGCTACCAGCCGACCATGAAGAGCGGCGACATCCTGGGCCACGAGCCCATGGGAATCGTGGAGGAGGTCGGCAGCGCGGTCCGGAACCTCAAGCGCGGCGACCGCGTGGTGGTGCCGTTCATCATTGCGTGCGGCGATTGCTTCTTCTGCCGCAAGGGGCTCTTTGCGGCCTGCGAGCGGTCCAATCCCAACGGCGACATGATGGCCAAGGTCATGGGCCACCGGGCCGCCGGCGCGTTCGGCTTTTCCCACCTGCTGGGCGGCTTCAGCGGCGGGCAGGCCGAGTACCTTCGCGTGCCGCATGCCGACGTGGGGCCGCAGAAGATCGAGTCCGACCTGCCGGACGAGAAGGTGCTGTTCCTGTCCGACATCTTTCCCACGGGGTGGATGGCGGCGGAGAACGCCGGCATAGAGCCGGGCGACACGGTGGCCGTGTGGGGCGCGGGCCCCGTGGCGCAGATGTCCATCCAGAGCGCCTGGATGCAGGGCGCGGGGCGGGTGATCGCCATCGACCGCGTGCCGGAGCGGCTGGCGCTGGCCGCCGGGGCCGGTCGGGCGGAGACGATCAACTTTGACGAGGAGCACGTCAAGGAGCGCCTGGACGACATGACGGACGGGCGCGGGCCGGACCGCTGCATCGACGCCGTGGGGTGCGAGGCGCACTCGCACGGGTCCCTGGACGCAGTGCTGGACAAGGCCAAGAAGACGCTCAAGCTGGGCACCGACCGCGCCCACGTGCTGCGCGAGAGCATTCTCTGCTGCCGCACGGGCGGCACGGTGTCCGTCCCGGGCGTCTACGTGGGGATGATCGACAAGTTCCCGTTCGGCTCGGCCATGAACAGGGGCCTCACCATCAAGACGGGCCAGACGCACGTGCAGAGGTACACCCGCCTGCTGCTGGACAAGATCGAATCGGGCGAGATCGACCCGTCCTTCATCATCACGCACCGCGCCAGCCTGGCCGACGCGCCGGAGCTGTACAAGACGTTCCGGGACAAAAAGGACGGCTGCATCAAGGTGGTGCTCAAGCCCTGAGCGCCATCCGCGGCGCCTGGCCCGTCTCTCGATGGGTCAGGCGCCCGCGGCGAGTTCAGGGGTCGCCGCGACCGGCAGTGATGGAGATGATCCGGATCGCGGAGAGGGCGGTGAATCCGCACGCCGTCTGGTGAAAGAGGCGCCGCGCGTACGGCGCCACCGACTCCAGGTAGCGCCGCTGCGCCTCCGCGTACAGCGTGCCGAACGCGAGCGACGACTTGCCCGACCCCGACACGCCGGTGAACACCACCAGCGCGTCGCGGGGGATGTCGACGTCCACGTTCTGGAGGTTGTGCTCCCGCGCCCCCCACACACGGACGAACTCATGCGCGCGGCCCGTCACGTCCGCCGTCTTTCCTGCCTTCGTCCGCCCTGCCCGCCAGAGATTTTCTGATGATGGAGACCACGGGGATCGGGAGACGGCGATGCATCCGCACGTCGCTCTCCGCCCCGCGATGCGTCACGCGGCGCCAGAGTTGTGCCGGGTGTGCAGATGCGGCGCCGCCCGGGCATGGGAGCGGGAGGAGATCGATACGACCATTGGCGATCCGGTACCGACCGACTATCGTGGACGGGTGACGGACTGGCCGAGCACACAAGCCTCCCGTTACTGCTGCCAGCCCGCTGCGGAGCCAGCCCGAGACCCGTACAGCTACCGGCCGTACCTGGTCCAGCGAACCCTCGCCGCGGGCGGAGCCACGTCCAGATGTTGTGGAGAGGGAGCTGCGCGGTAGCGCAACCCTCGCAGCGACGGTCCCCAGCCACAACGCACAGTGCCGTCGTCTCTAAAGAAGGGGGCAGAATGAATTCACCATACATTCCTGTTCCGGTGCACCCCGACGTTCTGGAGGACGAGCTCCGGCAGATACGGGAGCGCTACTGGGCTACGCACGAACGTCCCGGAGTTGCCGTAATCACCGCGATGCTCAACCTGGGGCTGGTGACGTACGCCGTGTTCAGGACCATCCATTCCATATTCGGCCCATTCCGGCCCGGTCATTGGTTCGGTGATGGTATCGCGGTTCTGTTGTTCGGCTCGTGGCTGGGAATGTTTATCGGGATGATCGTTCTGGGGGTGGTGATGCAGCTGGTCAGCGGTCTGTGCTTTCTGTTGACTGGAAGGGGAATGTACCCGACTGAAACCTGGCATGGGCAACGGCTGGACGATCCGAATACGGGTTTGGTGATGTTGGCTGGCCTTGCCGGAGTTCCGCTGGCAGAGGTCATCTGGGTCATGACAGGACTCCTCCGCTAGCGTTGGGTGACTCCGAGAGGCGCCAAACCCATCTACAGGCAGACGAGATCCTTCAGTCACGCGCACTTGTGCTGCTTCTGGTTCCGTGTGGGCACCACCCACTGCTCGGTGACCTCGTAGATGCGGCCGCGGCCGTGGCAGCGGGTCAGGCTCCCTCCTGGGGGTGGGGGGAGAACGCGTCGGCGTAGATGATTGATGGCGGGCGGATAGTCGCCCGCGCGCGAGTGCAGCATCCGCAGCAGGTTGCTGAACGTGGTTACGCTGCCGACGGACGAGCGTGTGGCGGGCGTGCCCCGCTGCTGCTGCAGGGCCACAGCGGGCGGGATGCCGTCGACCTCGTCGACGTCGGGATGCCCATCTGGTGAAAGAAGCGCCGCGCGTACGGGCCACCGACTCCAGATAGCGCCGCTGCGCCTCCGCGTACAGCGTGCCGAACGCGAGCGACGACTTGCCCGATCCCGATACGCCGGTGAACACCACCAGCGCGTCGCGAGGGATGTCGACGTCCACGTTCTTCAGGTCGTGCTCCCGCGCCCCCCGCACCCGCACGAACTCGTGCGCGCCGCCCGCCACGTCCGCCGTCTTCCCTGCCTTCATTCCGTCCCGCCCGCCAGAGATTTTCTGTTGATGGAGATGGTGCGAAGCGAGAGTTGGCGTCGGATTCGCCCGCCGACTCCGCCCGCAGTCCGTCGCGCGGCGCCAGAGTCGTGCCCGATGGGCAGATGCCGGACGACCCGGTGCGGAGTGTGCAGCGCCGCGATCGTGGCCGTCCGCGCCTCCTCACCTCCCGTCTCTGTCCAATCATGTCGCACGTGAAGCGCGGAAGAGTGCCGCTCGCCGTCTGCGCCGCCATGATCTGCGCGGTCGCCTGCAACGATCCCGACCCACCACCATCGTCGGCATCCGCGGCTGCTGCGCCGGCCGAGCCCGCTGCCGCCGTGGTGAGCCCTGTGCTCCGGGAACGGACCAATCCGCTACTCGATCCGCGGTTGCACCTCAGGCAAGGGGGGCCACTGTGCGAGCGCACGGACGCGCGGGACGTGAGCCGGTTCCGCGACTCCGTGCCCTACGATGCAAAGGAGGACCTGTCCGGCGGGGTCACCTTCCAGTGCCGCCTGCGGGAAGGACGCCCGCGCATCCGGCTGACGATGACGGGCGATTCGGCTGGATACATGGACTCGATCCTCGTCTATTCACCCGCTTCGGCCAGGCGCCCGGTGCAGGCCATGCCGCTGGGCGAGAGCGAGCCACAGCCGCTGGGCGCCGACTTTCTTGAGGGGGTAGACCTTAACCGCGACGGCTGGATGGACGTGAAGGTAACCATGTTCCGCGGGGTCACTGGCAACCGGCCCATGGACGTATTCATGTTCGATCCGGCACGAAACCGCTTTGTGCGAGACGCCGTGCTGAGCGGCCAAAGTCACGTGGATCCCCTGGACGGCCGCCCGTGCGTGTATACGGGAACGGTTTTTGGCCACGCGGGAATGCTGCACAGCAATGCGGACTACTGCTGGATCGGCGCCCGATGGGTGCTCGAGCGGTCGGAGCATCAGGTGGACACCGTCCTCGTTCCCGGAGGCGAGATGGTGTACTTTCGCACCACAAAGCGTCGCCGTGCCGACGGAAGCTATTCGACCCGGCTCGACACCGTAAGCAGCGATTGGGACCAATAGTACCCGCCTGGTGGAACAGCCGCCGCGCGTACGGCGCCACCGACTCCAGGTAGCGCCGCTGCGCCTCCGCGTACAGCGTGCCGAACACCAGCGACGACTTGCCCGACCCCGACACGCCGGTGAACACCACCAGCGCGTCGCGCGGGATGTCGACGTCCACGTTCTTCAGGTTGTGCTCCCGCGCCCCGGGCAGGGGGGCACGCGGCTACTGTTGCGGGGCGGATAACGTGAACTCGTTCGACGTGCGCTCATCCTGAGGAAGTGGGGTGCCCAGCGGGGGCTCGTTGCGATAGGAATGCACCACGCCGTGCCAGACCAGGCGGTACGTACCGTCGATGTCGGCAACGCTGAGCTGTGGATACATGCCCGGCCCGGAAAGCACTCTAACCGTGTCCATGTATACTCCCTCCGGTGGCACCACCACGGGCCGGCTCATGCACGCGGGCGACGCCCCGGACCAGACCGAGGACCACGCATCGCCAATCCGCTTCTCGAGAGATGGGATGATGATCTCGTTGCAGTTGTGAAATAGACCGAGTCGCCCGTCACGTTGCGATAGACGTACGGAATGTGGACCTCGATTCCACCGGCGATGCGTCTGAAGTCGTAATGGAGCCGAGAGGTCCGGAAGCCTCTCACGGTTTCGCCGCCGGAGTCGGGCGGGGTTTCGGAGGAGGAGCGGGGTGGGGTCTCGGATGAGGAGCAGGCGCCCGCGACAGCAACGGCCGCGAGAAGCACCCGGCAAAGAGCCCGATTCATCAGCGGCACCTCATGAGGTAGCGTGTGCCCGAAGGAAAGGCGTCAGGGTGCCTGCCAGGCTGCGCATGGCCGGGTGGAGTGACGATTGAACGCGCGCATCCTGCGCGCCGAGGCGGGCGGCCGACCCCGCCGCAGGATCAGCCCAGCGCGAGCACCAGCACGACGATCGCCGCGATCGCGAGGGCGATCGCGGCGAGCCTCCCCGCGCCCCACCGGGTGCGCGAGGGGGCCGCGGCCGCGGCCTGGGGCGCCGGGCCGCCGGCCTTTTCCACCATCACCACGTACAGCGGAAACAGGTCGATCGCGGTGAACTCGGTCGTGTACCCGCCGCGCTCCAGCGGCTCACGAACCTCCGGCGCCTGCAGAATCCAGCCGTCCAGCTCCTCCGGCGTGCGCGCCACCGTACCGTCACGTACCGATCGGGCGGCCATCTCCCGGGTGGCCGTGCGCACTTCGTCGGGAAAGTGGTACCGCGGCGGTCGCATGGACGATCTCCTCTCCGGGTTCGGCCCGGCGGCCGGGCGGGCGGCCGGGCCATCCCGACAGGCAAGAACCCCACCGCCCACGGCCGCGGGGCGGGCGGCGGCTTACGTGCCGCAGAAGGTCTGCAGCACCCGCTCCTGGGCCGCCGGCGGCTCCATGTACCGGGCAAAGGCCGGCTGGGACTCGTACGGCTTCGCCAGCACCGTCAGCAATTCCTCGAACGGAGCAAAGTCGTCCCGGTCGACGGCCGCCCGGATCACCGCTTCCACGCGATGGTTGCGCGGGATGAAGGCGGGGTTCACGGCGAGCATGGCCTCGCGGCGCGCGGCGGGGTCGCCCGGCTCCTCCCGCAGCCGCTGCCGCCACCGGGGCGCCCACGCGTCCCAGGCGCCCGGGTCGGCGAAGAGACTCCGCACCGCCGCGTCTCCCTCCTCATCCGCCGCCGCCTCGCTCAGCCCGCGGAAGGTGAGGGTGAAGTCCGCGCGGTTCGCCGCCATCGCCAGCAGCAGATCCTCGGCGAGCGCGGCGTCCCCTTCGCGTTCGGTGGACAGGCCCAGCTTGCGCCGCAGGCCGCCCTGGTAGGCCCGTTCGAATGCCGGGGCAAATGCCTCCAGTGACTCGACGGCATCTGCGGCCGCGGCGTCGTTGTCATCCGCCAGGAGGGGGAGGAGGCACTCCGCCAGCCGCGTCAGGTTCCACTGGGCGATGGCCGGCTGGTTGGCGTAGGCGTACCGTCCGTAGCTGTCGATGGCGCTGAAGACCGCCCCGGGATCGTATTCGTCCAGGAAGGCGCACGGTCCGTAGTCGATGGTCTCGCCGGCGACCGACATGTTGTCCGTGTTCATCACGCCATGGATGAAGCCGACCAGCAGCCACCGGGCGATGAGCTCGGCCTGCGCCCGGACCACGGCGTCGAGCAGCGCGCGGTAGGGGTGCGCGGCGCCGGCCGCGTCCGGGTAGTGCCGGGCGATGACGTGGTCCGCCAGCGTGCGCACGCCCTCCACGTCGCCGCGGCTGGCGAAGAACTGAAAGGTGCCCACCCGGATGTGGCTGGATGCCACCCGGGTCAGCACCGCGCCGGGAAGCATCGTCTCCCGGATCACCCGTTCCCCCGTGGTCACCGCGGCGAGTGCGCGGGTGGTGGGGATGCCCAGCGCCTGCATGGCCTCGCTGACCAGGTACTCGCGCAGCACCGGACCCAGCGCCGCCCGTCCGTCGCCGCCGCGCGAGAAGGGGGTGCGGCCTGCGCCCTTGAGCTGCACGTCGCGTCGGGTGCCGCCCCGGTCGATGACCTCGCCCAGCAGGATGGCGCGGCCGTCGCCCAGCTGCGGCACAAAGCCGCCGAACTGGTGCCCGGCGTACGCGGTGGCGATGGGTGTGGCGGTGTCGGGGATGCGGTTCCCCGCCAGGACGGCCACGCCCTGCTCGCTGGCGAGCCAGTTCGGGTCGATGCCCAGCAACGTCGCCAGCGGCGCGTTCACCCGGATCAGCCGTGGTGCCGCCACCGGCGTGGGCGCCACCCGGGCGAAGAACCGGTCCGGAAGCCGCGCGTAGGCGCTGTCGAAAGCGGGTTGAACCATGCGGGGAGCGCTGCGATTCGGGTGTCGGGGTTCACACCGGTCGATTCTCTTGACGGTGCGAAACGTCCGGGCCTCCCTCGCACAAGCCACGCCTCGCGGGAGGCACGGGCCCCTGGTAGCGCCCCTGCGCCTCGGCGTACCGGTGCCGAACGCGAGCGACGACTTGCCCGATCCCGACACGCCGGTGAACACCACCCGCGCGTCGCGGGGGATGTCGACGTCCACGTTCTTCAGGTTGTGCTCCCGCGCCCCCCACCCCCGCACGAACTCCGGCAGCCAGGAGCCGCGGCGCCAGAGTGATGCCCGATGTCTAGGGGAGGCTCGCTACACGTCAGTCCGGCGGTTCACGTCAACAACCTCATGAAGGGAGTCTGATTTCTCGCGATTGCAGTCTCGGCACAGCAGCCGAAGGTTCTCCACGCTGGTTGGCCCTCCGAACGAGAATGGGATGATGTGGTCGAATTCGATTTCGTTATCGGGAACGCGGCGATGGCATATCTGGCACGTGTAGTCGTCGCGCCGGACCACTTTCAGCATGATGTCGCGTGGGATGTGTCGACCCATTCGTCTCCGCTCTTTGGTTTCCGTGACACCGCTTGCTGCGAGGAAGACGGGACAAACATGACCCCAAACATTACAAGACACGTACTTGGGGTCGTACTCCAGCACTTCTTCCCAGTTCTCCGGAATTAGATAGAGTAGCCGATGGGCTTCGGAGAGAATCGCCCGTTCCTCTTTGTGCAAGCCAGTGCGAAAAGCCTCCAAGACTTCAGCGTAACCCGCTTTTACGCGATCCAGGTCCGATGAATCACTCAAAAGCGGGGATAATTCAACCAGAGGGCCATAGGGGCAGTACTTGAGTTCCCAGCAGGGTTTGCAGGGTGATCCCTTGGGTCCGCGGCGCTTCTTAGGCATTGGTAATCGCTAGGCAGGAGACTGGCACGCTCACACCAGTAATCGACGACAAGATCACTGCTTTGTGGTGATAGGCTGCTAAGTCAGCGTGAAGCGCCAGTGCACGCAGAGTCGCGCCTACTCGCCGACTGCCTGACGGAGTTCCTTCGCCAACTCGCGCAAAGCATCGGAGCGGCTCTCCAAACCCCCGGCCAATTGCAAGAGACTGTCGCTTCGCGGCGAGCGCGCGCCGATGATCCATGCGTGCAACGCCGCGTAGCTCAGCCCCGCATCGCGCGCGAGTTGAGCCTGCGAAATTCCGCTTTCCTCAACTACGCGCCGGATCAGCGCTTGGAAGTCCTCGCCTTGGTTGCTCAGCGTACACCCCTTTCCGTAACCAGAAAGCATTGACGGTAATCGTCAAGCAAATTAGGTTACACACAGACGCGAGTAGCGACTGTGCGAGCGCCCAAGGTAGGCGGAAGGTCCTCCCAGGCGCAACGACGCGGCTATCGTAACGCGCACAGAGACCACAGGAGAATGCGATGAATACGACGGGAGCCTCACCCGCGCGCCTGCTGGAGATGCTGTCTGATCGCTTTGGTGTGTTCGAGGCAATCGCCTACTCCACGATTAAGCTAGCGCGGCACGTACCGGAGGATGAACTGTCGATGGATGTGCAGGTGGCGGAGGCGGTGCTGGAGTTCGGAGCCGACCTACGCGAGGCGAGCGCGGCCGCAGGAGGGGAAGGCGCCCGCCTCCGGTAGCCTCGAGTTCCGATCGGGCACGCTGGATCGTCGGGTCATCACTCAGCAGCCGCGGAGAGCGCCAGTCGGTGTTCCACAAACCGCCGGTCACTGGGTGCCAAGGGGAGTTGGATGAGGTCGCGCGGATGGCCCCAGCGCAGGTTGATGTGCTCGCGACAGAGCGGGTCACCAGTGATGCGAACAGGCACAAACGCGATCAGATAAAAGGACCCCGGGTCGTGGGCTGCGAACTCTTCTCTCCCAACCTCGACTACTTGAACCCCGAGTTCTTCTCGCAACTCCCTCTTCAAGGCAGCGGCATCGTCCTCTCCAGGGTCGCATTTACCACCGGGGAACTCCCATAGCCCTCCATGCCGCTTCTCGTGAGGGCGTTGTCCCACGAGAAGCGCATCTCCGCGCGAGATCACAGCGGCTACAACTCGTGTAAGAGACATCGAATCACAATTCCAGCGTTGCACGCGCCAAGAGCACGATTGACACCTACCCGACTCGGACAGGAGGCCACCATTGATAGGGCTGGCGCGTTGGCTTCGACAATGATACCATGGCGAGAGATTCCGGAGGAGTAGGTTGCGTGTGGTTCTCGTGGCGACCGTAGCACTAGCAGGCTGCTACTCGCTTCATGCTGCCGCAGTTTGCGGCTCACCAGCAAAATCCGGCACTTTTGATACTGGCTTGGGAGTCGCAGTCAGTTCGATCGATCTGCGAGGACGAGAATCACGCGCAACGCGAGCTCGGGGCCAAGGTGGCTGAGAAGTTGAAGCACCGATTGGCCGATCTATCTTCCGCCACTTCTGTACGCGACCTGCTCGTTGGACGGCCGCGTATCGCCGACGCTGAACACGGGAGGCAGATGCTTGTTGACCTGGCTGATGGCTACGAGATGCTGTTTGAAGTCAACCATCCCAAGCCCCCTGTGGATGCGACGGGTGGTATCGATTGGCCGCGGGTGACGCGGGTGAAAATCATGGACATCCGGAGAAATTCGTAATGAGTCCTCAGGATTTCCAGCCGAACTGGGCATCGGCCCCCGGGGATACCATCCTGGATATCCTTACGGAACGTGACATGACTGTAGTGGAACTTGCGAGTCGTGTTGAAGAACCGCTTGAGAGTGTAGAAGAATTGCTTCAGGGTCGGGCCACGATTACGCTTGGGGTCGCACGCAAACTAGAGGGAGTCTTAGGAGCCTCGGTAGAATTTTGGATCTCGCGTGATTTCCAGTACCGTCAAAGCGTAGAGCGAATAAATCAGACAAGTCGTGAATGGTTAAGGGAGTTGCCTGTTGGCGATATGATCAAGTTCGGGTGGATAAAGCCTAAACCACACCCGTCCGATGAAGTGTCTGCTTGTCTCCGGTACTTCAATGTTCCGAGCGTAAGCGCTTGGCGTGACTTTTACGGTGGGCTGCAACAACTGGCAGCTTTCCGAACTTCGCCATCCCTCGATTCACGACCAGGATCTGTGGCTGCTTGGCTGCGCCGAGGAGAGATTGAGGCCGAAGCCATTGATTGTAAACCGTGGAATCCAGAGCATTTTCGAGCGGTGCTCCCGCAAGTTCGTGCTCTAACTAGAGAAAAGGATCCGGAGCGCTTCATTCCTGAGTTGCAGAAGTGCTGCGCAGAGGCCGGTGTTGCAGTTGTGATAGTGCGCGGTCCCACGGGATGTCGGGCCAGTGGAGCTACGCGTTTTCTGACGGTTGACAAAGCACTCTTGCTACTAAGCTTCCGTTACCTATCGGACGACCAATTCTGGTTTACCTTTTTTCATGAGGCGGGCCATCTGTTATTACATGGAAAAACTGCTTGGTTTGTAGAAGGCCTTGATTCGTCTATAACCGCTCAGGAAGCAGAAGCAAACGATTTCGCTGCTCAGATGTTGATCCCTGTGGAGTTCACCGCGGAACTGCTGTCGCTCGGGAAAAACTCTCAAGAGATTGTGCGATTTGCACGGAAAGTTGGGATATCACCCGGGATCGTTGTAGGCCAGCTGCAGCATCTAGGCAAAGTAAAGCGCAATTACTTCAATGCCCTGAAGCGTCGCTTTGAGTGGCAAAATGTAACGACGCTTAGCCGCGGAAACTCTTGAACTTCCGAGGGCTCTTCTGCCAATTGCACAGCGCGTCCTCCATTACTTGCATACCCACGCCCAACTCGCGCTCGAGTTCCACAAGCCACTGATCAAGAACCTTGGCGTGGAACGGAGCGTTCTTCTGCCCACCGAACAACAATCGAGCCCCTTCAACAGGGCCTGTAGCCCCCTGCATATACGTCGATCCGGGCTCGATAGGAGCCAAGCCCAACTTACCGATCATTGCTAGGTAATCGAATTTCGCGGTTCGGCCGAAACGTGTAACAGCTTTCATCGAATTGTATAGACGATCGAAAGCCCGGCGTGGATCACCGTTAGCGTGCTTCAGGGTCTCACCCATCAACTCCTCATGAGTGCGCGGTGGATTTACCCATCTGACGTACGTCTCTACAGCAGCTCCGGTCCCAGTGTTGGCATCCGCATTCAGGCTTTCATACTTCCGGTGGTTCCCGAAGCCTCCTGGAACTCCGGCTCGTCTCAGTTCACCGACATTTCCTGCCAACCATGTCCGGAATCCAGAGGGATCAGCACTGACACTTTTCCAGTCCCACAGTCCTCCTTGGCCAAGACGTCCGTAAATCTCACGCGCATAGCGGTATCCCCCAAGTGAGTGCTTACCGAAGTGCACGAAGAGAAACACTAGCCAAAAGGCTTCATCTCTATTCCCTTTTCGCTGGTGCGATATTGCGGCTTTCAAGGGATCAAACAGTTCGCTCGTCGGATCTGCCCGACGCGGACTAATGTCCCGGCTGCTAATCAACTTGGGATAGTTCACCCGATGAATGCTCTCCAAGAACTGCCCAACAAGAGGCTGGCGTGCCTCAGGGTCAGCTATTCCAGGAAGATCCCGTCTCTCTCGACTGAAGCGCAGCAACCCAGACTCGATTTGCTGTGCAAGTGCGCGATCCCGCGGCCTCACTGGCTCACCTCCTCCACAGATTGCGTAATCCAGCCACGGATGGCACGAATCACTTCATTGGTTACGCCGAAGCTACTTTGGATGTTGTGATTGAATCCAAGCACCACGACATCCCGTCCCAAAGCAATCCCGGAAAGTGTGTCGATCACGCCTCTGTATGACACGCCCCGGACATCAGGACGCAATTGCCGCGGCAAGGACCATGTCGGCATCACTTCAGTCTTCAAGCATACACCAGAAATATCTTGGAATTGTTCGACCACAGATCTTCCATTAAGGATCAGAATGCGAACGGGAGAATCACGTAAGAGAAGTCCCAGGGTGTCTCCTGCCGATCCGAGCAACGAGGAACGTTGCTGAGGGCTAAGCTCAGTCCATTTGCGCGAGGTCGCATATGGGATCAAGTCGAGGTGGCATGCACAAGACGTCGAGCTGTAATACGACGAATTGGTACCTGAGATCACTTGGTCTAGCTTCTTGAACCATGTATCATACGGATTGCCTTGAAAGTAGGAGCGGCAAGACTCGATTATCATGTGCAAATGCCGAGCGTCAACCTCTTCCCATGAACTAAGGCCGAGAGATTTCAGCGTGTGAAAACGACGTGAGATTCCTTCAAGCTCATCTCCCGACTCATCAACAAACTCCCGATTGCTGGGATTTAGACCCAAGGTGGCGACGGCGGCATTGGAGAGGTCTCCAAAGGACGGAACCGGAGATCCCCACCGAATCACGTCCGTTCCGGAGACGGCAGAACTGTCAAGGCGGTCGATAAGAGTGGTGAGCGTGGAATACATACCGTCTGTTGAGTGCGTCAGAGTGATCTTGGGAAACAGGTGCGCAGCTATGCGGATTTGTCTTTGAGCATCGCAATGCGCTTGTCAATATAAACACGATAAGGCGTCCACGCCATGCTCTCGCGCAGGGCCTGCATTCCGGCTATGTCCTGCACCTTGAAGCAATGGAATACCTGAAGAAGGCGTACTAAATCAGCCCAGTACTCGTCCACCCCGCCAAGTTCAGCTGGCAATCCCGATCTTATCGCTTCTTCGGCTTGGCGCAGGGACTGAATTGCTGGCCAAGGATCCCCCAAAGGCATAGTCGGCATTGCCACCTTTGTGGATTGCCATCCCTCATTCAAGAACCTATCTGCAGCGTCACGATCCCTATCGTAGAGATGCATGCTGCCGACAGCGTGCTTGTACGTTCCAAGCTCCACGCGGAGATCGCGGGCCATGATTTCTTGAAGCATCGTGAATGCAAAAACATCATGCGGTAAACCTTTATAAACATCATTTGATCTCATGTTTGTGAACATCTGCAACTGCCCATCTCGAATGAAAAACTGCAACGTGCAGGTACACGGAACGCTCTTGTGCTTCTGGAGAAGATCAGATGCGTCGAATATTTGGATGACGGCTTGGCGGGAATCGCGCTTTTCTCTAAGTTGTTTTGTAACGACTGCGATTTGGTCGGACCCGTGCCACTCAAACCACCTTGGTCCGTATCCACCGATTACACGCCCGTCATCAGCGTACTCCTCGTACTCGCTAATGTAATACTGAATAAACGAGAGCTCATTTGAGGCGGCTAGGTACCAGCAGAACTCACCAAGGCAGCTAAATGGTCGGCCACGTGTTTCGGTCAGGCTAAGCCGTGCCCGTGGGTTCGCAATCTCTATGAGTACTCCTGTTATTTCCTTGCAAGGGCCCTGAGACGGATTAATCTGTGTACCTTGTGCAATGATTTCTTGCATCAGCATTCGCATAACGTCATCAACGGTGACGCCAGAAAAACATGATTTAGGCATGATGCATCGTAGGGGCGGGAGTGTAGCAGCGAGGGTTACACAGGTGACACAACCGCAAGTTAACTTGAGTTTACGACCCTTTCAAGCGGTCATCAGGTAAAATCCGAAACTAATATCACTGTGGACGTTCTAGCCCGACCACATCAAGAACTTTCGTCTAAACTCTCAAGCAGTCGTTCTGCACGCTCTACGGCGTATTCAATCTTCTTCCGATCCAGTGTGGTTGAATGGACCTGCGCGCTGCGAATCATACGCAGTTCCGTCAGATTTGTTACGTCGTCAAACGAAATCACACCTCGTTGAACGGCATCCTCCCAGAAGAAGGTTTTCCCTTTGCGTTTCATGCCGGCATTTGCAAGCTTCAAGTCTATCGCCTCTTCAATCTTGTTCCAGAGCACAATCAGCCGCTCCAATGTTGGCGCCGGCCTCGGCTCGCCCAACGCCACGGAGAAAAGGTTCTTGAGCAAGAGAACTGCAATCTGCCGGTAAGCGAGTAGGTATTGCTCGTCCACTCCCAACCCGGTACCGTCGTGGTAGAGTTTGTTCCGTATACGATGATAATGCTCGATATCCGCTTCGTCGATGCCGGTCAGTCGGTTGCCTGCATATTGCCAGAGGAGGCTTAGTAGCCCAGGAAAACTGTTTTCGACAGCATCGACATCCTTCCGCGGGATCTTCACACCGGACTTGCTTTGCGGGAGCGAAAGGAAGGTCCGAATGGAAGTCTCTACAGAATTATCGATGCTGATAAACGCGATGCGGCGATCAAATGCGGTCTCAAGATGGATGTGCGAGTCCGCGTGCCTCAGAAGCTCAATTGCGCCGGAAGCCCAAGTCTTTTCCACGGAGATCTCCTCTTACTGAGCCATCGCCAGCAACTCCGCCATGTGCAGGCTGCGGCGGTTGTCGCAGAAGTCGGCGATCTGGTGGCGGCAGCTGAAGCCGGGGGCGACGACAAGATCATCGGACGCAGTGCCGCGCACGGCCGGGAAGAGCACGCGCTCGCCGCAGGCCTGGCTCACCTCGTAGTGGCCCTGCTCGAGCCGAAGCTCCCCGCCATCTCGCAGCATCCACTGTCCAGGATGGTAGAGGTCAAAGACCACTACCCCACACGCCAATTCTTGAATCTCCTGAGGACGCACTATATAATGTGAAGGAGTGCCCGCCTAAATCAACCCGGATCGTTCAGGAGAACACTATGCGTAAGCTTCGATTGGATTTAGAGCACCTGACCGTAGAGTCGTTTCCCACTATGGCACACAGTAAAGCACTGCGTGGCACGGTGCGCGGACGTGCTGACACAGATACCTGCTCGGCAAACTCGGATGCCTGCTCGGAGAACTGCTTCACCTACGAAGGGTGTGGGATGTCGGTGACAACCTGCGCGGACAACACGGAGTACTGTGCGTTCGACAGTGTGAATATATGTCCGGAAGACTCTGTTGTGAGGACAAACGGCTGCTGAGCGGCGCGCGCCAAGCCCGCCGCCCGCCCGGCCCCCCCTGCCGCGCCCTCCACTGTCAGAGGGTGGCGCGGGGGCCGTGACCGAATCTGTCCACCGGCCGGCCGTGGGTCAGTGTACCTCAGGACACGGGCCCACATCACTCAGGGTCAATTCACCCCGCCATCGCCAGCAACTCCACCGTGTGCAGGCTGCGGCGGTTGTCGCAGAAGTCGGCGATCTGGTGGCGGCAGCTGAAGCCGGGGGCGACGACCAGGTCATCGGCCGCTGTGCCGCGCACGGCGGGGAACAGCACGCGCTCGCCGCAGGCCTGGCTCACCTCGTAGTGGCCCTGCTCGTAGCCGAATGAGCCCGCCATCCCGCAGCATCCGCTGTCCAGGATGCTGAACTCCAGGCCCTCCACCTTGCTCAGCACCTGCCGCGTGGGCTCCATGCCGATGAGCGCCTTCTGGTGGCAGTGGCCGTGCACGATGGCGCGGCCCTCCAGGGCCGGGGCGGAGACTCCGTCCAAACCCCGAGACTCGTGCGCCTCCGGTGAGGGGGTGAACCCGCCGCTGTACCAGCGGAAAGCCCGAGACCCGCGCATCCAGTTGCGTTCGGGGCTTGATCGGAACGCCGGTGGCCGGCAGTGCCGCACCTCGCAGTCCGGTACAGGCCCGCGCGGGCGACTTTGGGCCGTGGGCGCCGCGAACTCATTGGCCGCAGCGGAGCCGGGCTCCCGAATGGCTCAGGCGCCGCGGATTGGGCCCGGGTAACGGAGCACCGCGGGATCGGCGGTCACGAGAACCATGCCCTCCGCCGCGGCCTGAGCCACGAGAATGCGGTCGAAGGGATCGCGGTGGATGGGCGGGAGTGCATCCACGGCCAATGCGTGCTCGCTCGTGATCGGCAGCTCCGTATACCCGTTGTCGAGAAGCCCCCGCCGAAGGAGCCGCGGGTCGACGACGAAATCGGCTCGCCCCAGGCTCCGCTTGATCGCGATCTCCCACAGGCTCGCCGCGCTGAACACCAGCTCGTGCTCCACGGCCTCGATCAGGGTGCGCGTAGCGGGGGAGAGGCGCTCCGGTTCGCCCGCCGCCCACAGCAGAACGTGGGTGTCCAGCAGCAGCTTCACGCGCGGGCCTCGAAGAGCCGCTCGATCTCCTCGCGTCCCATCTCGTCGAAGTCAGCGGGAACAGAAATCTCTCCCTTGAGGAACCCCAGGCGGCGCTGGTCCGCGTGGCTGGGCGCGTCGATCGCGGTCACCTTTACCATCGGCGTGCCCGCCTTCGCGATAACGAACGGCTCACCGCGCGCCGCCCCGTCGACCAGGCGCGAGAGGTGGGTTTTCGCCTCGTGGATATTCACGATCTTCATGGCTGCTGCTCCTATGGACTAAGTCCGCTTAGTCTAGTCTACCAGGTGACCCAGGTTTTGCGCAAGCGGAGAAGCGTTGATCCGAGGTGTGGCAGGACGCCAGCGGCTCATGCGGCAGCGAAGATCTCAGCATCTTCGTCATCCCGAAGCCCAGGGGTCGCGAACCGCGTGCGACGCGAATAGCAGGCAGGCATCCACGTCTTGGGGCTCGAACTCGGTCAACTCCTCAATCACCTGCACCCTGCTCAATCCAGCAGCCAGCAGGTCGAGTACGTCGGTAACGCGAATGCGCATGCCACGAATGCACGGCCGGCCTCCGCACTGGCGTGGATTGACTGTAATCCGATCCATCGCGCTCATCTCTCAACTCCGCTCGAACATCCAGAGCAAAGCTAACAATTGGGCTCGCCCGCCAAGCGACTCGGGTCAGTTCGGCCCCGCCATCGCCAGCAGCTCCGCTGTGTGCAGGCTGCGGCGGTGGTCGCAGAAGTCGGCGATCTGATGGCGGCAGTGAACCCCCCACGACTCACCAGCGGTCCGGCCGGTGCCGCACTTTACGACGGAGTTTCCGCATCAGATCTCTCAGATGTGGAGAGATATTGGGGTGTGTTAGCACGCGGTTCAGCGAGAATCGGATTCGGTCTCCATCGACTTCTCCGCCCGCCGCCGCGATTTCCTGCCAATCAGATGCATCCAAAATTACGAAGGGGTCAACCCCACAATACCGGAGAGCATGAATGCAATCACCAATAGTTTCGGGATGTTCTAGTTGAAGTGCATACTCAACCCGCTGCCTGCTCACTTGATGAACCATCGCCGCAAGACGTACAAGACTCGGGTAGTATCCGTTCTCCCGCAAATCAAGGTAAACCTTGTTCTCGAGAAAAGCCGGCATCTCCGCGTTACCACACAGCAGGGGCAGGACGATGCCGCCGTTCGCACGTTTTTCTCTCGCGAGCGCTTGGTTCATTTTATCACGCGCCCATCGTGAATCAGAAAAGTTGTTTCCAAGAACGACGGCAACGTAACGAGATTTCTCAAGAGCAAAGCCGATTACATCCGAGAGGCTGTCACCCGGTTGGAGTTCCCATTCATCAAGAAATGCATCCACTTGCAAATAACAGAGATCTTCGGCGAGTTGGCGAACAATCGCTTTGTCTCGGGAGCTATGGCTCAAGAATACGTCCGGCATGCGCTTTTTGCGCGCGTCGATACTTCTATCAACACGAAGGACCATAACACCTCCTTAACAAAGTTACGGCGTTCCGGCAACAGAGCCTTTAATTCAGTGCATACCCCGGTAAGCGGAGAGAAGGGAGTTAGTATCGTAGGCAGATTTTCGTGGAGGACGCAAGAGTGTTGTCACCCACTTGCTGAGTACGGTCAGACCGCCTCTGGCCGCAAAACACCTGCAGCGAATTTGCACCAGCTAGACGGCTGAGTTGGATCAAAGACAGTCAGGCGCACCGGGCGGAACTCCGCCGGAACAGTTACCCCGCCATCGCCAGCAGCTCCGCCGTGTCCAGGCTCCGGCGGTTGTCGCAGAAGTCGGCGATCTGGTGGCGGCAGCTGAAGCCGGGGGCCACGACCAGGTCATCAGCCGCGGTTCCGCGGACGGCTGGGAACAGCACGCGCTCGCCGCAGGCCTGGCTCACCTCGTAGTGGCCCTGCTCGTAGGCAAAGCTGCCCGCCATCCCGCAGCATCCGCTGTCCAGGGTGCTGAACTCCCAGCCCCTCCACCTTGCTCAGCACCTGCCGCGTGCGCTCCATCCCCACCAGCGCCTTCTGGTGGCAGTGGCCATGCACGATGGCGCGGCGCTCCAGGCGGCCGGGGCGGTAGTCCGGCAGGCTGACCAGGAGCTCTTCACTCGCCCTGTTTTCGCTCGTACCTTCCTGATGCCTGATCCGCTTGCCCCATTCGGAATCCCAACTCTGCCAAGTCGAGCGTACCCGCATTGTACGCCGCTACCTCTTCACTCGTGAGCGTATGGTAACCTGAAATGTCGATTCCGTACGGGCCAACCGACACAGGATATTCGACGACATATTCTCCGCAATCTTCGGAGTATAGCAAGATCGCATGCGATGTGCGGGCAACCTCCTGGACTGTGACTACTCTGCCCTCATGGCGTATCGTTTCCATCTTTCCCCCTGTTGGGATATAGGATCGCGCGCCACGTGTATACGGGCCTCCTATTCCACAGCTGGCGCGGACGACCGCCGAAACCAACGTCTCACCCCGCCATCGCAAGCAACTCCGCGGTGTGCAGGCTGCGGCGGTTGTCGCAGAAGTCGGCGATCTGGTGGCGGCAGCTGAAGCCGGGGGCGACGACCAGGTCATCGGCCGCCGTGCCGCGCACGGCGGGGAAGAGCACGCGCTCGCCGCAGGCCTGGCTCACCTCGTAGTTGCCCTGCTCGTAGCCAAAGCTGCCCGCCATCCCGCAGCATCCGCTGTCCGAAGAACGTTGACCGTCACACGCATCCTCGCCGCCGTTTGAGAAACCTGCTCTGTGCGAGTCGGAAAGCACGCAGTCAGGTGCGCCCGGACTCGTATCCCGCCGGGTGTTGGCCATGTAGGCTACAGCATTCTAGTCGGGCATTCACACTTAGCTTATTGTGCTAGCGCTCCTCAATAGAGGACCCCTTCGCAGCCTTGCGCGTGGAATCGGGTGGTATAGCCCCTTGACTCAATCGTTCAATGGCAGCTACCGCTTGCGATAGGTCATTAACGCCTGTTACTCGAATGCTGTTACCGTTCGCTTTGATCGTGATCGAGCGTCCGCCTCGGTTCTTTAGCCACTGTAAAACAAGAGGTTGAGCAAACTTCAAGAAGTCGACAAACGCCTTGCCGCCACCAAAAACCAATGAAACGTGCACGAGAACATGCGTTGCGTCACTTCCGTCAAAATGGTCGATATGCATGGGAGATGAGTGGCGGTCGCGCTTAATGTCCGCGCCCCGGCTAGCCGCCTCGGTGAGGATACCATCGAAGGCCTCGAGGCTGGCAATACCATCCTCTACCTCCGGTTCTATGCTCGGGCCTTTCGAGCGTTCGATGAGACCTCCGCTGTACATGATGTAATTCTCGGAGAGGACCAGCGTGGCTTCGTCGGGTTCGAGGCGAGAACTTTGTTGGTTGAGGTCTTGGTGAGGGGGCATGTGGCGAACTCCATCGGAAAGTGCGGGTGCGTCTGACGCTAACATGCCAAGGTTCAAGAGTGGCGAGCGGTTCCGCAAGATCTTTGTACAGCGATATTCTCACCCCCCGAACCTTTGCAGGAAGTCGTTAAGGAGCAATTTTGATGCTCCGTCCTAGATTCTATTAGGCAGGCCGCACTCCATCTCAGTTATGGACGGCCTGGTACTCACCCCGCCATCGCCAGCAACTCCGCCGTGTGCAGCGAGCGGCGGTTGTCGCAGAAGTCGGCGATCTGGTGGCGGCAGCTGAAGCCGGGGGCGACGACCAGGTCATCGGACGCCGTGCCGCGCACGGCGGGGAAGAGCACGCGCTCACCGCAGGCCTGGCTTACCTCGTAGTGGCCCTGTTCGTAGCCGAATGAGCCCGCCATCCCGCAGCATCCGCTGTCCAGGATCGAAAACTCCAGCCCCTCAACCTTGCTCAGCACCTGCCGCGTGGGCTCCATGCCCACCAGCGCCTTCTGGTGGCAGTGGCCGTGCACGATGGCGCGGCGCTCCAGGCGGCCGGGGCGGTAGTCGGGCAGGCTGGCCAGGAACTCCTCCAGCGTCACCGACGCGGCGGCGAGCGCCTTGGTCCGCCCGTCGCGCACCAGGTCCGGCAGCTCGTCGCGCAGGGTGAGGATGCAGCTGGGCTCGATGCCCACGATCCACGCGCCCGCCTCCACCTCCGGCATCAGCGTGTCCAGCAGCGTGGTCTGCAGGTCGCGCGCGTGGTCCAGCA
>DASUVG010000069.1:0-21957 GCA_036379135.1 Longimicrobium sp.
GAGTGCGGGAGTGCGGGAGTGCGGGAGTGCGGGAGTGCGGGAGTGCGGGAGTGCGGGAGTGCGGGAGTGCGGGAGTGCGGGAGTGCGGGAGTGCGGGAGTGCGGGAGTGCGGGAGTGCGTGCGAAGGTACGAGAGTACGAGAGTACGGAGTACGTGGGTGTTTCCCCTGTCCCCCTGTCCCCCTGTCCCCCTGTCCCCCTGTCCCCCTGTCCCTTCCACCCAACCGGGCCTGCGACTTGCGGCCTCGCCGCGCCACACGAAGCACGCACCGACGAACGAGCACGGGAGATCGGAATGCCGGGGATGCTGGAGGGGAAGACGGCGATCGTCACGGGAAGCAGCAAGGGGATCGGCTACGCCATCGCCGAGGCGCTGGCCCGCGAGGGCGCCAACGTGGTCGTCACCGCGCGCGACGAGGCAGAGGTCACCGCGGCCGCGCAGCAGCTGGACCGCATCGGCAGCGGCAGCGTGGCCGCCGTGCGCGCCGACGTGCGCCGGCACGAGGACGTGAAGAAGATCGTGGCCGCGGCGGTGGACCTGGGCGGGGTGGACGTGCTGGTGAACAACGCCGGCGTGGGCCGCTTCGGCACCGTGGACGAGATGTCGCCGGAGCACTGGCACCAGGTGATCGAAACCAACCTGGACGGCGTGTACTACGCCTTCCACGAGTCCATCCCGCACCTCAAGGCCCGCGGCGGGGGGTGGATCATCAACATCGGCTCGCTGGCGGGCAAGAACCCGTTTGCCGGCGGCGCCGCGTACAACGCCAGCAAGTTCGGTCTGCTGGGGTTCTCGGAGGCGATGATGCTGGACGTGCGCGAGCACGGCATCCGCGTGTGCTGCATCATGCCCGGGTCGGTGGATACGCACTTCAACGGCAAGGAGCCGTCGCCCCAGAACGCGTGGATGATCCAGCCGGAAGACATCGCGCGCCTGGTGATGGAGCTGCTCGCCTTTCCCGAGAACGCCCTCCCCTCGCGCATCGAGATCCGCCCCACGCGGCCGGCCAAGCGTTGAGCCGGCCGATGCCGGACGACGCCGCGACACCGGGTGCCGGTGCGGGGGCGAACCGCTCCCGCACCCGCCCCCGCGCCATGATCTGGGACCTGGACGGAACCCTGTCGGACGACAAGGCGCGCGCGCACTTCGTGGAGGTGGAGCGGGGGCGTGCGCGCGACTGGCGGTCGTACTTCGACGCCATCGACACCGACCCGCCGATCGCCGCGTCCATGGAGGTGCTGCGCGCCATGCACGCCGCCGGCATCCGCATCCTGTTTCTTACCGGCCGCCCCGAGTACACGCGCGCCAAGACCGTGCGCTGGCTGGAGGCCAACGGGCTCACGGAGTACGACGCGCTCCTCATGCGCCCGGACGGCGAGTACCGCCCCGCCGGCTTCTTCAAGGCCGAGATGGTGGAGCGGCTGCGGCGCGACTACGAGCTGGTGTGCGCCTTCGAGGACCGCATCGACGTCGCCGAGCAGCTGCGCCAGGCCGGCGTCCCCGTCTTTCTCTACGGCGCCGGCGCCGAAGCCGCCGCCGAGGCGCTGGAGGTCCTCGACGTTCGCCAGGACGACCTCCTCTCCGGCGCCGACCCCCTCGAGGGAAGGCGGCAGCGCCGCGATACGGCCGAGTAGCGATTCCCGCCGCTCGCGCGGACCACGGGAACGTCCTCAGCCCACCGCCTGGGCAATTCGGACGGCCGGGGCAGAGACCCGGCTTTGAATGGGACCGAATTAGCGCCGAACGCGTAGATGTCAGCGGGAGCCGAACGTCAGGTCCGGCCCCCACTGCGCTTCATCCAGCCATTAAATCCAGTGCGGCTTCATATCAGGCCACTCCACTCGTTTGTTACCGTGCCGTGCGCGAGAATCTCTGCGCGGTCACTTCTACCCCTGGCAGGGCTGCTGCGGGTTCGCACACGTGTGAGGACACGTCCGGGCACACGTATTGACGCATGACAAGCACGTGGCAGCGGCAAGCGGGTGCGGACACGTTTCGGCACACGTGTTCTGGCAGGTATTCGGACACGTGGCGTTGTTGCCACACGTGGCGGTCTGCTCCGCGGCGCCGACGGTTCCGAAGTGCCCTTCCGGCCCCTGCGCCTCGAAGGCTTCCACCTTTAGCGTATTCAGATCCAGCCTGAGCTTCTGCATGAAACTCTCCTTTGTTTGGTGTGTTAGGCTGCGACCCGTTCACACGATCAGCCGCCCGGTGGCGAGCGTTCGCCGAGCGTCAGAGAGGCACCGGGCTACTGGCTGGTTGCGACACGGCGCGTGAGGTCCGCGGAGGCACCGACCAGCAGAGGTTGAAGCGGCTGGCCGAACTCCACCGCGTGCCCCCACGTGGCTCGCTTCCAGTCCCAGCCGGTGTTGATGTCGTAGCTTACCTGCACCTGGCGAGTGGTACTCAGGTCCAGCAGCACGCCAGGTCCTACGGCGGTGTCACACGGTGTTCCCGCCGCCGTTCGTAACGTGGACACGATCAGCAGGATCGCAGGTACCGGTTCGATGACCTGCCCGTTGTGGCCGTACAGCGGAAGCCGGCAAATGGGAGCGTACCGGCCACCCACCATACGGGAGATGCCGCACGCGAAGGCGGTGCTCGAGGCGTTGCGAATCGTAATGGCGCGCTCGACTCCGTCCTGTGTCAGGGTTCCGATGCCCGCTTCGGGCACCGTCAGCGTCTGGCCGAGCGAGATTTCCGTCTGGTCTCCCGGCACCACTGGACCGGGGTCCGGCGGCCAAGCCGCCGTATATGCCTGAAAGCGGACGGGGGACTGCACGATCGTCGTTTCCAGGTACCCGCTCGTCGCCATCCATACCAGCGGCTGCGCCGCTTGGTCACCACACCGCACCGCCGCGAAGGCAAGCAGCGAAGATCCAGATGCCTTCAGGTCGCCCACCGTCTCGGGGGGCATGGTGACGGTTGCCTGCAAGGGACTGAGGAGCATGGTTCACGTGCGCTGGAGGTGACGGCTGTCCGCCGTGCGGCCGGCGGGTAGCCTGGGGCGCCGGCCCCGGCTGGGAATGTAGGATAGTCCAGCCGCCTCGGGCGGGCTCGCCTGCGAAGCGGCTGAACAGCCCCGGGTTGCCCTCAGCCGATGGACGTGGCCGGGGTGAGCATCGGAAGCAGCGAGGTGTTCGGCGGAAACACCGTGACCCCCGGCTGCGGGACCCATCCGCCGCTCTGCTGGGAGTTGTACGTCACGGTCACCGACGTCTGCCCCGTCAGGTCAATCAGTGCGCCCGGGCTGAACGACTCCTCCAGCACCATCCCGGTGTCCACCTCGGGGGTCGCGAACATCAGGAACACCTTCTCGATGGGCACCAGCAGGTCCTCCAGGTTGGGCAGCAGCGGGAACGCGCAGATGGGCTTGTAGGGGCCGCTGCCTCCCGTCTGCTGCGCCAGCCCGCACGTGTACTGGGTGGTGGTGGCGTTCAGGATGCGGATGCCCTGGTTGTCCGGCCCCTGCGTCGAGGTCAGCACGCCGTTCTGGACCGTCGCAACCTGGCCCACGTCAATGGAGCACGACGACGCCGCGGTGATCGTCGTCTGCGGGTTGAGCTGCGTGGTGGTGGAGATGTACGCCTGGTAGTCCTCCGTCCAATTCACCTGGGTGCTGCTGAGGAATTGCGCGGTCTGGAACCAGACCACGGGCACGCCCTGCGGGGGCCCGTGCACGGCCTTGAAGCCGAACAGCTGAAGGCCGTTCTGGTTGAGGCTCTGGAGCGTGTCGGGGTCGAGATTGATGGTGATCGAGTACGGTGTGGCCATGAGTCCCTCCTGTGGAGAACGTACGTGGGTTCCGGACCTGAAAAGGTCCGGGCGGTGGGAGGCCGGCTCCCGCGGCCGCGGGATGTACCAGAGCCAGTCCCCCGTCATCGGCCGGGACGCCGCCTTGCGCCCGTCGCCGATGCGCGGTTAACATCGCCGCGACCCCTCAAGGTCTTTTCAGGACATCATCTAGCTACTATCAACGTGGTATCCATGCTTGCTCTCCATGTGCTTGGCGGGGCGGTGCTCGAGGGGGCGGAGGGGCCCGTTTCGGGGCGGGCGGCGTACCGGCGCCGGATCGCCGTTCTCGCCATTCTTTCCGTCGCGCGGGGGCGGCCGGTGGGGCGCGAGCGCATCATCGGGCTGCTGTGGCCGGACGACCGGACCGAGCGGGGCCGCCACCTGCTTTCCGAGTCGCTTTACGTGCTGCGCAAGGAGCTGGGCGACGACCTTTTCGTGACGGCGGGCGACGAGGTGGGCATCAACACCGCCGTCCTGCGCTGCGACGCGGCGGAGTTCGACCAAGCGGTTGAGGAGGGGAGGCTGGAGGAGGCGGCGCGGCTGTACCGCGGGCCGTTCCTGAGCGGCTTTTACGTGAACGATGCGCCGGAGTTCGAGCGCTGGGCGGAAGGGGAGCGCGACCGGCTGGCCCGCCGGTACGCCCGCGTGCTGGAGTCGCTGGCCCAGGCCGCCGAGAGCGCCGGACGCCCCGGCGAGGCGGTGGAGCACTGGCGCCGTCTGGCCGTGCACGACCCCTACGATTCGGGCACCGCCGTCCGCCTGATGCAGGCGCTGGACGCGACAGGCCAGCGCGCCGCCGCGCTCTGGTTCGCGGATACGCACGTGGCGCTGCTGCGCGAGGAGCTGGGGGTAGAGCCGGACGCGGAGTTCGCCGCGGTGGTGGAGCGCCTGCGCTCCGAGCCCGTCCGCCTGCCGGCGGATTCGGAATCCGCACCCGCATCCGCCGGGACGGATCCCGGCGATGCGCGCGCGCCGGAGGAGAAGAGCCCGCTGCCGTCGTCCGCTGATGAGGCGGAGGGGAATCCGTTCGAGGTGAATGCAGGTTCGTCCGCGCACACTCCGCCCGGTGAGCCGGACGCGCCGCAGGTCTCGATCGCCCCCGCCGTACCCATCAGTGCGACGACCTCCTCACGCGCGGAGCCGGTCCCGCCGGTGGACACGCCCACGCCTCGTCTGTCCCCGGCGCGGCGGCTGTCCCGCTGGACACAGGCCGCTGCGGTGGCGGGCCTGCTGCTGGGACTGTTGCTGGCGTCGGCGGGTGGGGCGCGCACTTCGCGGGCGGAGCCGTCCGCCGAGGGCGGGTACGACCCGCGCCGCATCGCCGTGCTCTACTTCGACGACTACAGCCGCGGCGGCGAACTCGGGTACCTGGCCAACGGGCTCACCGAATCCCTCATCCACGCGCTCAGCCAGGTGGAGGCGCTGGACGTCATCTCCCGCAACGGGGTCAAGCCGTACCGCGACCAGCCCGTGCTCTTCGACAGCATGGTGGCGGACCTGCGGGTGGGGAGCGTGGTGGAGGGGAGCGTGCAGCGCGCGGGAGAGAACGTGCGGGTCACGGTGCAGCTGGTGGATGCCGCCACCCAGTCGCACGTGGAGAGCCGCACCCTGACGTACCCGCTGGCCGGCGGCATCGAGATGGAGGACGCGCTGGCGGCGGAGGTCGCTCGATTCCTGCGCCACCGGCTGGGCCGCGAGATCCACCTGCGGCAGGCCCGCGCGGAAACGCGCAGCGCCGAAGCGTGGGAGCGGGTGCTGCGGGCGGAGCAGATGATGGACGACGCGACCCGGCTCGCTGAGGCGGCGGGGAACGCCCAGCCGCGCGACGCCGCCTCCGCTGACCGGCTGCTGGCGCGGGCGGATTCGCTGCTGGCGCAGGCGGAGCGCGCGGACCCGCGCTGGGCCCGGCCCGCCGTCCTGCGGGGATGGGTGCACTATCGCCGCGCCAGCCGGCCCGCGGACGGCCGAAACGCGGCATTGTTCACCGCCGCGCGGGAACGGGCCGAGCGGGTGCTTGCCCGCGAGCCGGGGAATGCCCGCGCGCTGGAGCTGCGCGGCGCCGTCGCCCTGCGGCTGGCGGTCTCGGCCACCGCCGACAGCGCCATGCAGGCGCGGGAGATGGACCGCGCCGAACGCGACCTGCGCGCGGCCGTGGCGGCGGAACCCTCGCTGGCCACTGCCTGGAAGACGCTCAGCTTCGTGCTCTACGCCCGTGGCGATCTGGCGGAGAGCGACCTGGCCGCGCGGCGCGCCCTGGCGGAGGACGCCTACCTGGACCAGGCGGACGACATCCTGCACCGCCTGGCGATCTCGGCGCTGCTGCGCGGCGACTACGCGCAGGCGGGCTCGTTGTGCGGCGAAGGGCGCCGCCGGGCACCGCGTGACTGGCGCTTCCTGGAGTGCCAGCTGACGCTGCTGCGCGACGACCGCTCCCGCCCCGCCGACCCCGTGCTGGCGCGGGCCCTGGCCCGGGAGCTGGAGCGCGTGGACCCGGCCGCCGGTGCGCGGGCGGCCGGGCGCGGCTACACGCCCGCGTACCGCCTGGCGCTGGAGGCCGCGGTGCTGGCCCGCGCCGGCCAGCACGACAGCGCCCGGGCCGTGCTGGCCCGGGCGCATCGCGAAGCGGATGGAAACGAAGCGGTGCGGCTGTCGCTGCTGTACGACGAAGCGGCCGTCCGGGTGCTGATGGGCGACTCCGCCGCCGCGCGGCGGCTGCTGGACCAGGTGCTGGCCCGCCGCCCCGGCCTGCGCCCCTTTGCCGAGCGCGACCCCCTGTTCCGCGCGCTGTTCCCCGCCGGGGCGCAGTCTACAGAAAGTCCGACAGGGGCCGCGCGGTCACGTTCCCCTGCGCGTCCCTGAACAGGCAGACGATCTCTTCTCCAATCCTGAGGGGCACGTACTCCGACCGCGGAAGGTGTCCCACCGCGAACGGGATCTCGGCGTCGCCGTTCACCGGCGGCGGACACGGGCCCGCCCCGGGCCTGGGTACGCAGCCGTACCACACCTGTGACAGCTTCTCCAGTGCGTCCGCCGCCAGCCACTGGTACTTGGAGGCAAGGTAGGGAATCAGAAACTTCTCCACCGACGCCTCGGTCCAGAACACGGCGTCGAACTCCAGCAGCGACTTCGGTTCAGGCATCCCCTGCGCGCGAATCGAGATCTCCTCCACGGGGGGCCGCGCCGGCTGCACGAAGCGAGTGTCGACCGGGACCACCACGTGGGTCTCGTCGGAGCACGGGGAGTGATCGGGCACCACCGTCATCTCAAAGCCCCTCTCGGTATGCCTCCCCACCACGAACGTTGCGCCGTCGCTGCGAAGTGACTGGGCGAAGTCCGCCACCATCCGGGCCTGTATGGACGTCAGCCTCGCGATCTCGCTCATTGTGTCAGTCTCCCGCTGAAGTTGAAGGATGGGCGTCCACTTGGAGGAAAGAGCGCCCGGAGCACCCCGAATTGTGTGGCCGCGCGATCGGTCTCCTTTCCCCGGTGGTGTGATCGAAGTGCGGCGCGGGCAGGCGGTGCCCGGCCGTGGGCCGGGGTCCGGGGGGAGGGGCGACGGAGTGCTGCCTGGATCGTGCCATGGCGTAAAACGCGCTAAGGAAGGCGCCGGGCCGGGAGCCGTTTGCGCGTGGCGCGCGGCCGGTGCATCTTGCCCGCCGTCCCTGGGCTGACCTGAACACGCACGACCGCTGGATATCGCCATGACGGATACGACCACCACCGGCTTTCGCACGGAGCGCGACTCGCTGGGCGAGATGCAGGTTCCCGCCGCCGCCCTTTACGGCCCGCAAACGCAGCGCGCCGTGGAGAACTTTCCCATCAGCGGCATCCGCTTTCCGCGCCGCTTCATCCACGCGCTCGGCACCATCAAGAAGGCCGCTGCGCAGGCCAACGCGGAGATGGAGCTGCTGGACGCCGACATCGCCGACGCCATCGCCCGCGCGGCGGACGAGGTGATCGAGGGGCGGCTGGACGGCGAGTTCGTGCTCGACATCTTTCAGACGGGGAGCGGCACCTCGAGCAACATGAACGCCAACGAGGTGATCGCCACCCGCGCCACGCAGCTGCTGGGCGGCGGCCGCAAGGTGCACCCCAACGACCACGTCAACATGGGGCAGAGCTCCAACGACGTGATCCCCACCGCCATGCACGTCTCCGGGCGCGTCGCCATCCTGGAGGACCTGGTGCCCGCGCTGGAGCGGCTGCGCGACGCGCTGCGGGCCAAGGCCGTGGAGTTCGACGACGTGGTCAAGAGCGGGCGCACGCACCTGATGGACGCCACGCCGGTGCGCCTGGGGCAGGAGTTCGGCGGATACGCGTCGCAGCTGGAGCACGGGGTGCGGCGGGTGCGCGTCGCGTCGGAGGAGCTGGCGGAGCTGGCGCTGGGCGGCACGGCCGTGGGCACGGGGACCAACGCGGTGCCCGGCTTTCCCGCGCTGGCCATCCGCAAGATCAGCGAGAGCACCGGGCTGGAGTTCGTGGAGGCGGAGAACCACTTCGAGGCGCAGGGCGCCAAGGACGCCTACGTCTCCGCGTCCGGGGCGCTGAACACGCTGGCCGTGTCGCTGCTCAAGATCGCCAACGACATCCGCTGGCTGGCCAGCGGGCCCACCTCCGGCCTGGCCGAGATCACGCTCCCGGCCATCCAGCCGGGCTCGTCCATCATGCCCGGAAAGGTGAACCCGGTGATGAGCGAGGCGATGATGATGCTGTGCGCGCAGGTGATGGGGAACCACGTGGCGGTCACCGTGGGCGGGCAGCACGGCAACTTCGAGCTGAACGTGATGATGCCGGTGATGGCGCACAACTTCCTGCAGTCCGTCGCCATTCTGTCCAGCGGCTGCGACGCCTTCCGCGCCAACGCGGTGGAGGGGATCGGCGCCAACCGCGAGCGCTGCCGCGAGCTGCTGGAAAAGAACCCGTCCATCGCCACCGCGCTCAACGCCTACATCGGCTACGACGAGGCCGCGTCCGTCGCCAAGGAGTCGGCCAAGAACTTCGAGTCCGTGCGCGACGTGGTGAAGCGCCGCGGCCTGCTGAGCGACGACAAGCTGGACGAGGTCCTCAACGTCCGCGAGATGACGGAGCCCGGCATCCCCGGCGGCGGCGTGGTGGGCGGCGGCGGGGGCTGACGCACCACATCCAGTTCTGGCGATCGAAAGGGCGGCCCTGCTTCGGGGCCGCCCTTTTTGCCGTGGTGCGTCCGCACCCCGAAAGTGCAGATGGGGGCTTGCGCGACATGCCCACTCTGTACATCTTTGCGCGTCAAATGAACAGAGTGCGCGGAGCAGGCTGGCGCGTCCAAGCTGGGCGGATGCCGGAGAACGCGCCGGGTTTGCGCATCCGGTGCTTGATCCAGCGCGCGCCGGAGACGAAGTTGAAAACGCGGGGTACGGGGGATGCGGGCGATCGGCTTTCACGGCACAAGTGCAGAAGCGGCGCAGCGCATCCTTGCCTCAGGATTCGAGGTCAGCCGCAACGAGTACGACTGGCTGGGCGACGGGGTCTACTTCTTCCAGGATGCGCCGGCACGCGCCCTGGAGTGGGCACGCGAGCGGTTCGGGAACGATGCGGCGGTGCTCGGTGCGGAGATCGACCTGGATGACTGCATGGACCTGCTGGACATCAAGTGGCAGGGCGTGGTGCGGGAGTCGCATGTGGACCTGATCAGGCGCTTGAGTGGGAGTGCGCAGCCCATTCCGCGCCAGACGAGCGGGGCACATCGGCTGGATCGCGCAGTGATCAATCGTACGGTGGAAGTGCTTAAGAGCCGCGGCATCGCGGTGCGGGCGGTGCGCGCGGCGTTCACAGAGGGGGAGCAGCTGTTCGCTGGATCTGCCTTGTGGAGCAGGGCACACGTTCAAATCGCGGTGCGTGACCCTCTAGCGATCGTACGGGTGTGGCGCGAACCACATGAGCAAAGGAGGGAGGCATGATCGACCCGGAGAGGGCTCGGGCGGTGCTGCGCGAATACCACGCAACGGCGACCGATCAGCAGATCGTTGATGACCTGTGGCGGCATTCTCCGGAGCTGGCGCGCCGGCTGGGTGTCGCCCCGCCCGGGTCGCAAGCGATCCCCGTGCACCGGCGGCCGCGTGGGATGCGTGGCTTTTTTGCGGCGTTCGGAAGATCGGTGCAAAGGCTCTTCACGTGACGAGATCAGCCCTGGGACGGAGTGCATTTACGGAAGACCGCACATGCTGAATCCAGAACTGGCTGTGAAGATCATGCAGGAGCACTTCGATACGGTGACTCCCGAGGAGTTCGTCGCGAACGTCAAGCGCGTCAGTCCTGACTTCGCTCAGGAGTTCTGGGGCGATCGCTCGGTTGAGGAGATCTGCCGCGAGGGACGGCGCCCGGTGCGCCGGGCACGCCGAATGTTCGCGTCGGTCGGGCGGTCGGTCCTGCGGCTCTTCTCCTGATCAGCACCGCTATCCGCAGTTCATCTTCCTCGCGGTATTCCGGCTCCATTCTTCAGGCGAATTCGACGGGCGGGTTTCCGGAACGGCGGCGGCGGCGCAGATTGTCGTATCGCGCCGACGCAGCGCAGCCGTACCGCCCGATTGCCGATCGATGACCGCCAGCTCATACACACTCCCCTGCGGACACACCGTCCGCGACCCGGCGCAGACGCACTACTGCACCTACCTGCGGCTGCCGGAGCTGCTGTCGCTGCAGCCTTCGCCGGAGGCGGCGCGGCACCCGGACGAGCACCTGTTCGTGGTGACCCACCAGTCGTTCGAGGTGTGGTTCAGCCAGCTGCGGGTGGACCTGCCGCGCGCCATCGAGGCGCTGGAGCGGGACGACCTGGGGATGGCCACGTGGCTGGTGCAGCGGTTCACCGCCATCGTAAAGATGTTTTCGCCGATGATGCGGGTGCTGGAGACCATGACGCTGGGCGGCTTCTACGCCTTTCGCCATCACCTGGTCCCGGCGAGCGGCGGCGAGAGCGGACAGTGGCACGAGATCGAGATCCTGTCCGGCGCGCGCGAGCCGGAGTTCCGCCGCTACCTGGAGTCTGAGATCCACCCGGATCCCTCCAGCGGGCCGCACTCGCGCTTGTGGACGGACGCCCTGGAGGCGCTGTGGACCGCACCCTCGCTGGCGACGGTGGCCGAGGCGGCGTTCCGCCGGCGCGGCGTGACCGCGGCGGAGGCGTACGCGGCCTCGCACCAGCGGGGCGAACACTGGGACCTGGTGCACCTGGCCGAGGCGCTGCTGGACTACGACGAAGAGGTGCGCTGCTGGCGCTTCATCCACGCGCGCACGGCGGAGCGCACCATCGGGCCGGAGGTGGAGGGGACCGCCGCGTCTTCCGGCGTGCGGTACCTGGAGCGGATGGCCACGCACCGCGCATCGTTCTTCCCCTTCCTGTGGCGCGCCCGCGGCGAGCTGTGGGATCTCGTGCAGCCCGTTCCGCCCTCCTGATCCGCCGCAATCCTCGAGAGAATGGGCCTCACGCGGAGTCAACGGAGCAAAACTCCGTTGACTCTGCCGATTCCGTTGGCTCCTGAATCTGGCGTGCTTCGGACGGATGCGAGGCAGCGGATGGCGGAATGCTGGTGATGCGGACCGGATGGGATGCGTCCGCGGTATCAGCGCGCAGAAACAGGGCAGGCATTGGAATGATCGCGGATTCCGACAGACGCGGAATCCGCGATTTTCCTTGCACTCCAGCCATCCGCGGGCGCGGGGGCTTTCGCGCTGCCACGGAGTGTGGTACTGTGATTGTATCATGTTTGTATAATGTTTCACTCCCGGCGCGGGGGGAACGGTTCCGCGCATCCACTCCACCCCTCGTGTTGAGTCCATGATCTACCCGTCCAACCCCGTCCGGCAGACCCTTTCGCTGCCGGGGCCCGCCGTCGTCTCCGCGCCCGAAGCGCGCGGCACCGGGCTGTTGGCCGCCGGCTACCGCACCGCGGACCGGCTGCTGCGCCGCCTGCTCGTCGCGCACGTCGTCCTGATCATGGCGCTGGCGCCGCTGCACGGAACGTGGCGCGCGGCGCTGCTCTTCGGCCTGCCGATCATCGGGCTGGGATGGTTCATCGCGTGGCGGTGGGAAGGACGGCTGATGGCGCGGATGGGGATCGCCACGGCGCTGCTGAGCATGTCGGCGCTCATCATCCACCAGACCGGGGGGATGATCGAGATGCACTTTCACATCTTCGCCATCCTCGCCTTCCTCCTTCTCTACCGCGACTGGCGGGTGCCCGTGATGGGCGCGGTGGTCGTGGCGGGGCACCACGTCCTCTTCAACCTGCTGCAGTCGCAGGACCACGGGGCGATGATCTTCAACCATGGCACCGGGTGGGGGATCGTGGCGGTGCACGCCGGGTGGGTGGTGTTCGAGGTGGGGATCCTGGTCTACATGGCGCGCATCCTGGCGGCGGAGACGCGCGGGGCCGAAGGGCTGGTGCGTCTGGCGACGCGCATGGGTGATGGGGACCTTACCGCACGGGCCGACCGCGGTGCGGGCGCCGTGGGCGACGCGGTGCAGGCCGTGAACCAGGGGACGGAGCGGCTGGCGGAGGCCGTGCGCGGCGTGCGCAACCGCGCCACGGAGGTGGCGGACGTGGCCCAGACCTTTACCGCCGCGGCGGACCACGTGACGGGCGCGGCGGAAGAGGTGGCGCGGGCGCTGGGCGAGGTGAGCGCGGGGTCGCAGGAGCAGGCGCTCAACACGCAGCAGATGGCGGCGACGCTGGGGGAGATGGCGCGCTCCATCGGCAGCGTGGCCAGCCGCTCGCAGGGGGTGGCAAAGGCGTCGCAGCGGGCCGTGGGCGTGGCGCGCGACGGCTCGCGGGTGATCGAGGACGCGGTGGGCCGGCTGCAGGCCATCCGCCAGACGGTGCTGGACGCCGCGGCCCAGATCGGCGAGCTGGGGGCGTACAGCGACCGGGTGCAGCACATCACCCGCGTCATCGACGACATGGCGGCGCAGACCAACCTGCTGGCACTCAACGCCGCCATCGAGGCCGCGCGCGCCGGCGAGCACGGCCGCGGCTTCGCGGTGGTCGCTGAAGAGGTGCGCAAGCTGGCCACGCAGTCCGGCCAGAGCGCGCGCGAAGCGGCCGACATCATCCGCGACGTGCAGGCGCTCACGGGCCGCGCGGTGACCAGCATGCAGCGCGGCACGGCAGAGGTGAACGCGGGCGCGTCGCTGGCCAGCGACGCGGGCGGCGCGCTGCGCGAGATCGTGGGGCTGGTGGAGCAGACGGTGGGCGACCTGGCCGGCATCTCCCGCGAGGCGGAGCAGATGGCGCAGGCCAGCCGCGCCGCGCTCTCCGGCGCGGGGGTGGACCCGGCGGCGGTGGAGGCCGGCGCGGCGGACGCGCTGGACGTGCTCACGCACCTTTCGCGCAGCAACGCCAGCGCGGCGGAGTCGGCCGCGGCGGCGGTGCAGGAGATCAACGCGTCCATGGAGGAGATGAGCGCCTCCGCCAGCGAGCTGTCGCAGATCGCGGGCGAGCTGCAGGCGGACGTGCGCCGCTTCCGCACGGGAGACGATGTGGATTCGCCCCCGCAGCCCCTCGCGTTCTCCGCCCCGCGCCGGGTCGATCTCTCCGCCCGGCACGCCGCCGCGGCCTGAACCGCGGCCCCGCAGGGGGGTATTCCCGCCGGTCCGCCCCCTCCGCACGGGCGGGCCGGCGGTCGCGCTTCCCCCCCGATCCTCCCCATGCCGAAACGACTCTCCCGCATCCTTCCGCTGCTCGTCCTGGCCGGGTGCACCATGAACCTGCGCGAGGTGGAGGGGCCGGACGCCAACGCCATCCCCACCACCTGGCCGTACCAGAGCATGGTGTTCGCCGCGCGCACGGCGGAGGGCGTGTTCGTGGTGGACCTGGGATGGGGGGGCGCGGACCGGGCGCTGCGGCGCGGGCTGGCGCAGATCGGCGCGCGGCCGGAGGACGTGACGGACGTGTTCATGACGCACAGCCACCGCGACCACATCACGGCGTGGCCGCTGGTGCGGCACGCGCGCTTTCACATGATGCAGGCGGAGGTGCCGCTCTTCGAGAGCGTGGTGGCGCACGCCGACATCCCCTCGCGCGCCGCCCGCGCCGTGCGCGGCGACGCCGGCCCCTGGCGCGGCGAGGTGGCCGTACGCCCGTTCTCGGGCGACACCACGTTCGTCATGGGCACGGACACCATCCGCGCCTTCGTGGTCCCCGGCCACACGCCGGGAAGCACGGCGTACCTGCACCGCGGCGTGCTGTTCGCGGGCGACGCCATCTCGCGGCCGTACCACACCGGCTACGGCCCCGGGATGGGGATCTTCACGGAGGACAGGGCCCGGAACCATGCCGAGCTCGTCTCCCTCTTCGAGCGCCTGCGCCCGTACGACGTGCAGTGGGTGTGCACCGCCCACGCCAAGTGCGCCCGCCCCGACGAGCGCTTCATCCGCAAGGTCCTGCGTTGACGCAAAGAGGCCCGCCACTCACTCGGCAGGCCTTTCCCGTTGTGCGGCTTCCTTCGCCGCCACCACCTCTTTCCACCGCAGCTGCACGGCTGCCCACGGCTCCTGCAGACCCCGCTCTTCCACTTCCCGTTCAATCATCGGAAAGTCCACCGCGCCTCCCAGGCCGTACAGGAGGTTTACGATGTCTTCCAGGTGTCTCCGGGTCTGGCCGTATGTATAGTAATCGAGCTTCATGACGATCAGTTCCTCGGGGGGAGAATAGCTCGCTTCCCCCGACTCGCTGACCAGCCGGCGTGCACGCCTGATCTGGTTCTGCTGGAGCGGATCCGCGGGGATGTAGATGTCTACCTTTACCCCGGATTCGTGATGGATGATGTTGAACTGGCTGCGCTCCCGTACCGCGGCACGGATGACCATCTCGTCGATGTAGAAATCCGCGTGCGGGAATCGTGCGGCGAATGCGCTCACCTTCTCCAGCGGAAGGTCGACGACGATGTCCACGTCACGGGTAAATCGGGGGGTCCCGTACGCGGATGCCGCCATGGAGCCGCCGATCGCGTAGGGGAGCCCCAGCTCTTCGATCTGCCGGACCGTGTAGACCTGCAGGTCAATCGCCGTATCCACGATACCTCCGCGCCACCTCCCGCTTTACCTCCGCATCCGACCAGTCCGGATACTGCTGGCGCACGCCCGCCGTCATGGTTTCGCGGGCGGCGCGCATCATGTCGGCAACCGCCTTCAACCGTCGCTCGGGTGTCCACGAGGCATAGATGTCGAGCAGCCGGTAATCCGGACGCTCGATCCGGATCTCCTCGCGCACACCGTTCCGGACCGTGAAAATGCCTGTTCTGGTATCCAGTTCCCGCATGTCACCTCACCGACGGAAGGTTGAGGTGATAATTATAACCTCAGGCTCCAAAAACCAAACGCCGCGTGCCCAATCCAGCGGCACGCGGCGTTCTCCACCCCCCGAATCCCGGGTTCCCCTACTTTGCCGCCTCCGCACGGGCGCGGACGACCTGGAGGATGTTGCCCTGGATCTGGCGCATCACGAAGTCGGTCCAGAGCGAGGCGTAGCCGTTGAAGTGCGTGCTCAGCCGGTGCGTGCTCCACAGGCGCAGCTCCACCTCGCCGGGGGCCACGGGGACGATCTCGTAGGTGCCGTCCAGCACGTCGAAGTACTCGCCGCCCACGGTGACGTGCTGGTCCAGCGTCTTCGTGGGAATGCTGTCCACGGCGATGGTGAACGAGAGCCGCTTCTCCGGCACCCAGTCGATCACCGTCTCGCGGAAGAGCACGCCGCGCTCGAAGCTGGCCTGGCGCACGCCGCCCACGCCCTCGTGCGAAAGCGTGGCCTCGATGGGCCGCGGAAAGCCGATGCGGTGGATGAAGGTGGTGCGGTACTCGGCCGGCCGGATGGCGGGGACGCGGATGATCTGCCGCCAGACAGTGGGCGCGTCGGCGTGGATGCGGATGCGGTTCTCCACCACGCGCCGCGTCTGCATCTGCGGAAGCTGCTGCTCCAGCGGGCCGGCGGCGTAGGGGAGGACGAGGACCAGCACGAACGCCGTCGACCGCATCCGCCGGTTCCGGATGCCGCGGACGATGACGGCCAGCGCGCCGCCCGCCAGCGCCATCACGAAGAAGACCGGCGTCATCATCACCACGCAGATGAGCCCCTCCACGCCCACGGCCAGCACCGTGACCAGCAGCATGGCGGTGGCGGCCACCGCCAGCAGCACGGCGGAGAACGCGCGCCGCTTCTCCGGGGGCGCGCCCGCGACGGCCGCGTAGCCCACGGCCAGCGGGACGAGAAAGATGAAGGTGAAGGTCATCGGCTCCGCGATGGGGAGCGATTCGCTGAACGCCAGCCGGCCGATCAGGCCGTACGCCACCGCGCCGACGAGGGTGGAGACGATCGTGCGCTTGTTGAGGAGCATCCTGGAGGCTCCATGCTTCGGGGAGAGAAGGGGAGCGCGTTTTTTGAACGCGTTCATTTGAACAGGTTCAAGATGATGCGCATCCGTCCCAAGCACAAGCCACATGATTCGGGGTGAGCGCGCGAAGGGGGAGGAGATCAGAGCATTCACCGAATCATTCTATACCCAAATCATTGTGCAGCAGCTGTTTGTAAATCTGTTCACGTCGTGAGTGAAATTTACTCACGACGTCGAATAGTGGGCTGATCAAGGTCGCGATCGTGCTCCACACCTACAGGACTCTCCACCAGGGAGCAGCCAACACGTCCTTTGAGATCCAGAAGGTGCTGTCACCGCCATGAAGCAGGAGCGCACCGCGCACGCGGTCGCCGTACTCCTCGCGAAACGCAAGTAGTCCCTGGGCATCGGTGGTGCGAGGGCGGTGAGTGGATTTCACTTCAATGGGGAGCAGACCCGAGGCGTGCTCAATCACGAAGTCCACCTCGGCACCGGCGCGCGTGCGCCAGTACAGGACCTGAGGGGGATCCACCTGCGCGTCTCGCCACGCGACCAGATCCATCAGCACCAGGTTCTCGAGATGCGCGCCTTGAGCCTGCAGCTCACCCGCCAGGAACATGGCCAGGCCGGTGTCACTCCAGTACAGCTTGGGAGACTTTACGAGGCGGGAGGTGCGGTTGACCGCGTACGGCTCGAGTGAGATGAGCTGGTAGGAGGTCTCCAGCAGGTTGAGATACCGGTGAGCAGTGGCCTGCGCAAGCCCGGCATCGCGAGCCATCTCGCTCTTGTTCATGACGTTACCCAGCCGGAGGCAGGCAACGCGCATCAGCCGGCGAAAATCGACGACCTCGGTGATAGCGGACAGGTCCTGGAGGTCTCGCTCCAGATACGTCTGCACGTACCCCGCGAACCAGATCCTGCGGTCGTCCTGGCTCGTCAGCTCCAGCGCGGGCGTAGGGTGGCTCCCACGCCGAGCCAACTCCTTCCACTCCGCCGGCTCCTCGTCCGCCGAGCCAACCAGGTCGTACCAATCGGGTACCGGAGTGGCCAGCAGCTCGCTCCAGAGCCCCGCCCGCCCGTCCCCGCGCTGCTCGCGGCGCGTCATGGGCCATACAGGTACGTACGCCGCCCGGCCGGCGAGGGTGTCCCGAATGCGCTTCATCAAGAGCAGGTTCGCCGAGCCCGTCAGGACGAACTGGCCCGGGCTCCGCGGACGCCGCTCGTCCACGGCGCGCTTTACGGCCAGCACCAGGTCCGCCTCCCGCTGCACCTCGTCGACGGTCAGCCGGGGCGCCCGGCGCACCAGGTCTTCGGGGGCGGTCCGCGCCTGCTCGCGCACATCCAGGTCGTCCAGCGTCAGGTACGGCCGATCCTGCAGGGCGGGTAACGACTGAACCAGCGTGCTCTTTCCAGTCTGGCGCGCGCCCATGATGGCGACGACCGGCATTACGCGCAGGGCACGGGCAACGGCGTCGGCGGCCAGCCTCGGTACCGGCGGCGTGCCAGGTTCGGGAAAATCGGTCATCTAAGTCACAACACTACCGGCGTTTGTAAATCTATTCACGGCGTGGATAAAATTTATTCACGCCGTGAACGAATTGCAAGTCTGTCGTGACGGGGCCGCGCCCGGGGTAGAGCGCGGCGATTGGCCTGTGGAGGGTCAGATGTGGATGGCGCGGCCGCCGGCGGCGAGGGCGGCTTCCTTCACCGCCTCGGGAAGCGTGGGGTGCGCGTGCACCGTCATGGCGATGTCCTCGGCGCTGCTGTGGAACTCCATGGCCAGGGCGGCCTCGGCGATCATGTCGCTGGCGCGCGGGCCCAGGATGTGGAGGCCCAGCAGCCGATCCGTCTTCGCGTCGGCGATCACCTTCACCATGCCGTCCGTCTCGGCCATGGCGCGGGCGCGGCCGTTGGCCTGGAAGGGGAACTTGCCCACGCGGTACTCGCGGCCCGCCGCCTTGGCTTCCTCCTCCGTCATCCCCACGGACGCGATCTCGGGCCAGGTGTACACCACGTTGGCCACGGCGTCGTAGTTCACATGCCCGTGCCTGCCGGCGGCGAACTCCACCGCGGCCACGCCCTCCTCCTCGGCCTTGTGCGCCAGCATTCGCCCGCCGATGGCGTCGCCGATGGCGTAGACGCCGCCCACGCCGGTGTGATAGCGCTCGTCCACCTGGATGACGCCGCGCTCCAGCCGCACGCCGGCCTCCTCGTAGCCCATCCCCTCCGTGTACGCGCGCCGCCCGACCGCCACGAGCACGTAGTCGGCCTCGATCGGCTCCTGCCCATCCACCGACACCACCACCTTGTCGCCCTTTCGCTCGGCGCCGGTGACGCGGGTGCCGGTGCGCAGCTCGAAGCCTTCCTTGCGAAAGATGCGGTCGGCGGCGCGCACGATCTCGGCGTCCATGCCGGGAAGGATGGTGGGGGCCATCTCCAGCACGGTGACCTTCGCGCCCAGGCGCAGCCAGACGCTCCCCAGCTCCATCCCGATCACGCCGCCGCCGACCACCACCAGGTGGCCGGGCACTTCGGGGATGGTGAGCGCGCCGGTGCTGTCGATGATGCGCTCGTGGTCGAACTTGAGGAACGGCAGCTCCACGGGCACGGAGCCGCTGGCCAGGACCACGTGCTTCGCGCGGAGCGTGCGCGTGCCGCCCTCGCCCTGCACCTCGATCGTCTCCGGCGAGGTGAGCCGGCCGAAGCCGCGCACCCACTCGATCTTGTTCTTCTTGAACAGGAAGGCGACGCCGTCGGTGTTCGCCTTGACCACGGCGTCCTTGCGCGCGTGCATCTTCGCCACGTCCATCTTCGGCTCGTCGACGGTAATGCCGTGCAGCGCGGACTTGTGGCGGATCTGGTCGAAGAGCTCGGTGCTGTCCAGCAGCGCCTTGCTGGGGATGCACCCCACGCGCACGCAGGTGCCGCCCAGGGCGCTCTCCTTTTCCACGCACGCGGTCTTGAAGCCCAGCTGCGCGGCGCGGATGGCGGCCACGTAGCCGCCGGGGCCGCCGCCGAGGACGATCAGGTCGAATGTATCTTCAGCCATCGTACGAAAGTGCGTGAGTGCGTAAGTGCGTGAGTGCGTGAGTGCGTGAGCGGGCTCACCGCACGAAATCGTCTACGATCCGCCGCGGCCCAGGTCGCGTACGGCGGAGGGGAAGCATGGGGCGCGCCGCCGTGCGAGGCAAGCATCACACGGAGGTTTGCGGCGCGTCCTCCAATTTCTCTCGATCTACAATCTCTCAGGGAATGATCTCACGCAGAGTTAGCGGAGTTAGCGGAGTTTGTTCTGCGCGCCGGGAAAACTCCGCTGACTCCGCTGACTCTGCGTGAGGAATTTTCTTTTGCCGTCACTTGCAAAACACGAAGGACCTGCCGCCGCGCGACAGGCCCTTCGTCTCATCCACTTCCGCACTCCCGCACTGACGCACTCACGCACTCACGCACTGACGCACTCCCGCACTTCAGCCCTCGAGCAGCATCGCGGTCGGGTCCTCGATCATCCGCTTGACCGTGACGAGAAAGCGGACCGCCTCGCTGCCGTCCACGATGCGGTGGTCGTAGGTCAGGGCCACGTACATGATGGGGCGGATCTCGATGGCGCCGTTCACCACCACCGGGCGCTCCACGATGTTGTGCATCCCCAGAATGCCCACCTGCGGCGGGTTCAGGATGGGGGTGGACAGCATGGAGCCGAACACGCCCCCGTTGGTGATGGTGAAGGTGCCGCCCTGCAGCTCGTCCAGCGTCAGCTTGCCGTCCTTGGCGCGGGTGCCCAGGTCGGCGATGGTCTTTTCCAGCCCCGCAAAGCTCAGCCGGTCCGCGTCGCGCACCACGGGCACCACCAGCCCCTCCTCGGCGCCCACGGCGATGCCGATGTCGTAGTAGTGCTTGAGGACGATCTCGTCGCCCTGGATCTCGGCGTTCAGACGCGGGAACTGCTTCAGCGCGCCGATGACGGCCTTGGTGAAGAACGACATGAAGCCCAGCTTGATGCCGTTGCGCTTCACGAACTCGTCCTGGCGCGCCTTGCGCAGGTCCATGATGGCCTTGAGGTCCACCTCGTTGAAGGTGGTAAGGCTGGCCGTGGTCTGCTGCGCCTCCACCAGCCGCCGGGCGATAGTCTGCCGCCGGCGCGACATCCGCTGCCGCTCCTCGCGTCCGCCCGCGGCGGGCGCCGCCGCCGGCTTCGCGGCCGGCTGGGCGGGCGCGGCGGGCTGCGCCGGTGCCGCGGGCTGCGCGGGCGCGGCCACAGGCTGGGCCGGTGCGGCGGCCGCGGGCTGCGGGGCGCGGGCGCGGCCGTCCTCGATCACCTTGAGGACGTCTTCCTTGGTGACGCGCCCGTTGGGGCCGCTGCCGCGGATGGCGGCCACGTCCAGCCCGTGCTCCGCCACCAGCGCGCGCACCGCCGGCGACGTCTGCGCATCCGCCGAACCGCCGCCTTCCGCCGGTGCCCCGGCCGCCGCGGGCGCGGGCGCGGCCGAGGCCGGAGCCTGCGCCGGCGCCTTTTCCTCGGTGGGCGCGGCCGTCTGCCCCGCCGCGTCCGCGGGCGAGGCGCCGTCCGCGGCCTCGAGCGAGCCCAGGAGCTCGTTCACGCCGACGGTGTCGCCCTCGTTCTTCTGGATTTTGCCCAGGACGCCGGCGGCCTGCGCCGCCACCTCGACGGTGATCTTGTCCGTCTCCAGCTCCACCAGGATCTCGTCCTTGGCGACGGAATCCCCCTCCTTCTTGGTCCACCGGCCCACCGTGGCTTCTACGACGGACTCACCCAGGGGCGGAACTCGGATCTCAACGGGCATTCTGTGCTCCCGGTACGTTCTCGATCGAAAAAAAGAAGGGGACAGGTTACAGGGGACGGGGCACGGCCTGCAACCGCATCCGCGGCTGCTCCGGCCCCCCCGCTCCCCGTCGCCCGTTCCCTGCCGCTGTCACTTCCGCTTGCCGATCAGCGTCTCGCCCCGCGCCGGCGGTCCCGCCGCCGGCGCCCCGCTCAGCGCCTGGAACACGAGCCGGTTCTGCCGCTCCTGGTGGCGGTGCTGGTAGCCTTCCGCCGGGCTGGCGCGCTCCGGCCGGCCCACGTAGCGGATGGGAACGCCCAGGGCGGCGTCCACCAGCCGCGGCGCCACGAACGTCCACGCGCCCATGTTCTGCGGCTCTTCCTGCACCCAGAAGATCTCCTGCAGATTGGGATACGTGGCGGCCAGCGCGCGAATCTCCTCCACGGGGAAGGGATACAGCTCCTCCACCCGCCCCACCGCCACGCGCTCGATCCCCTCCACCGCCGCGCGCTCCTTCCGCTGCTCGTCGGAGCTGCCGACGATGTCCACGTACACCTTGCCGGAGCACAGCAGCAGCCGCGTGACGGCGTCCGCCCGCTCCGCCGCGGCGGCGTCGGGGATGACGGGCTGAAAGGTGCCCTGCGCCAGCTGGTCGATGCCGGACGCCGCCAGCGGGTGGCGCAGCAGGCTCTTGGGGCTCATCACCACCAGCGGGCGCGGGTCCGCGTGCAGCATGGCGGCCTGGCGGCGCAGCAGGTGAAAGTAGTTGGCGGAGGTGGTGCAGTTGGCCACGCGCAGGTTGTTCTCCGCGCAGAGCTGGAGAAAGCGCTCCAGCCGGGCGCTGCTGTGCTCCGGCCCCTGGCCCTCGTAGCCGTGGGGAAGGAGGAGCGTGAGCCCGGAGCGCTGCTGCCACTTCTGGTACGACGCGGCCAGGTACTGGTCGATGATGACCTGCGCGCCGTTCACGAAGTCGCCGAACTGCGCCTCCCACAGCACCAGCGCCTCGGGATCGCCCACGCTG
>DASUVG010000070.1:0-44317 GCA_036379135.1 Longimicrobium sp.
GCATGGCGCGCCGCAGGTGGTAGAGCGCCATCAGGACCATGCCCGTGGCAAGGGCGACCAGGCTCATCAGGGTGCTCGTCCACCCGCCGGTCCTGGAGTTCGCCAGGCGCGCTCGCGTCCCGGGGCGAAGATAGACCGTGGTGAGGACGTGGCCGGGCCCGCCCAGCATGTCGACGGCCATGGGGAATGCCCTCTCGCCCGTGGACGAACGGTAGATGACCCCCGCGAATGGTGTGACCACCTCCACCACGAGCAGCGAATCGTTGGGGTGCGGGCCGGTGAGGGCGGGCGGCAGGAGCGGCCTCCCCCGCATGACCCGGCGGAACGTCTCATCAAGCATCGGCGCGCCGTCCACTACGAGTCCGTATGCACGCGCGGGGCGGCCACTCGCACCCTCCAGGAGCCGATAGACCACGATGCTCGCGGTGCCCGATTCGGACAGGAACAGAAGGGTTGGCTCGGACATCCCCCCACCGGAGTGGAAGGATTGCCGAAGTGCTTCCCCCAGGAACGCCCGGCTGGAATCCGGGAGAGGCGTCCCCACCGCCTCCAGGCCGGCCGCCGATGGAAAATCCACGGCGAAGGCCGCGCGGACGACCGGGCGGACGGGGCAGTCGCACGCCGCCAGCGCGGCCGGGTCCAGCAGGATCGCGAGGTCCGGCAATGAGTCCCGTGGGCCGGCGGCGAGTGAAAGGATGGAGCCGGCGGCGCGGCGGACCTCGTCTTCCGCGCGGCGCGAGAACTCCCACGCCGCGACGGCCGCGTAGTCCTTCAGGGCGCGCGCCGTCGCGTCGCGCTGCGCCTCGTCCGCCCGCAGCGCCTGGAGGCCGAGCACCCCGGCCAGGAGGAACGCGCCCGCCAGGAAGACGACCGGCACCAGCATCGCCGTCTCTCGCCAGTGTCGGATGGATTGCTTCACGCGGGCAAGGGGATGGGGGTGGGATGACAGCGCTCGTGCTGTAATTACGCCTGCCGCCCCCCGCGGGAAAACCCCCTCCACAAAACTCTCACAACTCCCTGACACGACGTCCACCGGAAGGTCCGCGGCGGGTTGCATACTTCAACCGTGAGCGGAAATCCGGCAGGGGCGCCGGTCGCACAGCCGCTCTTCCTCGCCCACCGCGCGGCGAAACCCTGTCGAACCTACGCGGCAGCCCTCGCCGTCCACACCGGATATCCGGATGCTCAGCATCGACAACCTTTCCAAGACCTACCCCAACGGCGTGCGCGCCCTTCAGGGTGTCAGCCTGACGATCGGGCGCGGACTGTTCGGGCTGCTGGGCCCCAACGGCGCCGGCAAGTCCACCCTGATGCGCACCCTGGCGACGCTGCAGGCGCCGGACAGCGGCACGGTCACCTTCGACGGGCTGGACGTCGTCGCCGAGCCCGAGCGGCACCGGCGCCAGCTGGGGTATCTGCCGCAGGACTTCGGCGTGTATCCCGGCGTATCCGCCCACCACCTGCTCGACCACCTGGCGGTGCTGAAGGGGCTGACCAACCGCAAGGCGCGCCGGGAGCAGGTGGATGCGCTCCTGGAGCAGACCAACCTGTGGGCGCACCGCAAGAAGGCTGTGAGCGGCTTTTCCGGGGGGATGCGGCAGCGCTTCGGCATCGCCCAGGCGCTCCTGGGCGACCCGAAGCTCATCATCGTCGACGAGCCGACCGCCGGGCTGGACCCGGAGGAGCGGAACCGCTTTCACAACCTGCTGAGCGAGGTCGGCGAGAACATCGTGGTGATCCTCTCCACCCACATCGTGGAGGACGTCCGGCAGCTCTGCCCGCGGATGGCCATTCTTGCCGGCGGCGAGGTGCTGCGCTCGGGCGCCCCGGCCACGCTGGTCGCCGAGCTGGAGGGGCGCGTCTGGCGCAAGACTGTCGACAAGGCGGCGGTGGATGGGTATCGAAAGCGGTTCCGCGTCATCTCCACCCAGCTGTTCGAGGGCCGCACGCGCCTGCACGTGCTGCACGACGATGCTCCCGAGCCGGGATGGGTGTCGGTGGAGCCCGGCCTGGAGGACGTGTACTTCTCCATCCTGCAGGCGCCCCTGGCCAAGGCGGAGGCGAGCCATGCTGCCTGAGCTGATCCGCTTCGAGTGGGGCTTCCACGTCCGGCAGGCCGCCTTCCGGCTCGCGGTGCCCCTGGCCCTGGGCTTCGGCTGGGTCCTCCCCGCCGTGGGCTACGGCCCGCAGGGAACCCATCTCAACTCGCCCTTCACCGTCATGCAGTCGGTGGGGCTGCTCTCGCTGCTGAGCATCTTCGTGCTGACCGTGTTCTGCGCCAACGCGGTCAGCCGCGACGCCGAGCACGGGATGCGGGAGATCGTCTTTGCCACCTCCATCGGCAAGTTCCGCTACCTGGCGGCACGGTTCGCGGGCGCCCTGGCCGCCACGGTGACGGTCTTCTGCTTCGCGATGGTGGGACTGCTCGCCGCGCCGCTGTTCGCGGAGATCGATCCCGCCCGGCTGGGCCCCCCGAGTCCGGGTGCCTATCTCTGGGCCCTGGCCGTGATGGCGCTCCCCAACCTGCTCTTCGCCGGCGCAGTCGTCTTCGCCATCGCCGTGCTCTCGCGGAGCGTGCTGGCCAGCTACGTGGGCGGTCTGTTCCTGTACATGGCGTACATGGTGGTCGCGACGCTCATCGACTCGCCGCTGATGCAGTTCGCGGAACCCACGTCGCCGGAGACGCTCGCCCGCGCGGCCCTCGTCGACCCGTTCGGCATCTCCGCCTTCTTTCAGCAGGCCTGGTACTGGACGCCCGTGCAGCGCAACACCCAGGTGGTGGAGCTGCAGGGGTACTTCCTGGCCAACCGGCTGCTGGTGGTGGCGCTGGCGGCCGCCATCCTCGCGGCTACGTATCGCGTCTTCGCCTTCCGGCTGGCCGGGAGCGCGCCCCCTTCCCGCACGGCGGTGGAAGCGAGCCCGGCACCGGGCCGGCGGTACCGCCCGGCACCCGTCGCGCCGGAGAGTGCCGCCGGCCGGTGGGCCGCGGTGCGCGCCGCCATGGGGGTGGAATTCCGCGGTACGGCCGCCAGCAAGCCGTTCCTGGCGCTCCTCCTTCTCTGGGTCTCCGTGGCCGCCATCAGCGTCGTGGACGGGCCGGTCAAGGAGTATCGCACCCGCCTGTACCCCACCACCGGGACCATGCTGGAGGCGCTGGAGATGCCGCTGGCCTTCATGGCGACGCTGATGATCGCCTATTTCGCGGCCGAGGTGGTCTGGCGCGAGCGGCTGGTGCGGGCGGACGAGATCGTGGATGCCACGCCCGCGCCCAGCGGAGCGTTCTACCTGGCCAAGGCCGGCGCGCTCGTCCTGCTCGCGTGGCTCATGGCGGCGGTCGGCATCCTGGTCGCGGTGGGCTACCAGCTGAGCATGGGCTATACGAGCATCCAGCCGGGGCTCTACCTCTCGATCTTCTGGTTCACCGGCCTGCCGCTGGCCATCTTCGCCGTGGTGGCCGTGCTGGTGCAGACGCTGAGTCCCAACCGCTACCTGGGCATTCTCGTCGCGCTGCTTCCGGGGATGATGATGCTCCAGCCCGAATCCTTTCGCCTGCGGCACGGGCTGCTGCGCTTCGCCAACCCGCCGCGGGTCGCCTACTCGGAGATGAACGGGTTCCTGGGCGCCGGGACGTTCGCGCTCTACATGGCGTACTGGGCCGGGCTGGCCGGCGTGCTGGCGCTGGTGACCGTGGGGCTGTGGCGGCGCGGCCGGCTGCAGACGCTGTGGCGCCGCACGCGCGCGCTGCCGCGGCGGTGGGGAGGGCGGGGGCTGGCGGGGGCGCTCGCGTGCCTGGCGGTGTTCCTGGCCACCGGCGGCTTCGTCTTCTACGAGACCAACGTCCGCGGTCCGTACGAAACCGGGGAGGACGTCGGCGACTGGCGCGAAGCCTACGAACGGACGTACCGACGCTACGAGCACCTGCCGCAGCCGAGCGCCGTCGCCCTGCGGACGGCGGTGGAGTTCTTTCCGGAGGAGCGCCGCTTTCGCGTGGCGGGCACCTACTCGCTGGAGAACCGTACGGTGCGCCCCATCGACACCGTGCTGGTTTCGCTTCGGCGGCAGCTGCGGCCGGAGGTGATGGAGCTGCGGGGCGCGCGCCTGCTGCGGTACGACGTCCGGTTCGGAACGTACCTGTTCGTCTTCGACCGCCCGCTCGCCCCGCGGCAGGGGACGGAGCTCCATTTCCGCATCCCGTCGCCCCCCAACCGGGTGGAGTCGGCCGAGTTCGATTATTCGGTGGTGGACAACGGAAGCTATCTCACCCGCCAGGCCGCGTTCCCCCGCCTGGGCTACGTGGTGGGCTACGAGCTGGAGCACCCCTACATCCGCAAGCTGCGCGGGCTGCCGCCACCGCGTAAGGGCACGGGGATGCAGAACGACCCGTCCAACGACGACCAGCGCGACCTGTGGCTGACGCTGGATGCCACCGTGTCTACCTCCGGCGACCAGGTGGCGATCGCGCCCGGCGAGCTGGTGCGCGAGTGGCGGCAGGGCGGGCGCCGGTACTTCCGGTATCGCACCGTCGGTCCCGAGACGCCCACGTACGCATTCGCCTCGGCCCGGTACCAGGTACGGCGGATCGACCACCGAGGCGTGCGGGTCGAGGTCTATCATCACCCCGACCACGGCGCCAACGTGGCGAAGATGCTGGCCGTGGCCACGCGTTCCATCGACCTGTTCAGCGACCGCTTCGGGCCCTACCCGCGCCGCCACCTTCGCATCGCGGAGCTGCCGCGCTACTGGCCCTTCGGGGGATTCGCGCTTCCCGGGATGATCGTGCTGACCGAGGATGGGAGCTTCCTGACGCACGACGGCCGCGGCGGGGAGGTGGACCTCGTCACGCGGCGCGTGGCCCACGAAGTCTCGCACCAGTGGTGGGGCCACGGGCTGTACCCGGCGCGCGTGGAGGGGGGCGCCATGCTGGTGGAGACGCTGGCCAAGTACTCGGACCTGCGTGTGCTGGAGGCGATGCAGGGCCGCGCCGACGTTCTTTCGCTGCTGCGCTTCGAGCGCGAGATGTACCAGCTGTGGAGGACGTACCTGCCGACCCCCGAGCCGCCGCTGACGCGCGTGGTGGACCTGGAGCACGTGTACTACTCCAAGGGAACGATCGTGATGGAGGCCATCCGCGACCTGATCGGCGAGGATGCGCTGGACCGGGCCCTCCGGCACCTCATCCGCACGCACGGCCCCGGGATGCCCCGCGCCACCGTGGCGGACCTGCGGGCGGCGCTGTGGAGGGAGGCGGCGCCGGAACACCGGGCGCTGATCGGCGAGTGGATCGACGGCGTGACGTTCTACCACCTGCGCGTGGAGTCTGCCACCGCGCAGCCGCTCCCCGGCGGGCGCTGGCGTGTCACGGCGAGGGTCCGGGCCCGCAAGACGAACGACCCCGGCGGCGGAACCCCGGTGACGGAGGCGCCCCTGGACGAGGCGATCGACGTGGCCGTCTTCGCGGACGACCCGATCGACACGGGAGCGACGCCGCTCTATGCCGGCAAGCACCGCCTGCGCGGCGGCCTGGCCGAAGTGACGTTCGAGGTGCAGGGCCGCCCCGGCTACATCAGCTTGGACCCCTTCGAACGGCGCATCGAGGCCGAACGGGCGGACAACGTGCGGCAGGTGACCCTCCGCCAGTAACGCTCCTTCGCTCGAAAAACCGCGGGGCAGCCGGCTGTTGCGGCTTCTCCGCGGGATCTTCACCACCTTTCCCGATGCGCGACGGGGGGAGCACCGGCCGGTGCTCCCCCCGTGTTCGATTCGCCCGCTGCGGCATCAATGCGCCGCGACCGTCTCCTCTGCGTCCGCGGCGGCCGCGTCGGCCGTCAAGTAAACCTCGTCGCCGCGTTCGCGAAATTCGGTAGGCTTCCCCGCATCGCCACCTCGATGCCGCTGCTTCGCGGCGTAATATAAGCGCGCACGTCCTGCGTGATCTTCATCAACAATAAGTAGAACTGGGGGGCGTACATGCTGCGGGAGAACGGCATCGAAAGCGCCCGGAATCACGGATTCCGAGCGCCCACCGATCTCGTGCACGGCGATGTACGAGATCTCAACGCTTCGAGAACTGGAACCGCTTCCGTGCGCCGGAGCGTCCCGGCTTCTTTCGTTCCACTTCACGGGGATCCCGGGTCAACAACCGCTCGGCGCGAAGAGGCCCGCGGAACTCCTCATCCACCATGAGCAGAGCTCTTGCGACTCCAAGCCGGATTGCGTCTGCCTGTCCGCGGAGCCCGCCGCCCGCCACGTTGACCTTGATGTCGTAACGGCCCTCCGTCTCCGTGGCCGCCAGCGGCCGGATCGCGGCATGCCGCAGTACAGGGCGGGGAAGGTAATCCTCCAGTGTCCGTCCGTTCACCTCCCACCTTCCTGTCCCCGGACGGAGATACACCCGCGCGACGGCCGTCTTGCGGCGTCCGATGGCATGGAACTCATCATTTCGGCCATGCTTCCGGAGCTTCCTGTAGCGGTCGGTGGGAGGCGGCAGGAACTCTGGGAGGGAGTGTGGCTTCCGGGGCTTAAGGTTGCTGTGGATCTCAGCGACGGCCTTTATGTTCTCAGCGGACTTATCCCATTGCAAGCTGTCATTCAGGGCCTTGCGTGCTGTGGGGAAATCATCGGTGAGTGAGCCAAAGATGCGGGCCGCGGCAGCAAAAATACGCCCTGGACGTCCGTGCTCCCAGACGGCGCCGAAGTGCCGCTTCTGCGCGTTACGATCCCCGCGCTGACGTGCAGCGATGCCTCGTAGGAAGGTTACCTCAATCGGAAGTTCTTGGTCCGAAAGTTCATCCGCGAGCCGGTCCAAGGCCTCAGCCGTAGCGTCTGCTCGGTCCGGCGGCAGCGCTTCCCAGAACTCGACGATCGCTTCCGCGCTCTGCTGCGCAACGTCGGGAAGGAGCATACGATGGTACACGGCCTCCACACGTCCTTGTAGAACGCGATGATCGCGGCCACTCGCACCTTCCTCGTGCTCCGCGCGTTCCTCCGCGCACCTGGCGAGGGTGCGCCGCAGCCGCGCGGCGGTTTCTACGGAAAGTTCGACAGTGATGTGATCCCGCAAAGAGCGCCGAACGTCATGCGAGATGTACCACCAGCCGTCCCATTCCTGCCACACACAATCGAGTTCCTTGACAGTGCGCACCAGGTGCCGGGCCTCAGTTTCGGTGCGCTCCGTCGCTGCCTGTACCGCCTGGGTAGCGGTGTTATCATCGAGCGAGATGGCGGCCGCGCACGCGAGCAGCGCCTGCCTGGCAACTTCGTCGGGCCCCAACAGGCTCAGATAGTAGTCTCCGATCGTGCGCTGCATAGGTTCCTCCTGGGGTGAGTGGTCCCTCTCAGGGGTGTCTACCTTGTGGTGGTCTGCGGTCGTTCGAACTTCGCTTCCCGCTTCCCGCGCATGAAGGTCCTCACCATCCCAGCGTTGTCCACTGAGTCGAACAGCCGGAGATCCTCGATGTACCCACGGCCCTCGTTCTCTACGTACCCCCACTTCTTTTCCATGTGTATAAGAACCTCTTCTTCGGTGAAGGGACCCCCGTCGAACCGGAGGAAAAAGTCGGCCGTCCCAGCATCAAACCCAACCTCATCGCGCGATATGATGAGGACCGCTCGCGCCGGAGGGGGAGAGCTGTGCGGCCGCTCCATAAGAGCGATGGCGATCTCTGTCAGGAGGGAAGCACGCTCGCTCTCCGACACTAGGACGGCCGCCACAGGTGCTTCCTCCACGGAGAGGTACGCGCGAAGTCGCTCCAAGGTGTCGGCTTCGGGTGATGGATCGATAGGAACGTCCCACTGCGCCAGAAGTTGCGCCGCGACGATGCCGAGGGTGTCGGGCACCTCCGGCCGAAGGTCGACGCGCGCCGCCCGACAACCCTCACACAGCCTTCCCTGAAGTTCGCACCATTCCGCGATTGCCGCGGCATCCAGCTTCGGCTCGTTCGGGAACACGAACACGGCGCGTTCACTGGATTTGAGCTTATTTGAATACTGGTCGAGAAACTGCTCGCGGTCCCATCGAGCGAGCTCTGCGCGCTCCGCGCGCAGCATCAACTCGGCTCCGGGAGAAAGCGTAAGGCCGGAATTCGTCTGCTCGAACTTCACTCGCGCCCACGGCTTCGTCCAGCGGATCGTCCCCCCAGAGTCGTCTTTCAAATAATCCCGTAGCTGGCGCCAGTAAGGCTCTGCCCATGTCATCACCCAGTCGGCGATGTCACGGATCCAAGGCTGATCGTCGCGCCAGGTGAGTTGAAGCTGCAACTCGCCGGGGACAGAAAGGTTGGGTGCTAGGATCCGGAATCCCTTCACCAGCCGGTGCATGGTCTGGTGCAGTTCGGAGAGCGGAGGCAGGGTTTCGAGGCGGTGTGGGGAGAGATAATAGCGGGCGCGCTCGGGCGACAGGTCTAGGAGGTCCGCCATGCTCAGCAATACCGCCAGCAGTCGAAGCCGGCCCAACTGGTTGCCAAAGATGTAATCCTCCTGTTCCAGCGTCACGGCGTGGACGCTCCAGTGTCCCTTCGCCACCTTCCCAATCGCCGCCCGCGCGTTGTCGTTGGGTATTGAAAGGGTAACGAAGAGATCCTGCCACTCCGAGATTTTCCGAAGCGAGTTACGGTCCGCAGGGTTGGATCGCAGAATCAGATCTTCCGAGATCTCGGCGTGCCGGGCTCGGTTAATATGCATGCCGATATCGTGCAAATAACACGCGGCGAGCAGGACGAAAATTTCTTCGGGGGAGAGCGGTTTTCCCGCATCGGAGAGTGGTTTTTGCGAGGCTTGAAGAGCGCGGGTAAGGCTGTCAAGATTTGCTTCAACTTGAGAAAAATGTGGGCCACCGTGGTCGGTAAAATATTTTGGATTTTCTTTCCAGATCCAAAGTGCTTCGTCACGTATTCTGCCCAGATACTTTGCAAGGCCGGCGTCCGCTCCCTGCAACTCCTCATACAATTTTGAATTCGCCATGCAGTTTCTCCGTCCCACAGGTCTCTTTTCCGGACTACGGAGGCGAATGTAATACGTAGGCCTGAACAGGCCAAGAACTTTTTGGTACAGCAAGTCTTCAGGGGTACCCTGTCGCCAAAATCCCATTCTTCAATCGGTGGTGAGTGGAGCTTGCCCCTCAGGTCTCGTGCGAAGCCGCCTGGGGTGGTGAGTCATATACCTCGTCACTCCGCTTGCCTGCGTACCTGCGTACCGTCCGCCGCAGGGTGTACAACTCTCTTTAAATGGAAGTTCCGCATAAGGTCGCGCTATGTGCCGCGGCGCGTCTCAGTTATACATGGCGCTTGCGATGTGGTCGGATCCTGGCGCGATATCCGTCGTCAGCGGGGGCCAAGCGTGTAACGCAGCGCCTCGTCGCACCACTCCAGTTGCTTGTCCATGTTCTCCTTGATTAGCTCGTGGGCACGTGGCCGGGCCATCGACTGCGCCTCGTCGTTGGTGTCGCGCTCACGCCCTATCAATCTGGTCAGCGAAGGCCGCGAGTTCTCTGCTGCGCTGTCGTGCCAGGCTCGCCAGCACCTCCTGCCAACCAGCAGGCGGATTTCGATAACTGGGCGAGCCCGGGTCCATCCGCGCCTGCCGGATGCTCTGGATCGACACCCCGGCGGCTTCAGCGATCTCCACGTGGGTGATGCAGCCGGCGACCTGATCCGTAGCCGTTTTGAAGTCCATTGCTGTCGATGTTAGAGTTGACAAATCGCAATTTGTCTATTATAATATAGACGGCAGGGCAAGAAGCAAGGCTGCCGGTATCCCGCCAAGAGATAGCCCGACAGCCTTACCACAGACGACCCGAAGGCCGCCCGCTCACCAAGAGTAGCCCTGCCGCGCGCCGAGGGTCAAGCCCACTGGAGGTGCACGATGGTCAAGACGCAGATCGCCGTTGACCCGCGGCCCGGATTCGCGATCAAGAAGTATGGGCGCAACTGGAGGGTGATCGACCCCGCGGGCCAACTGGTGTGCATCACCGTCTACAAGAAGGGCGCGCTGGAGGTGGTGCGGCGGCTGGCGGCGCAGCGGACGTGACGAAGGGCCTGCACAACAACCATCGCGGGGAGCACCGGCCGGTGCTCCCCGCGTCGTCATCTGCCCAACAGGCGGTTGATCGCCAACGAAACCGTTGCCAACGCGCGTGCTGGGAACGCGGCGAGTGTGCGGACGCTCAATCCGCCGCGACCGTCTCCTCCGCATCAACGGGCTCCGCGGCACGGACGGTGTCCGCCGGCAGGTACACCTCGCCGCCGCGCTGGCGGAACTCGGCGGACTTCTGCTGCATGCCGGCTTCGGCGGCGGCTTGCACCGCAGCGTACTCGCGCACGTCCTGGGTGATCTCCATGCTGCTGAACTTGGGGCCGCACATGCTGCATAAGTGCGCGAGCTGGGCACCCCCACTCGGGTAACTGGAGCAGTACGACGCATACTTCAGCGCCTGCCATGTGACGTCTCGCCAGGCAGGGTTGACCGGTCGCGGAGACCGGGCTCGGAGAACGTGCGCGGCTGAAGTGGCTCGACCCGGTTGGCAGCGCGATCGATCAGGTACATTCGACCTCCCTCGGTTGCCGGCACGACCTCCAGATCCCGCCGACCCGCGATCCATCCGCCTGACCGGCAGGCAAAACGATTGGTGTTCTTCCCCGCCGGGATTATCATGCCATTCGTTGGTCAGGAACTCACTTCTTACTCACCGGAGGCGTTCTCATGTCCGACTCGAGTAACACCCGTGAGCCCAACCCCCCCGAAGGCCGAACCGAGACGGTGCGGCGAAACGCCGGAAGGGCACGGCGGATTTCACCAGACGAGACGGCCGCGCTGGATGATACGCCGGGCCGCCTGAGCGAGGACGAGCTCGCGGAGCGGCAGGAACGGATCAGCCACAGGCGCAAGCCAGCCGGTCCCGACCGTGGGGAGGTGGAAGGAGCCGACGCCGCAAGTGACGAGGCTCCCACGATCCCGGACGTGCCCCCCACGGAAGCCAGCGACCCTCCCAACAATTCCGACGGCGAAACCTTCAGGCGCGACTGAGAAAGGAGCGGGACCGTGGCCACCATCAATTTGATCCAGAATATCCCCGTTTCGAGCGCGGGGACGGGGGGGCAGACGTCCACCGTGGGGGAGCCGAGCGTCGCCAACACCTCATCCGGCATCTTTGTGACGGGGAACTGGTATGCGTCGCGATCGACGAACGGCGGAGCGGCGTGGAGCTACATCAGTCCGTACAACACGCTTCCGCCGGCCAACCGGGGGTTCTGCTGCGACCAGACGCTCATCCACGTGAGGTCGCACCAGATCAGCGTCTGGCTTCTGCAGTACGTGAAAGACACCACCCGCAATACGCTGCGGGTGGCGGTGACCCAGGACGCCTCGTTCGGCAACGCGGGCTGGCACTGGTGGGACCTCACGCCCGTCGGGACCAATCCCGCGTGGAATCGGGAGTGGTTCGACTACAATCACGCGGCGCTGTCGGACAACTACCTGTACGTGGCAAGCAACGTGTTCACCATCTCCACCAACCGGTGGAAACGGGCCGTGGTCTTTCGCATTCCCCTGCGCGACCTGGCGAGCGGGTCGACGATGTCGTACTCCTATTTCGAAACGACTTCGTGGGGTTCGCTCCGGTGCACGCAGGGTGCGCGCGACGTCATGTACTTTGCCGGTCAGGGCCCCGGCGCGTCCATCCAGCTGTTCACCTGGCCCGAAAGCTCTACCACGGTGACCGACGTCGCCATCGCCGTCTCGCCATGGCTGGGCGGAACGTACAGCGCTCCCGGGCCGGACGGAAAAAACTGGCTGGGTCGCTGCGATCCGCGGATCACGGGCGGGTGGGTGGCCAACGGGCGGATCGGCTTCATGTGGACGGCCAACCGCTTGGCGTCCTCGCGCCCGTTCCCTTACGTGCGGGTCGTCCGCATCGACGCGGCCAGCAGGACGCTGGTGGACGAGCCCGACATCTGGAGCCCCGACTACGCGTATGCGTATCCGGATGCGTATCCCAACGAGGCGGGAGAGGTGGGAATCACCTTGTTTCGAGGCGGGGGAGCAAGGTACCCGGGGCACGTGGTGGGCGCGTGGGACACGGGGTCGGGAACATGGCTGCTGGCGGGTACCCGCGACGGGACCAACGGCCCAGCGGATGGAAAATGGGGTGACTATCTCACCTGCCGCCGCGACGGCTCCGACCCCGCCCGCTGGATCGCCACCGGGTATACGCTGCAGGGCGGAGACTCGCAGAACTTCATCGAGCCGCGCGTCGTGCAGTTCTCTTTGTAGAACCTGTGACGCCATGTACTCCATAAATGCGCTCGTTCACTCTTCGAGAACTGCTTGTCGAGCAACTGCCGGTGCTTGCCTTTTCTCTCATGGCCGCTGAGATGTTCTACCAGTTTCACGGCTTCCTTCTGGAATCCGTGGCCTTTCTGGCTACCTGGTATGTGGTCGATCATGCGCTCAGCTGCGTTCGGCGCAGAGTGGAACGTCACGAATACTCCGGAACGTGCACGGCCGCGGAGTTCGCTCAGGTTGAAACGGACGTGCTAAAGCAGCGAGGCGCAACGACGGAAAGGGCGGGGAGCGCCGTCATGGCGCCCCCGCCCGCTCACCCGTCGCCGCGCGGCTCGATCAATCCGCCGCGACCGGCTGCTCCGCGTCCACGGTCTCCGCGGCACGAATGACATCAGCCGGCAGTTACACCTCACCGCCTCGCTCGCGGAACTCCGCGGACTTCTCCTGCATCCTCGCCTCGATCTCCTTTCTGGCGGGCGGCGTAGTCGCGGACGTCCTGCGTGATCTTCATGCTGCAGAACTTGGGGCCGCACATGCTGCAGAAGTGCGCGATCGTGGCACCCTCGGCCGGCAGCGTCTCGTCGTGGTACGCCAGCGCCGTCACCGGGTCCAGCGACAGGTTGACTGGTCGCGCCAGCGGAACTCGAAGCGCGCCTTGCTCAGCGCATTGTCCCACTCTTGCGCGCGCGGATGGCCCTTGCCCAGGTCCCGGCGATCTCTTGTTGGTGGTGACGCCCGAATCACCCACGTGTGGTTCCCTCGCGATTGTCTCGCTTGAATGGCCCGGGTACATTAGCGTCACCCGTGTGCAGATCCCCTCTCCCCTCAAATCCTCGATGAACGAGACTCCGCGTCCCCGAGGCCGGATCAAACGTGGAGAGCGCCCGGCGAGCGCTACAGCGGCCGGCGCCGTTCCCCGCGTGGAGTATCTGCGGGTGCGCAACTACCGTGCACTGTACGACTTGGAGCTGAAGAACCTAACCCCGCTGACGGTGCTGCTCGGACCCAATGGGAGCGGAAAATCCACAGTGTTCGATGCGTTCGCGTTTCTGTCGGAGTGCTTTACTACTGGGTTACGAAAGGCATGGGACCGCCGCGGACGGTTCAAGGAATTGCGGACGCGCGGCGCCGTCGATCCAATCGTGATCGAATTGAAGTACCGGGAACGTAGAGGCACACCGCTCGTTACCTACCATCTGGAGATCGGGGAGGACGACGGAGTGCGCCCTGTCGTGCTCAAGGAGTGGCTGAGCTGGAAGCGGGGGCGGTTCGGAAAGCCGTTCCGTTTCTTGGACTTTCAGCGCGGGTCCGGTCAAGTAGTAAGCGGTGAGGCGCCGGATGCCGAAGACACCCGCGTAGAAGAGCAACTGGAGTCTCCCGAAATTCTCGCGGTGAATACATTGGGACAATTCTCCCGGCATCCGCGGGTAAGCGCGTTGCGACGCTTCATCACTGGCTGGCATCTATCCTACCTCAGCGCCGATAGCGCGCGTGGCATCCCGGAGGCCGGACCGCAGGAACGGCTCTCTCCCACGGGCAACAACCTTCCCAATGTCGTACAGTACCTGCGGGAAAGACACCCAGAGAGATTAGCCGAGGTGCTTCGTGTCCTCACCCGGCGGGTGCCGCGACTGGAGGACGTAGACGCTGAAGTCCTGCCGGACGGACGGCTCATGCTCCAGATCAAGGATGCCCCCTTTGAGCGTCCTATCCTGGCGCGCTTCGCGTCTGACGGCACGCTGAAGATGCTCGCATACCTGGTTTTGCTGAATGACCCCGACCCGCCGCAACTCATCGGCATTGAAGAGCCCGAGAATTACCTGCACCCCAGGCTGCTCGGTGAACTGGTGGAGGAATGCCGGGCGGCAGCCGGGTGGACGCAGCTCATGGTGACCACGCACTCACCCTTCTTCGTCAATGGGCTGAATCCGACGGAAGTGCGCGTACTGTACAGAGACGAGCGTGGCTATACTCAAGCGCGGCGCGCCGCGGACATGCCCGGCATCACCGAGATGATGAAGCACGGCGCACTGTTGGGCAGTCTGTGGATGGAAGGGTACTTCGGCGTGGGCGACCCGCTCGCGCCCGGCGTTCCGCAGGCCTTTCGCCGCCGCGTGAACGAGATGCGCGACGAACGCTGACCACCCATGCACATTGAGATCTTGGTGGAAGAGCCCTCCGCCGCAGAAATGCTGCAAGTACTGGCTCCCGAACTGCTCGGACCAGATGTTTCGTACGAGATTCGTGTGTTTCAAGGCAAGCCGGACCTGCTGCGCCAGCTTCCGAACCGCCTGCGCTCATATCCCGACTGGCTGCCCCACACCTACGGCCCCAACTGGTGCGTTGTGGTGCTGGTAGATGAGGATCGGGAAGACTGCCGCGCGCTCAAGCAGAAGCTGGAAACATTGGCTATCGACGCAGGACTCACCACGCGGAGCCAAGTGCGGGCGGGCGTGCCCGGGCCGTACCGCGTCGTGAACCGCATCGCCATCGAAGAGATCGAAGCCTGGTTCTTCGGCGATGTGGATGCGCTCCGGGCCGCGTACCCTCGGGTGACGGCCACGCTTGGAGCAAAGGCTGGATACCGTGATCCGGACGCGATTGGCGGCGGCACCGCTGAAGCTTTGGAGCGGGAACTTCGTCCACACTATCCGGCCGGGATGCCGAAGGTGGAGGTGGCGCGGACGATCGCACCGCATATGGTCCCGGATCGGAACCGCTCACGCAGCTTTCAGGTGTTCCGGGACGCCTTGCGCGACCTTGTGCCGCCGTGAACCCCGTTGAAACGGAGGGCTCCTCCGTGAGCGGTGATGCACAACCGAATTGCGGGAGCACCAGATGGTGCTCCCGCCTTCTTTTGCTACCGAGGGTGACTGCTCAATCCGCCGCGACTGCCTCCTCCGCGTCCGCTTCCGCCGCATCGGCCACGTCGGTGCGCAGGTACACCTCGCCGCCGCGCTGGCGGAACTCGGCGGACTTCTGCGCCATGCCGGCTTCGGCCGCGGCCTGCGCGGCGGCGTAGTCGCGCACGTCCTGCGTGATCTTCATGCTGCAGAACTTGGGGCCGCACATGCTGCAGAAGTGCGCGATCTTGGCACCCTCGGCGGGCAGGGTCTCGTCGTGGTACGCAAGCGCGGTCACCGGGTCCAGCGACAGGTTGAACTGGTCGCGCCAGCGGAACTCGAAGCGCGCCTTGCTCAGGGCGTTGTCCCACTCCTGCGCGCGCGGGTGGCCCTTGGCCAGGTCCGCGGCGTGCGCGGCGATCTTGTAGGTGATGACGCCCGCCTTCACGTCATCGCGGTTGGGCAGGCCCAGGTGCTCCTTGGGCGTCACGTAGCACAGCATCGCCGTGCCGTGCCACCCGATCTGCGCCGCGCCGATGGCACTCGTGATGTGGTCGTACCCCGGCGCGATGTCCGTCGTCAGCGGCCCCAGCGTGTAGAACGGCGCCTCGTCGCACCACTCCAGCTGTTTGTCCATGTTCTCCTTGATCAGGTGCATGGGCACGTGGCCGGGGCCCTCGTTCATCGTCTGCACGTCGAACTCCCAGGCGATGCGGTTCAGCTCACCCTGGGTGCGCAGCTCGGCGAACTGCGCCTCGTCGTTGGCGTCGTAGATGGAGCCCGGCCGCAGCCCATCACCCAGCGAGAACGCCACGTCGTACGCCCGCATGATCTCGCAGATCTCGCGGAAGTTGGTGTAGAGGAAGCTTTCCTTGTGATGCGACAGGCACCACTTGGCGATGATGGATCCGCCGCGCGAGACGATCCCCGTCAGCCGGTTGGCAGTCATGGGCACGTAGCGAAGGAGGACGCCAGCGTGGACGGTGAAGTAGTCCACGCCCTGCTCCGCCTGCTCGATCAGCGTGTCGCGGTAGATCTCCCAGGTCAGCTCCTCGGGCACGCCGCCGACCTTCTCCAGCGCCTGGTAGATGGGTACGGTGCCGATGGGAACGGGCGAGTTGCGGATGATCCACTCCCGCGTCTCGTGGATGTTCCTCCCCGTCGACAGGTCCATCACCGTATCCGCGCCCCACAGCGTGGCCCAGCGCAGCTTCTCCACCTCGTCCTCGATGGAGCTGCGGACGGCGCTGTTCCCGATGTTGGCGTTGATCTTCACCTTGAAGCCGCGGCCGATGATCATCGGCTCCAGCTCCGGGTGGTTGATGTTGGCGGGGATGATGGCCCGCCCCCGCGCCACTTCCGACCGCACGAACTCCGGATCCATCCCTTCGCGCAGCGCCACGAACTCCATCTCGGGCGTGATCTCGCCGCGCCGGGCGTAGTGCATCTGCGTCACCGGGCCGGTGCCACGCAGGGTGGGGCGGTGCAGCGCCTCCGGCATCTCCACCGGCTGCGTTCCCGGCATCGGCCTGTACGTCCGCTCCGTGCGCGCCACGTCGCCGCGCGCCGCGATCCATTCCGCGCGCAGGGGATGCAGCCCCTCGCGCACGTCCGTGCCCACCGGGCCGCTGGTGTCGTAGACGCGCAGCGGGGGCTCGCCGCCGCTCAGCACGATCTCGCGCATGGGGATGCGGATGCCGTGGCGCCCCTCGACGTACACCTTGCGGCTGCTGGGGAACGCGTCGCCGTAGTCGGCGGCGGCGGAGGGCTCGGGGCGGGCTCGGTCGATCATCTGCGCGTCTCCGTGACTGCTGCGGGAGAGGGACGATCCGGGCACGGTGGATGGGGAGAACTCCAGCGGGCGCATCGAACGGAAAAGGCGCCACGCCGGGGATCCGGGGTGGCGCCTGGATGACGGATTCCATCGACCGAGAACGAACGCGCGGCGGATGGAGATCATCTGTGCGACACGCCGCGCTCCCTACGCCGGTGTGAACCGGATCAGGTTCCAAGGGACTGTCTCAACTCCGCGAATCGCGCGAAGTACCCCTGGCGGCTTGCGCAAGGAAAGTAACCGCCGTGACTTGCCCGCACCAGTGCGGCGTGGCGAGGGGCGGGCCGGTCCGCCGCAGATTTCTGTTGTAGCACCCCCCTCCGCGAACTAAATTGTCTGGCCCGTTCCGAGTGGTCGGGCACCTGGGCCGTACCGGCTGCCGGGCGTCCTGGAGAGTGGCCCTGGAGGATCAATGTCCGAATACAAGTTGATTCAAGCCGAGGAATTTCATGATGCCGAGCACCTGCTGGCCGCGCTGCAGCGCCGCGACGGGCGCTGGGCGCCCCATCCGGACAAGTGGATCTTCCGCGGACATGCGGATGCGCGCTGGAGCCTGACGCCCTCGGCCCTGCGCCCGGGTTCTCTCTCGGAATACGAGTACACGCGGGGGATCGAGCGCCGGCACGGGCACCGCAAGCAGATCGAAAAGGAACACTCGGTGCTCCGCGCGTTCGTCGAATCGTGCGACGCGCAGGGACTCGCCATTCCCGACGATTCGCCGATGACGCGGGCGGAGTGGCGCGAGAACATTCAGTACTGCGCCGAAGCCGCGATGGAGGGCAACGCACAGTGGCCGCCGAACGCGACGCTCTCCATGCTGGCGCTGGCGCAGCACTACGGCGTTCCCACCCGGCTGCTCGACTGGACTGCCCGGCCGCTGGTGGCCGCCTACTTCGCGGCCGTCGAAGCCGCCCGCTGGATTACGAAAGCGACGCGGGGACCGGCCGGCGTCACGCACCTGGAGATCTGGGCCATCGACCGGCGCGGCCTGAACATCCTGGCGTCCGCCGCGCCCGCGCGCGACTGCGTGCTCAAGGTGGTAGCCCCCTCCCCCGCGCACAATCCCAACCTGCACGCGCAGATGGGCGTGTTCACCCTTCTCACCACGCGCCGCTGGGACCCGTACACGCGCAACGAAGACACGGCGCTGGACCAGGTGCTCGAGAGACGCTTTTACCAGCTGTCCTCCCACTCCTTCGCCGCCGCGCCGCTTCCGTGGGTGCGCCGGATCAAGCTGCCCGTAACCGAAGCGCCGCGCCTGCTGCGGCTGCTCAGCTACGAGTGGGTGAGCGCGACCTACCTGTATCCCGGCTATCGCGGGGTGGCACGCGGGCTCCTGGAACGCAGGTTCTGGGATGATCCGCAGCTGGATTCCAGCGTGCAGAACCGCGCACGCGTGTCGGTGTTCGCCGGGGTGGGCCCCGCGGAAGCGACGATTGCCGGCGCGCGGGCGAACCCGGAAGACGTGCTGGCGGTTGATGCGGGCTGGGATGCGGACGCAATGCCCCTGACGCCGCGAGGTTGACAAATTACGATTTTTGTACGTAAGTAGGGGTTCGCTCCCGGGCCCCCTCGCGGGTCTCGATTTCATCCCCTGCGTCCCCCGAATCCGCCTTGACGACCTTCCTGCGAACCCGGCTGGCTCTGCCGGTCGCCGCGCTGTTCCTGGCGCTGGGCGCCTGCTCCGACATCGACCCCACGGGCCCCGGCGCCCGCGCCGGCGGCCCCCTGCTGGACGAGGTGGGCGCGGCCGCGTGGAACGGCAACATCCGCATCGGCGTGATCCCCACGGCCGGCAGCGTTACGCTGGGCAGCGCCGCGGACTGGACGTTCAGGAACAAGACGACCGGCGCCACCCTCCTTTCCGGCACCGGCGGCGTGTCCGCGACGGTCACCCTGGAGGCGGGCTCCGTGAGCACCACCCGCTACCGCCTGCAGGTGATGTGCGGCAGCACGGCGGCCGTGAACGCCGTCAAGGCGCAGGCCGAAGCGCTGGGCCATCCCACGATGACCGAGGTGATCCCCGCCTGCACGCGGCTGTACATCGGCGACTTTGCGTCCAACGCGAGCTTTGCCGTGCGCAACGCGTACCGCAACACCATCATCTCGCAGGGGCTGGCCGCCGCGGACTCGTTCTGGAAGCTGGTCACCACCACCACGGGCATCACCCAGTACCGCGTGAACACGGGTTCGGCGCAGGCCGTCAGCAGCGGCCCCGTGGTGCTGACCTCGTCGGACGGGCTGGTGACCATCGGCACGCTGCCGTACCGCGGCATCGCCGAGGTGGGCCGCAACAGCAGCGGCACGCTGGCCGGCATCAACGAGCTTCCCATCGAGCAGTACCTGTACGGCGTAGTGCCGCGCGAGCTGCCGCCCGTGCCGTACGGCGAGATCGAGGCGCAGAAGGCGCAGGCCGTGGCGGCGCGCACCTACGCGCTCAGCGGGCTGGGCAAGCGCGCGGCCGACGGCTACGACCTGCTGCCGACGACGAGCGACCAGGTGTACGGCGGGTACAGCGCCGAGCACCCGGTGAGCAACGCGGCCGTGGACGCCACCGCGGGCGTGGTGGCCGTCTACGAGGGCAAGCTGATCCAGGCGCTGTTCAGCAGCACCAGCGGCGGCTACACCGCCAACAGCGAGGACGTGTTCAACTCCGACCCGGTGCCGTACCTGCGCGGCGTGCGCGACCACCAGCACGGCAGCAGCGAGCACGTGCTGGACTCGCTCAAGGCACAGAAGGGCCCCACCCTGCGCGGCAAGAAGAACGGCGACTTCGAGGCGGACTGGAGCCGCTACCACCGCTGGAGCTTCGAGTGGACGGCGGACGAGATCTCGGACGTCATCTCGCTGCACGCCGGCCAGGACGTGGGCCGCGTGCTGGCCATCAACGTGGTGGAGCGCAGCAACAGCGGCCGCGTGAAGCGCATCGAGTACGTCACCGAGGCGGGGACGTTCACGGACACCAAGGACCACGTCCGCACCTCGCTCAAGTACGTGAACGCCAGCGGCACCTTCAGCAGCCTGCTGAGCACGCTCTTCGTCATCGAGCCCGTCATCGACCGCCGCACGGGCGAGGTGGAAGGCTTCGAGGCGTTTGGCGGCGGGTGGGGCCACGGCGTGGGCCTCAGCCAGACCGGCGCGGTGGGGATGGCCGAGAAGGGCGCCACCTTCGAGGAGATCCTGCACCACTACTACCAGGGCATCGACCTGACCACCTGGTACTGAGCCGATCGGCCGGCATCGCCGGCTCCGGTGGATGAGAACCGCCCGCGGGGACGCTCCCCGCGGGCGGTTTTCGCGTCGACCGATCCTTTCTGCCCAGCTGCCGAACACGGGTGTGCCGCGGGTGGCCGTGTTCGCACGGTGCGCTTCGGGCCGTTGACAAGCTGGTGGCCTGTGTTTAATCTGGACGCTGCAGATGCAGGTTCACTTGCGTTCATGGAGCGGAGCATGCGCTGGAACTACGGAGTATCAGGGCGTACGGAAGGCCGGGCCGTTTCGGCCTTCCTGTTCGGAATGGCGCACGCCTTTGACCTGGGCGGCACCCTGGCGCACCGGCGGGGCCGGTTCGGGCGCGGCCCGGCGGGCGACGCCGAGGCGCTGCGGCAGGACTGGATGCGGGCCGCCTCCGCCGCGCAGCCCAATGGGCACGCGCACCCGTAAGCGCAACGCCGTCGTCACCCGCCCCGCCGCCGCAGCGGAGCCTCCGGACCTTCTCGTGGATCGTTCGGAGGCTCCTTTGCGTGGGGACGAGCTGATTGCCCGGCCGGTCCTGCACGCCGCGGTCGAGGCGTTCAGCGGCCCCATCCCGGAGCCGGACGTGCTGCGCGACTACGAGCAGGTGCTCCCCGGCCTGGCGGAGCGCATCGTCCGCTGGACGGAGGACGAGGCGAACCACCGGCGCACGGTGGAGCGTTCGCTGGTGCAGCTTTCGTGGGGAGGGCTGTGGTCGGCGCTGCTCCTGGCGCTCACGGCCATCCTCGGCGGAATGCTGCTGGCGTGGTACGGGCGGAGCGTGGTGGGTGTGACCGGGGTCGTGGGCGCGCTGGCGGGGCTGGTGATCGTATTCCTGGCGGGACAGAGGCGGACTGTGCCGGATACGACCGACGGCGCGGCGAAGAAGCCGGTGCACGGCTGATCTCGCTCATCGCGAACGATCGGCGGAGGCGCACCACCTCGGTTCGCGACGGCGAGTGCAGGATGAATGAAGACCGCCGCAGGGACGCTCCCCGCGGCGGTTCGTCGTTCGTGCACGGCGGGTGAAACGCGGCGCGGGGACGGGCCGTATCGATGCACATGCGAACGTCTCGGGTCCACCGCAACGCCGTCATCACCCGTCGCATGCGGCTCCGTCTTCTGCCCGCCGTCCTGGTGACGTGCGGGCTGATGCTGGGCTTCGGGTTGGCTGGTGGCGTCGAACTGGGCCACGCCGATGGAGCGCTGCCAGGCGCGCTACGCTGGCGCGCACACGGCCGCGGACACGGCACGGGTGGACCGCCGCTGGCTGGGCGGAAAGAATCCGCTGAACGGATATACCTGCGGCCTGATGCGCCGGGACGGGACCCTCGACCGCCACCGCCGGGCCATGGAGGCGCGGCAGGGGGCGAGAGACCCGCTCATCGAAAAATAATTCTGTTGTGCAAACGAGCTGCACTACATATTGTGGATGACGGGCCCGATCGGCGGTCCGGATCGCAACCCATCGCGCCAGCCCCCTCCAACCCCGGCGCTGAAACACCAGATGCAGAGGCGAGGTAGAAGATAGAGACCCGCGCGTCACACGCGTGTTACATGCTGCACGGACATCTGGCACCGAAGTTTCTTATCGTTTCCATCAGGCGGATGCTCAATCCCTCGCGCAGCAGCCCGCGAGACGGCTGCGCGAGGGCGCACACGGCGGAACCGCGATTCCGCCGCCTCCTTTCCTACCGGGAGCCCACGTGCGAGGAAACGGAACGGGCGGCACGCTGCAGCGCGAGCTGGAGCACCGCATCAAGACCGGAAAGTGTGTGTACTGCCGGGCCCCCGCGGCACCGGACCGACCCCTGACCCGAGAGCACGTGATCCCCCGCGCCCGCGGGGGCCGCAGGAAAGACGCCCGCATCATCGTTCCCGCCTGCGCCCGGTGCAACCACCGGCGCGGCTGCCAGGAAGTCGTTCTCTTTCTCCTCGCCCGACCGCGGCGGATACTGGCGTTCCTGGACTACCTGTCCGCCCTTCCCCCCGAAACCGTTCGCCAGATCGACGTCCGCGTGTTCGCGGAGCTGTACGCCGCCGTGTGGCTGCTGGCGGAAAGCTCCGCCTGCGGCGCCACGTGGCGCACGCAGCTGCACCGGCTGTGCGCGGGGCGGCGGCTGCACCGCAGGCGCTATGCGGCACGGCGCATCATGACGGCGGCGGGGGTGCGCATCGAGCGGGCGCGCGACCGGGCTTCGGTGCTCACCGGGCCCAGCTGTCCGCTCCCCGGCTCGCTGCCGCTGGAGGAAGGCCGCCACGCCGACACCATCGCGCGCGGACTGGCCACACTGATCGGCACGCTGGCGCTGTTGTGGGATGCGCCTGCGGACCAGGTGTTCGTTGAGCTGGAGCGCGAGCGGCGCCGCGCCCACCGCACTCCCGAGGCGCGGCGTCCGGACTCCGGAGACCAGCCGTACCTGGGGCACGCGGGGGATGAGGACGAGGAAGAGAAGGTGGTGTCGCTGGATGGATGGAAGCGGCGCGGCGGCCGGCGCCGGCGCCTGCGGGTGGACGAGCGCGGCGGCCGCGGCCGTCCGCGGGGGAGGCCGGGGAGGGCGGCGTAGAGGCAGGCTGATGGACAGAAGAGGGGCGGCGCCCGGTGCGCCGCCCCTCTTGTTCGTTCCCTGCACCCGAGGCCTCATCCGGTGTGTGAGCGGTCCGTCCGCCACGCGTCAGAGGCAGGGGTGCACACAGGAATTCTGCTGGCAGTTGGTGTGGCAGGTCACCTCGCACGAGGGCTCGGTGCACGTGCCGTAGCAGGAGGCGGCGCAGGTGTAGACGCAGGTGCCGCCGACGGAATAGCAGTCGCCTCCGCAGCTGTTGTCACAGGTGCCATCGCAACTGGCGCAGCTGTCGAAGCAGGTGCCACAGGTGAAGCGGCACGTGACGATGCGGGTTGTGTTGAACCCATGAACGGTACCGCGCTGCGCGCCTTCAGGCGAATTCGTCTCGAACGATTCGACGGTGAGCTGGTCCAGATCGAGCTTCAGTTTGTGCATGAGGCCTCCCTCATGAATGGTTGCCACAGCCGCGGGCAGCCGTTCGGCCGATGCGGTCCGTCGCCAGGCGTCAGGGGCATACGTACACGCAGGATTCCTGCTGGCAGTTGGTCTGGCAGGTGTCGCACGTGACGTTGCAGGTGGCGTTGCAGGTGCCGTAGCACGAGTTGCCGGTGCAGTTGCAGCTCCCGTCGCAGGTGCCGCCGCAGCTGACGTCGCAGGTTCCACCGACGCTGTTGTCGCAGCCGGGCTCGCAGCTGAGACAGAAGCTGACGCAGGTGGGATCGCACGTGCGCAAAGGGGTTGGACCGAACCCCTGCACGGTGCCGCGCCGCGCACCCTCGGAAGGAGTCGGATCGAACGAATCGACGGTGAGCTGGTCCAGATCGAGCTTCAGTTTCCGCATCAGGGGACTCCCGGAGGAATGGTTTCCGTAACCGTGGCCAGCCACATGACCGACGCATGAGTCAATTTACGCCTAAACATGCTAATTTACTAGGGCAATCTTTCGGGTTGATTTCGTCTGACCGCGCTTTCTCTGCGACAGATCCGGCAGAGGCACTTGAAAGATCAGGGGCGGCGCATCGGTGCGCCGCCCCTGATCCATCGACCGCCAATGAGCAGGCCTCTAGCGCCGCGGGCCGTAGTAGTCGCGCCCGTAGCCGCGGAAGTTGCGGTCGTAGCGGCTGCCGTAGGCGGCCTCGCGCTCCCAGCCCATCGGCAGGTTGCCGCCGCGCCAGGTGTGCGAGCCACCCATGGTGTTGTACGCGCCCCGGTAGCCGGTGTGGTCCACGATGCGGTCCTCCACGTCCCCGCCAAAGGGGGCGTAGTTGGTCTCCAGCCGGTTGGGCTCGGGGTGGACGTACTCCCGGTTGTACCGCTGCGTCACGCGGTTGGGCAGTGGCGCGCTGCCAAAGTACCCCTGGTCGTATCCCCCGCGGCCGTAGGTGCGCAGGGGGATGGGGCGCCGCATGGGCGCCGTCTGGCTGTAGCCGCGCAGGCCGTAGTCGTAGCCGCGTGGCGGTCCGCTGGCGCGGGCCATCGGGTAGTCGCGTCCGTATCCGCGGTCGTATCGCATCCGCTCCTCCTTTTGCTGTGCGTCCGGTGCAGGACGTCCATCGAGTGCAATCGACGTTCCGCTGGGGCCCCTCCCCCCGGCCCGCCCCCCGGCCCCCTCCCCGCTCGTTCCTCGCGGAGAGGGGGAGGACAGCGCCGTCGTGCTGAACGTGCGGCCCCGTCCCTGCGTACTTCCGCACTCACGCACTTTGCCCCTCGTCCATGCGGCTGAACGAGCTTTCGCGCGAATTCGAGGCACGCCACTACCCGCCCACGCGCCGGCTGGACCTGCAGGGCGAGGGGCCGGAGACGGCGCGGCAGCGGGCGCTGCGCTGGATCCAGTCGTTCGCGCACGAGCAGCCGGGCGCCGACCTGCTGCTGATCGTGGAGCGCGCGCGGCGCCAGGGCGGGCGCAAGGGGCCCATCCGCGTCGCCGTCGAGAAGCTGCTGGAAGAGTTGAACGGCGGGCTGATCGACTGGTGGCAGCCGTTCGCGGAGGGGAGCATCGCCCTCCGCATCTCCGCGGACCCGCACCGCTACCGCAAGCCGGGCGCAAAGCCGGAGGATCCCGGCGAGGGGCGCACGGACGAGACGGCGGGGCGCGCCTGGCTGCACCCCGAAGCCGACATCCCCGAGGAGCTGGTGGGGCTGGCCCGGCGGACGGCGGAGCTGCGCCGCACGCGCGAGCGGCAGGCGGTGGGGCTGATGGACGTGGTACTGCGCGAGGTCTGGATCGAGGCGCAGGTAGCGGCGATGGAGGACCGCGTCAGCTGGGAATCCGCGCTGCAGGCCATCGCCCGGCGCGAGCAGGCGCGGATGCTGGAGTCGTTCGAGGAGGATTGACCCGCGCCGCGCTGGACAACCGCCCCCGCATCCACCCATTCTTCCCGTCCGACCCGCGAACCTCTACCCCGACGCACCGGCCGATCCAGATGAGCGATCCGCAGAATTCCTCTTCGTTCCAGTCGCCCATCCCGCCCCCGCCGCCGCGGCCCGAGCGCTCGCGCAGCGGGTGCCTGCGCGTGGGGCTGATCGGCTGCGGAGTGCTGGTGCTGCTGGGGATCGCGGGGATCGTCGCCACGGGCATCTGGTGGAAGCGCAACAGCGGCGGCATCCAGGCCGAGGCGACGGTCGCGGCGCGCGAGGGCGCGCGGTTCGGCGTGGCGAACGACGAGGCGGCGTGCTTCGAGCAGGCCAAGCAGCGCGCCAGCGGCAGCATGAGCGTGGCGGGAAGCTTTTCCGTGGGCGCGTACATGCGAAGCTGCCTGGAGTTCAGCCGCCAGACGCCCGCCTTCTGCGACGACGTGCCGCCGCAGGGCTCGCTGCGCCGCACCGTGGAGTGGCAGGCCGCCCGCTGCGGCGACGACGTGGACTGCCGCAACGTGACGCAGGTGGTGCAGCAGTACTGCACCAGCGGCCGCGTAAAGCGCCCCGTGACCGACACCGTGCGCGTGATGACCGATTCCATCGACTTCGGCGCGTCGCCGCGCCCGGGCGGTACGCCGGCGGACAGCGGGACGTTCTAGCGGTGATTCAGGAAGCATCGCACTGCGCCGGCGGCCCCTCCCCCGGCCCCTCCCCGCTCGTTCCTCGCGGAGAGGGGAGAACTGACCGGTTGCGGACGCGCAGGTGCTCGGGACGCCGCACACCGCCGGGCCGCCGAGTCCGCGCAGGGGGACTTCGTGAACTGTAGCCGCGGTTTAAAGTGAAATTCAACCGCCCCGGAGAGTGTCGGCGGGAGTGCGAAAGTGCGGGAGTAGATGATGATACGAGAGGCCCCGCGGCACACGCCGCGGGGCCTCTCTCGTCATCCACCCGCCGTCGCCGTCAGTGGGTGATGTGGCGCTCGAAGTACTCCAGGATGCGCAGCATGTGGTCGATGCGGTGGTTGGGCTCGCCGCTGCGCGTGAGCTCGTGCCCCTCGCGCGGGTAGCGGACGAACTCCACCGGCCGGCCCAGGACCGTCAGCGCGCGGTACAGCGCCTCGGCGCTGGCGATGGTGGCGCGGAAGTCGGTGTCGGCGTGCAGCAGCAGCAGCGGGGTGCGGATGTCGGCCACGTACGTGAGCGGCGACTGCGCGCGCGTGACCTCGGGATCCTCCCACGGCCGCGTTCCGAACTCGCTCTCGAACAGACGCCAGGTGTTGGACCCGCCGTACCAGATGCCCAGGTCGTACACGCCGCGCTGCGCCACGGCCGCCTTGAAGCGCGTCTGCGCCTCGCGGGCGATGATCCACGTGGTCAGGTACCCGGCGTAGCTGCCGCCGGTGATCACCTGCCGCGCCGGGTCGGCCAGCCCGCGCGCGATCACGCTGTCGGCGCCGATCAGCACGTCGCGCGCGGGGGGCGTGCCCCAGTTGCGGCGGATGCTGCGCAGCCCCTCGTTGCCGTACCCGCTGGACCCGCGCGGGTTGGAAAGGAACACCGTGTACCCGGCGCCCGCCAGCATCTGGTACTCCAGCCACATGCTGGCCTCGCCCGGGCCCCACATGGCGTGCGGCCCGCCGTGCATCTCCACCGCCAGCGGGGCGCGGCGGCCCGGCCGGTGGTCGATGGGGAGCAGGTACCAGCCGTGCGTGCGGCGGCCGTCGAACGACGGGTACCAGATCTCGTGGTAGTCGCTGACGTACACCTGCGCCAGCAGCGAGTCGTTGAGCGTGGTCAGCCGCCGCTCTCCCGCGCCCGCGGCGTCCGCGCTGTAGACGTCGCTGGGGCGCCGCGGGTTCATCTCCGCCCAGGCGATGCGCCCGCCGCCGGCGTCGAACGAGAGCACGCCGCGCGGACCCTGCACCACCGGCTGCGGGTCGATGCGGTCCAGCCGCGTGCGGTACAGCGGCTGCGCGCCCTGCGACGTCACGGTGAAGTACAGCCAGCCGTCGGGGGTGATGGTGTACCCCGCCGGGCTGCGGTCCATGGGCCCGGTGATGCTGCGCCGGTCGGAGCCGTCGCGCCGCATCACCAGCAGCTCGGAGTTGGTGCTGGTGAGCGAGTCGATGGCGCTGGCGAAGCGGATGTAGGTGATGTACTGCCCGTCCGGCGAAAAGCCCGGCCCGTCCTCGCCCGAGCCCGGCTCGGCCAGGGTGCGCGCGGTGCCGCGCCCGTCGGCCGGGGCCACCACCAGGTCACTCTCCATCTCGTAGTCGGGGTGCAGCCCCGGCTGGCGCGGCGGGCCGGCGCTGTAGATGAGCGAGTCGCCCGCGGGGGTCCACTCCGGCGCGCCGATGCCGTACGCGGCGCGGGTAAGCTGCACCGGCTTTGCGCCCTGCCGCACGTCCACCACGTAGATCTGGCCGTAGCTTTCTTCCTCGATCGACGTCTCGCCCAGGTACCCCAGCCGCGTGACCACGCGCGGGTCGTTCTCGCGGGCGTTGGCGGCCAGCTTGGCGCGGATGGCGGCCAGCGCGGCGGCGCGGTCGTCGTCGATGTTGCGGATGGCGGCGGCGTCGATCTTCGGCTCCTCCGCCTTTTTCGCGCTGTCGGCGGCGGCGGAGTCGGCCTTTGCCAGCTGCTCGGGGGTGAGCTGCGACATGAAGGCGATGCGCCGCGAGTCCGGCGACCACACCGGCGCGCCGGCGCCCGTCTCCAGGTCGGTGAGCGGCCACGCCTCACCCCCCTCGGCCAGGGGAAGGATCCACACCTGCCCGGGCCCGTCGCCCCGCGCCTGGACGAAGGCGATCATCCGCCCGTCCGGCGAGAACCGCGGCGCGCCGATCCCCCGCGCATTGGTCCAGGTGAGCCGGCGCAGCCCGCTGCCGTCGGTGCCGGATATCCACAGGTCGCGCCGGTAGCGGTTCTCGGCGCTGTCCACCTCGGTGACCACGAACACCACCCGCTGCCCGTCGGGCGACAGGTTCACCGCGCCGGCGTTCTTGAGGTGGTAGAAGTCCAGCGCCGTGAGCGGGCGCCGGTCCTGCGCGTGCCCCGGCGCGGCGGAGAGCGCCAGCGCGGCCAGGGCGGCAAGGTGCGTGAGGCGGATGCGCATGGATGTACGCGGGGTGCGGGATGCGGTGCGCCGGAACGTGGCTGGCGCCTGGTGGATGTGCTGAAAAACTTGCACCCTCCGGGACACCGTCCGCAAGGGAGACGTCGCGGGAGGGCGGAACGAAGGCGGGCGCGGGACTTTCCGTCTCGCGCCCGCACGATTCTTTACCGGCTTCTATGACAGATTACGACGACGCGTTCCTACTTACAGGCGTTGGGGGTGCGGCAGCGACACTCGCGGCGGCGAGGAGCGGAACGAGCAGGGCGAAGCTCGACGCACGCATACGGAGTCGTGGCGGAGGGGTCGGGAACGAAGCGGGCGCCGGCCGGACGATGCGCCTGGAGATGCGGACGCGGATGACGGGGACGAATTCCGCGCCCGCGTCGACTTCGGCGAGGGTTTCGAGCGGGCATGCGGGTGCCGGGCGGGTCCATCCGCCACCTGCGTCGCGAGAGGAGGGACGCGCCGCGGGAGGTCAGGCGCGGCGGATCAGGCTTTCGCGGGTGAGGACGACGGGGTCCGCGGGGGTGCTGCCGAGAAGGTCCAGCAGCGACGTCTGGTAGCGCTGGTCCGACGGAACGTCGTGGCAGCGGCGGCAGCGCGCCTCGTACGCCTCGCTGCCGCCCACCTGGATCTGCGGGCCCTCGTACGGCGCGGGGGAGCCGTCCACCAGCCGCTGGTTGCGGGTGGCGGGGTTGCCGCAGACTACGCAGATGGCGTGCAGCTTGTCCACCGTCTCGGCCACCGTCAGCACGCGCGGCATGGGGCCGAAGGGCTCGCCGCGAAAGTCCATGTCGATCCCCGCCACGATCACCCGCACGCCGTTGTCGGCCAGCAGGCTGATCACGTCCACCACGCCGTCGTCCAGGAACTGGATCTCGTCGATGGCCACCACCTGCGTGTAGGGGTGCACGTGCTCGGCCACCTCCGTGGACGAGCGCACCGGCACCGCCTCCACGCCGGAGCCGTCGTGGGAGCTGATGGTGCGCACGCCGGCGTAGCGGTCGTCCAGGGCGCTCTTGAACACCTGCACGCGGCGCTGGGCGATGAGCGCGCGGCGCACGCGCCGGATGAGCTCCTCGCTCTTGCCGCTGAACATCACCCCGGTGATGACCTCGATCCAGCCGCGGCCGTCGCCGTGGTACAGCGCGATGTCTCTCAAGTTGATTGCTGCGTTGGAACTTGCGGATGGGACGTGGGGACCGGCGGGAGGGTTCCGCCGGCAGGGAAGTTACCCCGCCGCCGGGGGGCTGACAAGCGGCGGCGATGCAATCGTTGCGGATGGACGACAGGGAACAGAAAGTCCCCGAAGAGCACGCTCTTCGGGGACTCCGTCAGGACCCGACGGCGGGTGGTCCCGCGGGATCGGGGGCACGATCGAGCGCCAGATACCGGGCGATTGCGTCCGCCAACCCGGATGCCGCTACGGTGATCGCAGCGTCCGAACGCGCGTTCTCGACGAAGCTCGCGAGCCGGTCGCGCATGGAGCGAAGCACCCAGCCAGAAGGAACCGGCCGAGCGGCGAGGCCAGGCAATGCGTTTGCAAGTTCGCGCACGTCGTGAGCGCCGGCGTCGGTGGCATCCCAGGCCGCCCCCAGGACACGCCTCGCGCCCTTGACCAGGTTCTCACGGGCCGCGGAGTGGGCGCGCGCGTCGTGCCCGGCGTGAGCGACACGTTCCAGCCGGTCCCTTAGTCCTTCGGGCTGCAGACTGAAGGTTTCCGGAAAGCGGTCGAACTCACGGATGGTGACCTCGAGTTCCGGCTCGATCCAGCGGATCACGCGGAGCAGGGTCCCGTGCTTCTGGAGCACCCTGTCAAAGATGGGCTCGTGGTGGAACATGCGGTTTCGCATCACGTAGATCTCGTCTACGGCCTCGGAGATGCGCGCGATGTTGTTGGACCGCCGGTCCACCGCGGGAAACGCGGCCGGAATCAGGCGCGGCCAGAAGTTCCCCGATGCCCCCGCTGCCCTGGCGCCGTATGGTCTGTGCAGGAGCTTGCGCCAGAAGTTCAGGTTCAGCTCCGCGATCAGCCGGCCTACGGTTAGCTGCTTCCCTCGGCGCGCCAGCTCGGATTTCGCATCCGGAACCCGGTACGCTTCCTTCGGGTGGAGGATGGGCACCTTGAGGTCAAGCCAGCTTGCGACGTCCTCACAGTCGGCTTCGGCTGCAGGGTAGGCGCTCTCGATCGCACGGTAGAGCGTGTTCCGGAGGGCGACTTCGAAAGCCTGCATCGCGGGGTAGAGCGCTTCGCAGAGCATTGCGTTCCACAGGTACCGGGCGAGAACGTCGAAGTCGTCCCGGTCTCCTGACCTGCGGTAGGCGTCGAATCGGTCCCTGGAGACCGTCTTGCGGATCTGGTCGAGGTAGCCTTGCATTACGTGTGAAAACCCTGTAGAATTGTCGTCGAACTCCCCGGTTACCCCTCCCAGGCTCGCCTCGGCGAGCCCTGGTGCATGTCTCCGGGGTGAGGACCCCGACAGGCAACCGCCTGTCGGGGTCTTTTGTCTGCCCTAACCGGAGCAGAACCGATCCCGCGTCCGGCGCGCGCCGGGAGCCGAACCTATCGGCCGTGAACAGAGTGAACAACGGGTCCGAACGAAAAACCCCGGAGGGTGATCCCTCCGGGGTGAGCCGGTGAACCCTGCGCCTTCCCGAAACTCGCCTACCGCTTCTTGTTGCGGCGCTCGAAGACGACCTGGTCGTCCACGATCATGTAGCGGATCATCCGCTCGCGGGCTTCGGGAAAGGCCTCGGCGCGGTCGCGGAACAGGTCGTTGGACACGATGACGGCCTCCAGCTCGCGCGCAAAGGCGAGAAGGAAGTAGTCCGCGTCCGTCCCCGCCGGCGCCTGCTTGATCTTTCCCTCCTCCACCCGCCGCTCGTACCCCTCCTTGTCGTCGATCTGGTGCCGCAGGGCCGCGTCGCACACCACGACGGGCTCGTATCCTTCGGCGATCAGCTTGCGCACCACCAGCTTGATGTTGTGCAGCCGCGCCTCGTCGCCCTCGCTGCTGTGGGCCACGTTGCTGCCGTCCACCAGCGCCATTGGCTTCACGTCGTCCACCGCCTGCACGCCCTGGCCCACCTGATCGGCCTGCCCCGCCTTATCCGGCATGTGTGTCCCATAGCCCAGTGTTCGCGGCCCCATCCCCTGAGAAAGGGGCGCCTGACATCAGCACAGGCGGTGCCACACCGGCGCCCCGTGCGTGCGCGCCCCGAATCCGCGGAGCCGTTCGGCCGGGCGCCGATCCGCGCCGGGACACGCCGCGAGCCGGCCCGTAACAGCGGCAGGACGCCCTGACCCCGCCGCTGGCGCCGATCCTGCAAGGCGGGCGGCCTCTGACCCGGCCGACCGTCACGCCGGGCGACCGCTGACGCACGGGCCGGATGCCATTCAGGAAAGAAAACGAGCGCAGGGACGAGGAAGATCCGTTGCGCGCCAGGGTGCGCGCCATCGCCGACAAGGGCGGGGCGCGCAGCGTGGCCGTTGCCTACCATGACTACGAGACGGAGACCGGCTGGAGCTACCGCGGCGACGAGTGGTTCCACGCGGCCAGCACCATCAAGGTGCCCGTGCTGCTGGGCGTGTTCCACGCGGTGGAGGACCGGCGGTTTACGCTGCTGGCCCGCGTGCACGTGCGCAACCTCTTCCGCAGCGCGGTGGACGACGGCAGCACCTTTCGCGTGGCGGCCAACCGCGACGCCAACGCCGAGGTGCCCAGGAACATCGGCAAGACCATGCGGGTGCAGGAGCTGGCGCACCACATGATCACCACCAGCAGCAACCTGGCCACCAACCTGCTCGTCGACGCGGTGGGCGTTGACGCCATCGCCGACACGCTGCGCAAGCTCAAGCTGGACAGGGGCGTGGAGTTCCGGCGCGGCGTGGAGGACGAGGCGGCGCACGAAGCGGGCATCAACAACCGCTGCACCGCCGACGGAATGCTGGAGGTGCTTCGCACCATCGAGGAGCGCAAGGCGTTCAGCGAAGAGTCGTCCCGGCAGATGCTGGACATTCTGCACGCGCAGGAGTTTCGCGGCGGCATTCCCGCCCGCCTTCCCGAGGGGGTGCGGGTCGCCAACAAGACGGGGGAGATCAGCACCGTGGCCCACGACGCGGGGATCGTGTACGTGCCCAGGCGCAAGCCGTACGCGCTGGTGGTGCTCACGGAGTGGGACGCATCCAGAACCAGCGGCCGAAGCGACACCATCTCGCGCATCTCCCGCGCCGTGTACGACGAGCTGACCGGGAGCGGGGGCTGATGGCCGGGCTGAGCGAACTGAAGGTGGTGGACGGGTTGAAGCTTTCCGAGACGGCGCGGCGGGTCCTGCGGCCGGGAGAGCTGGTGCGGGGCCGCGACGGCTACACCCGGCGGCTGCCGCGCTGGTTCTACCAGGTGCCCTCGTGGGAGACCGCGCTGGAGACCTCCCTTACGCCCCACTTCAAGCTGTGGGAGTTCATCGACATCGACTTTCGCGAGCACAAGATGCTGCGCGCGGAGAAGCAGCGGTACGTGCCGCTGGGGGTGACGCTGCTGGCCGCGGCGATGGAGGTGTTCCGGCAGGAGGTGAACACCTACGTGCACATCTCGGCCAACGGCGGCTACCGCTCTCCCGCGCACCAGCTGAGCCGCGACGCGTCGGTGCACTGCTGGGGCGCCGCGGTGCACGTGTACCGCGTGGGCGACGACTGGCTGGACAACGAGAACAACATCAGCCGCTACGCCGACGTGGCGCGCGGGGTGTTCCCCGCGTTCCGGGCCCTTCCGTTCGGGGCCGGGCCGGGGAGGACCGAAGACCATCTGCACCTGGACCTGGGATACGTAACGGTGGCGCCGCACGGAAAGGGTGATGAAGCGCGGGATGACGACGCCCTGCCGCTGCACGGCGGAAGCGCGAAGGCCAAGCAGAGCGGGAAGAAGGGGGAATGATGCCTGATCCCAAGAAGGGCGGCGGCGAGCGCGCCCCCGGCGGCGGACGGCTGGCGCTGGCGGCCATGGGGATGGAGGCCGAGTTCTCCGTGACCCTGGACGGCCAGCCGGTGCGCCCGGAAGACGTGTTCGGCTCGCCGCGCGCGTTCGTCCGCGGCAACCTGATGCACCGGCAGGGCACCAGCTACCACCTGCCCACGGGCGGGGCGGTGTACTTCGACACGGGCGTGATCGAGGTGGCCACGCCGGTCATCGAGATCGAGCGGGGCGCCGCGGCGCGCACCGGGCGCTCGCTGTGGGAGAGCATCCTGTACATCCGCGAGCAGCTGGACGACTGGGAGGCGCGCTCGGGCCGCGAGATCCGGCTCACCGGCTTCAGCACGCACTACAACGTGAGCTTCGAGCTGCCGGTAGAGGCGCAGGGGCGCAGCCGCACCGTCAAGAAGCTGGCGCTGCTGCTCTCCTACATCCTCCCGGCGCCGGTGATGCTGCTGGCGACCAACCGCCGGTCCACGGGCGTGGGCGTGCGGCCCCGCGGCGACCGCATCGAGATCACCGCCGACTTCACCCCCAGCGCGTCGCTGATGATCGCGACCGCCACGCTGATCGTGGGGATCGTGCGCGAGGTGATGACCTGGCCCTCGTTCGAGCTGGAGATGCTGGAGCGGATGGGGATCCCGGTCATCGAGGGGTACCGGCCGATGAAGCACACCTCGCGCAAGGGGTGGCTGGCGCGCAACGACTGCTATCCCCGCAGCCCGTTCGAGGCCGACATCGACGAGACCACGTGGCGCACCACGGACGGGCGCGAGATGAGCCTGCGCAGCGTGGCGGGGCTCATCGTCAAGCACTTCTGGCACCCCATCCGCCGCATCAGCGACCCGTGGACCTTCCGGCTCATCGGCTCGGTGATGCGGGGGCGGGCGCCGTCGCTGCTGGACCTGGACGACCGGCCGCCGGAGTACGAGGACGTGGGGCGGCTGTGCACCTGGGACAACCTGTTCCCCGAGAGCGAGCTCAGCCGGTCGCGGTACGAGCGCGTGCTGATCCGCGCCATCAGCGGGCAGAAGCTGTGGATGCACGGCCGGCGGTACACGCCCACCGGCATGCGCGGCTGGTCCGCCGTCGTCTTTCGCGCCGACGACGACCACTCGCGCCACGTGTTCAGCATCGACTACCTGCTCGGCCACCTGCGCGACTGGGAGCGTCCACGGTCCCGCGGCGGCTGATCTCGCGCGGACACGCGGAGGGGCGGAGAGAAACCATCTCTCCGCCCCTCCGCTTTTTTGCCTTTCATCCAGCCACCGCTTTTGTCTCACGCAGAGTTAGCGGAGTCAGCGGAGTTTTCTCCTGCCGTTCCCTCGCGCCCGGGTCCGGGGAAGCATCACGAAACAACTCTGCTAACTCCGATCACTCTGCGTGAGGCCAATCTGTTACGGCCTCTCCGTCACCGCGTGGCGGGCGTCGACGCCGCGGGGGTGCGCGGCGGGGCGTTCTTCACGTGCGTGTCCAGCCAGTTGATGGTCTCGGCCAGGGTGTGAAGGACGGACTCGCGGGCGCGGTAGCCGTGCGCCTCCAGCGGCAGGACCACGTAGCGCACGGTGGCGCCGTGGCCCTTGAGCGCGGCGTAGAAGCGCTCGCTCTGGACGGGAAAGGTGCCGCTGTTGTCGTCGTTGGCGCCATGGATGAGCAGGATGGGCTCGTTCACCCGGTTGGCGAAGGTGAAGGGGCTCATCCGCGTGTACGTGTCGGTAGCCTCCCAGTACGTGCGCTGCTCCGACTGAAAGCCGAACGGCGTGAGCGTGCGGTTGTACGCGCCGCTGCGCGCCACGCCGGCGCGGAACAGGTCGCTGTGCGCCAGCAGGTTGGCCGTCATGAACGCGCCGTAGCTGTGCCCGCCCACGGCAATGCGGTCGCGGTGCGCCACGCCCATCTCCACCACCTTGTCCACCGCCGCCTGCGCGCTGGCCACCAGCTGCTCCACGTAGCTGTCGTTGGGCTCCACCTCGCCCTCGCCCACGATCGGCATGGTGGGGTTGTCCAGGATGGCGTAGCCGGCCAGCAGCAGGAACAGGTGCGAGGTGCCGCCCGGCCGCGAGAAGCGGTTGGGCGAGTCGGTAACCTGCCCCGCCGCGCTGGCGTCGCGGAACTCCGTGGGATACGCCCACATCAGCATCGGCAGCGGGCCGTCGCGCCGCGCGTCGTAGCCGGGCGGCAGGTACAGCGTGCCGCTCAGCCGCACGCCGTCGGCGCGGGTGTAGCTGATCATCTGCCGCTGGATGCCGGCCAGCTGCGGCGCGGGGTCCGGAAAGCTGGTGACCGCGCGCGCCTGGTTCCCCCTCACCATGCGGACGTACACGTTGGGGGGATCGGTGACGGACTCGCGGCGGGTGAGGATGCGGCCCCCGTCCGCGTCCAGCACCGTGAGCACCGTCTCGTAGTACGGGTCCTCCGTCCGCCACAGCCGGCGGCTCTGCCCCGTAGCCACGTCCATCACGTCCAGGAACGGGTAGTTGCCGCGCTCCGACGCGCCCATCGCCGTCAGGAAGATCCCCCGTCCGTCCCCCGTGAACATCATCACCGGATGCCCGGACGCCGTCGTTGTCACGATCGGGTTGCCGGGGTCCGCGTAGCGGTCCTGATAGCTGCGATCCACCAGCAGCCGCGGCGCGGTGGACGGATTCGACGGATCCACGGCGAAGCGCTTTTCCCACCGCGTGTTGAACCACGCCGACTTGACCACGGCGAAGTCGCCGCGCCCCCAGGCGATGTCGCTGAAGCGGTGCTCCAGGTCGATCAGCTTCGTCGGCGCGGCGGTGAAGGGCGCGTCCAGCAGGAAGACGCGGTCGCGCGCGGCGGCCTCGCGCCGCGGGTCGCCGCCGTCCAGCGCCTCTGCCCACGCCAGCGTGGCCGGCGCATCGCTGCGCCATTTGACCTCGCGCGGGCCCGTGGGCACGGCGTCGAACGAGGGCGGCAGGTTGTCCGTCAGCGGCACGTCGGCCACCAGCTTGACGCGGGCGCCCGTGCGCGCGTCGACGACGCTGACCTCCTGGGGAAAGTTCCACGCGGGGACCACGTAGCTGTACGGACGCTTTACCCGCGTCACCAGCAGGTAGCGGCCGTCCGGCGAGGGATCGAAGCCGAAGAAGATCCCCGGTTCGCCCAGGTCCGCCGGGCGCCCGCCGGCCAGCGGCACGCGCGAGAGCTGCGCGGTGAAGTAGTGGTCGAACAGCGCCTCGTCGCTCGCGCTCTGCAGCAGGTCCTGGTAGGTGCGCGCGGGCGCGGTGCGGCCCAGGTTCTCCTGGATGATGGGCGCGGACGGCACCTCCGTGCCGCGCGGCGCCTGGCCCCGGCCGGGCACCACGCGCGCCACGACGAAGCCGGAGTTGTCCGGCAGCCAGCGGTACGGGGAGCCCAGGGTGGCGTTCAGTTCCGGGCCCAGCACGCGACGGGCCTGCCCGCTGGCCACCTCGGCCACCCAGAGCTCCAGCCCGTTGGGGAGCGCGTTTACGAACGCCAGCCGGCGTCCGTCGGGCGACCACTGCGCGTTGGCGATGCGCGCGCCGGCCGGCAGCTGCACGGTGCGCTGGCGGCCGCTTTCCAGCTCCTGGAAGGTGATGCCGGAGCTGTAGGTGGCACGGGTGCTGGAGATGCCGTTGGTGCGCGGGCTGATGCGAAAGCCGCCCAGCCGCAGCTCCGGCTCCGCCATCTGCTCGATGGAGGGGAGCGCCTCGCGCGTGAGCAGCGCCAGCGTCTGCCGGTCGCGCCCCACCATCACCGTGGGCGTGGGCGGGGCGGTGACGATGGCGGGGATGGGGTCGGGCGGGCGCAGGTAGCCGGTCTGCGCCTGCGCCGCGCCCCCGCCGGCCAGCACGAAGGCCGTCAGGAGCGCGCCCGTGCGTGCGATGCGGGTCCGTTGCATGTCCTGCTCTACGTTGGGGATGGGGATTGCGCTCCGTCGCCCGGAGCCGCGCCGTCTTTCTGGATGAATGGTGATAATCTGACACACATCGCCGGGGTGCGAAAGGCTTAGCACAGTGCGGGAGAGCGGGCGCATGCACCTGATTGCGATCTTTTTAATGCATAGCTTGCGGAGCAGTGGTTCGCGCCGCATGTTTGTGCTTCCCCGCCTCTGCCCGGGGCACCCGCCGCGGGTCCGCATATCCAGCCTTCACCTTCCGGATTCATCCATCATGCAGTCATTGCGATCTGCCCGCGTGGGCAGGCCGTTCCGCGCCCTGCCGCTGCTGGCCGCCGTGCTGGCCCTGGCCTCCGCCGCATGCGGCGACGGCGGCGGCGGGACCACGCCCGACCCGCAGAACCCCGCGCCCTCCATCGAGAACCTGGACCCCGGCACGCTGCTGCAGTGGAGCGACTCGCTGACCATCACGGTGACGGGAGCGCGGTTCGTCAACGGCGCCGTGGTTCGGTTGAACGGGTCCCCCCGGCTTACCACTTACGTAAGCCCGTCGCAGGTCACGGCGGTGATCCCGGCGGCCCAGATGCAGACGGTCGGCACCCTGCAACTCACCGTCTTCAACCCCGCGCCGGGCGGCGGCGAGTCCGGCGCCCTGCCGCTGGCGGTGAACCACCGCGTCCCCGACATCCAGCTGGTGCAGCCCGCGGGGGTGCAGGCGGCGAGCGAGGCGTTCACGCTGACGGTGCTCGGCGCCGGCTTCTCGCAGGCCTCGGTGGTGCGGTGGAACGGCGCCGACCGCCCCACCACCTTCGTGAACCCGGGACAGGTCACCGCCCAGATCCCCGCCACGGACCTGGCGACGGCGGGGACGGCCCAGGTGACCGTCTTCAACCCCGCGCCCGGCGGCGGGACGTCGGTGGCGCGCGTGTTCACGGTGGCCGCGCGCCCCAACCCGGTGCCCTCCATCACGGCGCTCACGCCCAACGTGATCATCGTGGAAACGGGCGCCACGTTCACCGTGACCGGCGCCAATTTCATGGCAGGGTCGCAGGTGCGCATCGGCGGGTTCGCGCCCACCACCACCTTTGTCTCCGCAACGGAGCTGAGCTTCAGCCTGGACGGCAGCAACGTTCCCAACACGGGCTTCGCGCAGGTGCTGGTGACCAACCCCACCCCGGGCGGCGGTCCCTCCAACGTCGTCCAGCTGCGGGTGGACAACCCGGCGCCCGTGCTGGCCTCGCTTTCCCCCGCCACGGCGGGGATCGGGGGGGACAGCCTTGTGGTGCAGGTGAACGGGAGCGGGTTCGTATCCAGCGGCACCCTGCAGGTGGACAACTTTCCGCGGCCCTTTACCCGCGTGAGCGCCACGGAGCTGCGGGTGGTGCTGCCCCGTGAGCTGGTGAGCTCCACCGGCACGCGTTCGTTCCGCGTGCTGAACCCGCAGCCCAACGGCATCAGCTCCGTCTCCAACATCCTTACGCTTACGCTGGTGAACCCCACCCCGGTGATCGGCTCCATCACCCCGGCCCAGTCGGACGCGGGGCTGGACAGCCTGGTGGTGCGGGTGCAGGGGACGGGCTTTCTTCCCCAGTCGGTGGGGCGGTTCAACGGTTCCGCGCGCACCACGCGCGTGGTGAACGCCACCAACCTGGACGTGGTGCTGGCGTCGGGCGACGTGGACGAGTCGGGGACCTTTTCCATCACCGTGACCAACCCCGCGCCAGGGGGCGGCACCTCGGCCCCGGCCACGCTCACGCTGTCCACGCCGGTGCCCACGCTTGCGCTGATCCCCTCCAACGGCGCGTCGGCGGGACGGCCGGGGTTCCCGCTCATCGTGCACGGAAGCGGGTTCGTGTCCAGCTCCGTGGTGCGGTGGAACGGCTCGCCGCGCGCCACGCGCTACATCAGCGGCACGCGGCTGGAGGCGAGCATCACCACGGCGGACCTGGCCACGCCGGGAACGGCGTCCATCACCGTGCACACGCCGGGTGGCGGGACCAGCCAGGCGCAATCCATGACGGTGCGCCCGGTGGGGTCGCTGGCCTTTACCAGCGCGCTTACGCTGCCCATAGAGGCGCGTGACATTGCGTACGAGCCGGCGTCCAACCGCCTGTACGCCTCGGTGCCGTCCACGGCGCCGGCGCACGCCGGCATGGTGCTGGCCATCGACCCGCTTACGGGTGCGGTGGTGGACTCGGTGCACGTGGGCGGCAGCCCGGGCAAGATGGCCATCTCCGACGACGGAAGCACGCTGTGGGTGGCGCTGGACGCCACCGGCCAGGTGCGGCGGCTGTCGCTTCCCTCACTTGCGCTGGGGGGCTCGTTCTCGCTGGGTGAGAACCGGGTGGGAGACATGCGGGTGATGCCGGGCCGGCCGGGAACGGTGGCCGTCTCGCGCATCAACACCTGCTGCTCGCCCGCGCACGAGGGGGTGGCCATCTACGACGACGGCGTCAGGCGCCCTCGCGAGACGGGGGACCACACGGGCGCGGACTACATCGTCTTCGGCGAGTCGGCGGCGGTGATGTACGGGCAGAGCGAGTACGGCGGCTTCTACACCCTGGAGGTGGAGAACGACGGCCTGGAGATCGTGCGCCAGGGCGCCACCAGCCGTCCGGGGTGGCAGATCGAGTACGCCAACGGCCGGGTCTACACCTCCGCCGGCGGGGTGATGGACGCCGCGCGGCACGAAGCGGTGGGCGCGTTCTCCGGCGGGGGAAGCTCGGTGCTCCCCGACGCCACGCTGGGCCGCATCTTCATCCTCGACGCGATCTCCACCAGCCTGCGGGTGTACGACATGAACACCTTTCAGCTGCTGGACGAGGCCGGCGTGGGCTTTACGCACGCCTTCCGTACGCTGCGCTGGGGAGGCAACGGCCTGGTCATGGCGAGCAACGACGGCATCCGCATCTATCGCGCGCCCATCTTCGGGCCCTGATCCACGGCGGAAGACGAAAAGGAGAGGACGCGGAGGGGCCAGGCCTTTTCCGCGTCCTCTCCGTTTACGTCCGGGGGGAGCCAGGCCCGGGCGTCGGCGCCCGGCGGCGTGATGAGCGGGTGGAGCCCGCATTGCGGGCCGGCGGTTACGTCTCTGCGCGCAATGTCCGGCGGCGTTTCGGCATCGGGCGCCGTGCCCTACATTGGGCGCGCGCCGCTCCGCATCGAACACGAACGTACATCCGCCGGTTCAGCATGCCCGTAGAGAAGCCCGAAAAGACCCGCGACCGCCTGTACCTGATCGACGGCTACGCGCTCATCTACCGCGCGTTCTTCGCGATGATCTCGCGGCCGCTGGTGTCGGGAAAGGGAGAGAACACCTCGGCCGCGTGGGGGGTCGCGCGGTTCCTCATCAAGGTCTTCGAGAAGCACAATCCCGACTACCTGGGGATGGTGTTCGACGCCGGCGACAGCGAGCGCGTGCAGATGTACCCCGAGTACAAGGCCACGCGCGAAAAGATGCCCGACGAGCTGGCGCTTTCCATCCCCCGCATCCGCGAGCTGGTTGAGGCGTTCAACGTCCCCGTCCTGGAGCTGCAGGGCTACGAGGCCGACGACGTGATCGGCACGCTGGCGGCAAAGGCGGTGGACCAGGGGCTGGAGACCGTCATCATCAGCGGCGACAAGGACTTCTACCAGCTCATCCGACCCCACGTCTGCCTGCTGAACCCCGGCCGCGGCGGCCCCACGGCGGTGGAAGAGGAGTGGGTGGACGAGCGGAACGCCAACGAGCGCCTGGGCGTGCCGCCAAAGCACGTGGTCGACTACCTGGGACTGATCGGCGACAGCAGCGACAACGTACCCGGCGTGAAGGGGATCGGCCCCAAGACGGCCATCCAGCTGATCGAGGAGTACGGGGCGATCGAAAACCTCCTGGAGCACACGGCCGAGATCAAGAGCAAGCGCGCCCGCGAGGCGCTGGAGGCGTTCGCCGCCGACGCGCTGCTTTCCAAGAAGCTGGTCACCATCCGCGAAGACCTGCCCGTCGACCTGGACCTGGAGGCGCTGCGCTGCCGCGAGCCGGACCGCGCGCGGCTCAAGGACCTGTTCTTCGACCTTGAGTTCCACTCCCTCATCCGCGACTTCACCGGCGTGGCGCCGGCGGGGAGCGCGGAGGCCGAGGCGCGGCCGAAGAACCGGCTGGAGGCGACCTATACCCTGCTCTCGACGACGCAGCAGGTGCTCGATCTGGTCGCGGCGGCGCGCGCGGCGGGGCGGGTGGCGGTGGACACGGAGACGGACAACACCGACCCAATGCGCGCCACCCTGTGCGGCATCTCGCTGGGCGTGGACGTGAGGCAGGCGTACTACCTTCCCTTTCGCCACCGCACCCGCGGCCCGGACCAGGGCGACATGCTGGGCGAGCTGATGCCGCCGGTGAGCAGGGACGGGCCGGACTGCGAGGTGGTGGCCAACCTGCCGGACCTGCACTCCGACGCCATGCGGCCGCTGCTGGAGCTGCTGGAGGACGAGTCGGTGCGAAAGGTGGGGCAGAACCTCAAGTACGACTTTCTCGTCTTTCGCCGCGAGGGGATCACGCTGGGGGGGATCGACTTCGATACGATGATCGCCAGCTACGTGCTGGACCCCGGGCGGCGCGAGCACGGGATGGACTCGCTGGCCCTTCAGCACCTGGACCACCAGACCATCTCCTACGACGAGGTTACGGGAAAGGGAAAGGCCCAGATCCCCTTTGCCGAGGTGGCGCTGGAATCCGCCTGCACCTACGCCGCGGAGGATGCCGACATCGCCCTGCGGCTGGCGGAAAAGTTCGGGCCGGAGATGGAGAGCCTGCACCTGGAGTCGCTCTTCCGCGACATCGAGATGCCGCTGGTTCACGTGCTGGCGGAGATGGAGTGGAACGGCATCCGCATCGACGAGCCGTTCTTTCGCCGCATGGGCGAGGAGCTGCGCACGGCGCAGAAGGCGCTGGAGGGGCAGATCTACGTGGAGGCGGGGCAGGAGTTCAACATCGGCAGCACGCCGCAGCTGCGCGAGATCCTGTTCGGCAAGCTGGGGCTCCCCGTCATCAAGAAGACCAAGACGGGCGCGTCGACGGACGTGGACGTGCTGCAGGCGCTGGCCGCCAAGGGGCACACCCTGCCCACGCTGCTCATGCAGTACCGGCAGATCGACAAGCTGCGCGGCACCTACGTCGACACCCTGCCGCACGCGGTGAACCCCGAGACGGGGCGCATCCACACCTCGTTCAGCCAGACCATCGCGGCCACGGGGCGGCTGTCGTCGTCCGACCCCAACCTGCAGAACATCCCCATCCGCACCGAGATGGGGGCGGAGATCCGCCGCGGCTTCGTCCCCGCGGAGGGGCACCGCTTCGTCTCCGCGGACTACTCACAGATCGAACTGCGCATCCTGGCGCACTACTCGCGCGACGAGGCGTTCGTGGAGGCGTTCCGCGCGGGGCTCGACATCCACAAGCAGACGGCCAGCATCGTCTTTGGCGTGCCCCTGGAGAGCGTCACGAAGGAGATGCGCGACCGGGCGAAGACGGTGAACTTCGGCATCATCTACGGGCAGGGGCCGTTCTCGCTGGGCAACCAGCTGGGGATCAGCAATGCGGAGGCAAAGGAGTTCATCGAGGAGTACTTCCGCCGCTTTCCGGGCGTCCGGCGCTACCTGGACGAGCAGGTGGAGCTGGCCAAGACGCGGGGCTACGTGGAGACGCTCACCGGCCGGCGGCGCTACCTGCCGGAGCTCAAGTCGCGCAACTGGAACATCCGCGCGTTCGGCGAGCGCGCGGCCACCAACGCGCCGATCCAGGGCACCGCGGCGGACCTCATCAAGATCGCCATGATCCGCATCCAGGACGACCTGCACGCCGGCGTGGTTCCCGCGAAGATGCTGCTGCAGGTGCACGACGAACTGCTCTTCGAGACGCCCGCCGGCAGCGAGGCGGCCGTGCAGGAGTTCGTCCGCGAGCGGATGGAGGGCGCCGCGGTGCTGGAGGTGCCGCTCAAGGTGGAGGGCGGCGTCGGGGACAACTGGCTGGAGACGAAGTAGGGAAGTGCGTGAGTGCGTGAGTGCGTGAGTGCGTGAGTGCGTGAGTGCGGGATAGTGCGGGCGGGGGGAGGATACGAGGGGATACGAGGGGATACGAGGGGATACGAGGGGATACGAGGGGACACGAGGGGACACGAGGGGATACGAGGGGATACGAGGGGATACGAGGGGATAAGAGAGGATATGAGAGGATACGAGAGGATACCGGGGATAGGGCCGAGATTCCCGCGCGGCGCCGGCCACGCGAATGGCGGTTGAAACCGCGGCTGTAAGGTCACGAAGTCCGCCTTCGCGGACTGTGGCCGACACATCCCGGCGGCGCGACCTCCTCTCTGTCTCCCCGACGCCGGCCAAAACGCGCCGGCCCCGGCTCTTACGAGCAGTTGAAGCCCCGTTCGGCGAGTGTAACGAGCCGAGACGGGGCTTGTCGCTTTCCCAACAGCGGGTTTACCCGCTCATCGCCCGTCACCCTCCCGCTCATTGGATCCCCCGGACCCTGATTGTTGACCCCGGCGGTCCGCCGACGCATCGTGGAGGCCTCGCCTGCGCCCCCTGCCTTCAATCTCCCTGCCCCCACACCGATGTCCGATCCAGAAACGGGTCCGGCCCGCCAGAACGCTCCCACGATTGAACGGACCGCGCGTGGTTCTTCGCGGATCCGTATTCATCCCACCTGCGCCGATGTCCCCGCCCGCGCCCAAGGCGGGTCGGTGCCGAGAACGCGCGGGTAGACGGGGCACTCGGGCTTGTGGGCGCCGGGAAGGTAGCCCAGCGACATCAGGAACTCGCCCACGATCTCTCCGCCGGTAAAGCGGAAGGTCTTCTTGAACAGCTTGATCCACTCGGGCTTCGTCAGCGGGTGGTGCGCATCCAGCCATTCGGCGAACGAACCGTACTCCGCGCGCAGCTGCTGCACGCGGCGCGCGTTCTCGATCACCGCGTCCACCTTGAGCCGGTTGCGGATGATCCCCGCGTCCGCCAGCAGCCGCGCCCGGTCCTCATCCCCGTACGCCGCCACGCGGTCCACGTCGAACCCGTCGAACGCGCGGTAAAAGCTCTCCTTCTTCTTCAGGATGGTCAGCCATGAAAGGCCGGCCTGGTTTATCTCCAGCGCCAGCCGCTCCAGAAGCTCGTCGTCGCCGCGCAGGGGAAATCCGTATTCGTTGTCGTGATACGGCCCGTGGAACGGATGCCCGGGCGCGGCGTCGCAGTAGGATGAC
>DASUVG010000071.1:0-31690 GCA_036379135.1 Longimicrobium sp.
GTCGGAGAAGGCCACCCATGTCGTACTTGGGCGCCAGGCGCGGTGACGCCTGACGAGCCGTCGCACCGGACGATCCGGGAGGACAGCGCGCGATCCCCTGAACGCAGTCTCCATCCTTCGAAAGGGACATCGTGATGTCGAAGGTTGTCGCAATCATGTCCATGTCGCTCGACGGCTACGTCGCCGACCGCAACGATGGCGTGGCCGAAGTGTTCGACTGGTACTTCACCTCGGGGGACGTCGAAATCCACACCGGAGGGTCGGACCCCATGACGTTCAAGGTCTCCGAGCCGAGCGCCCGGCACCTTCGCGATCTCACGTCCGGACTTGGTGCCATGCTCACCGGTCGGCGCACTTTCGAGGTCGCCCAGGGGTGGGGCGGCAATCACGCCTGGGGACCCGCGTTCGTCGTGACCCACCACGTCCCCCCCGGATGGCCGCGGCCCGACTCGACTGTCCACTTCGTCACCGACGGCATCGAAAACGCCGTGAACCAGGCCAGAGCCGCCGCCGCCGGGAAGTCCGTCGCGGTCCACGGCGCCGACACCATCCAGCAACTCCTGAATGCCGGCCTCCTCGACGAGATTCACGTGGACGTCGCGGCGGTTCTTCTCGGCTCCGGAGTTCGGCTCTTCGACCACCTGGCCGGCACGCCCGCCGTCCTCGGCAGCCCGACGGTGATCCCGGGCGTCGGCGTTACACACCTGCGCTACCCGGTACGCAAGGCTGCGAAGCCGGCCCGCGCCGAGCGCTCCGGGCCTGGCAATCGCGGCAACGTCGTGTGAAAGCGCTTCTGGTCGCACAGGAAGTCCCTTGAAAGTAGATTGAGCGCCGACGGCGAGGTCGACAGTCGCGGCCGGACACCTGGCATACATCGGGATTGTGGTGTCGACATGAGCAAAGAGCGCAGATACCAGGACCACGAAATCCGGCAGATTCTCGATCTGGCCATCGGTCAGGAGGACGGCCCTGCACAGTCTCTTCCCGCAGTCGATGGGTTGACGCTTCTCGAGTTGCAGGAGGTCGGGCGCGAGGTCGGGCTGCCCCCGGACCGGATCACGCAGGCAGTCGCGGCATTGGAGGGGCGTGGAGAATCCGTCTCTCGCGGCACGACTCTCGGATTGCCGACATCCGTCGGGAGAGTCGTGCCTCTTCCCCGTAGCCCATCGGACCGGGAATGGGAACTGCTCATCGCAGAGCTACGCACGACGTTTGGCGGGAGAGGAGAGGTGACCTCGCAGGGTGGGCTTCGAGAGTGGTCTCACGGAACGCTGCACGCGTTTATCGAGCCCACGGAGACAGGCCACCGTTTGCGATTGGTCGACTCGAGCCTGGCGGTGGCCGGGATGGTTGTGGGTGGACTTGTTCTGGCGTTCGGCCTCATGATCCTCATGGTTCTCCTCGGCAAGGACGATCCAGGCTTCAAGCTTGCGGTTCCGGCGTTTTTTTCTTTGCTCGGCGGTAGTCTGGTCGTGGGCAGCGCGATGTCGCTCCCCGGGTGGGCCCGCGAACAGGAGAGGCGCATGGAGCACATCAGCAGATATGCCGAGTCGCTTCCTGCCCTGTCTGGGTCAGGGGAAGACTGAGGGGTCAGGGAACAGCGAGAGGACGCGGAGACCAGGCGCTCCGCGTCCTCTCTGCTTGCGTTGATACGGCACCGAGGCCACGCCGCGGACCGCCATGGGCTGCCTACCGCCGCAGGTACTCGTCCACGTTCCTCGCGAGCACGTCCAGCGGCACGTTGCCGCCGAGCACCACGGTGTCGTTGAACGCCTTGAGGTCGTACGCCGCGCCCAGCGTGGCCTGCGCCCGTTCGCGCTGCCGGTTGATCTCGCTGTGGCCCACCTTGTAGCCGCACGCCTGCCCCGGCCACGAGCAGTAGCGGTCCACCTCGCTGGCCACCTCCAGCGGGTTGGACCCGTTCACCTCCACGAAGAACCGCACGCCCTGCTCGCGCGTCCATCCCTTCGCGTGCAGGCCGGTGTCCACCACCAGCCGGCAGGCCCGGAATGCGAGCGACTGCAGGTAGCCCAGCCGGCCGACGGGATCCTGGTCGTACGCGCCCAGCTCGTCGGCCAGCTGCTCGGCGTAGAGCGCCCACCCCTCGGAGTACGCGTTGAACGCCAGCATCTGGCGCACCAGCGGCATCTCGTGCGTGTACTCGCCCTGCCAGATGTGGCCGGGGATGGCCTCGTGAAAGGCCAGGTCCGCCAGGCTGTACCGGCTGTGCAGGTCCGTGGTGCGCAGGTTGATCCAGAAGCGGCCGGGGATGGCGCCGTCCACCGACCCTGCGCCGCCGTACGCGGCCGGCGCGCCCGGCTCCTCTTCAGGCGGCAGGCGCTTCACCTCCATGTTCGGGTTCACCACCGTGTTGAACGCCCGCGGCATCTGCGCGCGGATCCACGCCAGCCGGTCGTCGATGAACCGCAGGATCTCGGCGCGCCCCGCGTCGCCCTCGGCGAACTTGTAGCGCGGATCGTTCGCCAGGGCGTTCATCCGCTCCCCGACGGTGCCCTGCGTGTAGCCGGTCTCCTTCAGGATCGTGTCCATGCGCGCGTGCAGCCGCGCCAGCTCGTTCCGGCCGAGCTCGTGCACCTCGTCCGGCGACATCGTCGTGGTGGTCGACGCCTTGAGGGCCCAGCGGTAGAACTCTTCGCCGTGCGGCCGCGCCGCGATGCCCGCATCGTTCGTCGCGACGGCGCGCTGCGCCTCCAGCTCCCCGATCTGCCGGTCGAGCGCCGGCGCGATCTCCTGCGCCGCGATCCGGCGCGCGCGTCCGGCCCAGTCTCCGGTGATGCTCCGCGACCGCCGCTCCAGCGACTCCACGAGCATACCGCCCTCGCGCGCGCCCTGCGCGGAAAGGCGCATCTGCGAGAGCGCCTTGTCCAGCAGAAAGGCCGGTGGGACGAGGCCGACCGCGCGCGCCCCCTGCATGCGTTCCAGCTCGCCGTCCAGCTGCCGCGCGTACGACTGCAGCCGCGCCAGGTACGCCTCGGCGTCGGCGGCGTTCTCGACGCGGTGATCACTGTCCAGAAAGCGGGGGACGTCCAGGTACGCGCCGACGTTCTGGATGACGACGTACGGCGTGTTGCGCCAGCCGCCGACGGTAATGTCGCCGTACGGGAGCGCGAAGCCCTCGAGCGCCGTTGTGTAGGCGCTGCGGACGACCTCCACGCTGGTCCGAACGGCGTGCGAAAGGCGGCTGGCGTCGACGGCCGCGAGCTGGCCCAGGTCCGCGCGCAGCTGGTCGGCGATCCGCCGCTGCCCCGCCGCGGAGCGATCGGTGAGCCGGGACCGGAGCCCGGCTCGCCCGCCGACGTCCAGGCCAAGGGAGGTCGCCGACTCGGGGAAGAGGTGCAGCAGGTCGTTGCCGATGCGGTCGAGGAGCATGACGGCGTTCCGGTCGGCGTCGGCTGGCGCGGCCGCCGGCGACGTGCGGGCGGCGCCGCATGCGGAGACCAGCGGCAGCGCGGCAACGGACGCGAGGGCCGCCAGCATCTCCCTGCGCGTGAGGAGTCCGTGTGCGGTCGGGACGTTCGACATCATCGAGGGCTCGGTTCAAGGCGTGAGGGGTGACACGATGCGGACTCGCCCAGCAAGATGCGACGGGTGTCGGGCCGCCGCCAACGAATGCCGCAAGGTGCTCGCCGGTCGACGTGGACCGCGCCGCCACCAGGCCGGCGTCGACCCCGACGTAACCGTATCGCCGGGATGCGGGGCCGTCCATCCTCCAGGCCGACGGCTGTCTTGCGCGCCGGCCGCTCCCCTGATTTGCGGGCGCAAGCTGTGAGCGGCCTCGCACTCGTGATCCTGCTGCGTTTGGCCGATTCCCTGGGGGAGATATGCGCCGCGCAGCGCGCAGTCAGCTTCGTGCCGTGCCCGCCACGAAAGGCTTGACATGGAATCGGAGCTTACGTAGGACTTAGATGTGGGTTCATACCTATGGCGTCAATTGTTTCGCAGGGAGGTCTGAATGCCGACACAGAATTCCCGCGTATCGGTCGACGGAAGATCCATGGTCGACACGGGCATCTCCGTAGCACCCGGCGATACCGTGAGATTCGACTGCCAGGGCTGGATCAATCAGGGCTGGAGCGCCAGGATCGCAGGCCATATCATCGTCGACGGGGCCGGCCGAAACCCGGACGGCAGCTTGAACAACTCGAAACCGTCCGACAGCGGCTATCCGCTCGTGGGCTCCGTTCGCTACGCCCTTATCGGCCGGATTGTCGATCCGAGCGGGACCCCGTCTTCCCCCTTCTACATCGGCAAGGTGACCGGACCGATGGCCGTAGGAGCGCCGGGCAGGCTCTGGATCGGGGCGAACGACAACAATCCCGGCGACAACGGACCTGCTTCTGGATACAGAACGCCATGGCGGGTGAGCATCGATCACACGGTTCCCGATCCCCTACCGCCGCCAGGAACGCCGGGCCTCCGTATCTCGGACATCCAGATCCTTCAGGTCGCAATGCCGTCGTTCCCCAACGACACCGTGCTGGTCGCGGGCAAGTCAACCACGGTGCGGGCGTTTCTCGACGTGCGGCATCCCCTGGCGCCCGGCACGCTGGTGAATGGATTCGTTGAAGTGAACGGAGGCGCCAGGATTTACGCGCTCAACCCCAGCCCGATGGGCGGCACCGACGCAGTCCAGCCGCAGGTGGGCGGCGCGGCACCGGATCCCCAGCAGACCAGCGCGTCGCTGAACTTCGAGGTGGCGGGGAAGTTCCTTCCCGTCGATGGCAACTTCTCACACCACACGTTCAAGGTAACGGCCTTCATCGGGGCGGAGAATCCGCAGGCAGGCTTCTCTCATACCGACCAGAAAACAGCCGGATTTTCCAACGGCCTGCCCATGGGCATCAACCTGATCTCCATCATCGGCAGGGACGGAGGCGATCCGGCGGCGTTCATGGGCAACCTGTCGATCGAAAAGATGGAGGAGCAGCTTCCCGTGCCCGATGGAGGGCTGGTCGCCACGCGCTGCATCCCTCCGGTGTTCACCGTCCCGGACATCGGTGCCGACGACGTCCATAATCTGGTGAATCGGATCAATGCGACGAGAATCGCCGAGTTCATCGATCCGGGGTTCCTGACCGGACGGGACAAGATCGTATTCGGCGTGGTGGTTCCCGGTGCCCGCGTGGCCGCGAAGTTTCTTACGACGCTCATCGTCCCCTTGCGTCCGAATGTGGAAACCACCGAGGGAACGAACGGGGTCAATACCGACGGCGTGCACGAGCTCGGTCACATGTACGGAGTCGGTCACGCCGCGGGCTGCGAATCCCCGCGCGGGATCGATCCAAATCTGCCTAAGGCATTGCTCCGCCCCGGCTGGACGACGTCGTTGCATCAGGTCGTTCGCAGCGGTACACCCGCGAACATGGGCTACTGTCAGATGAAGTGGCGAACGTCGATCGAGTACCTCCATATCCATCGGCGTCTCCTGCGCGATGCCGGGATGTCCGCCTGATGGCCCACGAAAAAGCCTTTTCTCTCCAGACCAGGAGACCCACGGATGAAGACTCTGGTCTTGTGCGGAATTCTCGATCATGCCGGCACATGCAAGCTTCACATCCCGTTCACCACCGACGTGCCACCGCGTCCCAGGTGGGGCGCAGCGGGTAGCGAATTCGCGGAGGTCGAGCTGCTCGACCGGAGTAATGCGGTACTGAACCGGGCCGAGATCGACGTCGAACGCATGTTCGACGCGTCGGACGGACCGGAGCACGACCCGTGGCAAGTCATCGGACTGGCCGCCATGCCGGACGAGACGGAGGGTGTGCGTCTCCGCTGGCGAGGCAACGTGATCTACGAGTCATGGGCCCCCGCCGGCAGTCCTGCGGTTCGCTGCACCTGGACGCCGCCTGAAGACGGCGTGCTGTCCGGCGCGTTCCGATTCACGTGGAAGGCATCTCATCCCGACGACGTCCCCCTGCATCTCTTCGTGTTCACGCAGAGCAGTGACGGCCGTGGCGAGGCGGTTGCCTCGCTCCAGGTGAAACCGGGTGGGCCAGCCGGGGCGGGCCAGGTCACCCTCGACAGCAGGAATTTTTCGCGGGGAACCACGGCCCTGATCATCCGGGTGAGCGACGGGTTTCACGAGGCGAGCGACACGAGCCCGCCCTTCACCCTGGCACAGGACTGACGCCTCTGGTTTCGCGCGCCGCCGCAATGGCTCAAGGAGGCCGGTTCGCGCCCATGTCATCGCGTATCGATCGGTGAAGAAACCTTCCCGCCGCGCCACCGGGGGTGGCATACGGCAGCGCGAACAGGTACATCCTTGCGTCGTCAGGCCGCCTGGAAGAACCTCGGCTCGCGGGCATTCTCCCGGGTGCGGTGCCAGCTCAGATTCGCGAACGGGAGCTGCGCGGCCTCGCACCCCTGACCCTCGCTGCCGTTCGGCCGATTCCTCAGGGGGGACATGATGCGGTTTCTCGTGGCGCTACTCACGACGTTCGTGCTCGTCGCTTGCGGCACCGCTCCCGCTGCTCGCGATCGGTCCCATCCGCGGAACGTATCGCTGGATCCGGCCGTCGAGTTCCTGCTGACTTCAGCCGCCACTGATTTTCATACCCACCGCGCTTCGTATCCTGCCCGCTTTCGTAATGTGCGAAGCGGGTACTTCGTCACGGTTGAGGGGACACGGCAGTACAGGTTGTGCGGCGAGTTTCTGCCAGCACAGCAAGGGGGCGAGGCGGAGTGGACCCGGTTCGCGACGATCACGACGGACCCGTACGAACAATGGCTCGGAGGCCAGACCGCGCCCTTTTGCGACTCCTCGGTGACGTGGCATCGAGGAGATCTGTCGTCCTTGCTGCAAAGCCGCCTCGATGCCCTGCGGTAGCCTGCCCCGGGCCCGGATCGCGTAACGCAGACGGGCGCCCTCCGTCGGAGGACGCCCGCCGCACCCGCTTGCCGAGGGGCCGCTACGGAGCGCGCCGCCCCTTCTCAGCGATCATCCCGGCGTCACCCTATGCACGGATACCACGGCCCGAACGGGGGATCGAGCTGGTAGGCACAGGTATACTGGTCGCAAGTGTTGTAGCAGCTGTACTCGCAGGTGGCGGGACAGGTCCGGTCGCAGGTGGGACAGCCGGGGCAGGTGCAGTTCGTCTGGCACGTGCACTGCTCGCCGAAGACGGTGCCTTCCTCCTGCCGGCCCTCCGACGTCTGGAAGCTGTCGACCCGCAGGTCGTCGAGCGTCAGGGTCAGCTTCTTCATCCGGCCTCCTCGTGCAAAGGTTTGTCCGAAAGTGGGCCGCTGCTGGAGCGGGCGTCGGGCCTTCTGCGCGCGATCGACGGCGGCTCCCAGCACGGTTCCCGGTGCAGCTACATATAGTGATGACTCTTTCCCCGCGTCAATACTGGCGGCATCTATCCGGGTGAGAAGCGCCGTCCGGGTTCTTGTGGTGGTGGAAGCTGCTTCCTCACACGGAGGGCACGGAGTTCTTAATCCTCTGTGCCCTCCGTGCCCTCCGTGTGAGACCAGGTCTTTTAAGGATTCGGTACTGGCTCAGCCGCCGACGTACGCCGCGAGGTGCTTCCCGGTGAGGGTGGAGCGTGCGGCGGCGAGGTCGGCCGGGGTGCCCTCGAAGACGATGCGGCCGGCGTCGTGGCCGGCGCCCGGGCCCAGGTCGATGATCCAGTTGGCGTGCGCCATCACCGCCTGGTGGTGCTCGATGACGATGACGGACTTGCCGGCGTCCACCAGCCGATCCAGCAGGCCGAGCAGGTTCTCCACGTCGGCCAGGTGCAGGCCGGTGGTCGGCTCGTCGAGGACGTAGACGCCGCCGGCCTCCCCGATCTCCGTCGCGAGCTTCAGGCGCTGCCGCTCGCCGCCGGAGAGAGTGGTGAGCGGCTGGCCCAGGCGCAGGTAGCCCAGCCCCACGTCCGCCATGCGCCCGGACCACCGTACTTTATACGGCGTTTTGTGTTGACACTCCGGGGGAATGTGCTTTACACTGCTGCGCGTAAGCGTTCGGGATACAGGTGTACGCTCAGCCCTATGCCGATGTCTACAAGAAGGACCTTCATCCACACTCGCGCCAGCGCCACTTCAGGAGGAGAACATCATGAGTGACACGCAGGGTTTCCAATTCGATGTGTACAACAACACGGGTCGCGTGCTCACAGTTCAGATGACAGACAACACCTGTCTTAAGGGCGCGCAAATCGGTCCGCAGGGGATGGGAATCACAATTCCTGCCTCTGAATGGATGAGTGCTCAGAACAACGGCGTGCCTTTCCCATTAACGCTCAATACCTGCGACACGGGAGCCTTGACCTGCAAAGTCCAAGACGTCTCGACCGGCGCCAACAGCCCCTTCACCTTGGAGTTTGATGGGACGCAACTTACGAACTTCTCCGGCATGGCGTTCTACGGCAGTGCGGGTGATATCGCGCAGCCTGTCCAGATCATCGACGGCGGTAGTGTTGGATACATCTTTCCCCTTCTTTACATGAACCAGACGTACAATGGCGATCCGCTTGCGGTCGTGATGTTGCTGCAAGCGACGGGTGCGTCGTCGGCTGTGGCTACGCCATACAAGGTCAGCTAGATACAGTCAGCACAAGCCCCGGTGGGACAGCCGCGGCAGGTGCAGTTCGTGTGTCCACCCCTCGCCCAGAGACCGTGCTTGGGCGTACGGACGAACACAAGCAGCAAGAAGACGCGGTGGCGCGGAGAATTTTTCTCCGCGCCACCGCGTCTCTGATGCAGTCAACTGGTGTTCGTGATACCAGATCCGGGAAAAAGAATGTGACTTCCTGAGGGAGCGCACGCGCAGATCCTGCCGCCTGCACCGCCTCCGGCGCGCGACCGAAGGATCTCCTCTCGGCTGCGCAGGGGCCGGATCAGGACGCGGAACCAGCCCCTTCGTTCTTCGTTCTGCTGGCGAGGTCCTTCGGTCAGCGCGCCGGGTTCCTGGTTGCGACGGCCTCCGGACGGCTGCTTCCGACGAACGCCGCCAGGTGCTCGCCGGTGAGCGTGAAGCGCCCCGCCACCAGGTCGGCCGGAGTGCCCTCGAAGACGATGCGGCCGCCGTCATGGCCGGCGCCGGGGGGGGCGTCCGCGCACCTCCAGGTACGCCTGCGCTGAGCGCGTCGGGGTAAGGCGTCTGGCGAATGTTTGCTTGCGGAACGGTTGGAGCAAAACCAATGTCCAGAGGTGCGATCAGGTAGGGTCAACTACTTCCGGATCACTCATCGGATTCCGACACCAATACACGATCATCTTGCTACGAATGCGGGCCGTCGATTCGTTCGGCCGACGAAAGCGCACGGTTTATTTCGAGAGTGACAGCGGGTGGTGGTTGAATTGAATCCCCTGCCGGGCGCTCCGCGCCTTTTCCCGCGGCAAGTTCGTCGGCGGCGTCACGCGCCGATCCGGGCCGGAAGAACTCCGACTCCTCCCTCTCGAACATCGCGACGTGTCAGCCCGGACACCTGGAAAGGAGCGACGGCCATGGCCGAGCTGATTCTGATCTTCTCCACCGACGCCGGTGGCGACCCGCGCGGGCGGTACCGCGTCACGCAACGGTTCTCACCGCGCGTGGTGATCGTCGAAGCCGGCGACATGACGAAGGAAGCGCTGCGGTCCGAGAACGGCGTTCTCGCCGTTCTAGGGCCCGGCGACGACGTTGCCGACGACGTCCGTCGCACGCTCACGCCCACGGAAGCACTCGCGGTCGATGCCTGTACGGAACGATCGCGGCGGAAAGAAAGGCCGGGCGACGGCCTTTCGTGGGAGGCCGGGGGATTCGTCCCGCCGGATCCTCCTCCTTCTTGATGATGGACGAACAATGGAGGTTCGACATGGCCGGCGACATTGGAGTGCGGGAACAGATCATCATCCAGGATGGGGGCAAAGAGGCAGCCGGAGCCATTCATCGCTACGGGCCGCGGGTGGTCATTCGCATCGCGGCCGAAGACGGTGAGACGGACGTCGAAGAGCGTGCCGTCGCGGAGCTCGATTCGACCGGCGCGATCGGTCTCGCCGCCTTCCGGCTGCGCCGGTCCGACGACTTCATCGCCGCGAAGGCGCGGCGTCCTCACGATGGCGCGCGGTGGGATGGCGGCGGAAACCTGCTGCCGCCCGATCCGCCGCCCGAGCATGGAAGCTTGACGCTGCGAGAGGAGATTACGTTCGGCCGCACCAGCGAGCGCATGACCGGAAGCATTGCCGTGGGTCTGGTCGTCGTGTCCGGTCCCACTCCGGAGCTTCAGTTCTCCAACGCCGAGCTCGTGAAGGTCGTCGCCGAAGTGCAGAACGGCCTCGCGTGGCATGCGGCGCAGAACCCGCTCGGCGGCATCACATGGGTGTACGACTTCCACCACGTGCAGGTACCTGCCGTACCGGGTAGCGGGCCGGATCGCGAAGCGCTGTGGCGCGACCCGGCCATGGCCCGACTCGGATTTTCCGGCAGCTGGAACGGCGTGACCGAATATCTGGATCGCATCCGCGCGCTTTACGGCACGCAGTGGGGGTTCGTCGGCTACTTCACGAAGTATCCGCTCGACTGGTTCGCGTACGCGAACCTCGGCGGACCGCGACTGGTGATGCAATACGGCAACGATGGCTGGGGCCCCGACAACATCGACCGCGTCTTCGCGCACGAGGTCGGCCACATCTTTCAGGCGCCCGACGAATACGCGGACAGTTCCTGCAACTGCGGTGAGTCGTGGGGGATCTACAACCAGCCGAACGCAAACTGCAGCCTGTGCGCACCGGGTGGAGGCGCTGCCTGCATCATGGGGTCCAACGCGTGGGCCTATTGCCTCTGGACGCCGCTGCACTACGGCATCCCGATCATTACCGGCGCTCTGGGCACGACGACGGTGGCGGACCGCCAGCTTCACGTCTTCGCCGAAGTAAACGACAACAACGTCTGGATGCACTCGTGGAACGGGACGGCCTGGCAGTGGTCCAACCGGCAGGCTCCGCGCGGAATCATCATCACCGACATGGTCGGAGCGACGACCGTCGACGACGCCAGGCCGTACTGCTTCGCGAGAGGCCACGACAGGACGCTGTGGATGAACTGGTGGGACGGCACGAACTGGAGATGGAGCAGCCAGGGAGGACCGTCCGGCGTGGACATCGAGCGAGGGATGGGTGTGACCAGCGTCGACGGCAGCCACGCTCACGCATTCGTCGAGGGAAGTGATGGAAACATATGGGTTAACTGGTGGGATGGCTCGGCGTGGAAGTGGTCGGAAGTCGGCAGGCCGCGCGCCGGTTTCGCCGCGCCCCTCGGCGCCATCAGCATTGGCGGACTCGCGCAGTGCCTCGCCCTGGACCGCGACGGCAAGCTCCAGATCGCGACCTGGACCGGCTTGTCCGCGACGTGGGACGACCACGGTAGTCCCACGTTCAGGATCGCCGATCCGTTTGGAGTCATCCTCGCGGACGGGCGGCCGTACGTCTTTGTCCGCGACAGATTCGCAATGCTCTGGGTGCGCACGCGAAGCGGCTCAACGTGGAGCTGGGTGAACCTCGGTACTCCGCCCATGACGACCGTCGCCGCGCCGATGGGTGCCGTTGCCGCGGGCCGGCGTCCGAACTGCTTCGTCCGCGGGCTGGATGGCAATCTCTGGGTGAGCCAGTGGAACGGCACGGCCTGGAACTGGTCGAACCTCGGAAGGCCGGCGGGAGTCGATCTCGTGATCTCGATGGGCGCGGAAGCGATCGACGGCGGGCGTCCGTACTGTTTCGTGCGGGGAAGCGATGGCAACCTGTGGGTGTGCTGGTGGAATGGGTCGGCGTGGAGCTGGTCAAATCAGATTCGGGCGTAGCTGCTTTCGACGGCTTCCAGACGGCTGCCCGCGCAGGCCGCCAGGTGCTGGCCGGTGAGGGTGGAGCGGGCGGCGACCAGGTCTGCCGGCGTGCCTTCGAAGACGATGCGGCCGCCGTCGTGGCCGGCGCCGGGGCCCAGGTCGATGATCCAGTCGGCGTGGGCCATCACGGCCTGGTGGTGCTCGGTGACGATGACGGACTTGCCGGGGTGCCGGAGATCCGCATCGGTTGCCTGGCTGCGGGTTCGTCCACGCCTTGCGCCGACCAGCCCCGGTGCCACGAGATGTTTGCTTGTGCCCGCCGAAGAAGCGGCTAGCATTGGAAGCGGCGCGAGGGAGTGGGACGTCGTCCCGCTAGCTGCCACTTCAGGAGGATAGCATGGCTGCCGCGAGTGCCGTGCGGTCGGGACTGGCCGCCTTGGTGCTGGTATGTGCTGGTTGCGAACAGGGCGGTATGGCCGCGGATGGAACCGGCGCTGTCGTAACCCCGGCGGCACCTTCCTCCCTCAGTGCCCGGGCGGCTGGATCCGGCACTGTGGAGCTGGGCTGGACGGACAACAGCGACAACGAGGCGAGCTTCCGCGTCGAGTATCGTCCAGCTTCCAATGCAGCGTGGATCTTGCTGGGGACGACCCCGCCCAACACCACGACCTTCTCGCAGACGGGCCTCTCCGCGGGCGCCAGCTACCATTACCGGGTCACCGCGTGCAATCAGGGGGGGTGCTCGCCCCCCTGTCCGGAGGCAAGCGTCACACTCGCGGGTGCCGGACCCGCCGCGCCGTCCGACCTTCGTGCCGAGGCGGTGGGCTTTGGCAGGAGCGACCTGCGCTGGACGGACAACAGCGGCGATGAGACGGGCTTCTGGATCGATTTCCGCATCGCGCCCGACACGTTGTGGGCCCGGCTTGATTCTCTCCCGCCGAATACGACAGCGTTCTCGCATACGGGGCTGGCGGATGGCGCCACGTACGTCTATCGGCTGAAGGCATGCAACCGGGACGGCTGCTCTCCCGCGGCCGGTGAGCCGGGCGTGGTGGTTTTAGGCGCCGGACCGGTGACCATAGGCCCCGCGGGGGGAATCGCCGTTGCCCCCGGCGGTCGCGTGCGCGTGTCGATTCCGGCCGGTGCGCTGTCCGCGCCTGTCATCGTGAGCCTGTCGCCGGCGGCGCCCGGCCGCCCGCCCGACGTGCTTCCCGGCACCTCGGTGTCGGCGGTGTGGGAAGCGTACCCCGCGGGAGCGAAGTTCCTGCAGCCGGTGCAGGTGCAATGGCGGTACGACGACGAACCCGCCGCCGTTGCCGCGGGAGCGCAGTTGGGCGTCGCGCACTGGGACGAGAGCGGCTACGTCGCCGAGATCGTGACGGCAGAGAACGACCGCACGCGCGCCGTGATCTCCTTCGAAACCAGCGAGTTCAGCAGGTTCGTGCTGCGGCATCTTCCCACGCCGGGAACACCGGGCTGGCAGACCTTCCAGGTGAAGTGGGTGGTTCCCGATCTCACATGGTATATCCGGCCCCCGGGGCGCCCCTCCTATTTGACCGCGGCCACCGTTCGCGCCGCCTTTGCACAGTGGCAGGGAACGGGCGCGGCCATCCGCTTTCATCAGGCCGCGACGGAGTCAGAGGCGCAGATCGTCTTTCAGGAAGCGCTGGAGGTTGTTTGCGACCGCTGGGGCGTGCTCGATGTGTCAGGGGTCGCGGTGGGCCGCGCCTGCTTTCCGACACTCGCCGCTTCCGCCCGCGTGCTGGACGAGCAGGACAAGGTTGTCGTCAAGATCAATTCGACCCATCTGACCGCCGCCACCGCGTTCAAGACCATTCGCCACGAGATCGGCCACGCTCTCGGCCTCGCACATCCGTTTGTCCTCTATCATTACCGGAACTGCGGCGGCGGGCTGGGCAACGACTATTGCCCGGTCATGGCACAGGGTGGCTTTGAACGAAGCTCCCTCCATGGCTGGGACGTTGCGGCAGTCCGGTTTCAGTATGGCGTTCCCGTCCGCGTGGTGGATGTGCGGTTCGGGCCCGAGGACACCATCCGGGTCCTGCAGAACAACCCCGCGCTCGGATCGGAGTACCACCCCGTACGAGGGTACGGCTCGCGTTTCCGCTTCGATTGGGACGACATCGAAGGCGCTCCGCGCTACGAGCTCCTCGCTCATATCGACAGCGCCGTCCATCCGTTTGTCCACGTGACCAGCACGGTATCAGAGTACCCGTGGACGTGCGCCAACTGCTTCGTGGTAGGCCACCCTCCTGCGCTTGCGCGCTGGAAAGTGCAGCCCGTTTACGACGACACCACGTATGGGCCATGGTCGGCAGAGCGGGTCCTGGAATTCACGCGCTGTCTGCTCAACGACTCCACTCCGTGCGGCTCGCCGCATGTCCGAGTGATCATTCCCCCTGGGCGTGGAACGTCGAACCCGTACTTCGTGGTGCTGGATATCGACCACCGTAATCCACGCGTAGTTGCCATCACGAACCCAGACGGTGTGGTCGATATCCATTGGCGGGGGGAGCGTACCGTGACGCTGGGCGGGGTGAATCCGGACTGCTTTGTCGTCGGCGGGCGCACGAAGAACATTGACATGCCGGTCGACTACTTCAATTACCCCACGGTCCGATTCGAAGTCCGATGCTGAAAACAGCGCGCGTCGGCCGTTGATCGGCGTTCGCGGGGGCTCTCCAGCGGAGGGTGACAGGCGATTGTAGACGTACTCGCTACCCGTCGCTTCGTCCCACTGGCGGGAGTTGTCGCGCGAGTGGTATGTCACGAACCCGTCGTCGCGATAGCCCCCCGGGGGCGCGTGGGCTTTGGGTCCCGCCTTGTCACCCGGTCGCCGCCCTGGCGCTGTGCGAGCGCATCAACGCGTCCGCGGACGACCCGGGCGCTCACGTAGAAGGCGCGGGGCCCTCGGTCGCGAGCTTCAGCCGCTGCCGCACCACGCGCTCGCGCGTGCTAAGGTACCCGGTGGGCGTCGAACCACGCAGCGATGCGAGCTTCTACTTCGACCCGGCGGCCACTCAGGTCGTGGTTTCCGCCGGCCATCATCACCAGCTCGTACGGCCGGTTCAGCTGCTGGAGCCGCTCCGCCAGCGACAGGGCGCTCGCCGGCGGCACCCGGTCATCCGCTGTTCCGTGCATGATCAGCAACGGAACGGTCAGGCGCTCCGGCCAGTTGACGGCCGAGCGCTCGCGGTAGTGCTCCTCCTGTCGCCGATCGAAGTCCGGCATCAGCACACGGTCCACCGAGTCGCGCACCCACGGCGTGAACCGTGTGCGGGCCGCGAAGTCCGCAACGCCCGAAGTCACGGCCGCCGCGCGCAACGGCGCGCCCGCCTTCAGCGCCAGGTACACCATGGCGCCGCCGCGTGAGTGCCCGTGCATGAACACGTTGCGCATGTCCACATAACCAAGGCCGGCCGCCAGCGGAAACACGTTCAGCACATCGTGGACGTCGGCGCCGCCGAACTCGTCGCGCCCTTCACCTCCCCCTCCGCCCCTGTACTGCGGCGCGATTACAACGTAGCCATGGTCCACCAGGCGTGCCTGCCACTCCAGGATCCGCTCGGGGAGGGCGCCGCGCTGCGCCGTGCTGCCATGCGCGAACACCACCAGGGGAAGCTGCTTCCCCTCCACCGACGAGGGCCGGATGAGGATCGCGACCACCCGCAGCCCGTCACTGAGGTACGTCAGCCGCTCGCACACCGCCACCGACGCGAGCCGGCTGTACTCGGTGCTGTCCGGGAGCGCTGCCGCGGCCGGCGCCGAGGCGCGCGCCTCGCGCTCGGCCGAATAAGGCCGCATGGGGGCGCATGCCGCGCGGGTCACCAGGGCGCCATCCGCCCCCGCCTCCTGCGCGGCGAGCGGGACGCAGGTGATGGCGGCAGCGGCAACGTACAGCAGCAGGGTCTTGCGCATGCGGCGGACGCGGGTGAAGTGAGACCTGTTCCCGGCGTGGCTGGCAACCGGTGCCGAATATTACGGTCCGGCGCCACGGAGCGGATAGAGGACGTCGACCAATCGGCCCTGCTGGTCCGCAGGCCGCCGATCCCGGGCGAGGCTTCTCGTGACTGGCCGATGTCCCGGCTGTACGCACCCTGTGACCGCGTCAGAGACTGGTCAGCCCATCAACGCCGCCAGGTGCTCGCCGGTGAGCGTGGAGCGCGCCGCCACCAGGTGGCGGGCGTGCCCTCGAAAACGATGCGGCCGCCGTCGTGGCCGGCGCCGGGGCCCAGGTCGATGATCCAGTCGGCGTGCGCCATCACCCCCTGGTGGTGCTCGATGACGATCACCGACTTGCCGGCGTCGAACCAGCCGGTCCAGCAGCCCGAGCAGGTTCTCCACGTCGGCCAGGTGGAGGCCGGTGGTGGGCTCGTCGAGCACGTAGACGCCGCCGGCCTCGCCCATCTCCGTCGCGAGCTTCAGGCGCTGCCGCTCGCCGCCGGAGAGCGTGGTGAGCGGCTGGCCCAGCCGCAGGTAGCCCGGCAGAAGCGGTTCTGGAGTTCGGCGATGACCTGCGTGCCGCCTCGGAGGCCGCCGCGAAGTGGACCGGTGATGACGTGGCCAGCCACGCGAACTGAAGCTCGCTCCAGGCCAACAGCAACGGGAGGACGCGGAGACGGCATCAAGGCCTCCGCGTCCTCTCCTCATTTTCAGCGCGCCGCAACAGCCTCTGCACGACCGCCGACGAACGCCGCCAGGTGCTCGCCGGTGAGGGTGGACCGCGCCGCCACCAGGTCGGCCGGGGTGCCCTCGAAGACGATGCGGCCGCCGTCGTGGCCGGCACCGGGGCCCAGGTCGATGATCCAGTCGGCGTGCGCCATCACCGCCTGGTGGTGCTCGATGACGATGACCGACTTGCCGGCGTCCACCAGCCGGTCCAGCAGCCCGAGCAGGTTCTCCACGTCGGCCAGGTGCAGGCCGGTGGTCGGCTCGTCGAGGACGTAGACGCCGCAGTCGGCATTCTGGTAAACCCGGATCAGATCAGCCCGAGCTGACGGCGAACCCAGCGCCATGCGTCTTCGAGCTTGTCCAGCAGCCAAGCGGCCGCGTTGCGCAGCCATTCCTCGAAGTCTTCCTTCGCGATCGCTTCGCCCATCATTGCACGCCGCTTGGCGTCGCGAAGATACCGCTCGAGGCGGTCGAAATCATCGGCCGACATGGTTTGCATGTGTATCCCCTCGTCAGGATGGTTCGTATGATGGTCGTGGAGTTACGGACCTACCAGCCACTCCGCCGCCTCGCCTCGCGGACCCGCTGCTGCGCGCGATCCAGTTCTTCAGCGGTGGGCGGATTCGCCTCCAGATCGTCGCGCCCGATCGCGTGTCGAACACGCTGCTGTTCGATGGCGGGAACGGGGCCGATCAGTGACGCCCAGAACGCACGCACTGCTGCGGCGAACGTCTGCCCCTCCCTCTCCCGCGGGTTGCGATCCCCACGCCCGTCAGCCGCGTCTCGCGGATCGCGCGCGGGGTCCCGGTCCCCCGGCTCGCGCTGCTGCCGGTGGGGGGCCTGATTCCCGGGACCGGTACGCGCCTCGTGCGCCGCGCGGGGAGAGTGGGCCTGCGCGCGCATCGTCTCTGCCGAAACGAAGTCGATGTAGCTGAAGTTCTTCAGACCGGCATAGATCCAGCTGAGGTTGCCCCGGCAGGACTTGAGCATGTTGGTGAACAGCGCCTCCAGGTTGTACCCCCTGCTGCTCGCGAACGGCGTGATCTCGATCTGGCGCCCCAGAAAGCGCCCCAGCCGGTCTTCGCGGTCGCGCACGATCTCCCGGATGTGCTGTTCCTGCTGCCGGGACGGGATGGGCATGCCGACCTTCCAGTCCATCGGCTCAACCAGGTCTACCTGGTTCACGCCGAACACCAGGCGCTCGTGGAATTCGGAAAGCTGCTCCAGGTACAGTTGGTCCAGCGCGATCGCCCGGTTGCGCGCCGTCATGAGCCACAGGATGATGTCGCAATGCGGAAGCCGCTCGCGGTACATCTGCAGATACTCGGGATCCAGGCGCCGGTCTTCACCCAGACCCGGAGCATCGCAGACGATCAACTGCACATCGTGTCCCTCGGCGGGTCCGTTCTGGATCTTGAGCCTCATGGGGATGTCGCGGAACTCCTTTGTGCACGCGACGGTGTGGCTGATGGGGAGCTGCGTCCGGAACATCGCGTTGATCGCGGAACTCTTTCCGACGCCGGAGACGCCGATTACACCGATCGTCGGGGGTTTCTTCAGTGTCTCCTGCATAAGACGGGAAAGCTCTGCCTGGTCATGCGCGCTCAGGCTGCCAAAGCCCTGGTCTTGTCCTCTGCTCATGAGCGTCTCCTTGGATGCCAATCAACCCGAATCAGACCGACAGGACAACCGCTGGTAACATTCGTCGGCCGCGCCCCTCGATTTTCACACGCACACTCTGGTGAGGTGCTTCCACACTGCGGAAACGCGGGTGGTGAGAGGGATTTGAGTGTTGATGGTGGCCAGCAAGTCTCATATCAGAGGGTGTTTAAGGTTTTGGCGTACAAGTGACACACGTTGACTTCCTGATATGAGAGGGTGTTGCTAAACCTCCCAGGCCGGCGACTTCCTGAGCGAGCGCCGCGCGTAACCATCCCGCACCGAGGACCCGGTGCGCGACCCAAGGACCTCGCCTGCATTACGACGGGGTTTCCGATGGAATGCGGGCTCCGCCCACGCGAGCAGGTGAAGCCCCGCACCGCCGCCTCCGCCGAGGATCGATCAAGGATCGCGCGAGCGTATGTCATTCCGAGGCCCGGCCACGCCTGTCTTCTCGGCACACGCAAACGGTGGCAGGGCCGAGGAATCTACCGTCGGTTGCCTGGAGGGCGGACGCGGCAGCCCGCGCGGATTCCGCGGCCATCCCGCGGCCCGACAGAGCCCGGCGGTGGACGCCGCGGGTACCCGGCGGGTCGGCGGGCCACCAGCAGCCGCGAGTAGATTTCTCAGTCGGCGCCAGGGTCTGGAGTGGAGGACGGTTCCGCGCGGCGCCTCCTTCGAAATGACAGGCTGTGGGGTTCGAGGAAGAAGACGCGAGGGTACGGACCGAGGCTGAAGAACGGCTCCGAGCAGGCCGAGAGGAGGTCCTTCGGTCGCGCGCAGGCGATTGCGTGGATTCAGCTTCCGCGTGGCGCTCCCTCACAGGTGGTGCAGGGAAGTGGATCTACACGGCGAACGCATCCGCGCACACCAGCCGCGTCGCCCGCGCGGAGAGGCTCGTCCCACCCTGCATGAAGCGGATGATGGGCTCGCCTGCGCGGACGGCCTCTATCTGCACCAGCGGTGCACCGGCCGCCCGGGAGATGAGCCGCGAGAGTTCGTACGGTTCGGCGACGGGCGCGCCGTTGTAGCGAATGATGACGTCGCCGGCTTTCAGCCCCGCCTCGGCCGCCGCGCCCCCGCCGCTCACGTCCAGCAGATAGCAGCCCAGCACCCCGCCAAAGTGGTCGGGGTCGCGCAGGTAGCACAGCGAGGTCTCAGCGAACCCCCGCTGGTCGTCGCGAAGCTCATTGAACGAGAGCGCCTGCTCGAACGCGGCCACCGAGTCCGCCGGCCGACCCTCCGTCCATGCGAGCCCCGCCGCCACAAGCGCCTGCATCGCCGTCGAGGGCTTCTCCTCGGCCGCGGGCGGGTCGACCAGGCGCATCTCTTCTTCGATCAGCCGGCACTTTTCGTCGTGCAGGGCCGAAGACGCCGCCAGCGCGAAGGCGCGGCCTTCCAACCCGGGTGCAAGCCGCTGAGGCACCGTCGCACCGCGGAGAACCTGGGCGAGGTGGTGGGTGCCCACCAGCACCACCTGCAACTCGTCCGGATCCAGCATCACCCATCCCTCGAGCACCTGGCACCACAGGATGGCCAGCGCGTTGACGGCCTGGCGGCTGTACAAGCTCGTCCACTCCGCGCGCCGCTCAGGCGTGTGGCTGCCGTCCACGAGCCCCTTCAGGCGCAGGCGGTACATGGCAAGCCGCTTTTCCACCTCGTCGAGCGCGGCGTAGGCGTACTCCGCGCTCCGCCGCCGCAGTTCATCGCACGCGGCCAGGTTCAGTCGGTGTGCGTCGTATCCTCCGGTTTCCAGGGCGAACTGCGCGTACCCCACGAAAGCGTCGCTCACGGCGTGAACGAACCATCGCCGGTCGCGGTCGTGGAAGCTGGCCCGCGGCTCGCCCGGCCGCTGCGGGACCGGGTCGCCGGAAGGAACGCTGTTCAGTGTATATGTTATCTGCGAGGCGAGGCTCCCGAGGCTGCGCTGCAACTCGTCACGCACCACCGCAAGCGCCGCGTCGCAGGGGGTGTGGGGTCCGCCGCTCACCAGCACCACACGCGCGGGGTCCACGCCCGGGCGGGCGAAGAGTTCCGGGACCTCGGCCCCGGGCTGGTTCTGCAGCCCGATGGCCAGTGTTCCCTGGTCGAACGCCTCGCACACGGAGAGCGCGAAACCCAGGGCGCCATAGAAGGCGGCTGAGAAAGTGATCGCGGTGTCGTCCAGAATCGGCTTCGACATCCCGATGGCGCAGTCGACGACCTCCGTCACCGCCTGGGCGACCGGTCGGGACGAGCAGGCGTTCAGCACCACGAGCCGCACCCGCCCGCGCACCTTTCGGAACACGTCGGCGAGTAGCGTGGGGCTCACCGGCCGGACCTCGCCGTCGTCCCCGACGAACTGAAGCGTGCCCCCCTGCGTGCCATGCCCACTGAAGTGCACGGCATGTGGGTGGTGGACGTTGAGCGCCTGGATCAGGTCCAGCGGCCGCGCGGCGGGGGCGAAGGCGAACTCCACCGCGTCGCGGTACTCCGAGGCACGAACGCGCTCCTGAACGGCGCGCATCTCCTCATCGATGCGCAGCCGGTACCCGGCGCCGACCGATGGCTCGGCGCAGACGAACAGCACCTTGAGCTTGCCCATGCAACCTCCGAATCGTCCGTATCAGATCACTCACTGAAAAAGTAGTCGGACGGGAGATGGAGATTTCATCGGTGCCAGGGCGGGAGCCCGTGTTGGCGTTCTGATCACACCCGGCGAACGGCGTGGAGGACATACCGCACCTGCTTGCGACTGGCCGGCCCGCCCCGGCTGTACGCAGCGATCCAGCGACCGGTCAGGCGCCGACGTAGGCGGCGAGGTGCCGGCCCGTGAGGGTGGATTGAGCCGCCACCAGGTCGGCCGGCGTTCCCTCGAACACGATGCGGCCGCCGTCGTGGCCAGCGCCCGGGCCCAGGTCGATGATCCAGTCGGCGTGCGCCACCACCCCCTGGTGGTGCTCGATGACGATGACGGACTTGCCGGCGTCGACCAGCCGGTCCAGCAGCCCCAGCAGGTTCTCCACGTCGGCCAGGTGCAGGCCGGTAGTCGGCTCGTCAAGGACGTAGACGCCGCCGGCCTCGCCCATCTTCGTCGCGAGCTTCAGGCGCTGCCGCTCGCCGCCGGAGAGCGTGGTGAGCGGCTGGCCCAGCCGCAGGTAGCCCAACCCCACGTCGACCATGCGCCGCTGCTGCGCCGCGAGCCCTTGATCGTGGAGCCGCTCGCGCTCGACGTCGCGAAGGCCGGACGGGAGATCGCCCGGGCGTACCCGGACGCACGATGGCCGGCCCCCCGGACAGGGCGGCCGGGCCTTTGGTTCGTTGCGCCGTTACGGGTTGAAGTTCCGCAGCGTGGCGACCGAAACGTGGGGCCAGCTCAGCCCGTTGAAGTTCAGCAGGACGGTCTGCGTGTACTGCAGTTGCAGGAAGTCCGGCTCGCCGTCTGGGCCCTGCACGGTTTCAATCCAGAAGGTGGCGGTCACCAGCGCGGCATTGGCGTTTGCGTTCTGCGGCACCGGGGGCGCGCCCTCCAGGAAGGCCGTGTTGGCCGTCCCGCCGCCCACCTCCGTCTCGAGCGTCTGCGGCGGGGGCGGCGGCGGCGTGGGGGGCGTCTGGGGCGGCAGCGGCTGCGTGGTATCGGACGAGACCTGCAGGACCACGGTCCGGATGATCGTCTGGCCGGCGATGGCGGCCTGCAGCACGGAGTTGGGGTTGTCCACCATCTCCTGCGTGATGCCGTGCGGATGCGCCCCGGCCGGAAAGCGGAAGTGATGATGCTCCGACAGGTTCGACTCCGGGAAGGGGATCGGATTCTGGGGATTGCCGATCTCGAACGGCACCGTGTTGGCCACGTCGAACTCGGGCGGGCCCTCCACCACGAACGAGACTCCCTGCGCGAGCACGGTGGTGCCGTGCGGGATGGAGCCCAGGCGGCACACCGTACCCTGCTCCCTGGGGTTGGTGGTCGGGGGCATGTTCAGCCACATGCCGGGCTCGAAGTGGAGCGCCGTGCGATTGGTGTGCCGCGTGGTCGCGTCGCTGATCTGCTGCAGGTACTGTATTCCCGCCAGGGTCAGGTCGGGCTGCAGCAACCCCCGGTTGGGGATGTCTCCCGGGATCGCGTTGAACTGCAGCGTCTCGTTGGTCAGGTTCAGCTCCAGGAAATGGTCCTGCGGCGGAGCGCCCGGCTGGGCCTGAAAGTGAGGACGCCAGATCAGGTTGAAGCCCGTTCCCCCCCAGGTGCCGGCCAGCTGCGCCAGGTCCCCCAGGGGGTTATCGGATGCCTTATGCGTGGACTCCTCGATCTCGGGGATCGGCCTGAAGACAAAGTCGTTGGACAGCTGCATGCTCATGGCGATGCTCCTCATGGAAGCGGGTGCATGAAAGAGACGGCGCGTGCCGCGGTGTGTGTGCTCGAAATCAATTACCTGCCGCCGGTGCGAAGTCAATAGAAAACTCGTCTGCAACAGAACGATGCATTTCAGCCGAACCCTGGCATTCTCACCAGGCTCTCCTCCGTAGAACATGCCCCCTCTCCTGCCAGGTTCCTGGCGCGTAACCAGGGGATTTCTCCGCACGTCAGGCCCCGGAGAGCGCCATACCTTTTCCCGGATGAACACTACCTAGCCGCCACATTTTGCTTGCATGCGTCGTGGACGCGATTTAGCTTGGCATCCGCCACTTTCAGGGCGGCCGTCCCCCGTCCTGGCGGTGAAGTAACCATCATTGAGCGGCGGTTCCCACGTCGGCGGCATGCGCCCCACCATCAGCGAACGCGGAGATCATCATGCCCGAATCATACGGAGAATCGATTCCCGACCGCGCGGACCTCATCATCGTCGGCGCCGGAATGGCGGGCCTGTACTGCGCCTGGCGCTATCTGGAGAAGAACCCGGGCCAGCGCGTAGTGATCCTCGAACGGCTGAACCGGCCTGGCGGACGCCTGCAGACGGACCTGATCAACCTGAAGGCATCCGATGGCCAGCCGGTCGTCGTGCGTGACGAGGAGGGGGGGATGCGCTTCAACTACCACATGCAGGAGTTGATGGCGCTGTTCCAGGCCCTGGACCTGTGTGACGAGATCGTCCCGTTCCCCATGTCCGGGAACAACAACCGCTACCTGTTCCGCGGCCGGGGCTTCACGTACGAAGAGGCGATGGAAAAGCCCCAGGTCTGGAGCGAGCTGTTCCGCCTGTCGCCGGAGGAGCGGAACCGGCAGCCGGTGATGCTGCTGGAGGAGGCGTATCACCGGGTGGTGCGGGCCAACCACCACGAGCCCCCGGAGAATCCCACACCGAAGTTCTGGCAGAGGCTGCGCATGGAGTTCACCTGGAAGGGCACGCCGCTCTACCGGTGGCAGCTGTGGGGGCTGCTGCGCGACATGGGCCACACGGAAGAGTGCTGCGCCATGCTGGCGCAGACCCTGGGCTTCGAATCGCCGTTCTGGTCCACCATGAACGCCGGCGAAGCCTTCCAGCTCATGGAGGACTTTCCCCAGAACCCCACCTACTTCACCTTCGAGAAGGGCTACGGCACCCTGACCGACGCCCTCGTACGGCGGGTGGAAGGGCAGAAGGGGCAGATCTTCGTAAGTACGAACGTTGACGCCCTGGTGGAGCACGAGGGCGGCTTTGAGGCGCAGCTTACGCAGGCGCCGGAATACGTCTCGGCGTCTCCGTCCGTCCCGGGCGGCACCAGAGCCACCATCCGTGCACCGCAGATCATCCTGGCCGTGGCCCGCGGGGCGCTGGAGACCCTCTTCGCGACTTCCCCGGTGCTCAACCAGCGCCACAGCACGGACAGGAAGAAGCAGGAGAGGGCCAACCAGCTCTGGAAGGATCTGCAGACCACCACCGACCAGCGGCTGCTCAAGATCAACCTGTACTTCGAGCGGTCGTGGTGGCAGGAGCTGGACGTGCCCGTGGCCTACGGCCCGTCCTTCACGGACCTGCCGGTGAACGCCGTATATCCCTTCTATTCGTTGCGCGGGGTGGAGCAGGACCGCAAGGACACCAGCCCTCCGCCGCCGGACCTGCCCGCCGCGCTGACCATCTACTGCGACTGGGACAACACCAACTTCTGGCAGGGGCTGCAGAGCGTGGGCGAGCTGTTCGATTCGCCCGAGCAGCGCAAGCACAACGAGGCGAAGCCGCAGACGATGTTCGCCGCGTCCAACGCCGTGGTGGCGGAGGCGCTGCGGCTGTTCGGCGAACTGTACAACACACCCCACGTGCCGCAGCCCATCCTCACCAGCTACCGCCTCTGGGACGGCCAGAGCGACTTCGGCTACGCCGTGCACCAGTGGGCCCTGGACGCCAGGGACGAAGAGGTGATCCCGCGCCTGGTGGAGCCGTTCGAGAACATCTACACCTGCAACGAGGCGTATTCCGACATGCAGGGGTGGGTCAACGGCTCGATCCGTTCGGCCGACCTGGTGCTGCAGAAGCTCGGCATCGAGCCGCTCGCTAACCAGGGGTGCCCGGCGCCCGCCACGCCGGCCGCGGCGAAACGCCACCACCCCGCCGGTCTGTGGGGCATGAGCGTGCGGCCCGCGCACGGGGCGAGTTGAGCCGTCATGCCGGACGTACGAAGGCCCCGCTGCCCGGATAGGGCGGCGGAGCCTTCAATTCAGGCACCGGCAGGTGGGAAGCGCGGAGTCGCTCAGCGCTCACGATGACCGACTTGCCGCTGTCCACGAGCCGGTCCAGCAGGCCGAGTAGCTGCCGCAGGGCGGCCAGGTGGAGGCCGGTGGTGGGCTCGTCGAGCACGTAGACGCCGCCGGCCTCTCCCGTCTCCGTCGCGAGCTTCAGGCGCTGCCGCTCGCCGCCGGAGAGGGTGGTGAGCGGCTGGCCCAGCCGCAGGTAGCCCAGCAGAAGCGGTTCGGGAGCTCGACGATGACCTGCGTGCCGCCTCGGAGGCCGCCGCGAAGTGGACCGGTGATGATGTGGCCAGCCACGCGAACTGAAGCTCGCTCCAGGCCAACAGCAACGGGAGGACGCGGAGACGGCATCAAGCCCTCCGCGTCCTCTCCTCATTTTCAGCGCGCCGCGACAGCCTCTGCACGACCGCCGACAAACGCCGCGAGGTGCTCACCGGTCAGCGTGGACCGCGCCGCCACCAGGTCGGCCGGCGTTCCCTCGAACACGATCCGGCCGCCGTCGTGGCCGGCGCCGGGGCCCAGGTCGATGATCCAGTCGGCGTGCGCCATCACCGCCTGGTGGTGCTCGATGACGATGACCGACTTGCCGGCGTCCACCAGCCGGTCCAGCAGGCGGGGTAAAACGTGGCAACATCCGTGGTGGCTTCGCCACGGATGCTGCAGCAACCCCGGTGTTTCCCGCTTGCCTGGGATTTGCTCCCGCGAGCGGGCGACTGGCATACTCCGCCGGCGCACCAGAGACACGCATTTACTGGTTCGGGATCCGCACCCACTCCTCCCATTCAGGAGGGATATCGTTAACGATACTCCACTGGTATGAGCCGGAGTTGGGCACGGATGACGGCTCTCCAGTGACACCCCAGTATTCGTTTCCTGCTGAACCATCGAGTGGTGGTAGGGGAAAACCTTCTACCTCCCCAAACCATCCGCTCGCTCCCTTCCTCGGACGAACGCTGGTGATCACCATGCCGTACAACGCCGGCCAATTCGCGCGCCGAACGACGAATGGTACCCGCTTCCCGTTATCGAAGTAGAGCTGGATGATGTTCTTTGACATGAGCCCGGTTTGATCCTGACGCGCACAGCGCCCGCTCGCGCTGTAGATACCCAGCAGTCGACTCAGCGCCTGATCAGCCGACGTAGGTCGCCAGGTGCTCGCCGGTCAGCGTTGACCGCGCCGCGACAAGGTCGGCGGGGGTGCCCTCGAAGACGATGCGGCCGCCGTCGTGGCCCGCGCCGGGGCCCAGGTCGATGATCCAGTCGGCGTGCGCCATCACCGCCTGGTGGTGCTCGATGACGATCACCGACTTGCCCGCGTCCACCAGCCGATCCAGCAGCCCCAGCAGGTTTTCCACGTCGGCCAGGTGCAGGCCGGTGGTCGGCTCGTCCAGCACGTAGACGCCGCCTTTGTCGCCCATGTGCGTGGCCAGCTTGAGCCGCTGCCGCTCGCCGCCGGAGAGCGTGGTGAGCGGCTGGCCCAGGCTCAGGTAGCCGAGCCCCACGTCGGCCATCCGGGAGAGGATGGCGTGGGCCGCCGGCGTCTTTGCCGGGCCGGACCCGAAGAACTCCGCCGCCTCCGTCACCGGCATCGCCAGCACCTCGCTGATGTCCTTGCCGCCGAACCGGTACTCCAGCACCGACGCCTGGAACCGCTTTCCCTCGCAGTCTTCGCAGGGGGTGGCGACGCCGGCCATCATCGCCAGGTCGGTGTAGATGACGCCGGCGCCGTTGCAGGTGGGGCAGGCGCCCTCGGAGTTGGGGCTGAACAGCGCCGGCTTTACGCCGTTGGCCTTCGCGAACGCCTTGCGGATCGGCTCCAGGAGATCCGTGTACGTCGCCGGGTTGCTGCGCCGCGAGCCGCGAATCGGGGTCTGGTCGATCGACATCACCCCGTCGCGCCCCGACACCGAGCCGTGGATCAGCGAGCTCTTTCCCGAGCCGGCCACGCCGGTCACCACCACCAGCACGCCGAGCGGGATGTCGACATCGACGTCCCGCAGGTTGTGGGTGCTGGCGCCGCGGATCTGCAGCGTTCCGGTGGGCGTGCGCAGCGCCGGCTTGAGCGACGTACGGTCGTCCAGGTGGCGGCCGGTGATGGTGCCGCTGGCCCGCAGCCCCTGGACGGTGCCCTGGAACACCACCTCGCCACCCGCCGTGCCGGCGCCGGGGCCCAGGTCGACGACGTGGTCGGCGATGGCGATCGTCTCCGGCTCGTGCTCCACCACCAGCACCGTGTTCCCCTTGTCCCGCAGCCGCAGCAGCAGGTCGTTCATCCGCTGTACGTCGTGGGGGTGCAGCCCGGCCGTCGGCTCGTCGAAGACGTAGGTGACGTCGGTGAGCGACGAGCCCAGGTGGCGGATCATCTTCGTCCGCTGCGCCTCGCCGCCCGACAGCGTGCCCGAGGGCCGGTCCAGCGAGAGGTAGCCCAGCCCGATCTCCGCGAACGAGTCGAGCAGGTGCTGCAGTCCCTTGAGCAGCGGCGCCACCGACGGCTCGTCCAAACCGCGGACCCAGTCGGCCAGGTCACTGATCTGCATCGAGCAGACGTCGGCGATGTTCTTTTCCTCGATCCTGGAAGACCGGGCGGCCTCGTTGAGCCGGGTGCCGCCGCAGTCGGGGCAGGTGGTGAACGTCACCGCCCGCTCCACGAAGGCCCGGATGTGCGGCTGCATCGCCTCCACGTCCTTGGACAGGTACGACTTCTGGATCTGCGGGATCAGGCCCAGGTACGTCAGGTTGATCCCATCGACCTTGATCTTTGTCGGCTCCTTGTAGAGCAGGTCGTGCAGCTCCTTCTTCTTGTACTCGCGGATCGGCTTGTCCGGATCGAAGAAGCCGCAGCCGCGAAAGATGCGGCCGTACCACCCCTCCATGCTGTAGCCGGGGATGGTGAGCGCGCCCTCGTTGAGCGACTTGCTGTCGTCGTACAGCGCGGACAGGTCGATGTCGTTGACCGAGCCCATCCCCTCGCAGCGCGGGCACATCCCGCCGTAGTAGACCACGTCGCGCACCACGATCCGCTCTCCCCTGCCCTTGTCCACGGTCATCGCCCCGCTGGCCTTGCGCATGGGGACGTTGAACGAGTAGGCGGTCGGAGGCCCGATGTGCGGCTGCCCGAGGCGGCTGAACAGGATGCGCAGCATGGCGTTGGCGTCGGTCGCGGTGCCGACGGTGGAGCGGGGGTTGGCGCCCATCCGCTCCTGGTCCACGATGATCGCCGTCGTCAGGCCATCCAGCAGATCCACCTCGGGCCGCGCCAGCGTCGGCATGAAGCCCTGCACGAAAGCGCTGTAGGTCTCGTTGATCAGCCGCTGCGACTCCGCCGCGATCGTGCCGAACACCAGCGAGCTCTTGCCCGAGCCGGAGACGCCGGTGAACACCGTCAGCCGTCGCTTGGGGATCTCGACGCTGACGTTCCTGAGGTTGTTCTCGCGCGCGCCGTGCACGCGGATCAGGTCGTGGCGGTCGGCGGCGTGCAGCGCGGGCGGTTGCGTGTCCATCGTCGTGGCCTTGCTCATCGTCTCCATCGGTTGGCGGAGCCGCGTTCGTGGTCTCCGTCTGCGTCACCTGCCTCCACCCGCTCCATGAACCAGGTTCCGGACCGTGGAAGCGGAGGAAACGCCACAAGAAAACTCCGTTAACTCCGCTGACTCCGTGTGAGGCCCGTTCTTTTTGGGTTCTATGCCTGCTCGATGCGGACCAGGTTGCCCGCGGGGTCGCGCACGGCGGCGTCGCGGGCGCCCCAGAACCGGCTGGCGGGCTCCTCCAGCACCTCCACGCCGGGCGCGGTGGCGATCCTGGCGAAGGTCGCATCCAGGTCGTCGGAGCGCAGAAAGACGGATCCCAGCTCACCCTTGGCCAGCAGGGCCGCGATGGCGTCGCCGTCCTCCTGCGAGCGCCCCGCATGCGGCTGGGAGAGCACGATCTTGATGTCGGGCTGGTTGTCGGGGACGAGCGTGATCCAGCGGAAGCCGCCGTGGGCGACCTCGTCGCGCACCGTCAGGCCGAGGACGTCGCGGTAAAAGCCCAGGGCGGCGTCGGGGTCGTCGACGAGAACGTGCACGGTACTGAGTGAAACGGACATGGCACCTCGCTTGGTGAAATCCGGGAGTGAATCGGTCACGAGATGAAGCTACGCGGGTGCGGCGGCGATTGCTTCTTCAAAACTGCTCTCTTTCGCGGGCTCCGGATCCCTGCGTTTGCGCGGCCGGGTCAACACCATCGTCTGGCAGGTGGGCATCATCCGCAGCTCGTCGTGGTCACGGGCGCGGTACATGGACGGCGTTTCGCCGACGAGCTCGGTGAACTTTGCGGAGAAGGAGCCCAGGCTGGTGCAGCCGACCTCGAAGCAGACCGCCGTCACGCTCAGCTCGCCGTTGCGCAGCAGCGCCTTTGCCCGCTCGATGCGCCGGGTCATGAGATAGGAGTACGGCGTCTCGGAGTACACCGCGCGAAAGCGGCGGCTGAAGTGCGCCGGCGACATCAGCGCCGTGCGGGCGAGCGCCGGGACGTCGAGCGGCTGCGCGTACTCGCGGTCCATCCGGTCGCGGGCCCGTCGCAATCGGCGCAGTTCGTCGAAGTCGGTGCTCATGCGTCCATCCAGTTCAGCCCTGGGATCGGAAATCCCGGCCTCCTTTCGGCCGGGATTCGGTTCGGGGGAAGACTACGGGAGGGGGAGAGGAGCGTCAAGCAAGGTCGAAGGGGGGCGATACCGAATCCCGGGCAAGGATTATTCTCACCCAGAGGGAACAGAGGGAACAGAGGACGGCATTGGAGATTGCCCCACCCCTCTGTTCCCTCTGGGTGAGCAAAGTCTGGTATGCTGGTCTAGCCGGCTTCATCGACACGCAAAGCCCCCACCGGATTTCTGGTGGGGGCTGATTCTGCTCTCCAACGAGATGGGCACGCGCTCAGGCCCGTCAGCCTCGCGTCGGCGCGCTGGAGGTGTACGCGGAGCAGCCGCCCGGGTTGCACGCGCGAATACGGTACTGGTACAGCGTGCCCGGTACCACGGGGTCGTCGTGCATCGTGACGTTCATCGTTCGGACGACCGGGCTGGACCACGCGCCGTACGCCGCGCCGTCGTGCTGGCGGCGCTGCAGCTCGTAGGTCGCCTCGTCCGCGACGTCACCCCAGGCGACGTGCATGTAGTTGCCCATCGCGGCAGCCGAGAGCGATGCCGGCGCCGCCGGCCGCGGAGGGTACGGTGCGACGATGGCGTTGCTCAGGGCATTCGCGGAGCACCCGCGGCGGTTGCAGGCCCGGACGCGATACTGGTAGCTGGCCCCGGGCGTGAGCCCGTAGTCGTAGAAGTCCGTGACGGAACGGCTCTGCGGGGCCAGCTCCTGCCACGTGCCGTAGCCGCCGCCGGTGTTCACCCTGCGCTGCAGGCGGAACGACTCGACGAAGGTGTCGTCGATCGTCCACGTGACCCGTAGACAGGACTCGGGTGCGCAGGGATGGCCGGTTGCCGCCACCGCGGAGGGTGCCGGGGGTACCGCCGCCGCGAACGGCGTTGGATTCGACAGCCTCCAGGGGGAGCATCCCGCGTTGTTGCACACGCGCACCTGGTACATGTATGTCGCTCCGGCCGCCACGCTGTCCGTGAACGTCCTGCGGGTGGCGGCAACCGAGCCGATGCGGGTCCAGGTGGTCGGATTGCGGTCGCGATCGGTGACGCTGCGCTCGATCTCGGTGCGATGCTCGTTGGAGTTGAGGTCGCGCCATTCGATGCGCATCAGGTTCGTGCTCGTCAGCCTGGATTCGGGGATGTCGGCGACCGGAATCACGTCGGGCGCGTTCGATCCCATCGACTGCACCCCGAAGCACTCGAAGTATCCGTCCGCGCGCAGCCCGCAGGTGTGGTAGCTGCCCGCGGTGATTCGCGACCATCCCCCCGTCATCATGCTGCGCTCGTCCAGCCCCTCCCACGACCCGGGGTAACCCCAGCAGTCCGGGTCTCCGTTGGCGCGGAGCGCGCACTGGTGCCCCGCGCCCGCCACCACCTGCACGTATGGCCCGGCGTGGAAGCCGTTCTGGTAGCCCCAGCAGTCCGCGACGCCGGTGCTGGTCAACGCGCAGTTCGTGTTGCCGAGTGCGTCGCCCAGCTTTACGTACACGCCGGACGGGGCCGTCTTGACGGGCGGCGCCCGATCACGGATGCCCCAGCACTCGATGACTCCGTCGCTCCGCAGCGCGCAGGTACTGGCCGCGCTCGCGCTCACCTGGGTGAAGCTGCCGGTCTGCGGCGTGACCAGCTCGGGTGCCTGGCCGTAGGCGTTGGACCCCCAGCATTCCACCTTGCCGTCGGTGCGCACCGCGCAGCCATGGCTCAGGCCGGCGCTGACCCAGGTATACGATCCGGTGGCCGCTCGCCTGAGCGGCGGCGCCCGCCCGAAGTCGTTCGCTCCCCAGCATTCCACCGCGCCGTCGCTGCGCAGGGCGCAGGCGTGCGTCGCACCCGTGGCCAGCTTGACGAAGGTGCCGGTTGCGGCCCTGTGCACGCCGATGGGCTGGCCCTCGTCCGCTTCGCCGAAGCACACGACGCTCCCACTGCGCAGTACGCAGAGGTAGTCGTAGCCCGATCGGAGGTCGGTTCCCCCGCTCGCGGTCGTGAATTGAGTCTCGGCCGGAGGCGCGGGTGTGAGTGTGGTGGTGTCCTGGCACGCGATGGCGCTGGCCAGGAGAGCGAGCAGGGGAAGGTGGCAGCGGCGCATGGAAGCAACCCCCGTTGAGGTTCGCGCCGCGCGCGGCGAGAAGCGTGCCGCTGCCTGGACAGCCGGTTTACTTCGATCTGGTGCTCCGGGAGGAAGGACCCAGAAAGGACCTGCTGGAGGCCCCCGCCCCTTTACCCACGGCGTTGGCTTCCTGAGGGAGCGCCGCACAACGTGAACCAGCACAACCGCTTGCGCGCGACCGAAGGATC
>DASUVG010000072.1:0-10332 GCA_036379135.1 Longimicrobium sp.
TGTGGCGCTGGTCGCGCGACCCCGGCATCATGGCCGCCACCCCGTACGAGGGGCAGGCGGACGCGCTGGACGCCCTCACCCACCAGCTCACCGCCCAGGCCGACTACACGCGCGCCTTCGGGGAGCGGAGCAAGCTGGAGACGGGGTACAAGGGGACGGCGCGCTGGCTGGACCGCGACTTCCGCGTCCTCACGGACTCGATGGGGACGGGGGCCTGGACGCCGAGCAGCCTGAGCAACGACCTGGAGTTCGACGAGTGGGTGAACGCCGTGTACGGGGTGCTCAGCCACGGCGTGGGCAAGGTGGAGATGCAGGCGGGGCTGCGGGCGGAGCGCGCCAGCCGCGACTTCGCGCTCTCCGGCGGGGAAAGCTACCCGCACGCCTACACGAGCCTGTTCCCCAGCGCGCTGGCGGCGTACAACCTGGACGACGCCACGCAGGTGAAGCTGAGCTACTCGCGCCGCATCCGCCGGCCGGGGACGCAGGAGCTGAACCCGTTCCCCACGTTCTTCGACCTGCAGAACGTCTTCCTGGGCAACCCGCGGCTGAACCCCGAGTACACGGATGCCATCGAGCTGGGGGTGCAGCACTCGGGGCAGCTGGGCTCGGTGCAGCTGTCGCCCTTCTACCGCCGCACCACCGACGTCATCCGCTTCATCGTCGACACCGACGACGTGGTGGCGGGACGCGAGGTGACGTCGGTGAGCTTCAAGAACCTGGACACGGGGAGCTCGTGGGGCGCGGACCTGAACGGCACGCTGCGGCTGGGGTCGCGGTTCAACGGCCTGGCGGCGTTCAACGTCTTCAAGATGGTGACGGAGGGCAGCTCCGGTGAGGCCAGCCTCTCCTCCGACGCGGTGACCTGGTCGGCGCGGTTCAACGGCACCTTCAACGTCACCCCGCGCACCTCGCTCACGGCGATGTACTTCTACCGCGCGCCCATGCAGATCGAGGGCGGTAAGTTCGATGCCTTCGGGTTCGCCAACATGGCGGTGCGCCAGAAGCTGTACGGCGACCGGATGAACCTGACGCTGCGGGTGTCGGACCCGTTCAACACGCAGCGCTTCCGCATCCGCGCGGGCGACGACAACGTCATCCAGCTCACCGAGCGCTCGTTCACCTCGCGGGCCGTGCACCTGGGCGTGCAGTACAACTTTGGCCGCCCGCCCCGCGTGCGGCAGCCGCGCCCGGACGAGCAGCCCTCGGGCGGCACCCCCTTCGGCGGCCGCTGACCGGCGGAACACCGGTCTTGCCGGGACGACAAGGCGGCCCCGCGCTTCTGCGCGGGGCCGCTTCTGCTTGAGAGACTGTCGGACCGATCCGGCTGAACACCCGGTGTAAGCAGAAACCGCTTGCCTCACACGGAGGGCCCGGAGGGCACGGAGTATTTGATCCTCCTATCTGCCGCCGGAAGCATCCTACAACCCTTTGCTGTGAGGATGACAAATGCGACTTCTAGCACGGCTCCTGCCGATGGGAGGCTCCGGGGCAAACGAGCGCCGCCGCATCAACTTCGGCGGCCGCGAACTTGTGGGATAGGTCGGGCGGCAAAGGAAGGCATTTCGGGCTCAGGAATCCGGTTGGCTCTTCCGGAACATCAAGGATTTACAACGGTTTCGTCTTCCCTGCGGATTCCTGTGCTGGCTCCATGTGAGGCATTCTTTTCCGGGGTCAGCGGGACGACGCGGGCTCGGGGAGCGTGTCGACATCCACGGTCATGGCGGCCAGCGCGGCATCGATCTCCGGCGAGACGGAGGGCTGCGCGGCGCCGCCCAGGCAGCGCGCCAGGAACAGCTCCGTGGCGCGGGTCACGGCCAGCGCCGTCTCGTGGTTTCCCCAGCCGTGGCCCTCGTCCCCCGCCACCAGGTAGGTGACGGGGATGCCGCGCCGGTGCAGCGCCCGCGCCACGTGGTCGGACTGGGCGCGCGTGACCCGCGGGTCGTTGGCGCCCTGAAAGATGAGCAGCGGCGCCCGCGCCGAGTCCGCCCGGAACAGCGGTGAGCGGCGGCGCATGTCTTCGCGGTCCCCCGCCACGCGCGGATCGCCCACGAACGGGTACCACGAGCGCGGCAGAAACGGCCCCCACGACGGCGGAAACGACTCCACGAGCGTCACCAGGTCGCTGGGCCCGGAGTAGTCCACCGCGCACGCAAAGGCGTCCGGCGTAAAGGTGAGCCCCACCAGCGCCGCGTATCCGCCGTACGAGGCGCCCATGACGGCCACGCGCTCCGCGTCCGCGATCCCCTGCTCCACCGCCCAGCGCACGCCGTCCAGCAGGTCCGCGTGCATCCGCCCCGCGAACTCCCTGCGTGCCGCCCGCGCGAACCGCTTGCCGAAGCCGGTGGAGCCGCGGTAGTTGGGCTGTAGCACCGCGTAGCCGCGGTTGGCCAGGTGCTGCGCCTGCGCCGTCCACTGCCAGCGGTCGCGGTCCCACGGGCCGCCGTGCACCATCAGCACCAGCGGCCAGGGGCCCTCGCCGCCCGGCACGGTCAGGTAGCCGGGGATGGCCAGCCCGTCGGACGCGGGGTAGCGGACGGCGCGCGTCGCCGCGTGGGCGTAGCGCCGCAGCCAGGGCCGAGGCTCGAAAAGGAGCTCCGGCGCGCGGCCGGGGCGAAGGAGGTAGGCACCGCCGGGGTCCGAGGGCGAGTTGACGTGGGCCACCCACACCGCGCGGTCCGCACTCCAGCTGAGCGCCTCCAGCGTTCCGGGCCGCGCGCCCCGCATCGCCGCGACCATGCGCTCCACCTCCGGCGCGTGGGGGTAGATGCGCATCGTATCGCCCACGTACACGGTGGCCAGCAGCTCGCCCGTGCGCTCGTCGAAGTGCGCGGCCTCCAGGTCCGCCTCGCCCAGCGGGTCCTGGTGCACCACCGTCTCGGCGCCGGTGCGCGGGTCCACCAGCACCAGGCGGATGAGGTCGGAGCCGTGGTTGCTGGTCATGTACAGCCGCCCGTCCGCGGCAACGCGCAGCGGGACGATGCGGTCCTCCACGGGATACTCCGCTACCCGCCGCCACGCCTGCGCCTCGCTCTCGCGCATCCACAGCGAGTAGCGGCCCAGCGAGTCCAGCGCCTGCGCGGCGCGGACGCGGCCCTGCGCATCCGCCGCGTAGCCCAGAAAGGTCCCGGGGTTCTCCGCGGCCGGCTGCAGCGCGCCGGTCGCCAGGTCCACCCGCCAGGCGTCCGCGAGCCGCGGATCGCGCCGGTTCATGGTCACCACCACCGTGCCGGGGGTGGCGTGCGGCGCGGCGACCAGCTCCACCTCCACCCCCGCGAACGGCGTCAGGTCGCGGGCCGCCGCGGCGGAATCGGCGGACACGGCGAACAGGTGATATCCCTCGTCGCCCCCGGTGTCCTGCAGGTACAGGATGCGCGCGCCGTCCGCGGACCAGCGGTACCAGGGGATGGCGCGGACCGTGTCGCGCGTCACCAGCCGCTCGGGTCCCCCGTCCACGGGCCGCACGAACACGTTCATCCGCCCGCCGACGGCCTTCATGTACGCCACCGAGCGGCCGTCCGGCGACACCTGCGCCCACGACGCCCGCGGGTTGCCGAACAATTCTTCGATGGGGATGAGGGTCTGCGGCGCCACCGCTGCCGTCCCGCCCGTGCCCGCGCACCCCGCCAGGGCCACGCAGAGCACCGCGCTGAATCGCTTGATCATCGGGCCTTCCGCCGTGAGATGGGGATGCTCGTTCCGGATCCGTGGACACCGGCGGAGCGGCGGAGGTTACACTTGCGTTCCCGGATCCGGGCGAGGCGCGCCGGGGGGAGATGGAGGCGAGCCGTGGCGGAGTCAGACCCGCGGGGCCCAGTGGTGCCTGGCGCCGGCGGCGGCCAGGTCCTGGGGATCGAAGCGGTATCGGACCTCGAAGGCGCGCGGGTCCGCGCGCCGGTCCGGGTGGAGCGCGCCCCACACCCGCGGCGCGAACAGCACCGGCTGCCGCGCACCCGCGGCGTCCAGGGCGTCCGCGGGGGCGGCGGTGACGAAGGTGTCCACGGCAAAGCGGCCGGGCGGGAGCACGGCCGCCAGGTCCGCGGCGATGTTGCGCGCCATGCTGGGGTCCCGCTCGCACAGCAGCACCGGGGTGGCGCCGCCCTCGCGCACGAACGGCCGCAGCTGCTCCGCCAGGGCGGGATCGGGACGGATGGAGGCGAACTGCACCGCCGCGAACCGCTCCGGCCAGCGGGTGCGGATGTCGTTGTAGTGAAAGTAGGTGGCGACCACGGGACCCTCCGGCGGCTCGCCCGGGCGCTCCAGGCTCCACGGGATCGCCCGCACCCGCCACGCCGCCTCCACCTGCCGCGCCAGGTCCTCGGCCTGCGTCTCGCTGCACTCCACCACGCGCACCGTGGCGGAAGCCGGCTCCCCCGCTTCCACCGCGAGCGCCAGCCGCTGCTGCAGCTCCGACGGGGAAAGGCCCCAGGTGCCCGCCGCCTCGCGCAGCACGCCGGCCACGAAGGCGTCCACGTCGTGCCCCTGCGCCGGGGCGGCCGCGGAGCCCAGGACCACGGTGCCGGTGGGTGCCTGCGTCCGCACCAGCCGCTGCTCGGCGAGCACGGCGTAGGCGTGCCGCACCGTGTGCAGGTTCACGCCCCACTCCGTGGCCGCGCGGCGCAGCGGCGGAAGCACGGTCCCCGGCGCAAGGGCGCCCGTGGCGATCTGGTAGCGCAGCGCCTCGGCCAGCTGGTGGTACAGCGGAACGGGGCTGGCGGGGTCCAGGCGAAGGTGCATGCGCTCAAATAGCAGCCGGCCGGCCGCCGGCGCAACGCCGCGGGGACGGGGTGCCTCGGCGGCACCCGTGCGCGTCATCCCTCCGGTCCCGGCGGCGCGGCGCCGTCCGCCAGCGGGTCCAGCGACGCGACCGCCTCCCGCAGCTGCGCGTCGCTCAGGAGCGGGAGCTGCGGAAGGAGGGGAGCGGAGGGGTCCAGCCCCGCGACCTCCGCCGCGTGCGCCTGCATCCATTCCAGGATCCCGCGCAGCACGCGCGCGTTGGCCCGGCCGTGCGGCGTGCGGTCGCCCACGTTGGCGTCCATGGTGCCCGCCAGGGCCAGCCGCGGCCGCGGCGCGAACACCACCTGCGACAGCTTGGCGCGGTACTCCAGCTCCTCGGTGCTGAAGCGGCCCAGCGTCTGGTCGATGGCGTGCCGTCCCTCGTGCGCGAAGATGGAGCTTTCCTGGACGGCTTCGCCCACGATCCGCTGGAACGCCGCCTCCAGCGCGGGGCCGGCCAGCCCCGCCCCGCGCAGCGAGTCCAGCAGCGCGCGGCCGTCGTCGCGCTGCATCCGCGCGAGCACGCTGGGAAAGTAGGCCACCGGGGCCGCGAGGGCGCGCGCGGCGTCGGCCGCGCTGTCGCGCGCGAGCTCCGCCGCGCCCCTGCGGACGGCCGCGGTGTCGGTCACGGCGGCCCAGGCCTGGCGCGGCTCGTCCACGTAGCCGGGGCGTACCTGCACGATGCCGTTCTCGTTCTGCCACCCGCCGTGCGCCGCGCGCCCGTCCCACGCCCAGCTCTGGAACCCGTTGGAGGCCATCGCGTCCAGGGAGACGAACCGCACCGCGGCCTGGTGCCCGTACTGGCGCACCGTCCGCTGCTCGTCCACCACGCGGTGGCCGTAGTGCATGTCCTCGTAGCCCGCCGTCTCCCCGGCGATCACCACGGCGCCGAAGCGGCGGTCCGCCTCCTCCCGTGCACGCTCTTCGGAGTAGCGGGGCGGCGCGCCCTCCCACGCCAGCCGGGGCCAGAGCGCCCGTCCCAGCTCGCGGAGCTCGCGGCGCCAGGCGCGGTGGTCGCCGCGTCCCAACGCCGTCTGCCGGTAGTACTCGTCCGTCAGCTCCGCGGCGTCGTAGAGGAACTCCGCGTAGGCCACGAGCTCCGCCGCGCGCGGATCGGCGGGCGCCGCGCCGCCGGCGGGCTCCAGGGCCAGCGCGGCGGCCGCGTCGAAAAAGCGCGAATCGGCCAGCGCGTGCACCAGCGCGGTGCGCTGCGCCGCCTGGCCCGTCCAGGCGGGGAGGAGGGCGGAGAGGGTGCGGCGCGGCTCCGCCAGGGGTCCGCGGGCGGTATCGCCGGTGGAGACCAGGTAGTACGAGGTCCACCCCTCCAGCACCGCGGGCCCGTCGTGGAGGAGCACGCCGCCCAGCACCAGCCACCGCGCCGGCTCCAGCACCCCCGGAGCGGCCCGCACCAGCTCGCGCAGCTCGGCGACGGCGGCCGCCAGCGTGCCGGAGTCCACCGCCGCCCCGCCGGGGCGTCCCAGCCGCGCGCGGAGCGCCGGCTCGATCACCGTGGCGGCGCGCGCGGTCCTCGCGCGGTCCCGGCCACCCGCGTCCTCCGCCGGCTGCACCGCCGCGGCCGCCGCCTCCCCCGCCGGGCCCCAGGCATGGTGCGCGGCGAGCATCCGCGCGCGCTCCATCCGCGCGCGGTACCGGCCGGGCCCGCTCGCCTCCAGCTCCCGCAGCAGGCCGGCGGCCGTGGCGGTGTCGTGCCGCAGCCGCCACGCCATGCCGGCCAGCACAGCCCCCGCCTCCGTGCGGTGCGCGGCGACGGTGTCGGTCTGCAGCACCTCGCGGTAGGCAGCCTCGGCGGCATCGAAGTCGTGCCCCATGAAGGCGGCCTGTGCCCGCGAGAACGCCGGCTCCTGGCTGGCCGCGTCCCCGCCGCACCCCGGCGCGGCGCTCGTCACAAGGAGAACGGCGAGGAAAAAGCGGGTGGGAACCATGGGATTTCCAGCAGAACGAGGAGGGGAAGGAATGAAGTCCGTTTGTTATATAACATGCGAACACGAGCAGAACAAGCATCTCGTTTCCCTCCCCGTCCTGAACAACAAAATCGAGAGTACAGAGGAACAGAGAACAGCCAGAGGAACAGAGGACGACCGCTCTTCCCTCTGCTCCTCTGGCTTTTGTCTGTCCCTCTGTACCCCCGATCTTTTCCTGGATTTACATCGGATCTTCCCTATGGATGCGATTCGGCCCGCTCGCGCAGCCACTCGCGTGCCGTCAGGCGCAGCCCGGGGTCTGGGTCGTGCTCGGCGGCGTGGCGCAGCAGGTCGACGGCGGGGGGATCGGCCTCGCTCAGCGCGTGCAGCAGGCGCTCTCGGCGCGCGGGATCCTTGAGCGTGGGATACAGCGCGATCAGCCGCGCGCGGGGGATGCCGGCGCGCGCGGACCAGAAGATCGCCTCGCCCGCCAGGGTGGACGGCGTGGCGGGATCCAGCCCCGTCCGCAGCAGCCATTCGGCGTTCTCTGCATCCTCCACGTGGCCCAGCGCCTGGAGCGCGAGCCGCCTGAGCCCGGGATCGAGCGAGGGATAGAGGGCGCGCAGCAGCGCCGCCTCGTCGGGTCCCGGATCGAACCCCGTCACCGCCTGCAGCGCCGCTTCCTTCACCTCGATCGATAGGGCCGGGTCGCGCAGCAGGCGCTCCAGGGACGCACGCGCCTCCGGCGTGTGCAGCTGCGCGATGCCGGCCAGGGCGTTCTCGCGCTCGTCCTGGTCCGCGTGCCGGGCGATGGAGTCCAGCACCGGCAGCACGCCCGCCTCCGGAAAGGCGCCCAGCCACATCGCCGCCTCCGCCCGCACCTCCGCCGACGGATCGTTCCGCGCGGCGTGGACGATGATCTCGGCCGCCGCGGGGCCGGGGCGCTGGGCCAGGAGCATGATGGCACGGCGGCGCACGGCGGGCGGGCAGTCGCCGCGGCGCGCCATCGCGCCCAGCACCCGCGCGGCGCGCGCGGGGTCCTCGTCCAGCAGCGACGACAGCGCCGTGACGCGCTCCTCCGCGCCACCCGCCGCGCAGGCCGAATCGACGTCCACTGGCAAAGCCCCGGGGGCGGCGGACGGCCCTGCCCCGCCCCGCAGCACCGCGCGGATGCGAGAAGCCAGCGCCGCGGACTGGGCGCGGGTGGCGGCGCGGGGATAGCGGCGCGCCTGCGCGTCCAGCGCCCGCAGGCCGGCGCGCAGCTCCGCCGCGTCTCCCGCGCGGTAGCGGGCCAGCGCCTCCCAGTACGGCGCATCCGCCGCGCGGGGCGAGGCCGGCCCCTCCGCCCACACCCGGCGAAAGTGCGCCGCGGCCTCGCGGTGCCTGCCGTCCGAGAGCGCACGCCGGCCGGCCACGTACAGCGACTCCGGCGCGGCGGCCGCGGCGGATGGGGGCGCCGAGGGCGCCGCACGCCCGGTCCCCCGTCCCAGCGCGAAGCCCAGCGCCGCGACCGCCGCCACGCCCAGCGCGGCGGCCCAGAAGCGGACCCGCGCGCGGACGCTCACGAGGCGCCCCCTCCGCCCGCCTGGCGCAGGCGCGGCACCACGCGCGTGCGGTCCAGCGTGCGCCGCGTGAGCGATGCGTCCGCCGCGCCGGAGGCGGTGGTGAGCGCGGCAACCTCCGCCAGCGCGGCCTCCAGGTCGCGCAGCAGGGGCCCGAGCCGCGGGTCCTGCCCCGCGGGCCCTGCCAGGAGGATGCGCGTCTCCAGCAGCAGCCCGGCGGACCAGCGCGCCACGTCCGGCGGCACGCGGCCCGCCCGCAGGTGCGGCTCCAGCCCCGCCAGCCGCTCGCCCGACGCCGCGAAGTGCCGCGCCGCCGCCCGCCGAAAGACGCGCCCCGCCTCCGCCTGCGCCCCCTCGATCCGCGGCGGCCCGGATTCGGATACCGGCGCGGACGCCACCGGCCCGGCCGCCCGCGGCACATCCGCCCGCCCGCCGTCCATCCGCCCCACGCCGATGCCGACGACGAAGCTGGCCGCCAGCGCCGCTGCCCAGCCGGCCGCCGTCCGCATCCGCAGGGCGCGGCGACGCGCCAGCTCGTCGCGCGCGGAGGCGCCGCGGACCGCCGCGGCCACGTCGCGTTCCATCCGCGCCCAGAGCGCGTCCAGCGGGGGCGCGTCCGGCGGCTCGTTGTATCGATCGAACAGCGGCGCCAGCACGGGGTCGCGCCCGCCGTCCGCCCCGCCGCCGCCGCGCGAATCGTCCGCGTTCATGCGTGCCATCCTTCCGCCAGGTCGCTGAGCGTCTCGCGCAGCCGGGTGCGGGCGCGCAGCAGGATCACCTTGGAGTTGCCTTCGGAGATGCCCAGCATGGCCGCGATCTCCGCGTGCGCGTAGCCTTCCAGGTCGTACAGGATGAAGACGGCGCGGGACCGCTCCGGCAGCGCCTGGACGGCGGCGTGCAGGCGGTCCGCCACGCCCGGGCGCAGGCGGCGCTCCTCCGCGGCCGTCCCCTCCGCCGCCTCCAGCGCCACCTCGTGCCGCGCCCGGCGCCGCGCGGCGCGCAGCCCGTTCAGGCACACGGAGACGGTGATGGCGCGCAGCCAGGCGCCGAACGCCGCCTCGCCGCGAAAGTCGTGCAGCCGCTGAAAGGCGCGGACGAACGTCTCCTGCACCCAGTCTTCCGCGCGCGCCGCGTCCCCCGCAAAGCGGTACGCCAGGCGGTAGACGCGCGGGGCGTGCGCGTCGTACAGCTCGCGCGCGGCCGCCACGTCGCCCGCCCGGACGCGCTGCACCCGCGCGCCGTCCGGATCAGGACCCTGCCGGCTCACCCGACACCGATCTCCCCTCCCCTGTGGGCGTGGCTCACGCGCGGGGCGTCTGCGCGACGGTATTCCTCCTGACACCGCGTCGCCCCGGGAAGTTACAGCCCCACGGCGAGGACTCGCACCGGGATCGGCGGGGGCGGCACGAGGAACCCGGCTCCGCCACCTCCGTCGACGCCGGGTGAAGCCATCGTTTTCCCGGGCCCCGCCAGGGCGCCGCTCGCCACGCTGCAGCCGCCGCTCGTCCCACCCCGATTGACGCTCCCGCGCGCGAAAGAGAATCCTTCGGCCGCCGGGATCCCCACGCGAAATCGCCCTTCGTGGCGGAAACTGGACATGCTCCCACCCCCGTAAGAAGCCGCGGCGCGGCTGGTGAAGCCGGCTTCGCCAGCCCATCAAACCTTTCGGGGCGCCGCGGCATCTCAGCGACGTTGGTTTCCGTCCCGCCTCCAGATCCGGGGATCTCCCCATGCGTGCTTTTCGATACACCCTCGCCGCCGCCGCGCTGGCCCTCGCCGCGCCCGCCGCCGCCCAGAACGGCGCCCACCCCACCGCCGGCCCGGCCGTGAGTGCGCACCGCGCCACGGACGTCGTGCTGGACGGGCGGCTGGACGAGGCGGTGTGGTCCACCCCCGAGCCGGCCACGGGCTTTCGCCAGCAGGACCCGCGCGAAGGCGAGCCCGCGTCGCGCACGGAGGTGCGCTTTGCCTACGACGACGGCGCCCTGTACGTGGGCGCCCGCATGTACGACTCGCTGGGCGTCAGCCGCCAGCTCACCCGCCGCGACGCGGAGGTGGAGAGCGACTGGATCCAG
>DASUVG010000073.1:0-19176 GCA_036379135.1 Longimicrobium sp.
GGCGCCACGATGTCCACCTGGCGGCGCGCCACGCTGGCGATGGGGCCCTTGCCGTCGATGGGCTCGCCCAGCGGGTTCACCACGCGGCCCAGGTAGCCGGGGCCCACGGGGATGTCGAGCACGCGGCTGGTGCGGCGCACCGCGTCGCCCTCGTGCAGCAGCGTCCAGTCGCCCAGCACCACCGCGCCGATGTTGTCCTCTTCCAGGTTCAGCGCCAGCCCGATGACGGTCTGGCCCGTCTCGCTGGCGGTGAACTCGAGCATCTCGCTGGCCATGGTGCCCTGGAGGCCGTAGACGCGCGCGATGCCGTCCTTTACCTCGAGCACCGAGCCCACCTGCTCGGCCTGCAGAACGTCCTCGTACCGCTCGATCTCGCCGAGCAGCACGTTCTTGATCTCGCTTGCGCGAAGCTGGGTTTCCGCCGTCGCCATCGTTGTCCTCGCTCTATCAGGGTCCAGCGCGCCGCTGGAGTTGGCCTGCCGAAAGAAAGTGCCTAGTGCCTAGTACCCAGTGCCGAGGGGTTTCCCCGCGGGCGCTGGTGCGCCGTTCAAACCGCGGCGGCGCTTCCGTCCGCCAGAGCCGGCATGGTGCTCTCCATCAGCCGGCGGCGCAGCGCCGATGCGCGGCTGCGGACCGAGCCGTCCAGGATCTCGTCGCCCAGGCGCAGCACCATGCCGCCCAGCAGCTCGGGATCCACGCGGTAGGTGGGGATCACCGTGCGCCCCAGCTGCACCTCCAGCGCGCGCTGGATCTCGGCCTGCAGCGCGGCGTCGGGGGCGTGGCTGATGGTGACGTGCACGCGGGCGCGCCCCATCCGCTGGTCCACCAGGTCGCGGTACGCCTGCGCGATCTCCGGCACCAGCGACTGGCGGCGCTTGTCCACCAGCACCATCACAAAGCGCACGAAGGTCTCGGGCGCGCGGCCGGCCAGGGCCTGCCGCAGCGCGTCCTTCTTCTGCTCGGGGCGCACGCGCGGCGTTTCCAGGAACTGGCGGGTGCGCGCGTCGCCGTCCAGCAGGGCCGCCAGCCCGTCCAGCGCCGCGCCGAACTCCTCCAGCGCGCCGGGGCCCTGGCGCTCGGCCAGGGTCGCCAGCGTGTCGGCGTAGTTGCGGGCGATGATCTCGGCGCGCACGGCTCAGGCCCTCGCGGGAGTCTGCGCCATCTGCGCCAGCGACTCCTGCACCAGGCGGCGGTTGTCTTCCGAGTCCAGGTTGCGGCGCACCAGCTTTTCGGCGGCGGCCATGGCCAGGACCACGGCGTCGCGGCGCACGGTGTCGAGCGCCATCTCGCGCTCGCTGGCGATGTCGCGGCGGGCGCGGTCCAGCATCTCCTGGCGCTCGCGGGTGGCCGCGTCCATCATCTCGGCGCGCATCTTGTCCGCCTGGCCGCGGGCCTCCTCCACGGCGCCGTGCACCCGGGCGCGCGTCTCCTCCACCAGGCGCCGGTTCTCGGCGGCCAGGGCGGCGGCCTCTTCGCGGTCGCGCTCGGCGGCCTCGGTGAGCTGCGCGATGTGCGCCTCGCGGGCCTCCACGGCGCCCAGAATCTTGGGATACGCGGCCTTGCTGAGAATCGCCAGGACGATCAGGAAGATGACGATCGTCCAGATGGTGAGCCCCGGGTTCACCGAAAGCAGGCCGCCGCCTCCGCCGCCCTCGCCGTGCTCCTGTGCAAGGAGCGGCGTGGCGCCGAGAAGGACGAGGGCCGTGAGGGCGAAGAGCGAGCGACGCATGGGCTGATCTATCGTCAAAAAGAGATTGGATCCGGCGGCCCCCGCGGTACGCCCGCGGGGGCCCCTGTCAGTCCGTCCGGCTCAGACGAACTTCTGCTGGATCATGAACATCACCACGATCGCGAACAGCGCGGCGCCTTCGACGAAGGCGGCCAGGATGAGCGCGCCCGTCTGGATGGTGCCGGCGATCTCGGGCTGGCGGGCCATGCCCTCGGTGGCGCCGCGGCCGATCATGCCGATGCCGAGGCCGGCGCCGATCACGGCCAGACCGGCACCCAGGCCGGCGCCCAGCAGGCCGTTGGCCATCGCGTTTGCGGTTTCCTGAAGCAGCATCTCTGTATCTCCCTGAAAGGAGTTGATTCGTCTCGGGCACTGCTCGCGCGGACCCCTTCTCGGGCCCGCGGACGCCTCACCGGCCTCGCGGCCGCGCGTCCTCCCCGGGCGCCCATCTCCCGGGTACTGTACGACGGGGGTGGAGCGATCCCTCGCCGGCGGCGGATTGATGGCTCCGCCGCGTGCCCCGACTTCAGGTTCAAGTGCCCAGGTTCAAGTGCCCAGTGCGTTTACTTGATACTGGGCACCAGGCACTGGGCACTTCTTTTTTTCCTAGTGCGCGTGCCGCACCAGGCCGATGAACACGCTGCTCAGCATGGCGAAGATGAACGCCTGCAGAAACGCCACGAACAGCTCCAGGAACGTGATCGCCACCGCCATCAGCACCGGCGCGGGGACAATGAACCAGCTGCCGAACACGAAGATGAGGGAGATGACGGCCAGGAGCACGATGTGCCCGGCGGTCATGTTCGCCATCAGGCGGACGGCCAGCGCGAACGGGCGCGCGATCTTGCCCGCCAGCTCGATCGGCATCAGCGCGAACGCCATCAGGTTGCCGGCCACGGGGTGCATCCCCTGCGGCACGAACCAGATGGTGTGCCAGTAGTGCTTAGGACCCATCGCGATCAGCCCGCCCAGCTCCACCACGAAGAACGTCATCACCGCCAGCGCCGCCGTCACCGAGAAGCTGGCGGTGGGGGTGGAGCCGTAGGGGATGAGCCCCAGCAGGTTGCTGAACAGGATGAAGAAGAACAGGGTGATGACGAACGGCGCGAACTTCTCGCCGCCGTGCCCGATGTTGGGCATCACCACCTCGTTGCGGACGAACAGCACCATCGCCTCGATGAGGTTGTGGCGCTTGCCGGTGGTGCGCCCCGCCTGCGCCCGCGACGCCATCCCGGCGCCGCCCAGCAGCGTGAGCAGCGTCAGCAGCCCGGCGATCCCCAGGAAAAGGACGTGCTTGGTGGGGGTCATGTCGATCCCCCCGACCATCCACGACCCCGCGGCGGGAAAGTGGAAGACCGTTCCCGGCAGCTCCCACTCGCGCGAGTCCTGGATGTGGTGCATGAAGTCGATCGACTCGCCGTGGCCCTCGGCCGCCGCCGCCTCGCCGTGGCCGGCCTGGGCGGGAAGGTGGCCGGCGTTGGGGTCGGCGCCGTGGTCCTGCGTGCCGCCCATGGTCTCGACCGCCGCCTGGTCCGTCGGGGCGGACGTCGGCGCCGCCGCGGCGCCGTGCGTCTCCGCCTGCGGAGCGGCGTGCGCGGCGTCCGCCTGCTGCGGCGCGCCCGCGAGGGCAAGGAGGACTGCAATCGTGGAGATCATCGACCCTTTGGGTTCCGTGCACCGGCCGCCATGACGACCGGTTCCAGCAGTGTGGTTGCGAACAGCACCGTCACCAGCGAATACAGAAAGGGCTCGGGCCGCAGGCGCGCCGCGGGTACGATCACCAGCGCGGCCACGATCACCAGCAGCAGCCGGCCCAGCATTCCCACGCCGTACGCCGCCAGCGCGTTCCTGGGAAAGACCACCGCGGCGATCACCAGCACCAGCAGCTGGAACCCCACCCCGGTCAGCACCCCCGTCGCCAGCGCGCCGCGCCCGTCGGGATCCGCGAGGGAGAGGCCGATCGCGTAGACGACGGCGCCCACCAGCAGCACCGCGGCGGCCGCCAGCATCGTCCCGCGCTTCACCGGTCCTCCCGGTCCCGCACCATCAGGCGGCGGTACATCCAGAACACGCTCAGGCCAAATCCCAGGAACACGCCCGCCATCAGCAGCCAGGGCGCCGTGCCCAGCCGGCCGTCCAGCCAGTTTCCCGCGAAGAGGAAGGCGACCAGGACGATGCCGAACTGCAGACCGATCCCGGCCAGCTGCGCCGGGTCCTGCCCCCCTCCCTTCCGCCCTCCCGGTCCCGGTGGATTCGCTTTCATTTCCGCGTCTTTCCGGGGCTGGAAGGGTGGTCGCGAGCCCAATATAGGAGCTTGTGAAATTTTTCGCAAGCACGCGGAGGCAGGCTTGTGAAAATTTTCCCAAGGCTGCCGCGGCGGCGCCGAAAGGCTTGCTTGACGCCGATTCTCGCTGGCGTCTAATTTGCCGGTCGAAAGTGATGGAACGCGGACGAACGTTCGCTTCACGTAATGTCCCCGAACCCGTCACCCCAACCGATGAGCCAATCCGTCCCGCGCCGCGGTACTCTGCTGCTGGCCGCCGCCCTGACCCTGGCGGCGTGCACGCGGCCGCTGCCGCCGGACGGAGCGCTTCCGCCCTCCGGGCCCCCGCAGGCCGTGCAGCCGCAGCTCGTCTCGTCGCTGCGCGTGGAGGCGGGCGACACCGTCGTCCTTACGCTGCAGGTGACCAACCCCACCGCCGCCCCCGTGACCTTCGCCTTTCCGTCCGGGCAGACGTACGACTTCGTCGTTCGCCCCGCCGGCGCGGGCGCCGAGGTGTGGCGCTGGTCCGCGGGGATGGGCTTTACCCAGGCCGTGCAGACGCTCACCCTGGCGCCGGGCGCCACGTGGACCTTCGGCGGGCGGTGGGCGCCGCCCGCCGGAACGCGCGGCGAGTTCGCCGCCGTCGGGCGGCTGACGTCGGGCGACCGCCCGGTGGAGCGCACCGCCACCTTCCGGCTGCCGTGAGCGGCGGCGCGCGCGCCCGCACGTTCCATTCCCAACGTGCGGGGACGGGGGTGGTGGAGGGGGGAGTTGAAACGGCCGGGGGACCGTTTCCCACGCTGGCGGACGTGCTGGTGGCGGCGCGCCGGCTGCAGGGCGTGGTGCGCCGCACGCCGCTGGAGCGCTCCGCCTGGCTGTCGGAGCGGGCCGGGGCGGACGTGTGGCTCAAGCTGGAGACGCAGCAGCGCACGGGGTCGTTCAAGCTGCGGGGCGCGTACAACGCCGTCGCCTCGCTGTCCGGGGAGGACCGGGCGCGGGGGCTGGTGACGGCGTCGGCGGGAAACCACGGGCAGGGGGTGGCGCTGGCGGCGTCGCTCGCCGGGCTGGCCCCCGCCGTGGTATTCGTCCCCGCGAGCGCGCCGGAGGCCAAGAAGCGGCGCATCGCCCGCTACGGCGCGGAGCTGCGCGAGGTGCGCGGCGCGTACGACGACGCGCACCACGCGGCCCGGGCGCACGCGGCGCGCACGGGAGCCTGTTTCATCAACGCCTTCAGCGACCCGCCGGTGGTCGCGGGCCAGGGGACGGTGGGGCTGGAGATCGTGCAGGACCTTCCCGGCGTGCGCACGGTGGTGGTCCCCGTGGGCGGCGGGGGGATCTCGGGGGGCGTGGGGATCGTGGCGCGGGCGATGGGGAGCGGCATCCGCGTGATCGGCGTGCAGACGGAGGCCACCTCGGCCATGCACGCCTCGCTGGCCGCCGGCCGCGTGGTCTCGCCTCCGTACGGCGCCACGCTGTGCGAGGGGCTGGAGGGCGACGTGGACCAGCCCGGGCTGGCGCTGGCGACGGAGGTGCTGGACGGCGTGGTGCTGGTGACGGAGGCGGCGGTGCGGCGCGCCATGCGGCGGCTGTTCCAGGAGGAGGGGATCGTGGCGGAGGGATCGGCGGCGGTGGGGGTGGCGGCGCTGCTGGAGGGCGCCATCGAGCGAATCGACGGCCCCGCGGCCGTCATCCTTACGGGGGGCAACGTGGACGGGGACCGGCTGGCCGGCATCCTGGCGGAGCGGGACTGATGGCCGTCATCCTCCCCTACGCCGGCATCCATCCCCGCATCCACCCCACCGCCTTCGTCGCCCCGAACGCCGTGGTGATCGGCAACGTGACGATCGAGGAAGAGGCCAGCGTCTGGTTCGGCGCGGTGATCCGCGGCGACGAGCCGGAGTTCGAGATCCGGGTGGGCGCGCGCACCAGCGTGCAGGACAACGTGGTGCTGCACGTGAGCCGGCAGGGGCCCACGCTCATCGGCCCGGACGTGACCATCGGGCACGGGGCGATCCTGGAAAGCTGCACGGTGGGACGCGGCGCGCTGATCGGGATGAACGCGGTGGTGCTGCAGAAGGCCACCGTGGGGGACGAGGCGCTGATCGCGGCGGGCGCCGTGGTGCCGCAGAACGGCACCGTGCCGCCGCGCACGCTGGCGGCGGGTACGCCGGCGGCGGTCAAGAAGGAGCTGCACGGCGAGTCGCTGCGGTGGATACAGACCAGCGCCGCGCACTACGTGGAGCTTTCGCGCGGGTACCTGGCGCAGGGAATCGGGCGGATGGACACGGAAACCGGCCTACCGAAGGAAAACGATAGATGAGCGACTTCAGGACCCGGGACACCGCCCCCGACGCGCGGCCGGAGGCCGGCGCGTACCAGGCGTTCACCGAGGCGCAGCCGCACGCCCGCGGCGCGCGCTGGCAGGCGCCCGCGGCCGAGGAGGCCGGACGCATGGAAGAGCTGCTGCGTACGCTGTGCGAGCTGTCCGGGCCCACCGGGCAGGAAGAGGCGGTCACGGCATGGGTGGCGGAACAGTGGGAGGGCCGCGGCGAGGTGTCGCGCACCCCCGTGGGCAACCTGTTCCTCCACATCCCAGGCCCCGGCCCGCGCGTGCTGCTGGCCGCGCACGCCGACGAGCTGTCGATGATCGTCCGGTCCATCACCCCGGACGGCTTTCTGCGCGTCCTTCCCGGCGAGCGCGACGTCGTTTCCTTTCCCTACTTCCTGGGCCAGCGCTTTCGCATCCTGGCGGACGGCGGCCACGTCCCCGGCATCCTGGCCACGACCACGGGGCACGCGCTCACCCCCGAGCAGCGCGACCGCACGCGCCTTTCGTGGGACGACCTGTTCATCGACGTGGGGATGACGGCCGAAGAGGCGGCGGCGCACGGCATCCACGTGGGGACGCGGATGGTGTGGGACCCCGGCATCCAGCGCGTGGGCCGCCTGCTGGTGGGCAAGGCGATGGACGACCGGCTGGGCGTGGCCGTCCTGGTCGAGTTGTCGCGGCGGCTGGCGGAAAAGAAGCCGCGCTTCGACGTCACGCTGGCGCTCACGGTGCAGGAGGAGATCGGGATGGTGGGCGCCAGCAGCCTGGCGCGCGACGGGCGCAGCTACGACGTGGGCTTCATCATCGACAACGGGCTGGCGGGCGACATCCCCACGGTGTCGGAGGCGCACATGCCGGTGCGGCTGGGCGGCGGGCCGGCGCTCGTCCACCGCGACTCGTCCGTGCACTACTCGCGGCGGCTGATCGGCGAGCTGCGCGCGGTGGCGGAAAAGCATGAGATCCCGGTGCAGGACGTGGTGCTCTACCACTACTCGTCCGACGGCGCGCACCTGGTGCGGCAGGGGATGGAGACGCTGCTGGTCGCGCCCCCCATCCGCTACTCGCACTCGCCGTTCGAGGCCGTGGACCCGCACGACGTGGAGAGCGCCGTCCGCCTGTTCGAGGCGTATCTCACCGAGTCCGATCCGGAGTAGCGGAAAAGGCATCGATCGGAAAGGCGGACGGGGCGAAAATAGGGGCGCGGAGAAACAAAAGTTTTTCGGCGCCCCTTCCGTTTCAGGTTAAGTTGTGGAATACTTAATCCATGAACCCTCACACAATCCCCCAGAAAGCCGCTGACGTGGTCATCGTCGGCGGCGGAGTGATCGGCTGCGCCGTGGCGCGCCGCGCCGCAAGCGATGGCCTCTCGGTCGTGGTCCTGGAGCGCGGGCAGCCGGCGATGGAGGCCAGCTGGGCCGCCGCCGGCATGCTGTCGCCGCTGGCCGAGGCCGACGGCCCCGGACCGTTCCTGAACCTGCTGCTGGCGGGGCGGGAGATGTACGGGCCGTACACCGCCGCGCTGCGCGAGGAAACGGGGATCGACGTGGCGTACTCCGACGCGGGGACGCTCTACGCCTCGCTGTGCGAGGACGACGACGCGGCCATCGAGAAGCGCTGGCGCTGGCAGTCGGCCGCGGGGCTTCCCGTGGAGCGGCTGACGGCGCGCGAAGCGCTCGAGGCCGAGCCGGCGCTCTCGCCGGCGGTGCGCGGCGCGCTGCGCTTTCCCGGCGACCACCAGGTGGACAGGTGGACAACCGCGCCCTGGGAAGCGCGCTCTGGTCCGCCGCGGCGCGCGCCGGCGTGGACTTCCGGCTGGGCACGCATGCCGTCCGCCTGCTGCGCGACGGCGGCCGGATGACGGGCGTGGAGTGCGCCAGCGGCGAGCGCTTCGCGGCGGGGACGGTGGTGGTGGCGGGGGGCGTGTGGACGGGGCGGCTGCAGGGGCTCCCGCGCCCCGTTCCCGTGGAGCCGGTGCACGGCCAGCTGCTGGCGCTCACGGCGGTGCCGCCGGTCTTCCGGCACGTGGTCGACACGCAGCGGGTCTACCTTGTACCGCGGGCGTCGGGGCGGCTGATCGTGGGCGCCACCATGGAGCGCACGGGCGACCGCAAGGCGGTGACCCCGTGGGGGCTGCGCCGGCTGGTGGACGGCGCGGTGGAGGCGGCGCCCGTGCTGGAGCACGCGCCGCTGGCGGAGACGTGGAGCGGCCTGCGCCCCGGCACGCCCGACGGCTTTCCGATCCTGGGCCGAGACCCCGAGGTGCACAACCTGGTCTACGCCACCGGCCACTTTCGCAACGGCATCCTCCTGGCGCCCATCACGGGCGAGCACGTGGGCGCCCTGATCTCGCGCGGCGTGTGGTACCCGGAGATGGAGACGTTCGGAATCGGCCGGTTCGACCGGACTCCGGCCGCGATCACCGTCCCCGTGGTGACCCCGACCATGACCGCGATCGAGGCCTGAGCGGCATCACGCAGCGGAAAAAAGAGGACGCGGATGAGGCTTTCATCCGCGTCCTCTTTTTTTCGCCGCGTGAAACCGGCTTCTTTCCGAATCGCGAAAAGAATGGGCCTCACGCAGAGTCAGCGGAGTCAGCGGAGTTTTCTCGTGCCGTTTCCCCGGGCCCGCGGTGATTCCCCTGGCGGACGGCATGGCGCTGCTGTCGCGCGGTGAGTGGTGCGCGGAGCTGGCGGGGTTCGGGATCGGGCGGTTCGCCACGGGCTGAAGCCCGCGGCTGGAAATGCCACAAGCCCCGTCTCGGCTCGCCGCGCTCGCCGAACGGGGCTTCACCTGCTCGCGCGCCGATCCCACGCGGTCACCCGCGGAGTGTGTCGCACCAGCAACCTGTCATGCGGAAGGAGCGCCGCGACGCGAGCGGCATCATCCCGCTCCGATCAAACGTATCCGTCCATCCACCGATGCGATGCGCCCTCACCCGCCCTGCGGGACGGGGAGCAGGAACGCCTCCAGGTGCACCGTCTTCGCACCGCACGCATCCACATCCACCTGAACGCCGGTGCGGGTCCAGGGCTGAAAGCCGGGCTTCTGCACCACGACGGTGTAGGTGCCGGGGCGGCCGACCGCCTCCGGAGCCAGCCGGTCGGCGTCGTAGCGCCTGAGCGGGCTGGTGAAGGCGCCCTCGCCGATGCTGCCGCCCGCGCCTTCCGCCGCGGGCTGGCCGGTGCTCGCGTCCTGCACCTGGATCAGCATCATCGGCGGAACGATGTCCGGGCAGGTGGTAGGAGAATCGCCCTCGCACCCCGCCAGCGGGAGGGCGAGAAGGAGCGCGGGGAGGCGGCGCATCGTCATCGGGCGCCCGGTCAGACCACCAGAAAGCTGCGCACGTACCAGTCGATCATCGCCTGGCCGAACGGCTCGGTGATGGCGGCGCCCAGGGCCAGGAAGATGCCGAAGGGCACCAGCTTGCCCGTCCGCATGCTGATGGGGGCAAAGATCAGGCTGCCGAACAAGGCGCCCAGGAAGATGGTCAGAAGCACGCCGATGGGGCCCAGGAACGCGCCCACCATCGCCATCATCTTGATGTCGCCACCCCCCATCGCGGGCTTCTTGAACGCCCACTCGCCCACCACGGCCACCAGCCACAGCAGCGCGAACCCCACCGCCGCGCCGATCACCGACCGCAGCGGCTCCATGCCGCCCGGCGCGAACGAGAGCGCCAGCCCGATCACCAGCCCGCCCAGGGTGAACTGGTCGGGGATGATGTAGGTGCGCGCGTCGGAGAGCGCGATCCCCAGCAGGATGGTGAAGAACAGCGCCACCGACAGCGTCTGCCACGACAGGCCGAAGCGCCACGCCGCCATCACCCACAGCGCCGCCGTCACCAGCTCCACCAGCGGGTACTGGATGGAGATGCGCGCGCCGCACGCCCGGCACTTGCCGCGCAGCCACAGCCATCCCAGCACCGGCACGTTGTCGTACCACCGGATGGGCGTGCCGCACGATCCGCAGCGCGACGGCGGCGAGATCACCGACAGGTCCTCAGGCCAGCGGTACACGCAGACGTTGAGGAACGAGCCCACGCACGCGCCCACCAGGCCGGCGTAGACCATCACCAGGTACTCCGTCAGTCTGTCCAAATCGCCTCAGCGCAGCAGTTCGTACAGCAGGATGGCGCCGGCGGCGGCCACGTTCAGCGACTCCGCCCGCCCGCGGATGGGAATGCCCACCACGCGGTCCGCCCGCGCCCGCGTGTCGTCCCCGATCCCCGCCCCCTCGTTCCCCAGCACCAGCGCGGCCCGCGGCGGGCGCGGATCGGGGAGGGGCTCCCCGCCTGGGGCGGCGGCCAGCGTCTGGAACCCGCGGGAAGATAGCCACGGCGACAAGGTATCCCAATCCGCCGGCACCACGGAAAGGCGGAACGTCGAGCCCATGGCGGCGCGCACGGACTTGGGATTCCACGGATCCACCGTCCCCGGCAGCGCGACCAGCCCCGACGCGCCCAGCGCCTCGGCCGTGCGCGCCAGCGTGCCGAAGTTGCCGGGGTCCTGCACCGCGTCCAGCACCACGACCACCGCCGGCTCCGCGTCCGCGGAAAGGTCGTCCAGCGTCGCGGAGGGGATCGGGGCGACGGCCAGGATCCCCTGCGGCGTCTCCGTATCCGCCAGCGCGGCCAGCTCCCGCTCGCCGGCTTGGTGGACGGCAATTCCTTTGGCCGCAAGCACATCCAGCAGCGCCCGTCCCCTGGCGCTGTCCCCCAGCGTGGACGCGGCGACGGCCAGGCGCACGGGGAGCGCGGACGCGGCCAGGTCCTCTACGGCGCGGATGCCTTCGGCGAGGAAAAGCCCCTCCGCCTCACGGGTTTTCCGCTGGCGCAGCGAGCGCAGCAGCCGCTCTTCGCGGCGGCTCAGCACTGGGCCTTCACATGGTCCGGTCCTTGCTTTCCCCAGCTACCCAAGAAGACACACCCGTCCGAATGGAGAATCATATGTCGCAAACACTTAGGCGCGTGTTCCGGCGCACGGCGGCCGTTGCCTGCCTGTGCGGGGCCGGCGCCGCCGCGGGGTGCGCCCCGCAGGTGAGCACGCAGCAGGAAGTGGCACTGGGCGCCGACTACTCGCGCCAGATCAACCGCCAGATGCCGATCCTCAACGATGGCGCGACGAACAGCTTCGTAACCCAGATCGGATCGCAGCTGGCGGCCATCGCCGATCCGCGTGGAATCCGCTACCACTTCTACGTGGTGAACTCCGACGTTGTCAACGCCTTCGCCCTGCCGGGCGGCTACGTGTACATCAACCGCGGCATCATCGAGCGCGCCGACAACCTGTCGGAGTTCGCCGGCGTGCTGGCGCACGAGATCGGCCACGTGGCGGAGCGGCACAGCATCGAGCAGCTGCAGCGGGCGCAGAACGCCAACCTGGGCCTCAACGTCCTGTACGGCGTGCTGCTGGGCCGCGCCCCGTCCGGCGTGGAACAGGCCGGCATCCAGGTGGGCGGCAGCGCGGTGTTCGCCGGCTACACCCGCGACGCCGAGCGCGAGGCGGACCGCGTGGGCGTGGCGTACATGGTGCGCGCGGGGTACAACCCCATCGGCCTGGCCACCTTCTTCGAAGAGCTTCTGCAGATGCAGCAGCGCCAGCCCAGCCGCGTGGAGCAGTGGTTCAGCACGCACCCCACGACCACCGAGCGCGTCGCCAACACGCGCGCCATCATCGCCGCGACGCCGGGGGCGCAGAGCTCCAGCCTGACCACCGACACGCGCGCGTTCCAGAACTTCCGCTCGCGGGTGACCTCGCTCCCCGCGCCGGCGGACCGCCGCCGGTGAGCTCGCGCGGGACGTTCGCATCCGGGGGCCGGCCGCGCCACGGCCGGCCCCTGCGCGCGGCCGCGGCGCTGCTGGCGGCGCTGGCCCTGGGCGGGTGCGTGAACGAGGCGCGCGAGGTGGCGATCGGAAACCAGATCGCCTCGCAGATCAACGCCCAGATCCCGCTGGTGCAGGACGTTCCGCTCAACCTGTACGTGAACGACCTGGGCCGGATGATCGCGCACCACAGCGCGCGTCCGGACCTGCGGTACTACTTCTACATCGTCGACAGCCCCACGCTCAACGCGTTCGCGCTGCCGGGCGGGCACATCTACGTCAACCGCGGGCTCATCGAGCGCACCAGCGAGGTGTCGGAGCTGGCCGGCATCCTGGCGCACGAGATCGGCCACGTGGCCGCGCGGCACGGCGCCGAGAACCTGCAGCGGCAGATGCGCACGCGGTCCATGGCGCGGGTGATGTACCAGCTCATCCTGGACCGCGAGCCCATGCTCAAGGCCGAGGCGCTGGAGGTGGGAAGCGCGCTGTGGAACGCGCAGAACTCGCGCGCCGCCGAGCAGGAGGCGGACCAGCTGGCGGTGGGCTACCTGGTGCAGAGCGGCGTGGACCCGCGGGGGATGCTCAGCCTGTTCAGCGCGCTGTGGGAAGAGGAGCAGCGCGTGCCCAGCTCCGAGGCGGTGTCGTGGTTCAGCACGCACCCGGGCACGGCGCAGCGCATGCAGGCCACCCGCGCGCAGATCCGCGCGCTCCCCGAGCCGCCCAGGCCGCTGGCGCGCAACAACGAGAGCTACGCCGCCTTTCTGCGGCGCCTTTCCGCGCAGCCGCCCACGCTGGGCCGCATCCTGATGCCGCCCGGCCATCCGGTGAGCCGGCGGTAGGGTGGGATGATGGGGACGATGCGGCGCGGCGCCCTTGCGGCTCCGCGCCGCTTCCGTTTCCATTCGCCGGATGATTCCTTCGGATCCCGATCTCCCTCGGCAGTCACGGATGAGCATTCCCATCGCACTCACCATCGCCGGGTCGGATTCCGGCGGCGGCGCCGGCATCCAGGCGGACCTCAAGACCTTTCACGCGTTCGGCTGCTTCGGCACCAGCGCGGTCACCGCCATCACCGTGCAGAACACGCGCGGCGTCACCGGCGTGCACGCCATCCCCGTCGACACCGTCCGGGCGCAGATCGCCGCCGTGGCCACGGACCTGCCGCCGGCCGCGTGCAAGACGGGGATGCTGGCGACGTCGGCGCTGGTGCGCGCCGTCGCCGCGTCCATCCGCGTGCACGGGCTCGCGAACTTCGTCCTGGACCCGGTGATGGTGGCCACCAGCGGCGACCGGCTGCTGGACGCGGACGCGGAGCGGACGATCATGGACGAGCTGCTGCCGCTGGCCGCCTGCGTGACGCCGAACCTGGACGAGGCGGAGATCCTGGTGGGCTTCGCGGTGGGGGATGTGGACGGGATGCGGCGCGCGGCGCGGGCGCTGGTGGAGCGCGGCGCCCGCAGCGCGCTGCTCAAGGGCGGCCACCTGCGCACGGCCGAGCTGGTGGACGTGCTGTTCGACGGGACGGACTGGCACGAGTGGCGGCGGCCCCGGCTGGACACGCGCAGCACGCACGGCACCGGCTGCACCCTTTCCGCCGGCATCGCCGCCGGCCTGGCCCACGGCCGCCCGCTGCGCCAGGCGGTGGAGGACGCGCTGGACTACGTGCAGCGCGCCATGGCCGCCGCGCCGGGGCTGGGGAGCGGCCATGGGCCGCTGAACCACATGGTGGCGGGTCGGGTGCAGGCCGCGGACACCTCTCCGGACTGAAGCCCGCGGCCGGAGATGCCGGAAGCCCCGTCCCGGCTCGCTTGCGCTCGCCGAACGGGGCTTCGACTTCTGGGGTGAGCCAGGGCCTGCGCTGCGCGCAAGGGAGGCCGCATGAGCAACGTCCGCAGCCGCGGACACGCACAGCCAGCTTTGGCGACGTTCACCCCCTCTCCCACGCAGTTTGTGGGAGAGGGCAGGCGAGGAACGAGCCGGGTGAGGGCCCTGCGAGGGCCTTACCCGATGCGCCCGGCCGGCTCCGCCTGCGCGGTGCTCTGCGCCTGCGCGAGGTCGGGGACGCCGGGGAGCGGAAGGGCGGCGTGCTTCTGCTTGCCGCTCTCCAGGTCGCGCCGGAACTCGGACTCCTCGGACAGTTCGCGGATCGCCCGATCCATGCTGTGCATCTGCTCCTCCATCAGGGCCATCCGCCGCTCGATCAGCTGCTGCGCCTGGTTGTCGCCCTGCAGCTCGCGGTAGCTGCGCAGCGCCTCCATCAGCGGCTTGAGCGCAAAGCGCGCGGTCAGCCCGGCGATCGGGATCAGCACCACCATCATCCCCAGAAAGATGGCCAGCGCCGCGACGATGGTTTCATTGGTCCCCATCGGAAAATCCTCCGTGTAAGGTGCTCCAGGACCCTGAGCGGGCCGGGTTGGAAAGGCAGAGGCCGTGGGATCGGCCGTGCCGGTGGGTACGGCGGGAGCAGCGGGAAAGATTCGCCCGCTCGGCTACGCGGCGGCCTCGGAGGCGCGGTTCAGCCCCGCGACGCGCGGCAGCACGCCGCGGACGAGCGCGGCCAGGCGGTCGCGGACGCGGGCACCCACCTCCATCACCTCCTGATGCGACAGCCGCTCGCTGCTCAGCCCCGCGGCCAGGTTGGTGATGCAGCTGATCCCCAGGCACTTCATCCCGATGGCGCGCGCCACCAGCACCTCGGGCACCGTGCTCATCCCCACGGCGTCGGCGCCCAGCCGCCCCAGCATGCGGATCTCCGCCGGCGTCTCGTAGCTGGGCCCCAGCAGCGCGGCATAGACGCCCTGCACGAGGGGGATGCGCAGGTCCCGCGCGACCTCCTCGGCGATGCGGCGAAAGCCGGCGTCGTACGGGTCCGACATGTCGGGAAAGCGCTCCTCCCCCGGCACCGTCTGGCCGATGAGCGGGTTGCCGAACATCAGGTTGATGTGGTCCGCCATCAGCATCAGGTCGCCGGGCTGGAACCCCGGGCGAATGCCGCCCGCCGCGTTGGTCAGCAGCATGGTCTCGGCGCCCAGCGCCGCCAGCGCGCGCACCGGCAGCGCCACGTCGGACGGCTGCCATCCCTCGTAGAGGTGAAAGCGGCCCTGCATCGCCGCCACCTCCACCCCTTCCAGCCGGCCGGCCACCAGCTGCCCCGCGTGCCCCGCCAGCTCCTGCGTGCGCCGGGGAAAGCCCGGGATGTCGCCGAAGGGAATGCGGACGGCGTCCTCGATGTCGTCCGCCATGCCGCCCAGCCCGCTGCCCAGCACCAGCACGGCGTGCGGCGCGCGGGTGATGCGCTCGCGAAGAAAGCCTACGGTGTCGTGGATGGATGGGGCGTGCATCGGCTCTCCGGAAGGGCGTGAAGCGCCCAATCTTTGCCGCGGGGGCCGTGGCGTCAACATCCGTACGAAGCCGGCTTGCCGGGGAGGTGGTACGTATCGGGACTTCCGGACCCATTCGCGACGCGTGATATTCAGGGCCCCACCCGCGCACCCGGAGAATCCATGCTCGTAATCTTCCTTCGCATGTTCTGCGTCAGCGGCCTTCTCTTCGGCACCTACAGGGCCCTTCTCACTCTGCTGGATGGCGGATCGGCCGGCGAGGCCATTGGCACCTTCGTCAGCGCGGGGTTGTTCTTCGGCCTGTTCATGGGCGTGGCCATCACCGCGCTGCACTGGTGGCGGGTCAAGCAGGCCGGGCTGGATCCGGCGACCGTGAGCGCCGACGTGGACGTGCGCGAACGCATCCGCCTGCCGCTGCCGGTGGATCAGGCGCTCGAGCTCTGCCGGTCGGCGGTAAGGCGGGTGCCCGGCGCCTCCGACATCCGGGTGAACGCGGCGGCGGCGACGGTGGAGGCACGCGTGGGGATGACGTTGATGAACCTCGGCCAGCGCATCGAGTGCCGTGTCACGCCCGCGGGCGGGACGGCCGAAGTGTCCATCCGCAGCCGCCCCTCGCTGCGCACCGCGATCATCGACTACGGAAAGAACCACGAGAACGTCCACCGCATCCGCACGCAGCTGCTGGCCCACGCGCACGTCCCGGCCGCGCCGCAGGGCTGATTCGGACCGGGTCGGCATACGAAGGAGGGGCCTGCCGCACGGCGGGCCCCTCCTTCGAGGATTCGACCTCTGGCGGAGAAGCGATGCGCGGCGGACGCTACGGCCGCGCCAGGACCATCCGGTCCGTGCCCACGTAGCTGGAGAAGTAGATGTCCAGCCGCCCGTCGCCGTCGAAGTCCGCCACCTCGGCGTCCACGCCCTGGCCGGTGAGGCCGGAGGGAAAGACGGAGCTGGTGGCGTCCCTGAAGACGCCCGTGCCGTCGTTCAGCGAGACGCGGTACGGGTGGGAATCGTTCAGGTTTGCGGTCACCAGGTCCAGGTCGCCGTCGCCGTCCACGTCGGTGAACTCGGCATCCACGGTGTAGCGCGTCTCTTTACCGATGCGCGCCTCCGTCTCGTCGGTGAACCAGCCGCGGCCGTCGTTGATGAGCAGCCGGTCCTGCGGGTCCGCCCCCGCGACGAAGGGGAGGTTGGCGAAGTACAGGTCCAGGTCTCCGTCGCCGTCCACGTCCGCCAGGTCCGCCTCGCGCGTTTCCTCGATCGCCGCGCGCAGGGGCAGGCGCTCCGGCGCGTCGGCGAAGACGCCGCGGCCGTCGTTCAGCAGCAGCCGGTTGTCGTCCACGTTGCCCACGACCAGGTCCAGGTCGCCGTCGCCGTCCACGTCGCCGGCCTCCAGGTCCTGCGTGAGGTCGGCGACGGCGGGAAGGCGCTGGCGGGTCTGGTCGGCAAAGCGCCCGGCGCCGTTGTTGACGAACAGAAAGTTCTGCCCGTGGTTGCCAAAGAGCAGGTCCGCGTCGCCGTCCGCGTCCACGTCCGCGGCGATGACGTACTGCGCGACTCCACGCGCCGGCAGGCGGTCGCTGGCGGCGGTAAAGAAGCCGGCGCCGTCGTTCAGGTACAGCTCGCTCATCCGGTCGTCCTCGCCCGCGATGGCGGCGTCCAAGTCGCCGTCGCGGTCAAAGTCCGCCACGGCCACGTCCTCGCTGTCGTACGCGCCGCCGGGAAGCATGCCGGCCGGCGCGACGGTCAGCCGCCCGCTGCCGTCGTTCAGCAGCAGCACGTTGGGCTGGATCTCCTTGGCGATCAGCAGGTCCAGGTCGCCGTCGCCGTCGGCGTCGAACGCCTGCGAGTCCATGCTGCTGCCTGCGGTGTGCGGAACGGCGGCTTCGACGAACAGGTCCTGGCCGCTCCCCTCGCTCGCAGCGGCACCGGCGGCGACGGCGGAAGGAAGCCGCGCGCCGTCGCTGCAGGCGGCGGCAAGCAAGAGCACGACGGCGGCGTGGGACGGTCCGCGCATCCGGCGGGTCGAAATCATGTGCATCGGTGGGCTCCGGGATGGGATGGGACGGGATCCGCGCGGGGACGTGATGGGCGGATCACGGATCGGTATCCCATCAATCTCCCTCCCCGGTCCTCTCCCCTGCCCGCGTGCTGGTGCGAAGCAGGCGGGCAGCGTGACGAGCGGCGATCCCGGCGTGACGAACGGCGAGGGTGGGGAAACGGACGTTCCGACGATGCGGACGGATGAGAAACGCCGCCCCACCCGGCGAGGTGCCGGATGGGGCGGCGAAGTCTTTTCGCAGTGTTACGACGCTTACCGGCGAATCACCGGTGCACCGTCTTCATCCCGCCTTCGGGATAGCGGTCGCCCGCGGCGGCGCCGGCGGGGAACACCTGCTGAATGCGGCGCAGGTCATCCTCCGAAAGCTCCACCTCTGCCGCGCCGGCGTTTTCCTCCAGGTACTTCACGTGCTTGGTGCCGGGGATGGGCACCACGTCGTCACCCTGCGCCAGCACCCACGCCAGCGCCAGCTGCGTCCCCGTGACCCCCTTTTCCCGCGCGATCGCCTCCACCTCGCGCACCAGGTCCAGGTTCTTCGCGAAGTTCTCGCCCTGGAAGCGCGGCTGGTTGCGGCGGTAGTCGTCTTCAGGCAGGTCATCGAACTTCTGAAAGCGGCCCGTCAGGAAGCCGCGCCCCAGCGGGCTGTACGCCACGAACCCGATTCCCAGCTCGCGGACGGTGTCCAGCACGCCGTTCTCCTCCACGTCGCGCGTCCACAGCGACCACTCCGTCTGCAGCGCGGCGATGGGATGCATGGCGGCGGCGCGGCGGATGGTCTCCGGCGCGGCCTCGCTCAGCCCCAGGTGGCGCACCTTGCCGGCCGCGACCAGCTCGGCCATGGCGCCCACCGTCTCCTCGATGGGCACCCGCGTATCCACCCGGTGCTGGTAGTAGAGGTCGATGTGGTCCACCCCCAGCCGCTGCAGCGACGCGTCGCACGCCTGGCGCACGTACTCCGGGTCGCCGCGCACGCCCAGGTACGCGCCCGTCTCCGAGCGCTCGTTGCCGAACTTCGTGGCCAGCACCACGCCGTCGCGCCGGCCGCGGATGGCGCGGCCCACCAGCCGCTCGTTGGTGAACGGCCCGTACATGTCGGCCGTGTCCAGAAAGTCGATCCCCATGTCCAGCGCGCGGTGAAGGGTGGCGATGCTCTCCGCCTCGCTGCCGCCGGAGTAGAAGTCGCTCATCCCCATGCATCCCAGCCCCAGCGCGCTCACCTGCAGCCCCTGCCCCAGCGTCCGTCGATCCATCGTTCCCCCCGATCCGTTCCCGTGATTGGCGATTCCTGCCGCCCTCAATCTGTAACCGCATTGGTTCCATATCAAGACCCGGGCCGGCGCGTGGCAATTGTCCCCGCATTCCTCAGGAAAAGAATGCCTCACGCAGAGTTAGCGGAGTTAGCGGAGTTCGTTCGAGGCGTTTCCTCTGGTCGACACTTCTCGGACAGAGCGGTGAGGGAACGGCACGAGAAAACTCCGCTAACTCCGCTAACTCTGTGTAGACGTTCGACAGTCGCGCCTACATGCGGCAGTGCGGCTTGGCGTCGTTGCTGGGGTTTTCCTCATCAAAACGTTGGATTCGCCGAAAAGTTGTTGTACATGGATTTTACCAGATGCTTGACTGTGCTGCAG
>DASUVG010000074.1:0-10894 GCA_036379135.1 Longimicrobium sp.
GGGATGCGCGGGGAGGATGCGCCCGCCGCGTTCGCCGCCGCCCGCCGCGCGCTGGAGCTGAGGGAGGCGCACGGCACGCCGGTGGAGCGCGCGCTGGCCGAGGCGATGGCGGTTCGATACACGGAGTCGCAGCCGGCCGGCGGGCGCCGCGGCCTGGACTCCGCCTTCGCCGCGGCGATGGAGGGCGTGTACGCGCGGTTCCCGGACGATCTGCAGGTGGCGGCGCTGTACGCGGATGCGCTGATGGTGCTGGAGCCGCGGCGCGGCACCTGGCCCATGGACAAGCCGTCGATCATCCGCATCCACCAGGTGCTGGAGCGGGCGCTGGCGGCGGACGTGGCGCACCCCGGCGTGTGCCACCTGTACATCCACGCCACGGAGACCACCCCCGTCGCCGGGAACGCGCAGGCGTGCGCGGACCTGCTGGTGAACGCCATGCCGGGCGCCAGCCACCTGAACCACATGCCCTCGCACACCTACAACCGCGTGGGCCGCTGGAGCGACGCGGTGCAGAGCAACGTGATCGCGTGGGCGTCGGACCGGCGCGCGGCGGAGGGGACGGCACTCTCCATCTATCCCACGCACAACGTGCACATGCTGATGTTCGCCGCGTCCATGGACGGGCAGGCCGCGCGCGCCATCGAGGCGTCCGACGCGTACGGCGCCCTCACGCCCGGCGGCGACGGCGCGTCGCTGCAGGCGATGGCGCGGCTGCGCTTCGGGCGGTGGGACGAGGTGCTGGCGCTGGCCGCCGCGCCGCCGCACCCCGTTCACCATGGCCTGTGGGCGTTCGCGCGCGGCCATGCGCACCTGCGGCTGGGCCGGGCAGACAGCGCGGCGGCGTACCTGGCGCGCGTGGACTCGCTCGCGCGGAACACGCCGGAAGGGATGAGCTTCCGCGGACATACGGCCCCCGCCCTGCTGGGCATCGTCGGCGGGATCCTGCGGGCGGAGCTGCTGCGCGGGGAGGGGCGGATGGGGGATGCGCTCGCGGCGCTGGAGCAGGCCGTCGCGCTGGAAGACGCGCTGGTGTACGACGAGCCGGAGCCGCTGCCGTTCGCCGCGCGCGACTGGCTGGGCGCGGCGCTGGTGGATGCGGGGCGCGCGGCGGATGCGGAGCGCGTCTACCGCGCCGCGCTGGACGACCGTCCGCACAACGGGTGGAGCCTGTTCGGCCTGGAGCAGGCCCTCCGCGCGCAGGCCCGGCACGCGGATGCGGACGAGGCGCGCACCCGCTTCGATGCCGCCTGGGTGCGGTCCGACGTGCGGCTGCGGGCATCACGGTTCTGAAGCGTCAGCAAACAGATTGTAGGTACAGAGGAACAGGGAACAGCCAGAGGAACAGAGGAAACCGGTTTTCTCTGTTCCTCTGGCCGTTGTCTGTTCCTCTGTACCTCTCGCTGTTTCTGGAATTTCAATACGCACTGGCATGGACGCCGCGCACGGAGCGCCCGGACGGGTCCGCATGCGCGGCGAACGACGCGTCCCAGGCCAGCGCCTCGGGGGTGCTGCACGCCACGGAGCGGCCGCCAGGGACGCACTCGGCGCACGCGTCCAGCGGAAAGTGCTCCGCGAAGATCGCGCGGTAGAAGTACGCCTCCCTGGTCATCGGCGGGTTGTGCGGAAAGCGCTCGGCCGCGCCCGCCATCTGCGCGTCGCCCACCTGGGATTCGGCGTGGGCGCGCAATCCATCGATCCATCCGTATCCCACCCCGTCGGAGAACTGCTCCTTCTGGCGCCAGGCGACGGAGGCGGGGAGCACGTCCTGGAACGCCTCGCGCAGCAGGTGCTTCTCCATCCGCCCGGGGCCGGCCATCTTCGCCGCGGGGTCCAGCTCCATCGCCACGTCCACGAACTCGCGGTCCAGGAACGGGACACGCGCCTCCACGCCCCACGCCGCCATCGACTTGTTGGCGCGCAGGCAGTCGTACAGGTGCAGCCGGTCCAGCTTGCGCACCGTCTCTTCGTGGAACGCACGGGCGTCGGGGGCGCGGTGAAAGTACAGGTATCCGCCAAACAGCTCGTCGCTCCCCTCGCCGCTCAGCACCATGCGGATCCCCATCGCCCGGATCTGCCGCGCCATCAGGTACATGGGCGTGGCGGCGCGGATGGTGGTCACGTCGTACGTCTCCAGGTGGTGGATGACCTCGGGAATCGCGTCGATCCCCTCCTGCACGGTGAAGCTCAGCTCGTGGTGCTCCGTGCCGATGTGCGCCGCCACCTCCCGCGCCGCCGCCAGGTCCGGCGAGCCGGAAAGGCCGATGGCGAACGAGTGCAGCGGCCGCGCATCCCCTTCCTCCGCCGCGAAGCGCCGGGCGACGGCGGCGATGATGGACGAGTCCAGGCCGCCGGAAAGCAGCACGCCGTACGGCACGTCGCACATCAGCTGGCGATGGACGGCGGCCTCCAGCGCCGCGCGGACGACCGCGGGATCGGTCGGGCCGCCGCGCACGGCCTCGTACTCGCGCCAGGCGCGGATGTACCACGGGCGCGGCTCCGCATCCACCGAGCTGTCCAGCACGTGCCCCGGCGGAAACTCGCGCACGTCGGGGCAGACGGGGACCAGCGCCTTCATCTCGCTGGCCACGTGCAGCGTGCCGTCCGCATCGTGCCCCATGTACAGCGGCACGATCCCCAGGTGGTCGCGGGCGATCAGGTAGCGGTCGCGCGCCGCGTCGAAGAGCACGAAGGCGAAGATGCCGTTCAGCGCGTCCAGGAAGTCCGCGCCGCGCTCCCGGTACAGTGCCAGGATCACCTCGCAGTCGCTCTCGGTGCGAAAGGGGTAGGGCATGGCGAGCCCCGCCCGCAGCGCGCGGTGGTTGTAGATCTCGCCGTTCACGGCCAGCACCTGCGCGCCGTCGGGGCTCAGCAGCGGCTGCGCGCCGTGCAGCACGTCGACGATGGCCAGCCGCTCGTGCGCCAGCACGGCGCGGTCGGTGGCGTAGATGCCGGAGCGGTCGGGGCCGCGGTGCCGCTGCAGCCGCGACAGCCGCACCGCCCGCGCGCGCAGCGGCGCGGGGTCGCTCCGCAGGTCCAGCAGGGCCAGGATGGAGCACATGGGGTCTCGCTTTCGGTCTGATGGGGCGGTGCACGGGCACGAAAAAGCGGCTCCTCGCGTGGTGCGAGGAGCCGCTGGGGGTACCGGGGATGGTGCGTGCGCGCGCTTTACGGCAACGGCAATCCCGGCCCACAGCTCCTCGCGGAGCGCGGGTTCGGATTATTGTTGCGGTTGCTGCGCGTGACGATCATGTGCCGATCACCATTCTTCGTGTGCCGGCGTCCGCCGGCGTTCGTGCGTCTTTTCCACGGTAACGGATCGCACGCCGTCCTGTCAACGACCGCGTGCGGCGGGCGCCGCATCTCGCCCCCACCGCCCCGCCCACCAGCTCGGCGGAGCGGAGGAACGGGTCCCACTCCAGCCGCCGCCCGTGGTCTGCGTAAGGGCGAACAGCGCGTCCGGCGTGTCGCGGATGAGGATGGAGGTCTCGAACGTCATCCCGCTCACGGCGCCGCCTACGCCGCGGGGCTGGCCTGCAGCACGCGGTTGACGCACTCCAGCAGGTGCGTGGGCTCCACGGGCTTGGTGACGAACACGTCCGCGCCGGCGCGCCGGGCCCGCACCTGGTCGTGCTCGAACACGTGGACGGTGCAGACGATCAGGGGGATGTGCTCGGTGGACGGGTCGTCGCTCAGCTCGTCCAGCAGGCCGAAGCCCAGCCCGTCGGGAAGGCCAATGTCCACCACCACCACGTCGGGGATCAGCTCGCGCGCCTTTTCCAGCCCCTCGGCGCCGCTCTGCGCGGTCGCCACCTGGTAGCCGCCGTGGCGCAGGATGGTCTCGAAAATATCAAGGCTCGCCGGGTCGTCCTCGACGATCAGCACGGTCTTTACGCTCAACGCCACTCCAGGCCGGGGGGAGCATTCAACGGGGGAAAGACATCTGCAAGGGCGTGGCCGTTGGGCGGCCACCGGAAGGGTCTTTTGCAGTGCGCACGATCGGCGCTGGCGGGAGTATCCGCGTGGGGCGCGGCCGCTCCCCTCTGACGACATCCCGCGCCTTTCGTCATCAATCGCCGGAAACGCCGCCGCGATCGAATCCCCCTTCGATCGATCCTTTCGCGCGACGGCGAGCCGGGGGGCTCGTAACGGCTCACGGCGGTCCCTGGCAGCCGCCGGTCCGGCGGGTGAAGGTGACGGTGATCATCTTCCAGGCGCCGCCCTCGCGGACGAACTGGAATGCGTCCATCCCGCAGTGGCTGAACCGCTCGCCCAGGTGAAAGTCATACGGCGCCCACAGCGTCGCCAGGTCGCCGTCGACCTGCACCTGCGGGTCCCACATCCGCTCGATCAGCTCGTCCGTGTTGCGTGAAAGCCCGGCGATCCACTCGTCCGCCGTCCGCACCGCCACCCCTGTGGGCACCACCGAGACGATCTGCGCACGCGGGTGCATCAGCGTGCGCAGGGCGGTGGTGTCCTTCGCCTGCATCGCCTGGAACAGCGCGTCGGTGGCCCGCAGGATCGCCCCATGATCGCTGCCGCCGTCCTCCGCGCCGCCCGCCAGCAGTTCGCGCAGCTGGCCGGTGCGCAGCCGCGTCTGGTGCGCCTGGCACAGGGCGAACAGCATGGGATGGATGCTGCCGCCCTCGAACTCCGCGTTCTCCAGCTCGCAGTCCGCGTCGCGCAGCCGGATCCACGCGCGCTGTGCCTCGCGCAGCGTCTCCTTCTTCGCCGGCTCCATCCCCTGAAGCACCTGCCGATACGCCTGGTTCAGCGCCGTGTCCGCCCGGGCGTACGCCATCGCCGCGCACTGCGTCATGTCCGACTGCGTCCTCGCGTCTCCGCACGCTGGGGGAGCGTCCTGCGCGTCCAGCGCGGCGGGGACGCGGGCGAGCAGCAGCGCGGCGATGCAGAGGGTGCGGATCATGGGAGGAGGGCGGGTGGCGGGTGAATGGAGATGCGGTTCGGCGGATCACGCCGGCGGGGTGCCGGCGCGGGCGTGCTCCTGCGAAAGCGCCAGCTCCCACTTCATCGCGTACTGGCGGATCTTTCCGTCGTCGCAGGCGCGGCAGAGGGTGCGGACGGGACTGCCGACGGTGAACAGCACGTCCGTCGCGCCGCACTTGCGGCACCAGCCGCCGATCCCCGGGCCTTCGGACCACGTGAACGCCTGGCGTGGGATCCCCTGCGTGTGCGGCAGCGCGGCCGCGAGCGCCGCCATCTCCTCCAGCGGAAAGCGGTCCGGCACCCGGAGCGTTTCCAGGCCCGTGAGCGCGTGCAGGGGGCGCAGCGACCGGTCCTTTACGCGCAGGTGGCCCACGACCAGGTGCCGCAGCCCGGTGAGCCCCGACAGCGGCGTGAGCGTCGGCACCGTGTCCAGCCCGCCGGTCACGAACAGGCTGCGCAGCTGCGTGAGCCCCGCCGCCCAGTCCAGCGCCCGCAGCCCGGATACGTCCATCCACACCGCGCGCAGCGTGGGGATGCGCGCCAGCGCCGAGGGGTCGCGCAGCGACGACGCGCCTGGAAACGAGAAGAGCTCCAGGCCGGGCAGCTGCTCCAGCCCGTCCAGCGTGGCGACGCGGCTTTCGTGCACCACCAGCGTCCGCAGCCCGGCGAGCTGGCTGACGATGCGCATCGCCCGGTCGTTCGCGCGCCAGACCTCCAGCACCTCCAGGTGCGGCAGCTCGGCCAGGCGGGACAGATCCCGCGCCTTGCCTTCGATGCTGAGGTAGCGGGCATCGCGCGGCACGTCCGCCGCCTTTTCCGCGATTGTCCCGTACAGGCTGCCCGGCACCGCCCGCGCGTACCGCACGCGCACGCCCTCGGCAATGGGAGGCTGCCAGTCGTAGTAGCGACCCGTCCGCGGCACGCGCGCCAGCGCCCGGGCCAGGTAGGCCGGCAGCTGGAACATGCGCGTCTCGTCCTCCGTGACCCACGCCAGGTCCACGAACACCTCCGCGCCCCCGGCGCGCTCCACCGCCCCCTCGCCCAGCCGCTCGACCGCGTGGCGCGCGGCCGCGGACGTGCGCGCCACGAAGGCGTCCCACGCCTCGCCCGCCTCGCGGGTGCAGTCCCACGCGCCCGGCCCAAAGCCCAGCAGCGACGCGAACTTCTTCAGCCCGGCCGCATCCGGCTCCACGGGATCGGGAAGGGGCACCGTCCTTCCGTCCGCCGCGCTCACCAGCTGGCCGCGCACCACCGCCGCGCCCCCCGCCGCGAGCGCATCCAGCACCTCGCCGACCCCGTCCAGCGGGAACACCGGCTTGCTGTCCGCGCGCGGCGCCTCCGAAAGCAGCGCCCGCGGCCCCGTCAGCTCCGCGCCGGAGACGAGCAGGTGATTCCATTGGCGATGAGGGTCGGACCACATACGGCGAAACTGCTGGAGGTAGGAGATGATCCCGGCGATGACGTCGGGAGAAGCGACAGTGTCACATCAGCGCGGCAGGGATGTCCCACAACGATACGTTATCGAGGGACACTCTGCTCGCGGGCAGAGGGGTGGATGACGTGCCGCACACGGAAGCCGGACGGGAGAAATGCGTTTCCCGACAATGGTTTGCGGATCGGCATACAGCCACCGGACACCTGCCGTGCGACGCGGCACACCCGTTGCTTTGGGGAGAGGCGAACACGGACCGGGCGCAGCCCCGCCGGACAGACGACCGCCACCAACGGCATCCCGATGAACATCCGCTCCACCGCACCGAAGCCCGCGCCCATGGACGCGGACGCCTACGCCGGCTTTCTGAAGCTCTGGCTGACTCCGGCGAGCAAGCTCCCCAGCCTGGACGACGAAATCCGCGCCTACCTGCGCCACGTCAGCGAGCGCGAGCCGCTGAACGAGGAGTCGCGCCGCGCCCTCGGCCAGCCCACGCGCAAGGCCGCCTGACGCAGCCGCAAGCCGCCGATCGTGCCCCCCGCCGCGTCTCGGCGCGGGGGCGCGATGTCACCGGCCAGGCCTCGCCTCACCCCTCCATAGAAACCGCGTTGATTTCCTGAGGGAGCGCCGCGTGGTGCATGCGGACGGCACCGCACCTGGCGCGCGACCGAAGGACCTCCTCTCGGCCTGCTCGAAGCTGGATCCACGGCATGAATCCAGTCCCGCAGCACCGCCGGCGAGATCCCTCGGTCGCGCGCAAACGGCTGTGCGGATTCCAGTCGTACGCCGTGCGCTCCCTCAGGAAGTCACTCAGGAAGCCACTTCTTCCTGGGTGTTGCCGCCCCGGACGGGCTCGGCGGGCGGCAAGGCCTCTTCGTGGCCGTCGCGGACGATGACGGCCTGGCCGCGCATGGCACGGCGGATGGATTCGTCGCCCTCGGGCACGTCCAGGCTGCGCAGCGGCAGGGTGACGGTAAAGGTGCTCCCCACGTCCGGCGCGGAGGCGGCGCGGATGGATCCGCCCAGCAGCCCCAGCAGCTTGCGGACGATGGAAAGCCCCAGCCCCGTGCCGCCGAACTCGCGCGTGGACGACTGGTCCACCTGGCGAAAGTCCTCGAAGATCCCCGGCAGCGCCTCCGCCGCGATGCCGATCCCCGTATCCGCCACCTCCAGCTCCACCGCCTCTTCCGCCGGCAGCGCCCGCCCCGTGACGCGCACCGACCCCTCGCGCGTGAACTTGACCGCGTTGGAGAGCAGGTTCAGCACGATCTGCTTGACCCGCGTGCGGTCGGTGATGAGCGCGGGGAGCTCCGCCGGCACCTCCACCATCAGCCGCAGCCCCTTGGCCGTCGCCATCGGCTCCACCGAGTCCACCACGCTCGCCACCAGCGCCGCCAGCGACACCGGCTCCAGGTGCAGCGGCATGCGCCCGGCCTCGATGCGGGCCAGGTCCAGGATGTCGTTCACCAGCTCCAGCAGGTGCCCGCTGGACGACTCCATGCGCTGCAGCGCCTCTACCTGCCGGTCGGTCAGGTCGCCGTAAATGCGCTCGCGCAGCAGCGCCGTGTAGCCCAGCAGCGCGTTGATGGGCGTGCGCAGCTCGTGGCTCATGCTGGCCAGGAACTCGCTCTTGTGCCGGTAGGCGCGCTCCAGCTCCTGCCCCTGCCAGGCCAGCTGCCGGTTCTGCTCCTGCAGCTCCGCCGTGGCGTCGCGGATGGAGGCCTGCAGCCCCTGGTTCACCCGCGCCAGCTCCGCCGCCAGCCGCGCGTTCTCCACCTCCTGCGTAAGGTCGTGCAGGATGGAGACGATGGCCACCGTGGCCCCGTCGCCGTCGCGGATGAGCCCGCTGGTGAGCTCCGCCGGCAGCTCCGCGCCGGAGCGCGGATCGCGCAGCGCCACGCGCGTGGCCCGCTCCGCCTCGCCGCCCCCCATGAACTCCTCCAGCGCGGCGAAGAAGCGGTCCGCGTTGCCGGCGGCCGTCCCCGCGCCCGCTTCGGCCGCGTCCGCGCGGAACAGGCGCTGCGCCTCGCGGTTCATCAGCACCACCGCGCCCCGCTCGTCCGTCACCACGATCGGCGCGCCCACGTGGGCCAGGATCAGGTTCAGCTGGTCGCGCTCCGAGCGGGCGCGCGCCTCGGCCTGCTCGCCGCGGCGCACCTGGTGGCCCAGCTGGTGGGACGCGCGGCGGAGGTCCGTCACGTCGCGCAGCAGCGACACCGTGGCGTCCTCCGGCAGCGAGGCGCCCGCCGGGAGCGGCGCGGGCACCGCCTCGAAGAGCAGCTCCGCGCCCGTCTCGGGATCCACCAGCGTCAGCTCGCGCGCGTCCGTCTCCGACGGGCGCGGGCGGGCCAGGAAGGAGGTGAACAGGTACTGGTTCACCTCCACCCGGTGCCGCCGCTCGTCCCCGTCGTCCGGACCGGAGGCGAAGAGCAGGCGGGCGCGGCGGTTCTCCAGCAGAATGCGGTTGCGCCGGTCCGTCACCAGCACCGGGTCCGCCAGCGCGTCAACGATCCCTCCGTACAGCTCGCGCCGGCGCTCCGCCGCGTCCAGCGCCTGGCGCGCCGCGTGCGCGTCCCACCGCGCGAACAGCGCCGGCTCCAGCGCCAGCAGCCCCGCGAACGCGTCCTCCTGCGCCGCCGGGCTCCCCCGCCCCTCGTCCACCAGCAGCGCGCCGAACACCCCCACGTGGCACCGCAGCGGCACCACGCACGCCGGCATCTCTCCCCCGTCCGGCAGGGGAAAGATGAAGCGGAATCGGTCGACGGAGGACGCCAGCGCGCGGCTGACGGGATCGTCCGCATCCGCCAGGTCTACGCGCAGGGGATCGGCGGAGGGGCGAAAGCCGGCGAGCTCGCGCAGCTCCCCGTCCGACGCGCGGAAGAGCGCCGTCAGCAGCTGGATGCCGGCCGGGGCGAGCACGGCGGCCGCCTCGCGCGCGGCGTCCGCCAGCGTGGGCGCGGCCAGCACGCGCGCCAGTGCCTGCCCCGTCTCGTCCGTCATCCCTGGCGGCGCGAAAGACGGCGGAGGCGCGCCGCGGCCAGGGCGGCGGGCGCGGGAGGCGACGCGCTGCGGAACACGGTCAAGGGCGGCGTTGCGAGAAAGCGGGCGCCGCCATCCTGAAGGCTGGCGGCGCGAGGTTCGGCCCGGTCCGGAAGACGCCGTGGCTCACAATTGTCCGCTCCATGGCGAAATTCGCGCCGCCAGCGCCGTTCCGTCGGCGATCACGGGGAGATGAGGCGCGGAGGGGGGATCGATGCGAACGCTTCTCCACCAGGCAAACGCCGGCCGGACGCGATCACCCCAACGCGGAGAGCAGCGCGACCGCCGCGATGGCCACGCCGATGGCGGACTTGGCCGCGGTGGCCACCATCCGCCCCACGAACGCGCCCCACCCCACCCGCAGCGCCGCGCGGATCTCCGGCGAGCGCGTAAGCTCCATCAGCGCCGCCCCGGCGAACGCGCCCACGAAGGCGCCGACCACGCTGCCGACCAGAAAGATGGGCACGCCCACGAAGGCGCCGATGATGCCGCCCAGGATAGCGCCCCACGCCGCCCGCCGGCTGCCGCCGTACTTGCGCGCGTAGCGGCCGCCCAGCGTGAACTCCACCACCTCGCCCAGCGCCGCCAGCACCAGGACGAAGGTGAGGGTGGCCCACCCCACGGTGCGAAAGTCCGTCGCGAAGCCGTACCCCACCACCCCCAGCACCTGCACCCAGGTGCCGGGCAGGCCGAACGGGACCAGGAGCAGTCCCGCGGCCTGCGACAGGGCCAGCAGCGCGTAGCCCATCCGCCGCCTAGAAGTAGTCCTGCGACAGCCCGGCCATCGCCGGGGGCGCGGCGGGCGACGCGGGGCCGGAGCCGCGCGTGGAGAGCATGTTCATCTGCAGCTCGAAGTCGCTCGGGTTGGTGGCGGCGGCCTTGGCGACGGCGTAGTCCACCTGGCCGCTCATCACCAGGTCCATCAGCGCCTGGTCGAAGGTCTGCATCCCGTACGTCGTCTTGCCCTCGGCGATGTGCTCGGGGATCTCCGACGTGCGCTCCGGGTCGGCGATGCAGTCTCGGATCGTCCCGCTCACCACCATCACCTCCGCCGCCAGCACGCGCGACTTGCCGTCCTTGCTGGGGAGCAGCCGCTGCGAGATCACGGCCTGCAGCTGCTCGGCCAGGCGCATGCGCACCACCTTCTGCTCCTCGGGCGGAAAGGTCGCCACCAGACGCGAGATCGTCGCCGCGGCGTCGCGCGTATGCACGGTGCTGATCACCAGGTGCCCCGTCTCGGCGGACTTGAGCGCGATGTCGATGGACTCGGTGTCGCGCATCTCGCCGATCAGGATGACGTCGGGGTCCTGCCGCAGCGCCGCGCGCAGCCCCACGCGAAAGTCGTCCGTGTCGATCCCCACCTCGCGCTGGGTGATGGAGCAGTTCACGTCGCGGTGCAGGAACTCGATGGGGTTCTCCAGCGTGACCACGTGGCGGCGCATGTTCTGGTTCATGAACCCGATCATCGCCGCCTGCGTG
>DASUVG010000075.1:0-35499 GCA_036379135.1 Longimicrobium sp.
TGACGCCGGAGCAGATGACCGCGCTGGCGGCCAGCGTGGGCGAGGGGTCGCTGCTGGCGCGCACCGGCGGCGCGCCGTCGCTGGCGGTGGGGATGGCGCAGATCTTCTCGGGCGTGATCGGCGGGCCGGGGATGGCGGCGCTCTGGTACCACTTCGCCATCATGTTCGAGGCGCTGTTCATCCTCACGACCATCGACACCGGAACGCGCGTCGGGCGCTTCATGCTGCAGGAGATCCTGGGGCACGTGTGGAAGCCGCTGGGGCGCACCTCGTGGTACCCGTCCATCATCCTCTCCAGCGCGCTGGTGGTGGCGGGCTGGGCGTTCTTCCTGTACCAGGGTGTCACCGATCCGCTGGGAGGGATCAACGCGCTGTGGCCGCTGTTCGGCATCAGCAACCAGCTGCTGGCGGCGGTGGCGCTGTGCGTGGGGACCACGGTGCTGATCAAGATGGGGAAGGCGCGCTTCGCCTGGGTCACGCTGCTGCCGCTGGCCTGGCTGGCGCTGGTGACGTTCACGGCCGGCTGGCAGAAGGTGTTCTCGCCCGATCCCAAGCTGGGCTTCCTGTCGCAGGCCAGCGCCATCCGCGCCGCGCTGGCCGAAGGCCGCCTGCCGGCCGCGGCGAAGACGGTGGATGCCGCGGAGCGGATGATCTTCAACGCGCAGCTGGACGCGGTGGTCGCCATCATCTTCATGGCGGTGGCGGGGATGGTGATGATCGTCTCGGCGCGCGAGTGGATGCTCATCCTGCGCAAGCGCAAGCCCGTAGTGATGCACGAGGCGCCGTTCGTCCCCACCCAACTGGGGCTGGCGGGAGATTGAGGGGCGCGCACGGGATTGAACCGCGCACGGCGCGATACAGGTTGAAACCCGCATCTGGAACGGCCATAAGCCCCGTCTTTGCTCGTGCCTCGCAAAACGGGGCTTCGACACCATGGGCGGTCTGCGTGCACGGGCGTCTTCCGAAGTGCGGGCGTGGCCCCACGAGCAGGTGAAGCCCCGCCGGGCGAGCTCCGCGAGCCCAGGGCGGGGCTTGTGGCATTTCCAGCCGCGGGTTTCAACCCGTGGTCCCGCGGGGTAATGCCCGACCATCGTGATTTCTCCAGGCGATGGCGGCCGATCGTGATTCCATTGCGCAACGCTCGACCCGCCGTGATTCCTTTGGCGATACCCTATTCTCCAGGCACGCGATTTGGATGCACGGCGGCGGGATGATCGGCGGATTCTCGCGCGGGGAGGATGGATGACGGGTGGGGCGGCCGGCGGCGCGGCGGACGTGGCGGTGGGCGAGGACCTGGGCGCGGCGTGGATGCGGCACATGCGCGCGGGGGACTGGGACGCGGCGTGGCGCGTGAGCGACCGCGTGCTGGCGTCGCACGCGGGCCAGCCGTGCTGGCACCTGCCCCGCCACGAGCAGTGGATCTGGGACGGCACGCCGCTGGACGGCAAACGCGTCCTCATCCGCTGCCATCACGGCCTGGGCGACACCCTGCAGTTCATCCGCTTCGCGCCGCTGGTCAGGGCGGTCGCCGCGGAGGTCATCGTGTGGGCGCAGCCGTCGCTCATCCCGCTGCTTCGGACGATGGACGGCATCGACCGCCTGCTCCCGCTGCACGACGGCGACGTGGGGATCGACCGCGACGTGGACGTGGAGGTGATGGAGCTGTCGCACGTCTTCCGCAGCACGCCGGAAACCCTCCCCGCCGACGTCCCGTACCTGCACGCGGAGCCCGCCCCGATCGCGAAAAGCGGCAGACTCGCCGTCGGCATTGTGTGGCGGGCGGGGGACTGGGACGGGCGGCGCAACATCCCGTACCCGCTGCTCGCCCCGCTGGCGGAGGTGCCCGGCGTGGAGCTGCACGTCCTGCAGCGCGGAAGCGGCCTGGCGGAGCGCGAAGAAGGCTTCGGCGTGGTCTCGGGGTCGGACGATCCGCACCGGGCCGCGCGGGTGATGCGGGCGCTGGACCTGGTGGTCTCCATCGACAGCATGCCGGCGCACCTTGCCGGCGCGCTGGGCGTCCCCGTCTGGACGCTCCTTCATTCCGACCCCGACTGGCGCTGGATGCTGCACCGCGACGACAGCCCCTGGTATCCCACCATGCGCCTCTTTCGCCAGGAGCGGCCGGGCGAATGGGAGCCGGTGATCGCACGGATCGCGGCGGAGCTCGGCCGCCTGGCGAACGGATGACCCATCCACAGTACCGGCTGGCGCGGCGGATCCCCACCCCGCCGGACGCCGTGCTCGCCGCCCTCCGCGCGGCCGTCGCCGCCACGCAACGGCGCGACATCCCGCCCCCTCTGCGGAAGGGCGTGCGAGGCATGCGCGGAAAGGTGCGGGGACAGCGGTTCACCGTCGCGCTGGAGTACGCGGGTGAGGGCGGCCCCGGGACGAACCTGGTGGGGATGGTCGTACCGGTGGAGGGCGGCGGCAGCGAAGTGCGCGCATCCGCGCGGGACGGCTGGGGCGCTCCCAACGAGGCGCTGGTGCTGCTCGGCGGCGCCGGCGTCCTGGCGCTGACGGGGAACGGCGGCGTCGCGTGGATGCTGGCCGGCGTCGCGGCGCTCGTGGCGATCATCACCACCTTTCGGCAGGCCACCGGCCTCATCCACCACGACGAAGCGGCGTTCCTGCTGGACTGGCTGAACGCCGTGCTCGGTCCGCCGGCTCCCGCGGACCCGGGTGCAACCGTGGACCCCGCCGAACGCGTCTCATCCCCATCGTAGCACCCGCGCGGGTCCGGCGGCGTTTCGCGGGCCGCGCGGGGCGCGCTATACTGTCCCGCGGCATCGTCCGTCATCGCGCAGCACTCCACGCGCACCCCGTCGGCATCCATCCATGCACATCATCAGACCAACCAGCACCCGGGCGCGGCGCGCGGCTGTAGCGGCGGCGCTTTGCCTGCTTTCCCCCCTCGCCGCCTGCGGCCGGGACCGGGACCGGGACCGGGTGGAGGATACCAGGAGCGGCGCCGCGGCGGTGGACTCGGCGCTGGCCGACACGTCTGCCATGGCGGTGGCGCGGCGGGCGCTGGGGCCGGAGGTGCGGATGGCGGTGCCGTTCCGCCTGCAGCACCGCCCGGCCCGCTTCGTCGCCGCGGCGCTGCCGATCATGGAGTGGGTGCCGGACCTGGCGCGCTCCGGCAACAGCGTGGGCCCCGGCGGGCACGAGATGGTGATCGTGGAGATGACGCAGGAGTCGCACGCCATCCACAAGCCGGGGCTGTACGCCTCGCGCGAGCCCTTTCTGCCGCGCCTGGACGACACCGCCACCGTGGCGCCCGCGGACTCCGCCACGCTCGCGCGGATGATGGGCGTGGAAGACGCGGACGGCGACGGCGACCCGGAGGTGTGGGCGGCGCAGTACCGCCCCGCGAAGGGCGGCGGCCACGCCTGGGACGTGCGGGCCTACGACCGCGGCGGCCGCGCCATGTACCAGCTGATCTCCGGCACGGTGAGCGAGGGCGGCGTCGACGCGTCGGCCCAGGGCTTCTCCGGCAACGTGGCGCAGAACCCCGCCATGCGGCAGTGGCTGCTGGACAGGGTGGCGCGGCTGGAGGCGGCGCTGGCGTCCGCGCCGGCGGGGGCGGGGCGTTGACGCTCAGCCCGCTGGACCTCGTCATCATCCTGGCGTACGTGGCGTTCGTCGCCGTCCTGGGCGGCGTGCTGGGGGGAAAGCAGAAGGACGCCAGCGACTACTTTCTCGCGGACCACGCCATCCCCTGGTGGGCCGCCTGCTTCTCCGTCGTCGCCACGGAAACCAGCGCGCTCACCGTCATCAGCGTCCCGGCCACCGCCTACACGGGCGACCTGTGGATGCTGCAGCTGGCGGCCGGCTACCTGATCGGCCGCATCGCCATCTCCGTCTTTCTCCTCCCCCGCTACTTTCGCGGCGAGATCGCCACGGCGTACGTGCTGCTGGAGCGCCGCTTCGGCAACGGCACGCGGCGGCTGGCGTCGCTCGTCTTTCTGGTGACGCGCGTGCTGGCGGACGGCGTGCGCATCTTCGCCACGGCCATCCCCCTGGCGGTGATCGCGCGCATCCCCGTCTGGCAGAGCATCGTGGCCATCGGCGTCTTTACGCTGCTGTACAGCTACTACGGGGGGCTGCGCGCGGTGGTGTGGGTGGACGTGGCGCAGATGTTCATCTACATCGTGGGCGGGATCGCGGTGCTGTGGGTGCTGATCGGGCTGGTTCCGGGCGGATGGGGCGGGATCACGGCCGCGGCGGGGGAGGCGGACAAGCTGCGGGTCATCCACCTGGACGGCGGCTTCGGAAAGGGGAACTGGCTGCTGACGGGGATCGTGGGCGGCGCGTTCCTCACCATGGCGTCGCACGGCGCGGATCACCTGATCGTGCAGCGCCTTCTCGCCTCGCCCTCGCTGCGGGACGCGCGGCGGGCGCTGATCGGGTCGGGGATCCTGGTCTTCCTGCAGTTCGCGCTCTTTCTGGTGATCGGGGCGGCGCTGTGGGTGTTCTACGAAGGACGGGAGTTTCCGCAGCCGGACGCGGTGTTCCCCACCTTCGCGGTGGAGCACCTGCCGCCCGGCGTCGCGGGGCTCGTCGTCGCGGCGATCCTGGCGGCGGCGATGTCGTCGTCGCTCAACGCGCTGGCGGCAGTCTCCGTGCACGACCTGTACGTGCCGCTCACCGGCCGCACGGACGACGAGCACCTGCTGCGCGTGGGCAGGCGCTTTACGCTGGCGTGGGGCGTGGTGATGATCGCCGTCTCGCTCGCCTTTCAGCTCGTCGCCGCCGGAACGCCGCTGGTGGTGATCGCGCTGCAGATCGCGTCGTTCACCTACGGCGGGCTGCTGGGCGGATTCCTTCTCGGGCTGATCTCCAGGCGCGCCGACGGCCGCGACGCGTTGACGGGCATGGGCATTGCCATCGCCGCGATGGCCTCGCTCTGGGCCGCGCAGCAGTTCGCCATCATCCCCCGCGTGGTCGACACGCTGTGGTTCGCGCTGCTGGGCTCCGCCGTCACGGTGAGCGTGGGGATGCTGAGCGCCAGGCTGCGCGGCAGCCAGGGGCGGCCCGCCTCCGCGGATCCCTCCCCCGGCGTCGCGTAGGCTCGTCCACCCCCTCCCGCAGGCCGCGTGGAGGGGGGATGCACGGCGGGGGGCGCGTCGGCGGATGAGGCGGACCGGAAAGGGGAGCGACCCTGGTGGATCTTGATCCGGACGGGCTGCCGCCCGGGGCCCGGGAACGCATCCGGGCGGAGTTCGCGCCGGAGGACCGGAGCGCGGTGGAAGCCATCTTCGCGGGCTACGTGCGGGCGAACCGGGCGGAGTCCGCGGGCGTGTGGCAAGAGGTGCTGGACTGCGCCGGGGGCAGCGTGGACCGGCTGCTGGAGGCCATCATCCTGGCGCAGACGGACTGGCGCGACGTGAAGGTGTGGGCCGCGCGGCAGGCCTGCTTCCTGTCGCTGCTCGGCCGGCCGGCGGTGCGGAGGATGCCCCTGGGCGGCGAGGAAGAGGCCGCGATCCGGCGGGAGTTCGAGGCCAACCGGCGGCTGGCGGCACGCTGCTTTCCGCCGGAGCAGGTGGACGAGGAGATGCTGCGGATGGGCCCCCACTGGCCCGTTCCCGCGGAGGAGGTGCTGCACCTGGCGCGCGGCGACGACGCCCGCCTGCGCCTTCTGCTGGACGGCCGCCCCGCCGCCGAGGCCGATCCGTCCGTCCCCGCGCCGCTGGCGGACCTTCCGCTGGCGGCCGCGGAGGTGATCCGCCGCGACTTCGCGCCGGACACGTGGGACGCCGCCGCGCGGGTCGCGTCCGGGGTGGAGCCGGCGCGGGGGCTGCAAGCCGTGCTCGACTGGCTGCTGCTGGCCGAGTACGCCGCCGGAGACCCCGCCGCGCTGGCCGATGCCGTCCGCCTGCGCCGCGAGCGCGAGCTGGTCCGCAGCGTCGCCCTGCGCCGCTGGGAAAAGCAGTACGGAAGCCTGACGCGCGGAGCGTGAGCCGACGGCGGACGGGCGGACGCTTCGGCGGGGACTGGCGCAGGGCCTCTTCCGGGCGGGGGCGGGGGAGCTTCGAACGGCGTCTCGCTGCGCCCGCCAGGGCCCCCTCTCCCCCGGCCCCTCTCCCCCGCTGCGCGGGAGAAAGGGGAGAATTCGATCGCGCTCCGGACGGTCGATCGTGGCCGGGAGCGCTGGAGAGCCGGGCGGCGCATGCGCCGCCGGCCGTAGCGCGCCGGGGCGGCGGATACAGTCCGCGCAGGCGGACTTCGTGCGGTTCCAGCCGCGGTTTCAACCGCCCCGGACCGGGCCTGTGGTGATGCCTTGGCTGCGGACGCGCAGGCGCGTGGGACGCCGCACACGGCCGGGCCGCCGAATCCGCGCAGGCGGCGCACAGGCGGACTTTGCGACGTCATAGCGGCCTTCATTCGCTCCTGCGGGCGGACGGCACGTTGCCGGATCAGATCCGCAGCGGGCATCGACCGCCCGGGACGATGCTGCCGGCACGCACATCCGCCGTTCGCGTGAGGGATGCGCGCCCGCAGGGCCGAGACACCGGCGCGCATGCACGAGCGCCGCGGAAACGCGCCGAGAAGGGTGAGCGCCGGGGGCTCGGCGCACCTGGGCACAGTTGTATCGTGCCCTGGTGCGCGCGCAGCCCGACCCGGAGCGCAGCGGAGGGGCACGCCCACATCCGCAGTTGCCGTAGCCGTACCGACACGAAGAATCAACCAGTCCAGCACGCGAGGACGACGATGAACGAGGGGCGATGGATGTAATTCTCTGGATCAAGGCGGCGGTGCTGGGACTGGTGGAGGGGATCACGGAGTTCATCCCCGTGTCGTCCACCGGGCACCTGATCCTTACGCAGGACTGGCTGAACTTCACGGGCAAGAAGGAAAACGCCTTCATCATCTTCATCCAGCTGGGCGCCATCCTGGCCGTGGTGTGGATGTACCGCAAGAAGTTCTGGGACGTGCTGCGCACCTGGCGCACCAATCCCGAGAGCAAGCGGCTCATCATCAACCTCATCGTGGCCACCATCCCCGCGGTGGTGGTGGGGCTGCCCACGGAAGACTGGATCGAGGCGCGGCTGTTCAAGCCGTTCCCCGTGGCGCTGGCGCTGGTGGTGGGCGGCATCGCCATCCTGCTGATCGAGCGCTACTTCAAGCGCCCGACGGTGGAGTCGGTGGACCACATCCCGCTCGCCAAGGCGCTGGGGGTGGGGCTGTTCCAGGTGCTGGCCATCGTGTGGCCGGGGCTGTCGCGCTCCGGCGCCACCATCATGGGCGGGCTCACGCTGGGGCTTTCGCGCACGGCCGCCACGGAGTTCTCGTTCTTTCTGGCGGTGCCGGCCATGCTGGGCGCGTCGGTGATCAAGATGGGCGACATCGCCGAGGTGGCCACGCCGGCCGACATCCCCATCTTCGCCATCGGCTTCGTGGTGGCGTTCGTCTCGGCGCTGGTGGTGATCCGCACGCTGATCGCGTACGTGTCCAGGAACACCTTTCGCCCGTTCGCCTGGTACCGCATTGTGTTCGGGATCGTGCTGGTCGCGGTCTACTGGAACAGCCGGGGCTTCTGACGCCCCGGCACCTCCCCTTCCCTACCGTCCGGACGGAATCCATGGCATCCCCCGTGTCGCAGCTTCTCCAGCGCATGCCGCCGGAGCTGAACCGCAAGCTGGAGCGCGCCGAGGCGCTGGCCCGCGAGGCCATGATCGACGTGCACGCCAACCTGGCGCTGGACCTGGTGAGCATCCTGGCGCCGCGGATGCCGTTCGACGACGCCATCGAGCGCTACCTGGAGTCGATGGAGCTGGACGGCGAGGAGAAGGAGGCCATCGGCACCCGGGCGGTGGCGCTGATGGACGAGCGCGAGGTGCAGGAGGACCTGGCCCGCGAGGGCACCCGCGGCTGGGGATGGGACTGGCGCTACGCCACGCCGCTGGGGGTGCTGCGCTACATCCGCCGCCACCAGAAGCGCAGCGACGAAGAGGAGCTGTGGCTGGAGCTGGCCGCCGCCCGCGCCGAGGAGGCGCTGGTGGAGGGGCACATGGAGTACGCGCTGCAGTTCGTGAACGTGATGCACGAGCACAAGCACGCGGACCCCACCCGCGCGGTGGCGCTGTACGTGGAGCGGCTTGAGCTCCCCGAGCTGCGGGCGCGCATGGTGTACCAGCGGGTGATGGCGCAGCTGGCCGAAGACCTGCTCCCGCGCCTCCCCGACGACCAGTAAGCCGCACCAAGCACGAACCTTGCGCCTGCCGGGCGGCGATGGTCCCCGCCGCCCGGCGGGCCTTTTACGTGTACCGATCGTGGACCGGAAAAGCAGAACATGCGCATGGAGATGGATTGGAGCCGCAAGGCGGCGGCTGTGGCGCTGATCGCGCTGCTGGCGGCGTGCGGCGGCGGCGACGACCCCGCGGCCAGGGACGGCGCGGCGGGTGACAGCGCGGGCGTCGCGGCGGCCGGCGACAGCGCGGCGGCGGGGCAGCAGGCTCCGGCCGGCCAGCCCCGCAACAACCTGCCGGCGGGGCCCACCACCCAGCTGCCGCCCAACGAGCTGGGACGCATCATGGTGCTGGAGTACCATCGCACCGGCAGCCCCGAGGGCGAGTTCGTCCGCACGCTGGAGAACTTTCGCAAGGACCTTCAGGCGCTCTACCAGGCGGGCTACCGCCCGGTGACCATGCGCCAGGTGCTGGAGGGGAACATCGACATCCCGCGGGGAACGACGCCCGTGGTGTTCACCATGGACGACGCCACGCGCGGTCAGTTCTACCTGCGCCCGGACGGCAGCGTGGACCCCGCCACCATGATGGGGTCCTGGATGTCGTTCAAGGAGCAGAACCCGGGGTGGGGGCCGGGCGGCATGGTGTGGTGCATCCTCCCCGCGGCGGCGCACCCGTCCAACTTCTTTGGCGAGACCAAGGACCGCGACACGCCGCGCGAGCAGCGCGAGGCCACCATCCGCAAGAAGATGGAGATCATCCTGCGCGACGGCCACGAGGTGTGCAACCACACCCTGTACCACGCGCGGCTTGACCGGGCCAGCGGCGCCCAGCAGGCGATGGACTGGATCGGCATCGGCGAGGACAGCATCAAGGCGTACCTCCCCGCGGACTACGACATCGTGACGTTCGCGCTCCCGCTGGGAATGTGGCCCGCCCAGAAGTCGGCGGCGTGGGAGGGCACCTACCGCAACGGCAAGCGCTACGAGAACAAGGTGGTGCTGGAGGTCTCCGGCGGCCCCAGCGTGACGCCGTGGGACACGCGCTGGGACCCGCACTCGGTGGACCGCTTCATCGTGGCGCCCGGAGCGCTGGAGGCGCAGCTTCGCCGCTGGGAGCAGGACCCCACGAACCGCTACATCAGCGACGGCGATCCGCAGACGATCAGCTACCCGGCCAGCCAGGCGCAGTACCTGAACCGCAGCGCCCTGGGCGGCCGCACGCCGCGCGAGGTCGCCGGCGCGCCTGCCGCCGCGGCCCCAGCCCCGGCGGGCGGTGCGGCCCCAGCGGGTGGAGCCGGCAAGGCGCCCTGATCGGTTGATGGATGGAGGAACGAAGTCCCACCTCGGCGCGGGCTGCCGGGGTGGGATTTTTGTAGGGCCAGGGGTCGAGGCTCGCCGAGGGGCATCACGCTGCGCCCGACAGGGCCCCCCTCCCGCTGCGCGCGAGAAAGGGGAGAATTCGATCACGCTCCGGAAAGGCTCGCCGGGATTACATGGATCTTGATACGATCGAAAGATGCTGAGATTTCTGCGCCACCCGCAGATGGAGGTGGACGTCTCGCCCGGCGAATTCGTGTTCCGGCAGGATGCGAACGTCGTGAGGCTGCCGACGGTCGTGCAGCCGGACGTGGGCGCGGGCGTGCGATGGTTCGAGATGGAGGGATATCGGCCGCCCCGAAACCCGCTGCCGCTCTTCGCGCCCGGCGGCGAGGCGGCGGAGTCGCGGACGGAGCACCTGCGCGCGTGGCTGCGCGTCGGCCTGATCGAGTGCCAGCGCGACAGGAAGATCCTCCTGCGCCCCCACGTGACGGTGCACGATGCCGCATCGCTGGACGCGGCGCTGCTCGGCTACCAGTACGCGCTGCTGCGGAGCGAGCTGATCGCCGCCGGTGCCCGCAGCGTGCGCTTCACGGAGCGCCCGCCCCTCGCGCCGCCCGCGGGCTACGAGACACCGTTCACGGGTTTCTCCCGCTGACCTGCCCCGCCGTTTCGCCCAGCGACGATCGCTCCTGGATGACGTGCCAGCCTGCTTCCGGCAGAAGGCGGAAGGCGAGGGAAGACGTCCACGTCTCCTGGCTTCCGGTGTGATCGGTCACGGTCCATGAGGTCTCTAGCCGGCGAGCGGCGTCCCCGGCGGTTTCGCTCCGCAGGAGGCGGACGGATAGCCGGGGCCGCCCGGTGCCGCCGTCACCGAACCATCGCGCCGTGTGGATCCGGCGGACCGCGTCGCGGGCGTTCAGGTACCTGCTGCCCACCACGTACTCGGCTTCGGGGACGTACATCGCGAGAAAGGCATCCAGGTTCCCCTGGTTCCACTCGTCCACGCGCTCCCGCACCATCCGGATGATGGCGGAGTCCTGCAGCGCATGCGCCTCCTCCTCCAGCCTCATCATGGTAACCAGGATGGGCGTGTGCATGGGGTGATCGACGACGGCGGGTTCCGACGCAGGAGATTGGTTGCCGGCGCAGGCCGTAAGGGCCAGCAAAGCCCCGACGAGCGCGGAAGACAGCTTCGAGAAGCGGCGCATGATGAGGGCCCCGGGACAACGGTGAACGATTCGATGCGGCGCCGTGAAGATCATCAGCGGCGCGGCGCAGGTCGCGCGGGGCGTCTATCCCTCCAGCTCCGAGTGCTCGTGGAGGAGCGTCCAGCCCAAGCCCGGGAACTTCCGGAACGAAAGCGACGAGATCCAGGACTCCTCCCGGCCGGTGGCGGCGTCAGTCACGGTCCACCTGCACACGAACAGGCGAACTTCGTCTCCCAGGTTCCACCTCCTCTCCAGCTGCACCGACAGCCTGCCCGAAGGCCTTCCGTCGCTGAACCACCGCGCCGCGTGGATCGGCCGGACCGCCGCCCGCGCCTCCACCGGCCCGGCGCTGCCCACGTACGTGGCCGACTGCCCGTAGAGCTCGGAGATAAAACGGTCCAGGTGTCCCGCGTTCCAGAAGCCGACCGCCTCCCGGAGCTCTCCCATGATGGCGGAATCTTCCCTCGCGTACTGCTCCTGATCCCACTGGGCCTGCCGGACGAGGGCAAACAGCTCGGTGTCGTGGCTGACGGCGTACGCGGGATCCAGGGCAGGCTCCGCCGCAGGCGGCGGCGCGGGATCCGGTGCATTTCGCGCGTGGGTGCAAGCGGCGACAACGAGCAGGGAGGCAGCCAGGGCAACGAGCGAGGAGAAGCGGCGCATGACGAGGACTCGGAACAACGGTGGACGATTACCGCGGCGCTGAGAAGATAATCCGCGCCGCGGCGATACGCCCGTTTCTTCTTGTCCAGACTCTCGGGATTCGCTCGTCCGCCCGTCGTCCTCCCCTCTCCCGGCGCAGTCTGCCAGGGGAGGTGCCGGGGCGGCGACCCTCAGTGCGCGTGGCCGGGCTCCATGGCGGCGTCCATCACGCGCTGCATGCGGGCAGCCTGCTCGGGCCGGAGGATGCGGCCGCGCTCGGCGAGATAGGTGGTCCACGCGCGCTCGGCGGCCGCGTTGAGCGTGGCGGCGGGCGCGGTACGGGACGCGCGGATGGCCTCTGCCTCGCGGTCGCAGGCGCGGCGCAGGTCGCCCGACTGGCCGCGGGAAAGGCCCGCCAGCCGGTCCGTGCGCCGCACCTCGTCCGCGCAGCCGTCGGACGCGAGGAGCGAGACGCCCATCGCCGCATCCTCGCTCGCGCCGGCGGCGTGCGACGCGGGCAGGCCGGCGCGCAGGTAGGGGAGCCCCCGGTGGCTCTGCGCGAACATGCCGTCCGGGTTCTCGGACCACACCCACGCATGCACCATGGTCAGCAGCGTGCGCCCCTCGCCGGCGCCCACGCGGCCGCGGCGGATGCGCCGGTCCACGATGGCGCGCAGCAGCGGGCGCTCGGCCGTGGCCGCGCGCGCCAGGCGCGTGACGTCGTGCGTGTGCCACACGTCGCCCGCGCCGGCGAAGCCCTCCGGCAGCGGCTCGCCCGGACGTCGATAATAGGTATAGGCGACGCCGACCAGCACCTTTCGCCCGTCGATCGTCGCGTACTGCAGCGTGGAGGGCCGCGCCATGTCCAGCGGCCGGCGGACGGCGTCGGGGAGGTACCAGTGCTCGCCCATCAGCGGCCCCTCCATCCCGAACAGCCGGTATCCCTCCCGCCGCGCCACGCCGATGTCCCGGTAGCGCTCCGTCGCCTGCCGCACGCGCTCCACCTCCGCATCCACCGAAGCCGCGGAAGCCGCCGGAGCAGCGACCGTCGGGTGCGCGTGGTCGTGCCCCTGCGCGTCGAGCGCCGGCGCGGCGGCGAGCGACGCCGCGGTGATTGCCAGGATGTACCGCATTCCCTCTCCTGTCGGTCAGAGTCCGTCCCCCAGTACACCCGGCGGCCCCGGTTCGTTTGCGCGCGCCCGCGCGGCATCCGGCCCGCGAAACTTCGCCACCGGAGCCCCGTACGGCCCTGCGCATCCCCGTTGTCATCCGCCCGCCCCGCCCTCCCACACCGCATCCTCATGACCTCGCCCGACGCAGCCGGACGTTCGCCGCAGACGCACGTCGCAACGCTGGCTTCCCTGCGCGTGGGGCTGGCCGCCCTGCGCGTGAACCCGCTGCGGACGGTGCTCGCCACCATGGGCGTGATCGTGGGCGTGGGCGCGCTGGTGGCCGTTCTGTCGCTGGGGGACGGGATGGAGCGCTACGGGCGCCGCATGGTGGAGACCAGCACCGGCGTGCAGAACGTTTACGTGACCCCCGTCACCTTCGACACGATGGACGGGATGCGGGTGCCGCGCCAGGACTATCCCCGCTTTGGCGCGGCGGACGCGGCGCTGGCCGCGCGCGTCCCCGGCGTGGGGGCGGTCTCCCTCACCTACTCCGGCACCACGCTGGTCCGCGGCGACTCCGCCGGCCGGGACCGCGCCGCCCGCGTGACCGCGGCGCTGGCGAACACGGCGGAGTTCTACGGCGCGGAGCTGGGCGCCGGACGCTTCTTCACGGCCGCGGAGGTGGCGGCGGACGCGCCGGTTGCCGTGGTGTCGCACAACCTGGCGCGCGAGCTCGCCCCGGCGCACGATCCCCGGGCCCTCGTGGGCCGCACCATCCACTTTCGCGGGGCCCCGCGCACCGTCGTCGGGGTGATGAAGGGGCGGGAGAACGAGGAGGGGTTCGCCGCGTACGTACCGCTTCCCGCCGGCCCCGCCGTGATGGCGGCGGGCGAGGCGGACCGCGCGCGCACGATGATGCTGCGGGCCGCCACCGTGGAGCAGGTGGACAGCGCGCGCCTCGCGACCGAGCGGTGGCTGGCGGCTCGCTACGGCGCCGCGGGCAGATTCGACGTCTCCACCGACCAGGCGCGCTCGCGCGAGATGGCGCGCGGAATCCTGATCTTCAAGGTGTTCATGGGCGCCATCGCGGGGATCTCGCTGCTGGTGGGCGGCATCGGGATCATGAACGTGCTGCTGGCCTCCGTCACCGAGCGCACCCGCGAGATCGGCATCCGCAAGGCCGTGGGCGCCCGCCGCCGCGACATCATCCTGCAGTTTCTCGCCGAATCCGTCGCCATCACCGGCTCCGGCAGCGCGCTGGGGCTGGCCCTGGGCCTGCTGGTGGCGTTCGGCGTGACGGCGGTGATGCGGTCCACGCTGGACGCACCGATCCACGCGGGCGTCTCCCTTTCCACGCTCGCCGTCGCCGCGCTTTCCGCGATCATCGTCGGCCTCACCTTCGGCACCTATCCCGCCCTGCGCGCCGCGCGGCTCAGCCCCATCGACGCCATCCGCCACGAGTAGCCCACGAGAGGGTTCCCGCCCAGGCAGCGGCTTCCTGAGGGGCGCCCGCTCACAACCAGAAGCTACACAACGGCTTGCGCGCGACCAAAGGACCTCGCCTGCCCCACCTCGACGCCGGCCGTCGAGACGTGAAGCCGGCCGCGTCGTGTGCCCGCAAGGACCTTCAGCCGGCACCAGGCTGAGTCATTGGGCCAGGTTGAGCGCGGCGCCCTCCCCCAAGGAAGTCACGGCCGGACCGCTGGGCATCCCTACATCACCCGCTCACCCGCTCACCCGTTCACCCGTTCACCCGTTCACCCGTTCACCCGTTCACCCGTTCACCCGTTCACCCGTTCACTCTCCCACTTCCCGCCGCCGCACGCCAATCCGTCCGCATCGTCCAACACTTCCGGTGCTGACGGCACTGTGGTTGCGAGGTTATGTTGCGCCCGGGGAATCGTTTCGGCCCGCAGCACAAGGCACGGCAGTGGAGAAGATCTTTCGCAGGCTGTTCAAGCAGCACTTTGGCAAGCCGCCGGTCAGCATCCTGGAGATCGCCGGCGACGGGTCGGCGCGCCAGATGTTCCGGCTGGTGGGCGAGGAGATGGAGACGGCCGTGGGGGTGGTGGGGCCCGACACCGACGAGAACCGCGCCTTTCTCTCGTTCACGCAGGCCTTCAGCTCCATCGGCCTTCCCGTCCCGCAGATCTACGGGGTGGACGAGAAGGCCGGCATCTACCTGGAAGAGGACCTGGGCGAGACCACGCTGTTCGACGCGGTGACGCAGGCGCGCCGCGACGACCCGGGCGCGGACTTTCCGCAGGCCGTGCTCCCCGTCTACCGCCGCATCCTGGAGCTGCTTCCCCGCTTTCAGGTGGAGGGCGGCAGGGTGATCGACTACTCGCTGGCGTACCCGCGCGCCGCGTTCGACCGCCAGTCCATCCTGTGGGACCTGAACTACTTCAAGTACCACTTTCTCAAGCTGGCGCACATCCCGTTCAACGAGGCGCGGCTGGAGAAGGACTTTCGCCGCTTCGCCACCTTTCTGCTGGGCGCCGACACCCGCCACTTTCTGTACCGCGACTTCCAGTCGCGCAACATGATGCTGCGCGACGGGCAGCCGTGGTTCATCGACTACCAGGGCGGCCGCCGCGGCGCGCTGCAGTACGACGTGGCGTCGCTGCTGTACGACCCCAAGGTGGGGATGACGGAGCCCGTGCGCGAGGAGCTGCTGGACCACTACCTGACCAACCTGGAGCAGCTGCTGCCGGTGGACCGGGAGCGGTTTCGCCAGCACTTTCGCGGCTACGTGCTCGTGCGCATCATGCAGGCGATGGGGGCGTACGGGTACCGCGGGTTCTACGAGCGCAAGCCGCGCTTTCTGCAGAGCGTGCCGCAGGCGGTGCGCAACATCGAGCGCATCCTGGAGACCGGCTTCGTCAGCATCGAGCTGCCGGAGCTGCAGGCCGTGTTCGAGCGCATCTGCCGCACCACGTCGCTGCGCAAGAAGCCCGCGCAGACGCTGCCGGGGCTCACCGTGCACGTGGGCAGCTTCAGCTACAAGGGTGGCTACCCGGAGGACGGCGGCGGGCACGGCGGCGGCTTCGTCTTCGACTGCCGCGCCATCCACAACCCCGGCCGCTACGCCGAGTACGTTCCGCTCTGCGGCTGCGACGAGCCCGTGGTCTACTTCCTGGAGCAGCAGCCGGAGGTGGAGGAGTTCTGGGGGCACGTCCGCGGCCTGGTGGAAAGCCACGTGGGCGTCTGGCTCACCCGCGGCTTCGCGTCGCTTTCCGCGCACTTCGGCTGCACCGGGGGCCAGCACCGCTCCGTCTACTTCGCCGAGCGGCTGGCGGCGTTCCTGAACGAGCACTATCCGTCCGTCAACGTGGTCCTGACGCACCGCGAGCAGGACAAGTGGCCCCCGCGCGGCGAGCAGCTGGAGGTGGCCGCCGCCGGGGCCGCCGCGGGCGCAGCGTCGCTGCCGGAGTAGCGGCGTGGACGCAATGATCCTGGCGGCCGGGCTGGGCACGCGCCTGCGCCCGCTGACGGACCACACCCCCAAGGCGCTCATCGACGTGGGGGGGATGCCCATCATCGAGCGCGTGGCGCGGCGGCTGATCGCGGCGGGCGCGGACCGGCTGATCGTCAACACCGCCCACCTGGCGCAGCAGATCGAGGATTTCGTCCGCTCGATGGACGGCTTTGGCGTGGAGGCCGTCTTTTCGCGCGAAGACCCGGGCCCGCTGGAGACCGGCGGCGCGCTGCTGGCGGCGGCGGAGCTGTTCCGCGCAGACGCGCCCTTCTTTCTCCACAACGCCGACATCCTCTCCGACATCCCGCTGGGCGAGATGTACGCCGCCCATCAGGCCGCCGGCGACCCGCTGGCCACCGTGGCCGTCCTCGACCGGCCGACGACGCGGAAGATGCTCTTCGACGACGAGGGGCTGCTCGGGCGGACGGACGAGACGAAGGGGCTGGACCTGCGCGTCCGCCCTCCCGTCGGCGAGGTGCGAGCGATCCCGTTCGCCGGCATCCACGTTCTCTCGCCACGCGTCTTCGGGCTGATGACGGAGCGCGGCGCGTTCTCCATCCTCGACCCGTACCTGCGCCTGGCCGCCGGCGAGCGCATCCTCCCCTTCCGGGTGGACGGATACCGGTGGATCGACATCGGCAGGCACGAGCAGCTGGAAGAGGCGCGGCGGACGTTCGGCGGGCCCTGATCCGAAGTGGAGCGCCGGCGGCCGAGGCCCGGCGGCAAAATCTTGACGCAGCACGCCGTGCGGCCGGTCGGGCCGCGCGGCTTTCCCACCTCCCCATCCCGGCCCGGAGGTCCCCATGCCGCAGACCGTGGTTCTCCCCCGCACCGACGTCTGGCCGCCGCTCCCCTACGAGGCGTGGAAGGACACGCTGGAGACGCTGCACATGTGGACGCAGGTCGTGGGCAAGGTGCGCATGACGCTCACGCCCGCGGTCAACCACTGGTGGCACGTGCCGCTGTACATCTGCGCGCGCGGCCTCACCACCAGCGCCATCCCGTACGGCGTGCGCACCTTCGAGATCGACTTCGACTTCATCGACCACCGCCTGGTGGCACGCACCAGCGAGGGTGAGGTGCGCACGATGGAGCTGCGCCCGCGCACCGTGGCCGACTTCTATGCCGAGCTGATGGTGGTGCTGGGGGATCTGGGGATCACGCCGAGGATCGGCACGCTGCCGCAGGAGGTGCCCGACCCCATCCCGTTCGACCAGGACACCACCCACGCCTCGTACGACGCGGACGCGGCCGCCCGCTTCTGGCGCGTGCTGGCGCAGACGGACCGCGTGCTGCGCGAGTTCCGCGGCCGCTGGCTGGGCAAGTGCAGCCCCGTGCACCTGTTCTGGGGGGCGATGGACCTGGCCGTCACGCGCTTCAGCGGGCGCCTTGCGCCGCGGCACCCCGGCGCACCGGGCCTGCCGGACTCGGTGACGCACGAGGCCTACTCGCACGAGGTCAGCAGCGCCGGCTTCTGGCCCGGCAATCCGGCGTTCCCGCAGCCGGCGTTCTATGCCTACTTCTACCCGGAGCCGGAGGGATACAGGACGGCCTCCGTGCGTCCGGAGGCCGCGTTCTACAGCACGGACTACGGCGAGTGGATCCTGCCGTACGAGGCCGTCCGCACCGCCCCCGATCCCGACGCCGCGCTCCTGGAGTTCCTGGAGACCAGCTACGCCGCCGGCGCCACCCTCGGCGGCTGGGACCGCGCCGCGCTGGAGCGGCCCGCACCCAGCAGCTGAGCGCCGCATCGCCGGACACCGAACGAACGTGCCGCGCGACCCATCGGATCGCGCGGCACGGTTGCGAAGGCCGGATGCTGAGCGCGCCTACGCGGCCGGCCGGAGCACCTGCAGCCCTTCAGCCTCCGCGACGCGGCTCTGTGCGGCGTCGTCGCTCACGAAGAAGAAGCGGTCCGGTACCGGGGCTGAATCTCTCGCCACGAGCGCGGAAGCGATGTGCACGGCATCGGCGCCCTTGATCGGATGGCGCTCCGCGATGTCTGCCGCGATGACCATGCATGGGCTCGCCGGCACCACGAAAAAGCGCTCCTGCTCACCAAAATCGCGCCGCACGCCCGGCAGCATCTGCCGGAGCGCCGCCCGGCTCAGCCCACGGCGTACGGCATCCGGCCCCATTGCGATCTTTCTCAGCGCCGCGAACGTCTCGGGTCGAGCGAGATCGCAGACCAGGACCGTTGCGGAAGCTTGTTTCATTGAGGCACTTCGGACGAGGTTACGGACGTGCAGTGCACCTGGCTCGGTCGTGTACAGCCGGACGACCGCCGACGTGTCGAAGAAATACGTATTCAATTCAATCCTCACCTCTGCGCATCCGGATCACCATCGCGCTGGCTTCATCGGCGGAGACAGGGAACAGGATCGGCGGTTCCCACTCCGTGTCTCTCCGTGGCAGGCGCACGTGGATGCCCCGCTCCGCAAGCCGCCGCTGAAACTCGGCACGGAATGCATCAGGATCCGACCATGGACCGCCGTCCTCTTCAGGCTCTGGCATTGGGGTGCTCACCGGGATCCTCCTCGACCGGGTTGGGTTGCAAGCAACAGAGAGCCGGCTCTTCACAGCTTGCCTGCGCGCCGCAACTCCACCACGAAGCGGCTCATCTCGTCCGCATCGATCGGCATCGGCACGGCTGGCGGCGTCCAGGCAGCGCCGGGACGCGGAAGGCGAACGATCATTCCCTGCTCCGCCATGCGTCGGCGGAACTCCTCCCGCCATGCCAGCCGATCCACGGCATCTCGTCGTCGTTCGATACTGGCGCGGCGTTGCTCATCGTCACACGCGGTTCGGGTTCGCCACGGAATATAAACCGGCCGTCCGGAACGTCCAATACCGCGAGCCGCCAGCACGCGGGCCCACTTTCCGACATGCAGAAACGCCCCCGGACGACGTGCGTCCGGGGGCGTTCTTTTCTGGTTTCTGCGTGCTCAGCGCTGGGGAAACGCGGGCGGCACCACCAGCCCGGCGCGGTTCACCCGCGGCTGGACGAGTGCGACGCCCTCGTCCTCGCGGCGCTCCCTTTGGGTCCATCGGAAGTACACCGCGGTGATCGCCAGCCACAGCGTGAGCCCGCCCGGCACCCACATGATCACCCCGCCCAGCCGCTGGTCCTCCAGCGCCGTCAGCGCGGGGATGATGCGCGGCGCCTCCACGTACCACGAGTACAGCTCCGTGCGCGAGAAGGTGATGAGCGCCGCGGAGATCATCATGGGGATCCCCACCAGGAACAGGTACAGCATCTGGAGCACCGGGGCGATGCGGGGCAGCTCCGGCAGCGGGCTCAGCACCGGCCACCACATGATGGTGCCCGTCACCATGATCATCAGGTGCATGGTGACGTGAACCCCGTGGTCGCGCATCATCAGGTCGTACGGACCGGGAAAGTGCCACGCCAGAAAGATCGCGTTGTTCAGCGAGAACGCCACCAGCGGCAGCGTGAGCGCCCGGGCGATCTTTCCACCCCACTTCCGCCGCACCACGGGCCGCAGCGCCCAGTCGGGCGTGGCGTACAGCAGGAACGGCGGCATGATGAGGATGAGCACCAGGTGCTGCACCATGTGCGCGCTGAACAGAAAGTAGTCGCTCAGCTCGTGCAGCGGCCCCTGCAGCGCCGCGAACATCAGCCCCATGCCAAGGACGAACGACGCCACCCTCTTCGCCGGCACGGGACGCGAGCCGGGAAAGCGGTGGCGCAGGGGGCCGATCACCAGAAAGTAGGCGCCGAACAGCAGCAGCCACCCCGCCATGAAGCTGGGGTACACCCGCCACTCGGACCACGAGAAGGCCTCGCCGTGCAGCGCGAGGCCAAGTACCGCGTTGAACATCCGATCCTGCCTGTCCTGCCGTGATGCCGCGTCAGTGCGCCGGCGGCGTGGTGGGCGCGACGGGGTTTGCCTGAGGCGCCGGGGCAGGCGCCGCGCAGGCGGTGGTCCGCGCCCCCGGCTTGCAGCTCGTCGAGGTGCCGTGCAGCGGACCGAAGAGCAGGATCATCGACCCGATCACCAGCGTTGCCAGCAGGGCGGGGAACACGAAGACCCCGGTGAACAGCTTGTGGTCGAACTTCAGGTGCATGTACAGCGCGACCACCAGCAGGAACTTGAGCGCCGAAAGGAACAGGATGATGGCGGTGGCCATCCCCGGCCCCAGCGTGCCGCTCGTCTCCCCCAGGTACCCGAAGACCTCCAGCACCGTCAGCCCGATCAGCGCCGCCCCGATGGCCAGATAGAACTTGTTGGTGGGGTGCGTGTGCTGGTTGTGCGCGACCTCGCGCAGTTCGCTCGTCATGTCGCCATTCACCGTACGAGGTAGATCAGGGGAAAGATGATGATCCAGATCACGTCCACGAAGTGCCAGTACAGGCCGGCGATCTCCACGTTCAGCGACTTCTCCGGACCGATCTTTCCCTTCCACGCCATGGTGGCCAGCGTGATCAGGTAGATCACGCCCACCGTGACGTGCGCGCCGTGAAAGCCCGTGAGCACAAAGAAGCTGCTGCTGAACAGGTTGCTCTTCAGCGTCATCCCGTCGTGCACCACGAAGTACGTGAACTCGTACACCTGGCAGCCAAGGAAGATGGCGCCCCCGAACGCCGTCAGGAACAGCCACAGGGCGCTCCGCTTGCGGTCGCCGCGCTGGGTGTAGTTGAGCGCCAGCACCATCGCCACCGAGCTCATCAGCAGGATGAAGGTGCTGAAGGTGGTGAGGGGGATGTTGAACACCCCGTGGTGCATCACCTCGCCCGCGGCGTTGGTCCAGCCGCCCTCGTGCGGCTTGGGCCCGCTGATGCTGCGCCCCTTGTACGCCATATACGTGGCGATGAGCGAGCCGAAGAGCAGGCACTCGGAGCCGATGAAGCCCCAGAAGGCCATCTTGCGGCTGTCCAGCCCCGTGCTGGTGTCGATGTGAGCCGCGTGGGCCGCGTGGGCCCCGTGGGCGTCGAGCGCGTGAGCGTGATCCATGACGAAAGAAAGTTCCTAGTGCCTGGTGCCCAGTGTCCGGAAGCCCAGTACCGCACCGTTGCTCGGCACTTGGTACTGGGCACTCGGTACTTCTTTTCTCAGTGGCTGTGCCCCGGCTCGAACGCCCAGGCGTAGATCGACACCACGATCCCGATGACGCCCAGGATGCTGAGCACCCACAGGTTGTGCGCCCACCCCTCCACGTTCCTGAAGATCAGGCCGATGAAGAGGGTGGAGATCGACGCCGCCAGGATGACGGGCCAGTACGACGGCGGCGGCAGGTGAATCCCCAGGTCGTGCGACGACATGCGGTTGGTGTCGTGCTCCGGGTCGCGCACCTCGCCCACCTTGGTGCCCAGGATCGTCACCTGCTCCGTCTCTTCCTCCACCCGGCCGTGCGGAATGCCGCCGTCCTTGCTGGGATCGCCCTCCCACAGGGGCATGCGCGAGTGCACCACGGGGATGGTGGCGAAGTTGTAGACCGGCGGCGGCGAGGGAATGCTCCACTCCAGCGTGGCCGCGCCCCACGGGTTGGGCCCCGCCACCCGGCCGCGCTTCCACGCCCACACCAGGTTGATGGAGAACACCAGCGTGGCCAGCGCGATGATGAAGGCGCCCGCCGAGATGACCAGGTTCATCTCGTTGAAGCCCATGTTGTCCGCGTAGGTGAAGATGCGGCGCGGCATCCCCAGCATCCCCAGAAAGTGCATGGGGAAGAAGGTCAGGTTCATCCCGATGAGCGTGAGCCAGAAGTGCACCTTGCCCATGGGCTCGTTCATCAGGCGTCCCGTGATCTTGGGATACCAGTAGTAGATCCCCGCCCACAGCCCCAGCACCGTGCCGCCAAAGAACACGTAGTGCAGGTGCGCCACCACGAAGTAGGTGTCCGTCTGCTGCAGGTCGCTGGGGGCGGCCGCGTGCATCACGCCCGAGATGCCGCCGATGGTGAACATCGCCAGGAACGCGATGGAGAACAGCATGCTGGTGGTGAAGCGGATGCTGCCGCCCCACATGGTGCCCAGCCAGTTGAAGATCTTGATCCCCGTGGGAATGCCGATGAGCATGGTCGACAGCGCGAAGAAGCTGTCGGCGATGGGGCCCATCCCCGTGGCGAACATGTGGTGGCTCCACACGCCCCACCCCAGCCAGCCGATGAGCACGCCCGAGAACACCATCACGTTGTAGCCGAAGAGCGGCTTGCGGCTGAACGTGGGGATGGTCTCCGACACCATTCCCATGATGGGGACGATCAGGATGTACACCTCGGGGTGGCCGAACATCCAGAACAGGTGCTGCCACAGCAGCGGGTCGGCCCCGTGGCGGATGTTGTAGAAGGTGCTGCCGAACAGGCGGTCCAGCATCAGCTCGGTGATGGCGATGGTGAACACCGCCATGGCCGTCACGATCAGGATGGCCGTGATCAGCGTCATCCAGGTAAAGATCGGCATGCGCATCAGCCGCATTCCCGGCGCGCGCATGTTGATGATGGTGACGATGAAGTTGAGCGACGCCATGATGGACGACAGACCCAGGATCTGAAGGCCCAGGACGTAGAAGTCCATGTTCAGGCCGGGCGAGAACTCGCGGGTGGTGATGGGCGCGTACGCGAACCACCCCGAGTTGGGCCCCAGCTTCATGAACACGCCGGCGTTGAAGAACAGCACGCCGAACAGGTACACCCAGTACGACAGCGCATTGAGCCGCGGAAACGCCACGTCCCGCGCGCCGATCTGCAGCGGGATGATGTAGTTGAAGAACGCGGCCGTCAGCGGCATGAGCGCCGCGAAGATCATCGTCAGCGCGTGCACCGTGAACATCTGGTTGTAGATGTCCGCGCTGAGGAAGTCGTTGTTGGGCACGGCCAGCTGCACCCGGATCAGCAGCGCCTCGATGCCGCCGACCAGGAAGAAGATGAAGGCCGTCACGCCGTACAGAATGCCGATGCGCTTGTGGTCGACCGTGGTGATCCAGCTCCACAGGCCGGTGGGCTCGGCGGGTGCGGCGGTGTGCTGATGGTGGGGGGCGGCCACCGTTGCTTGCGATGCCATTCCTGCTCCATCCGGGTTCGGGGCGCCCGTCTCGGTGCGGGGCGCCTGATCACGAAAGGCCGCGCCGCGGGATCGCTCCCGCGGCCGCCGCCGTCGCCTCTATCCTTCTATCCCCGCGCGCTTACTGAAGCGACTGCAGGTACGCCACGATGTAGGTGATCTGCTCGTCCGAAAGGCCGTTGGGGATGTCGCCCCCCAGCTGCGGCATCAGCGAGCCTGGCTTCATGGCCGGGGCGTTGCGCACCCACGCGTGCAGGTTGGCCGCGTTGTTCTCCACGATGCCGGCGGCCAGCGTGCGGCGGCGTCCAAAGTGGGTCAGGTTGGGCCCGGTGCGCCCCACCATGGGCGTGCCGCCGATCATGTGGCAGCCGGCGCAGACGCCGGTGGTCACCAGCTTCTTGCCCAGCGCCACGGCGCTCGTGGAGTCGGTGGGCTCCAGCGCGGGGCCGGCCTCGTTGTTCAGCCAGTCCTGAAAGCCCTGCGGGGTGTGGGCGATCAGCCGCATCTTCATCAGCGCGTGGCTGTCGCCGCAGAACTCGGCGCACTGGCCCAGGTACACGCCCGGCTCGCGCGGGGTAAAGATGAGGCGGTTGACGCGGTTGGTGATCAGGTCGCGCTTGCCACCCATCTGCGGCACCCAGAACGAGTGCAGCACGTTGTCGGTCTCCAGCAGCAGCTGCACCGGCTGGCCCACGGGAACGTGGATCTCGTTGGCCGTCACCACCGTGTCGCGGCCGCCGTTCACCGGGTACTGGAACTCCCACCACCACTGCTTGCCGATCACCCGCACGTTCAGGGCGTTGGCGGGCGGCTCGGGCTGCGTGGCGAAGATGGCCTGCACGGTGAACACGGCGATCACCGCCACGATGAGCGCGGGGATCAGCGTCCACGCCACCTCGAGGGTGGTGTTGCCGTGCACCTGCTTGGGCTCGGGCGCGCCGGGCTGGTAGCGGAACTTCCACAGGATGTAGCCCAGCCCCGCGAACGTCAGCAGACCGACGACAACCCCCAGCCAGAGCGTGAGGTTGAACAGGCCGATCTGGATCTCCCCCATCTCCGTGGTGGGGGCAAAGGTGGTCTGCGGATAGCGGGACACGTGATCCTCGCCGCAGGCCGACATCAGGGGGAGCAGCAGGAGCCCGGCGGCCAGCAGCGGCCGCGCCCAGGGGGCGGCGCCCGGCGCGGTGCGGTGCCCGGCGGGTGCGGAGACTGACTTCATCGGCTGTGGGTGTTCGGCGTTCTTTCCAGGTGTTCCGCGGGCCGCAAAACGCGCGCGTACACGCGCCCAAACAGGGGGGCGGCCCGGCCGGCGGGCATAATACGCCCCCCTGCCACCCTCCGCCAGCCCCGCACAACGGTAAAAGCACGGTCTGCGGCGCGGGCAATCTATCCCGCCCGCCGCACCGCGTCTGTGGGGAAATTTCGGACGTGCCCTGCGGATTTCGCTTACCGGCCGCCGATCGGGGATACGGAGCGCCGCGCCGGTGCCCTCGCCAGCCCTCCCAGGGGGACGGATGCGGCTCCCGCGCGAGGTTACGGCACGCGGCCAACCCATCGGCGTGTAACGCCGTTCCGCATCCACTTCCGCCGCCGCGGCCGGGAGATTCGCTCCGCGGATCGGCATCCCAACAAACGCCTCACGCGGGAGACATAGTGAGGAGACGATCCCTCTTCGCGTCTCCCCGTAAGGCCGATCTTTTCCCGAGGAGGATGCAGCGGAGGCGAGCGGGGCCCTGTCCGCTGCGGCCTCTCTCCGTGTAGCTTTCCGCCCATGGCCGAACCCGCACCCGCGACCGTCCCCACCCGCCGCCCCCGCCGGCCGGCGCCCGAGTCGCCCACCTGGGCCGAGCGCTGGCGGGCGATGCGCAACCTGCCGCCGTTCCTGCGCATGGTGTGGGAGACGCACCGCGGCTACGTGGCGGGGATCGCGCTGCTGCGGCTGCTGCGCGCGTTCATCCCCATCGCCACGCTGTGGGTGGGCAAGCTCATCGTGGACGCGGTGGTGGAGGCGTCGCGCACCGGCACGCCCGACTGGCGGCGCATCGCCACCCTCGTGGGGGTGGAGTTCGGCATCGTGGCGGTGGGCGAGGTGGCGGCGCGCACGGGGACGCTGCTGGAAAGCCTGCTGGGCGACCTGTTCAGCAACCGCATGAGCGTGCGGCTGATGGAGCACGCGGCGGAGCTGGACCTGCAGCACTTCGAGGACCCCGCCTTCTACGACCGGCTGGAGCGCGCCCGCCGGCAGACGGTGGGCCGCATCGCGCTGCTGTCCCAGCTGTTCGGGCTGGCGCAGGACGCCATCACGCTGCTCACGCTGATCGGCACCCTGCTGGCGTTCTCGCCCATCCTGTTCGCGCTGCTGGTGATCACCGTCCTCCCCTCGTTCCTGGGAGAGACGCACTTCGCGGCGCTGGGATACTCGCTGCTGTACCAGTGGACGCCGGAGCGGCGCAAGCTGGACTACTACCGGCTGATCGCCGCGTCGGAAAAGACGGCCAAGGAGGTAAAGCTCTTTGGCCTTTCGCCGTACCTCATCACCCAGTACCGCACGCTGGCGGACGGCTTCTACGCCGCCAACCGGCGCCTGGCCATCCGCCGCAACCTGGTGAGCACGGGGCTCTCGCTCCTTTCCACGCTGGGCTACTACGCGGCGTACGCCACCATCGTCTACCGCACCGTGCTGGGCCGTCTGACGCTGGGCGACCTGGCACTGCTGTCGGGAACGTTCTCGCGCTCGCGGGACCTGATCCAGCGGATGCTCCTCTCGACGACGGAGCTGTACGAGCAGGCGCTGTACCTGGACGACCTGTTCGTCTTTTTCTCCATGCGCCCGTCCATCGCGCAGCCGGAGCGGGCGCTCCCCTTTCCCCGGCCCATCCGCCAGGGCTTCGAGTTCCGCGGCGTCTGGTTCCGCTACCCGGAGGCGGTGGAGGGCGCGCCGGTCTCCGCCCACGTGGCGGACGACGACGCCTCGTGGGTGCTGCGCGGCATCTCGTTCCGCATCCACCCCGGCGAGCGCGTGGCCCTGGTGGGTGAGAACGGCGCGGGAAAGACGACGATCACCAAGCTGCTGGCGCGGCTGTACGAGCCCACGCGCGGCACCATCCTGCTGGACGGCCACTCGCTGGCGGAGTACGACCCGGCGGAGCTGCACGACCAGGTGGGCGTGATCTTTCAGGACTTCGTGCGCTACGACATGACGGCGGAGGAGAACATCGCCGTGGGGCGCATCGGCGAACTGGCGCGCGACGCGGAGGCGGCGCGCCCGCGCGTGGTGGGCGCGGCGGAGCGCTCGCTGGCCTCGGAGGTGGTGGAGACGCTCCCCGAGCGCTACCGGCAGATGCTGGGACGCCGCTTCGACGGCGGGGTGGACCTGTCCGGCGGGCAGTGGCAGAAGGTGGCGCTGGGCCGCGCCTACATGCGCGACGCGCAGCTGCTCATCCTGGACGAGCCCACCGCGGCGCTCGACGCCCGCGCGGAGTACGGCGTGTTTCGCCGCTTCGCGGAGCTGACGGAGGGAAAGATGGCGGTCCTGATCTCGCACCGGTTCAGCACCGTGCGCATGGCGGACCGCATCCTGGTGCTGGAGCACGGGCTCGTGCTGGAGGAGGGCACGCACGACGAGCTGCTGGCCCTCTCCGGCCGCTACGCCGAGCTCTTCAACCTGCAGGCCGCGGGGTACCGGTAAGCTCTGCTTGTACTCGGGACGGGCCGTGCTTATACTTGATGCGGTGACTTAAAAGTAAGTCATCTGACTTAAAATTAAGTCAGATGACTAAGATCTGCTTGTACTCGGGATGGACCCTGCATATACTTCATGCGGTGGCTTAAAAGTAAGTCATGTGACTTAAAATCAAGTCGAATGACTTAGAATGAAGTCACGTGCGCCGGAGCGCCGCACCCATGGGATTCTTCTTTACGCCGCTGGACCTGATCCTGTCATCGAGCAGCAAGCTCAGGCTGCTGCGCGCGCTGCACGGCACGCGGTCGCCCATGTCCGGGCGAGAGGCCGCGGCCGCGGCGGGCGTTGCGGTGCAGCCGGCGCAGCGGGCCCTGGCGGACCTCGTGAAGGTGGGCGTGGTGCACCGCGACGACACCCGCAGCCAGCACCTGTACACGCTCAACCGCGAGAACGTGCTGGTGCAGGGTGCGCTGGGGCAGCTGTTCCAGGCCGAGGCCGCGCGCGTGGGCGACGTGTTCCGCGACCTCGCCGGCGCCGCGGCGGGCAAGGGCGGCAAGACGGTGGAAGGGCTGTACCTGTTCGGGAGCGCGGCACGTGGAAAGGACCGTGCGGGGAGCGACTTCGACGTGGTCGCGGTGGCATCTACCTCCGCCGATGTGGACACCGTACACGAAACACTGGCGCAATCCGCCGACCAACTTTACACTCGCTACGGACTGCGGCTCTCCGTCGTGGTGCTGGACCTGGCGAAGCTCAGGATTATGCACCGGGACGGCGACGCGCTCATCGCGGAACTCCTTCGGGACAATCGACGGATCACGGGCAAGCGACTGGAGGCTCTCCTTCATGGTCACACGCGGAAGCAGAAAGGAAGTTGACCGTGCGCAGGCGGACAAGTACCGGCGGGTGGGCGCGGCCCTGCTGGAAAGCGCGCAGACGCTGGCGGAGCTCGCCGCCGACTCCGACAGCTTCGGCAACGCGATCGCCGTCGTGGCCGTCCACGCATGCATCGCGTACAACGACGCGCTCTCCATCGCCTGGAAGGGCGTCAAATCCACCGAGGGCGACCACTCCCGCGCGCCCGACACGCTGCTGTTCGCGCTGAGCCACCAGGCGCCGCCCGAGCGGGTGCGGCAGCTGAAGGCGGTGGTCGCCAGGAAGGACCACGTCTCCTATCAGGGCACCTACTACCGGATCGACGAGGCTGCGCGGCTGCTGCGCGACGCGACGGGGTTCTGTTCGTGGGCGGAGGAGATCTTCGAGCGGCGGCCCCCGCTGGCCGCCTGAATGAAACCTTGGTGAGCCGGATGGCGTAGCAGGGGCGCGCAACTCACCACTCCGGAGATCCCCCTCATGCTGATTGCCGCCGCCCTGGCAGCGCTGTTCCAGGGCACGCCCGCCACGCCCCCCGTGGCGACCCCGCAGGACACGTTGTCCGCCTTCGTCGACCGCGGCGCCGCCGACCTGCTGCGCGGCGCCCGCGAGCGCCGCGCGCGGGTGGAGCGCGCCATCGACCTCTACCGCGTCACCGCCCGCCAGCGCGCCCACGTGGGGGTGGAGGCGCTCACCCGCGACCGCACGCTGTTCGGGGGCGAGATCGCGGCGCGCATCGAGTGGCGCCGCGGCGAGACCGGCGACGTGCGCGTGCTGGGCGGCCGCGAGGTGAGCCCCGCCACGCAGCGCGGCCTGCAGCTTCCCGGCAACCTGGGCGGCGACGCGGTGGAGATGGCGTTCGATCCCGACGAGCTGCAACTGAGCCTGTTCCAGTTCGGCGCGGGAAGCCTGGGGGTGGAGGAGGATGACGATGACGACGACGAGCGGCCCGTGCGCCGGGAAGGCGACACGGTCAACGTGGAGATCGACGTGGAGCCGATCGACCCGTTGCGGCCGGGGGCAGAGGCGCACTACCGCTACCGCTCCGGCGACACCACGACGGTTCGGCTCCCGGACGGCTCGCAGCTGCGGCTGATCCAGCTGGAGATCATCCCCCGGCGGCGCGAGTTCCAGCTGCTGCGCGGGTCGCTGTGGATCGACTCGCAGACGCACGGCGTCGCGCGCAGCGTGCTGACCACGGCGCGCCCCTTCGACCTGCGGCGCGACGCGGGCGAGGACCTGCCCCGGGCGATGAACACCTTTGGCGCCATCCGCGCCACGGTGCGCTATGTGACGGTGGAGTACGCGCTGGTCCAGGGGCGGTGGTGGCTGCCGCGGCTGATGGCGGTGGACGCGGAGGCCAACCTGGGCGTGCTGGCCGGTGTGCCCGTGCGCTTCGAGCGCAGCTACTCGGACTACGAGGTGCAGGCCTCCGCCGCGCCGCAGCAGGCGCCGGTGTCGGTGCTGGCGCAGCGCGACACCTCGGCGGCGCGCATCTGCAAGCGGGACGCGGAGGCGGCGGGCGAGGTGTGCACCTGCGAGTGGAACCGCTGCCGCCGCTGGCGCGTGCAGGTGCCGTCCGACACGGCCGCCCTGCTCTCCAGCCCGGACCTGCCGCCGCCGCTGGCCAACCAGAGCGCGCGGCTGATCACGGGCGAAGAGGTGGAGTCGCTGGCGCGCGTGCTCACCCCCTCGCTGGGGCGCATGGGCGACTTTCGACCAGAGCTCACCACGCAGATCGCCGGGCTGCGGCTGCTGCGCTACAACCGCGTGGAGGGGCTGTCCATCGGCGCGCGGGCGGACGTGGCGTGGGGGCCGCTGGCCATCGACGGCGAGGCGCGCATCGGGGTGGCGGACCGCGAGCCGGGCGTGGAGATCGGCGTGGCGCGCGAGTCCATGGCGCGGCGCACGCGCATCGCCGGCTACCGGCGGCTCACGGCGTTCGATCCCACCGCCCGCCCCTTCGGCTTTGGCGCGTCGCTCAACGCACTGCTCTTCGGGCGCGACGAGGCGGACTACTACCGGGCGACGGGCGCGGAGGTGACCAGCCAGCCGGTGACTGACGGACGCTGGACGTACGCGTGGCGCGCGTTCGGCGAGCACCAGCACGCCGTGCGGCGCGAGACGCAGTTCACCCTGGCCCGCGCGTGGGACGGCGACCCGTTCCGCGAGGTGCGCCCGGCGGACGACGCGGACCAGGCGGGCCTGGGCGTCACCCTCTCGCGCGACTTTGGCGGCGACCGCTCGGCGGCGCGCTTTACGCTGGGCACCGGGGTGGAGGGGCAGACGGGGACGTTCGGCTTCGGACGCGGGCAGCTGTTCGCCCGCCTGGGCGTGCCTTCCGCCGGGCCGGTCGCGCTGGCTCTGGAGGGGGCGGCGGGGACGACGACGGGAGACGTGCCGGTGCAGGGGCTGTGGTACCTGGGCGGACCCACCACGGTGCGCGGCTACGAGGGCGCGCTGGTGGGCGGCGAGTCGTTCTGGCGCGCGCGGGCCGAGATCGCGCGGGCGACCCCCGCCGCGCGGCTGGTGCTGTTCGGCGACGCCGGCTGGGCGGGTGCGCGCGACGGGTGGGAGCTCGATCCGCCGCTCCTCGCCGCCGGCATCGGCGCCAGCTTTCTGGACGGGCTGATCCGCTTCGACGTGGCCCGCGCGCTGCGGGCGCCCACGGGGTGGGGGGTGCACCTGTACCTGGACGCGGCGCTCTGAATCCACCGAAACCCGGGACGTGGAAAGGGGAGCCCCTCGCGGCTCCCCTTTCGCGTTCCATCGCCGGCCGGTGCTACCAGCAGCCGTCCATGGTGGCCGACGGCCAGTAGCAGCAGCGCGTCTCCGCCAGCTTCATGTCGATGGTTCCGGCAGCGGGGTTCAGTAGCAGTCGGACGTCAGCGGCGGGCAGATGAAGCACCGCGTGGCCGCCGTGGGGTCGGTAGTCGGAGCGATCGGCTGGATCACGGCCGCCGCGTCGCCCCCGGGTGCCGCGGAGGGCGTCGTATCGAACGACGTGACGTCCAGCTCTTCGGGGTTCAGCTTCATGGGTGGATCTCCGCACGTTGCAGGGGATGGTTCCCCGCGCCGGACGGGCGCGGGGTGTCACCAGCAGCACTTCTTCCGGAACCGTAGTCGCCGCGCCGCCCGCTACGCCTCGGCGCAGTCGTAGGAGAGCGGCGGGCAGATGAAGCAGATCGTCATCGGGGTGGGCTCGCACTTCTCGCACTCCGTGTACTCGCTGGGCGGGCAGATGAAGCACATGGTCGCCGGCGTGGGGCACTCCGGCGTCGAGGGCTCCGCCGCCGCGAAACGCTGCGGGGCGTCGGACGTCGCGAACGAGGTGACCACGAGATGCTCGATATTCAGCTTCATGGGAGTTGCTCCGCGGCAGGGGGAAGGGAGGCGACCAGCCGAACGCGGCCGCGTGGGGTCAGTAGCAGTCGCTGGTGCCCACGGGGCAGATGCGGCAGAACGTGGCCGGCGTGGGATCGTTCGGATGGGTGGTGATGGGCGCGACCTCGGTGTCTGCGGGTCCCGTGTCGAACGACATCACGTCCAGCTCGTCGGGATTCAGCTTCATGTCACTTCTCTTCGCTGGGGGTGGGGGGAAGGACTGCCGTTCCACTAAAATGCACAAACGAGCGCGAAACGCAAGTATGCACGCCGCGCTCTTTTTGCACCGCCGAGATCGGCATCCATCGATGCTTCGAGCTGCATCCCGCGCGGGGAGCAGATCGCGAGGCCCACGGCTGCGTCAGGGTCTGTACCGAACCCATCGCCCCGGACGGCCGCTTCCGTGCGGAGCGTGTTCCTGGGAAGAAAACGTTCGGCCCCCGCCGCCGGTGAAGGCAGCGGGGGCCGATCTCGTCTATCGACCGCCTGGCGGTTTACACCGCGTCGGCGCGCTCGCTCAGGACGGTGACCTGGTTGTTGGCGACCTGAAGAAAGCCGCCCGCCACGTTGTAGCGCAGCTCCTTGCCGCCGGTGGTGATGCGCAGGCTTCCCTCGCCCAGCAGCGCCATCAGCGGCGCGTGGCCGCGCAGGATGCCCAGGCTGCCGTTGTACGCGGGGGCGATCACCGAATCCGCCACCCCCTCGTACACCGTGCGCTCCGGCGAGAGCACCGTGACGTGCAGCGCCCCGCCGGTCTCCGCAGCCGCCGCCGGGGCCGCCATCAGCCGCCCGCCTCGAGCTTGCGGGCCTTCTCGATCACGCCCTCGATGCCGCCCACCATGTAGAACGCCTGCTCCGGCAGGTGGTCGAACTCGCCGGCCACCACGCGCTCGAAGCTCTCGATGGTGTCGGACAGCTTGACGTAGGCGCCCGGCGTGCCCGTGAACTGCTCGGCCACGTGGAACGGCTGCGACAGGAAGCGCTGGATGCGGCGGGCGCGGCCCACCGTGACCTTGTCCTCTTCCGACAGCTCGTCCATGCCCAGGATGGCGATGATCTCCTGCAGCTCCTTGTAGCGCTGAAGGATGCGCTGCACCGCCGTGGCCACGTTGTAGTGGCGCTCGCCGATGAACTGCGGGTCCACGATGCGGCTGGTGGAGTCCAGCGGGTCCACCGCGGGGTAGATGCCGATCTCCGTGAGCGCGCGGCTGAGCACCGTGGTGGCGTCAAGGTGCGCGAACGCCGTCGCCGGCGCCGGGTCGGTAAGGTCGTCCGCGGGCACGTAGATGGCCTGCACCGAGGTGATGGACCCCTCGCGCGTGGACGTGATGCGCTCCTGCAGCCCGCCCATCTCCGTCGCCAGCGTGGGCTGGTAGCCCACGGCGCTGGGCATGCGGCCCAGAAGCGCCGACACCTCGGAACCGGCCTGGGTGAAGCGGAAGATGTTGTCCACGAAGAACAGCACGTCCTGCTTGTCCACGTCGCGGAAGTACTCCGCCACCGTCAGCCCGGCCAGCGCCACGCGCAGGCGCGCGCCGGGCGGCTCGTTCATCTGCCCGTACACAAGCGCCACGCTGGACTCGGCCAGGTTGTCGTCCTTGATGAGCTCGGCCTCGCGGAACTCCAGCCACAGGTCGGTGCCCTCGCGGGTGCGCTCGCCCACGCCGGCGAACACCGAGCGGCCGCCGTGCCCCATGGCGATGTTGTGGATGAGCTCCTGGATGACCACCGTCTTGCCCACGCCCGCGCCGCCGAACAGGCCGATCTTGCCGCCCTTCACGTACGGGGTGAGCAGGTCCACCACCTTGATCCCCGTCTCCAGCACCTCGGTGGTGGGCTCCAGGTCCACGAACGCCGGGGCGTTGCGGTGGATGGGCCAGCGCTCCGACGTGGCGGGGATGGCGCCGCGCTCGTCCACGGGCTCGCCCAGCACGTTGAGGATGCGGCCCAGCGCGGCCGCGCCGACGGGGACGGTGATGAAGCTGCCGGTGTCGACGATCTCCATGCCGCGCACCACGCCGTCGGTGGGCTCCATGGAGACGGCGCGCACCTGGTTGCGGCCGATGTGCTGCTGCACCTCGAGCGTCACCTGCAGCGCCGGACGGCCCTCGGCCGCGGGCTGGCTGATGACGAGCGCGTTGTAGATCTCGGGGAGCTGGCCCTCGAACTCGGCGTCGATGACCGGTCCGATGACCTGGACCACGCGGCCCACGTTGGGCGTCCCCGCGGGCACGGTGGCCCGCTCAGGGGCAATGGCTGCCATGTATGATTCTCCTTTTCGTGGACTTGCGCGTGTTATTCCAGCGCCGCGGCGCCGCCGACGATCTCGGCGATCTCCTGCGTGATGGCCGCCTGGCGAACGCGGTTGTACGTGCGCGACAGGCTTTCCAGCAGGTCCGTGGCGTTGTCGGTGGCGTTCTTCATGGCCGTGCGCCGCGCGCCGTGCTCCGCCGCGCTGGTCTCCACCAGCGCCCGGTACACGCTGTTGCGCACGTACAGCGGAAGGATGCGCCCCAGGATCTCGTCCGCCCCGGGCTCCAGGATGTAGTCCAGCTCACCCCCCTCGGCGCCCTCGGGCGCCACCACGGGAAGCAGGTTCATCGTGGTGGGCGGCGTGCTGAGCGCCGAGTTGAACTTGGCGTACACCACGTACACCGCGTCCAGCTCGCCATCGACGAACCGCTGCGTAAGGCCGTCGATCAGCCGCTGCGCGTCGTCGGCGCCCGGCCTGTCGCCCACGTCGCTGACGGAGGTGTGCAGCGTCTCGCCGGCGAAGCGGAAGAACTGGATCCCCTTCTTTCCCGCCGCGTGCAGCTCCGCCTCGGCCCCCTCGGAGCGCAGGCGGGCCAGGAGGTTGCGCGCCTCGCGGATCAGGTTGGCGTTGAAGGCGCCGGCCAGACCGCGGTTGCTGGTGATGAGCAGCACCGCCGCGCGCCGCACCTGCGCCGGCTGGCGCAGCAGCGGGTAGCGCCCCGCCAGCTCCGGCGTGAGCAGCCGGCTGATGACGCTGGCCAGCCGCTCGGCGTACGGCCGCGCCGCCGCCACGCGGTCCTGCGCGCGCTTGAGCTTGGACGTGGAGACCATCTCCATCGTCCGGGTGATCTTGCGCGTGTTCTGGACCGTGCGGATGCGGCCCTTGAGCTCTCTTGCTTTGGCCATGTCTCAGCTTCGAAAAAAGTACCTAGTGCCTAGTGCCCAGTGCCAAGTGGTGCGGACCGAAGCCCTGAGCACTTGGCACTAGGTACTCGGTACTGCCGTTCCTCAGTACGACTGCCGTGCGCCCTGCGCGTTGGTCTCCGGCTTGGACGACATCCGCAGCTGCTCCTCCGACATCCGCCGGTCGGCGTCCGTCTCCTGCAGGATCGCGCTGTTGTGGTAGTCGTCCGTGCCCACCGGCGAGTGCGGGTCGGCGAACAGCTCGGCGTAGCGCTCGATGGCCTTCTTGAGCGCCGCCTCGTTGTCGGCCGACAGCTCCCGGCTGGTGCGGATGCCGTCCAGGATCTCCGGGTGCTGCGTGCGCAGGTACACGTGAAAGTCGCGCTCCCACGCCTTGACCATCGGCAGGTCCACCCCGTCCAGGTAGCCGTTGGTGAGCGCGTAGATGATCGCCACCTGGTGCTCCACCGGCGCCGGGGCGTACTGCCCCTGCTTGAGGATCTCCACCGACCGCGCGCCGCGCGCCAGCTGGCGCTGCGTCACCGCGTCGAGCTCCGATCCGAAGGCGGCGAACGCCTCCAGCTCGCGGTACTGCGCCAGCTCGCCCTTGAGCTTGCCGGCCACCTTCTTCATCGCCTTCACCTGCGCGGAGCCGCCGACCCGCGACACCGAGATGCCGACGTTCACGGCCGGGCGCACGCCGGAGTAGAAGAGGTTCGACTCCAGGAAGATCTGCCCGTCGGTGATGGAGATCACGTTGGTGGGGATGTACGCCGACACGTCGCCCGCCTGCGTCTCGATGATCGGCAGCGCGGTCAGCGAGCCGCCGCCTTCGGCGTCCGAGAGCTTGGCCGCGCGCTCCAGCAGGCGGCTGTGCAGGTAGAACACGTCGCCCGGGTACGCCTCGCGGCCCGGGGGACGGCGCAGCACCAGCGACATCTGCCGGTAGGCCACGGCCTGCTTGGAAAGGTCGTCGTACACGCACAGCGTGGGCGCGCCCTTGCCCTCGGCGTTCTTGGTGTACATGAAGTACTCGGCCAGCGCGGTGCCCGCGTACGGCGCGATGTACTGCATGGGCGCCGGGTCGCTCGCGGTCGCCGCGACCACGATGCTGTACTCCATGGCACCGGCGTCCGTCAGCCGCTTCACCACGCCCGCCACCGTCGACGCCTTCTGGCCGATGGCGACGTACACGCAGATGACGCCCTGGCCCTTCTGGTTGATGATGGTGTCGATGGCGATGGCCGTCTTGCCCGTGCCGCGGTCGCCGATGATGAGCTCGCGCTGGCCGCGGCCGATGGGGATCAGGGCGTCGATCGCCTTGAGCCCCGTCTGCATGGGCTCGCCCACCGGCTTGCGGAGCACGATGCCCGGCGCCACGATGTCCACCTGGCGGCGCGCCACGCTGGCGATGGGGCCCTTGCCGTCG
>DASUVG010000076.1:0-13999 GCA_036379135.1 Longimicrobium sp.
GCATGGCGCCGCTGCACCACCACTTCGAGCAGATCGGCTGGCACGAGAGCAAGGTGATCATCCGCTTCTGGATCGCGGGGGTCATCTGCGCCATGGCCGCCTTCGCCACGCTCAAGATCCGCTGATGCCGCGTTCGCTGGCGGGCGAAACCGTCGGAGTGCTGGGGCTGGCCCGCAGCGGCCTGGCCGCCGCGCGCCTGGCCCTGTCCCGCGGCGCCGCGGTCTACGCCAGCGACGCGGGATCCAGCGACGCGGCGAAGGAGGCGGCGGAGACGGTGCGGTCGATGGGCGGCGACGCGGAGACCGGCGGGCACGACCTGGCCAAGCTGGCGGCGTGCGGGCGCATCGTCCTTTCCCCCGGCATCCCGCCGACGGCAAAGGTGCTGAGGGAAGAGGCGATCCGCGGCGTCCCGGTGATCCCGGAGATCGAGTTCGCCTACGACCAGCTGGACGCGCCCGTCATCGCCATCACGGGGACCAACGGAAAGACGACGGTCACCGCGCTGATCGAGCACCTGCTGCGCGCGGACGGCATCGACGCCGTCGCCGGCGGCAACATCGGCACGGCGCTCAGCGAGCTGGCGATGCGCGAGCCGCAGCCGGCGTGGGCGGTGGTGGAATGCAGCTCGTTCCAGCTGGCGGGGATCGACCGCTTTACGCCGCGCATCGGCATCCTGACCAACCTGGCGCCGGACCACCTGGACTGGTACCACGACGTCGAGAGCTACTACGCCGACAAGGCGCGCCTCTTCACCAACGCGTCGGCCGGCAGCCGGTGGATTCTGAACGCGGAGGACGCGCGCGCCCGGACGCTGATCGGCGGCGCGCCGGGGACGCGCCTGTACTTCCGGGTGGAGACAGCGCCGGAGTCCGAGGACGAGCTGGGCGGCTGGCTCTCGGTCGGCGAGCTGATGATCCGCACGGAGCCGGGCCGCACGGAGCGGGTGGCGGACGCGGCGGACCTGCAGATCCTGGGGCCGCACAACGTGGCCAACGCGCTGGCGGCGGCGCTGGCGGCGCGGCTGGCGGGGGCGTCGGTGCAGGGGATTGCGGACGGCCTGCGCACCTTCCAGGCGCCCGCGCACCGGCTTGAGCCCGTGGTGGAGCGGGACGGCGTGCTGTGGATCAACGACAGCAAGGCCACCAACATCGCCTCCACCCGCGTCGCGGTGCGGGGGATGACGCGGCCGACGGTCCTGCTGCTGGGCGGCAAGCACAAGGGCGAGCCGTACACCGAGCTGCTGCCGGACCTGGACGGCGTAAAGACGATCCTGGCGTACGGCGAGGCGGCGGAGACCATCGTCGCCGATCTTGAAGGAAAAGCGCCGGTGGAGCGGGTGGACGGGTGCTTCGAGGACGTGGTGGACCGCGCGCGGCAGGTGGCGCGGCCGGGGGACGCGGTGCTGCTTTCCCCGGCGTGCAGCAGCTTCGACATGTTCAGGAACTACGAGGAGCGCGGACGGCGCTTCGCGCAGCTGGCCCGGGAGGGCGCGTAGGATGACGAGCATCGCAATCGGACTGGGATGGCGTAAGAAGCAGGCGGAGCCCGCGCAGCCCGTGGTGACGCCGAGGGAGCGCGTGCCGTCGTCCGCCGCGCCCGTGGCGTACGTGGATACGTGGGAGTCGCGGGCGCTGGTGGGGCTCACCGCCTTCGCCTTCGCCTTCGGGCTGATGGAGATGTACAGCGCCAGCAGCTTCCTGGCCGCGTCGGACGGGGAGCCGGGGCACTACTTTGCCCTCAAGCAGCTCACCGGCGGGATCACGGGCGGCGTGCTGGCGCTCCTGCTGTCGCGCGTGGACTACCGCCGCTGGCGCCTGCTCGCCTGGCCGATGCTCTGCGTGCTGACGCTGATGCTGGTCGTCATCGTGATGCCGGGGACGGAGGCCATCGCGCCGCGCATCAACGGCGCGCGCCGCTGGCTCAACCTGGGGATCAGCATCCAGCCCTCGGAGTTCATGAAGATCGCCATCATCGCCTGGACGGCGGCGATGGCGGTGAAGAAGGCGGACCGGCTGCACTCGCTCAGCAAGGGGCTCATGCCCTTCCTGGTGGTGTGGCTGCCGATCGTCCTGCTCGTCCTCAAGCAGCCCAACATGAGCGCGGCGCTGCTGATCGTCCTTCTCGGCGCGCTGGTGCTGTTCGCGGGCGGGGCCCGCATCGGCCACTTCATCCTCCTGGGCCTGCTCGCCGTGCCGGTGCTGTGGAAGCTGATCCAGGGCGAGGGGTACCGCGCGCGCCGCATCGCAGCGTTCCTCGATCCTACGCACGACACCGGCGGGGTGAGCTACCAGATCCACCAGTCGCTCATCGCCATCGGCTCGGGCGGTGTGAGCGGCGTCGGGTTCGGCGAGAGCCGGCAGAAGTACGGGTTCCTGCCGGAGCCGCACAACGACTTTCTCTTCTCCATGATCGCGGAGGAGTGGGGGCTGCTGGGCATCCTCTTCGTGGTCGCCGTGTTCAGCGGCTTTCTGGTCGTCGGGTACCGGATCGGCGCGCGGGCGCCGGACCGCTTCGGCTACCTGCTGGCCATCGGCATGACGAACCTGATCGCCGTGAGCGCGTTCCTGCACATGGGCGTGGCCCTCGCGCTCCTGCCGACGACGGGCGTGGCGCTGCCGTTCATGTCGTACGGCCGCAGCGCGCTGCTGACCTCCTTTGCCGCGGTGGGGATATTGATGGCGATTGCGCGGGCGACGGGCCCCGAACCGATTCGCGAGGTGGCCCGATGACCGCGCCGCGGGTGCTGTTCGCCGGCGGCGGGACGGGCGGGCACCTGTACCCCGCGCTGGCGCTGGGCGATGCCTTCAAGCGGCTGGATCCCGCCGCGGAGGTCTTCTTCGTCGGCGCGAAGCGCGGCGTGGAGGCGCGGGTGCTGCCGGAGAAGGGGGTGCCGCACCAGCTGCTGCCGCTGGAGCCGATCCGCCGCGCGAAGCCGTGGCAGAACTGGCGGCTGATCCCGGCGATGGCGCAGTCGTTCGGCGGGCTGGGCCACATCTTCCGCACCTTCAATCCGAACCTGGTGGTTGGCACGGGCGGATACGCCAGCGGGCCGGCGGTGGCGTACGCGCTGCTGCGCGGCGTGCCGGCGGCCGTGCAGGAGCAGAACTCGTTTCCCGGCGTGGTGTCGCGGATGGTCGCGGGGCGCGTGCGGCAGATCCACCTGGCGTTTCCCGAGGCGCGACGCTACCTGAAGCCCGGCAGGCGCACGGAGATCTTCGAGTTCGGCAATCCCATCCGTCCGCCCGACCTCGACGTGGACCGCATCGCCGCCCGCGCGAAGTTCGGGCTCGGCAGTGGGGCGGTCGGCCTCGTGGTCGGCGGATCGCAGGGCGCCCGGGCGGTGAACGAGGCGCTCCTGGCGGACCTGCGCGGCGTGGTGGAGCGGCGGGTTCCCTCCGCCGAGGGCTTCGAGATCCTGTGGGCCACGGGCACCGGCAACTTCGACCGGGTGCAGAAGGCGCTGGCCGATCTCGGCAGCCCCGCATGGGTCAGGGCGGTGCCGTACATCGAGGACATGCCCGGCGCGCTGGCCTCGGCCGACTTCGCCATCAGCCGCGCCGGCGCCATGTCGCTGGCGGAGCTGTGCGCCTGGGGCGTGCCCATGATCCTGGTGCCCCTCCCCAGCGCCGCCGCCAACCACCAGTACCACAACGCCGTTGCCCTGGCGGAAGCCGGCGCGGCGGTGATGGTGGAGGAAAAGGAGCTGGGCGGCGGCCGCCTGTGGCGCGAGATGATGGAGGTCGCGAACGATCCCGTGAAGCGCGCCGCCCTGGCCGCAAAGGCGAAGGAGCGCGGCCAGCCCCACGCCGCCGACCTGATCGCCCGCGAGCTGGCGCGCCTGATCGCGTGAGCGACGCCTTCGCGCACCTCTCGCCCGAGGACCGGAAACGCGCCGAGTCGCTGGCAGAGCGGTTCAGTGAGCTGGGCGCCGGTGATCCGGAGGCGTGGGCGGTCTCGGAGGTGGAGGAAGACATCCCGCAGCTGGCGCGGTTCATCTTTCTCCGCCGGCTGTGGCGCGGCGCTTGGCAGTGGAAGCAGCCGCCGGAGGATTGGTTCGCCGAAGTAGAGCCGGACGAGCTTCCGGTCGATGAAGAGGATGACGACGAGCCCACGCTCGTCTCCGCGTCGCACGACGATGTGGGCGACGACGACGCGGAGCCGCCCTTCTGGGCCGCGCAGCAGGCGGTGCAGCGCATCCTCGCCGCGGGCGTGGACCCGGAGGACCTGAAGGAAGTGGCGCGGGCGATCTTCCTCCACACCGCCTTCGATGCGGTGCAGACGGTGGATGAAGGCCACGATCCGCAGGTGGGGGAGGGGATGCCCGGCTGGCTGCTGACGGAGGTGGGCGGCGACCTGGTGCTGACGGGCCGCGTGATCCCAGACCTGCACGAGGACCTGCTGACGACGGAGCCGGACGAGGTGTGAGGGTGTGAGGTGGCGCGCCGAGTGAGTTCGAGCTGCGTCCGCGGGGCGCCCCCTCTCCCGGCCTCTCCCCCAAAAACCCCTGGGGGAGAGGTGACGCGCTCGACAAGCGTGTTGCACGCATTCGAATTCTCCCCTTTCCGCGAGGAACGAGCGGGGAGGGGCCGGGGGAGGGGCGCCGTCGCGTGAAGCGTGATGTTTGTCGCCGAGCCCCGATCCGTCGGCAACCCAACCTCCCCCAGGGGTTTTTGGGGGAGGTGCGAGCCTAGGCGAGCGGAGGGGGCGCCCGCGCTGGAGCCGCCGAAGACGGTGGAGAGCAGAACGACGGATGTTTGTCGCAGCGGGTAGCAGAAGAGGGCGCGAAACCGCGCCCGGGTGTTCTTTCTTCCACGTGGGGCCTGCGTTACATTGAGCACCGACTTCGACCTGGTTGAGCTGGCACAGCGCGGTCCCGTGCACTTCATGGGGATCGGCGGGGCGGGCATGGCGCCGCTGGCGGAGATGGCGCTGCTGCAGGGCGCGCGCGTCACCGGCTGCGACTCGTCGCCCGGCCCCGCCACGCAGCTGCTGGAAAGCCGCGGTGCCGTCGTGTACCAGGGCCACGATCCGTCGCACGTCGAGGGGTGCGCGGCGCTCATCATGACCGCCGCCGTCCCTGCCGACCACCCGGAGCTGGCCGCCGCGCGCGCCGCTGGCATCCCGGTGCTCAAGCGGGCGCAGGCGCTGGGCGCCATCGTCAACCACGCCACCGTCGTCGGCATCGCGGGAACGCACGGAAAGACCACCACCACCACGCTCACCACCGGCGTGCTGGCCGCCGCCGGGCTTGAGCCCACCGGCTTCGTGGGCGCGCGGGTGCCGGCGTGGGGGGGCAACCTGCGGCGCGGCGGCGACAGCCTGTACGTGGTCGAGGCCGACGAGTACGACCGCTCGTTTCACCAGCTGCGCCCCACCGTGGCCGTGGTGACCACCCTCGAAGCCGACCACCTGGACATCTACGGCTCCCTGGACGCGGTCGAAGAGGCGTTCCGCATCTTCGTGGACTCCGTCCCCGCCCACGGGCTGATCGCCGGGTGCGCCGACGACCACGGCGCCGCGCGGCTGCTCAACACGTTGAAGGGTGGCCCCGAGCGCATCGTCAGCTACGGGCTGAGCGCCGGGTCCATGCTCCGCGCCGAGGACGTGACCGCTTCCGGCGGAGATTCGACCTTCGTCGTCCGCGAGCGCGGCACCGTCTTGGGCAGGGCGCACCTGGCCGCGCCGGGGCTGCACAACGTGCGCAACGCGCTGGCCGCCGTGGCCGTCGCGCGCCGGTTCGGGGTGGAGTGGGACGCCATCGCCCGGGGGCTGGCGGCGTACCGCGGCGTCGACCGCCGATTCGAGACGCTGGGCGAGGCGGACGGCGTGCTCTTCGTCGACGACTACGCGCACCACCCGACCGAGGTGCAGGCGACCATCGCCGCCGCGCGCGCCGGGCATCCCGAGCGGCGGCTGGTGCTCTGCTTTCAGCCGCACCTGTACTCGCGGACGCGCGACTTCGCCCGCGAGTTCGGCGCGGCGCTGGCGCAGGCGGACGTCCTCTTCCTCACCGACGTCTACGCCGCGCGCGAAAAGCCGATCGACGGCGTGACGGGGGAGATGATCCTGGCCCACGTGCGCCAGGCCGGCGCGGACGTGCGCTACGTCCGGGACCGCGCGGACGTGGTGGATGCCGTCGCCTCCGAGCTGCGCCCCGGCGACCTGTGCGTCACCATGGGCGCGGGGAACCTGGACGCCGCCGCCCGCGAGCTGCTGGGGATGCTCGGCGGCGCGAAGAACGGAGCCGGACGATGAAGCGCCGCGCCAGGCTCGTGCTGATCGGCCTCGTCGCCGCGGCGGCGGGATCGTCGCCGTTCTGGGCGCCGCCCGCGTTCCAGCGCGTGCCGCTGTTCGACGCGGACCGGGTGGAGGTCGCGGGCTCGCGCCTCCTGGCCCCGCACGAGATCGTCGCCGCGTCGGGGATCCGGATCGGCGCCAGCGTGTGGACGGACCCGGCCCCCTGGGAGGCGGCGCTGCGGCGGAATCCCGTGATCGCGGAGGCCCGGGTGGAGCGGCGGTTTCCGTCCACGCTGCGCATCCGCATCACCGAAAAGCGCCCCGCCGCCTTCGTCGCCGCCGGCACCCTGCGCCCCGCGACCGCGGAAGGGGAGATCCTGCCGGTGGACCCGGCGCGCGTTCCCGTGGACCTGCCGCTGGCCGGCACCGCGCCCGACACCGCGACCCGCGTCCGCGACCGCGCCACGCTCCGCCTGCTGGCCGAAGCCGGCCGGCTGATGGAGGCCGATCCCGTGCTGATGGCGCGCGTCAGCGAGCTTCGCGCCGGGGCCGACGGCTCCACGCGCCTCGTACTGGCGCATCCGCGGGCGGAGGTGCTGCTCGCCGCCGGCGCCGTGGAGCCGCGGCTCACGCAGCTGCGCGCCGCGCTGGCCGACGTCGCGCGGCGCATGCCCGACACCGGGCGCGCGCAGGTGGACGCCCGCTTCGCCGACATGGTCGTCGTGCGCCTGCCGAAGCCCGTGCCGGCGCCCGCGCCCGCGCCGCAACCCGTATCCTGACCCGCAGCCGTACGCAGACCGAATCCATGCGTCCCACCATCGTCGCAGGGCTGGACATCGGGTCGAGCAAGACCGCCGTGGTCATCGCGGAGGTCACGGGCGACGCCCCGCAGCGCGCGCAGGTCAAGATCCTGGGCGTGGGGCAGGCGCGCACCGGCGGCATCCGGCGCGAGATCGTCACCGACATCGAGGCCACCACCGAGTCCGTGCGCAAGGCCGTCAAGGAGGCCGAGCTGATGGCCGGGGTCACGGTGCAGAAGCTGTACACCGGCATCGCGGGCGAGCACATCCACGCCTGGCCGTCGACGGGCGTCGTCGCCGTCGGCCGCGGCCCCGGCGGCGACGGCGAGATCCGCAGCGGCGACGTGGACCGCGTGCAGGAGGTGGCCCGCGCCGTGGTCATCCCCGGAGACCGCGAGCTGATCCACGCCATCCCGCAGGAGTACATCGTCGACGCGCAGGGCGGCATCAGCGACCCCGTCGGGATGGCGGGAACGCGGCTGGAGGCGGAGGTCTTCATCGTCACCGGCAGCGCCACCGCCGGGCAGAACGTGCGCAAGGCCGTCACCCGCGCCGGCTACCAGGTCGCCGAGCTGGTCCTGGAGCCCCTCGCCTCCTCCCTGGCCGTGGTGACGGAGGACGAGAAGGAGATCGGCATCGCCCTCGTCGAACTCGGCGGGGGCACCACGGACGTCTGCGTCTTTCACGAGCGCAAGATCCGCCACCTGACCTCGCTCCCCTGGGGCGGCGCCACGGTGACCAACGACATCGCCAAGGGGCTCTCGCTGCCGTACGCGGAGGCGGGGCGCGCCAAGGAGCGCTACGGCGTGGCGCGGGCGGACCTGGTGCGGCCGGACGAGACCTTCGAGATCCCCGGCGCCGCCGCGGGGCAGACGCGGCACGTCGCGCGCGAGCTGCTGGCGCACATCATCGAGCAGCGGATGGACGAGATCTTCGGCCTGGTCGCGGCGGAGCTGGACCGCGGCGGCTTCAGCGGCCAGCTGGGCGGCGGCATCGTCCTGACCGGCGGCGGCGCGTCCATGCAGGGGGTGCTGGAGCTGGCGGAGCGCGGCTTTGCGGCGCCCGTGCGCATCGGCGTGCCCGGCGACGGGCTCGGCGGGCTTGCGGATTCCGTCCGGCGGCCCAAGTTTTCGACCGCTGCAGGACTCGCCGTGTACGGCTCGCGCCGCCTCGTTTCGGAAGCACCCGAAGGGAGCGCCATGTCCGGCGCTTCGGTCAACGGCGTCATCAAGTGGATGCGTGACTGGATCTCGGACTTCTTCTGAGCTCCACGCGGACTTTTCGTAATTCCGATCCCGGTTTCTTCTTCTCAAACGCCCGTCCCTCCCTGATGGAGGAGCCAGCGCACATGGTCTTCGAGTACGACGAGACGAGCACCCAGAACGCCCGCATGAAGGTGGTGGGCGTGGGCGGCGGCGGCGGAAACGCCGTGAACCGGATGATCGAGGAAGACCTGGAAGGGGTCGACTTCATCTCCGTGAACACCGACGCCCAGGTCCTCAAGCTCTCCAAGGCGGACGTCCGCATCCAGATCGGCCAGAAGCTCACCCGCGGCCTGGGCGCCGGCGCGCGGCCCGAGGTGGGCGCGCAGGCGCTGGAGGAGAACCGCGACGAGATGCGCCGCGCGCTGGACGGCGCCGACCTGGTGTTCATCACCGCGGGCATGGGCGGCGGCACCGGCACCGGCGCCGCGCCGCTCATCGCCGAGATGGCCCGCGAGATGGGGGCGCTGACGATCGCCATCGTCACCAAGCCCTTCATGTTCGAGGGGAAGAAGCGGATGAAGCAGGCCGAGCAGGGCCTCGCCGAGCTCAAGCGCGCCGCCGACACGATGATCGTCGTTCCCAACGAGCGGCTCCTGGCCGTGGTGGGCAAGGGGACGAGCTTCAAGGACGCGCTCAAGAAGGCCGACGAGGTGCTGCTGCACGCCACGCAGGGCATCAGCGACCTCATCCGCGTCACCGGCGAGGTGAACGTGGACTTCGCCGACGTGCGCACGGTGATGAGCAACCGCGGCGCGGCGCTCATGGGCACCGGCTTCGGCCGGGGCGAGAACCGGGCGATGGAGGCCGCGCAGGAGGCCATCAGCTCGCCGCTGCTGGACAACATCTCCATCAGCGGCGCGGCGGGCGTGCTCATCAACATCACCGGCGGAATGGACCTGGCGATCGACGAGGTCACCACGATCTCCTCCATCATCCAGGAGACCGCGGGCGACGACGCCGAGATCATCTTCGGCGCGGTGCACGACCCGTCGATGAAGGAAGAGGTGCGCGTCACCGTGATCGCCACCGGCTTCGACCGCTCGGCGCCGGTCGTGGAGCGGGTGGAGCGGATGGACAACGTGATCCGCGCCGACTTCCGCAACGGGCTGCGCACCGGCACCGGCGGCGCCGACATCGCGGGCACGCGCACGGCCTACCCGCCGCGCCCGGCCTTCGAGCCCCGCGACGCGCGCAACGAGCCGCGCCCCGAGCCGCTGCGCCCGGAGCCGCGCCCCGAGCCCCGCTCGGAGCCGGTGCAGCAGACGGGGGGAACGCCGGTGCACAAGTTCCCGGTGCGACCCGAGCCCAAGGTGCCGAGCGACCTGGAGATCCCCACCTTCATCCGCCGGCAGATGGACTGACGCCCCACCCGGCCCTCCCCGCCTCTCCGCGAGACGGGGAGGGCCTTCGTTGTGCCCCGCGCCGCGAGCTTGCCCGCGGCCGGGTGATGAAAGCCGCAAATCCAGAAGAGGAGGCCGGATGGCCACACCCTATCGCATTCTTGCCGTGGGCGCGCTCTGCGCCGTGGGCGCAACCGTGGGCGTGCAGCGCTTCGCCGAGAAGCGCGGCGTGCAGGATGCCGACACGCCACCGAAGCTGCTGGCCGCCCTGCGCGCCGGCCCGGTCGACGTCGGCTTCGCCGACACCCTGCGGAGCGGAGAAACGCTCTCCGGCCTGCTGGCGCGTACGAAGCTCGATGCCGAGGCGGCGAAGGCGCTGCTGCAGGAGCTGAGCGAGGTCGCGGACCCGCGCTCCATCCGTCCCGGCCTGGTCGTCCAGTACCGGATGGCGGTGAACGACGGACACGTGCGGGGGATGAGCACCACGCTGGACGCGGACCGCTCGCTCGCCTTTCGCCGCCAGGGCGCGGCGTGGGAAGCGGAGGTCAGGGAGGTGCCCGTTCGCGCGGACACGGCGGTGCTGGCGGGGACCGTCCGCCAGTCGCTGTACCAGGCGCTGATGGAGGGCGAGGGCGACGTTCCCCGCGCCGAGCGCCAGGCCGTCGCCGACATCCTGGCCGACCGCATCTTCGCCTGGAAGATCGACTTCTCGCGCGACCTGCGCCCCGGCGACTCGTTCCGCATCCTCTACGAGCGGATGGTCCGTCCGGACGGCACCGCGCGCACGTCGAAGGTGCTGGCGGTGCAGTTCAGCATCGGCGGCGTGCAGCAGGACGCCTACCTCTTCAACGTGGACGGCGCGGAAGACTACTACGACGGCGAGGGCGAGTCGCTGCGCCGCGCCTTCCTGCGGGCGCCGCTGGAGTTCCGGCGCATCAGCTCCGCGTACTCCACCGGCCGCTTTCACCCCATCCTGCGCCGCGTGCGCGCCCACCACGGCATCGACTACGCGGCCTCGTCCGGCACGCCGATCCGCGCGGTGGGCGACGGCGTGATCCAGAAGGCCGGGTGGGGCGGCGGATACGGCAACGTGGTGGAGATCCGCCACCAGCGCGGCTACTCCAGCCGCTACGCGCACATGCGCGGCTTCGCGGAGGGCGTCCGCTCCGGCACCCGCGTCCGGCAGGGGCAGGTCATCGGCTACGTGGGGACGACGGGGCTGTCGACGGGGCCGCACCTGCACTACGAGTTCCACATGGCGGGCCGGCCGGTGAACCCCACCTCCATCCGCTACCTGACGGGTGACCCCGTCCCCGGCGGCGCCCGCGGCCGCTTCCGCGCCCAGCGCGACGCGCGCATCGCCGTGATGCAGCGCGAAGGCGGCCCCCTGCTGGCCGCCAACCCCCGCGCCGACACCGCGAAGACGAAGCAGCGTGGCTGAGGATGTGAACGAAAGCCCCCGCTTCGCCCTGTATCCGGCCATCGACCTGCGCCGCGGGCGCTGCGTGCGGCTGGAGAAGGGGCGGGCGGACCGCGAGACGGTCTACGGCGGCGATCCCCACGGGGTCGCCGCCGGTTTCGTCGCCGCCGGCGCGCGCTGGATCCACGTGGTGGACCTGGACGCCGCGTTCGGCGACGGCAGCAACCGCGCGCTCATCCGCGACCTCGCGTCCACCATCCAGGCGCGCGTGCAGACGGGCGGCGGCCTGCGCACTGAGAATGATCTCGCCGAGGTGCTGGACTCCGGCGTCGCCCGCGCGGTGATCGGCACGGCGGCCATCGAGAACCCGGAGCTCGTCCGCCGCGCGGTGCAGCGCTGGGGCGCGGAGCGGATCGCGGTGGGGCTGGATGCGCGAGGGCGGCGGCCGGCGGCCCGGGGATGGACGGAGGAGAGCGGGGCGGACCTGTTCGACCTCGCCCGTTCGCTCGTCGACCTGGGCGTCCGCACCATCATCCACACAGACATCGAGCGCGACGGGATGATGATGGGTCCGAACCTCGACCTGTCCGCCGAGCTCGCCGCCCACGCCGGCGCGGAAGTGATCGTCTCCGGCGGGATGCGGGGGATGGAAGACGTGCACGCCGTCGCAAACCTGACGCGAGAGGGGCGGGGGATCGCCGGCGCGATCATCGGCAAGGCGATCTACGAGGGCGCGCTGGATCTGCCCACCGCGCTGCAGGCGGTGGGCTGATGCCGCGAATCATCATCCACCGAGTCCGCCCGACGGTGAGCGCGCACTCGCTCGCGCAGACGGTGCAGCAGTATACCGGCCTGCCGCTCCCCGAGGCGCAGCGGGTGGTGGACCGCGCCCGCGCCGGCGAGCGCGTGGAGATCGAGATGGACGACGAGTATGCCGCCTATGACCTCGCCACCCTCCTCTCCGATCTCGGCGCCACCGCCGAAGTAGACGAATCGGCCTAGTCTCCATCACGAATCCGGGCGATCCGAGCCGCACCTCCTCCGGGGTGCGGCTCTTCCGTTATGCCGTTCGTCCGCAATCCGCCAGCGGCCGGACCCGCGCGCTCCCAATAGGACCGCGGTGGTCGCGGCTGCGCGCGGCTGTCCAGGAGTGAGCGCTCCCAATCTTCCACCTGTGGTACGCGTATCTGCTTGAATTCAAAGCACTTGCGCAACCGGCGGCGTGCGTTTAATCGTACGGAGTGAACGATGCCCGCGCCCACCCGCTCGCCGCTGAATCGTGACCGCACTCCCCGACTACTCCGACGAAGCCGCCGATTCCACCCTGCGCGAGATCGAGCGCGTGGTGGCGGGCGGCGAGTCCGCGCAGGTGGAGTTCAAGCTCTCCACCGGCCAGCGCACCGACGGCGCGAAGGCCGCCTGCGGCATGCTGAACGGCAACGGCGGCTTCGTGCTCTTCGGCGTCAGCGACGACGGCCGCATCGTCGGCCAGCAGGTCAGCACGAGCACGCTGGAGGACGTCGCCCGCGAGATCCGCCGTATCCAGCCGCTCCCCCTGCTCTCGCCCGAGACCGTGACCTTGCCGGACGGGCGCGCCGTCGTGCTCATCCGCGTCCCGCGCGGCGAGGGCCCGTACACGTATGACGGACGAGCGTACGTGCGCGTGGGCCCCACGACCGTGCAGATGGCGCCGGAGCACTACGAACAGATGCTGGTGGAGCGGATGCACCCCTCTCGGCGCTGGGAGATGCAGCCGGCGGTGGGCGTGGACCTGGGCGACCTGGACGAGGCGGAAGTCATCCGCACGGTCGAGGAGGCGATCCGCCGCAACCGCATCGCAGACCCGCTCACGCGCAAGCTCAAGGATCTGCTTCTGGGGTTCGGCCTGCTGCGCGAGGGAAGGCCCGTAAACGGCGCGTTCGTGCTGTTCGGCCGCGGTGAGCGGCTGCAGTCGCTGTTCCCGCAGTGCACGCTGCGAATGGCGCGGTTCCGCGGCAGCGACATCGAGGAGTTCGTGGATACACGCCAGGAGACCGGCAACGCGTTCCAGCTGTTCGCGCAGGCGCAGCAGTTCCTGCGCGAACACCTCCCCGTCGCGGGGCGTATTCTCCCGGGCCTCTTCGAGCGCGTCGACGATCCGCTCTACCCGCCCGTGGCTCTTCGCGAGGCGCTCGCAAACGCGATCTGCCACCGGGACTACGCCATTCACGCCGGCTCGGTCGGCATCGCGCTCTTCGACGACCGGCTGGAAATCTCCAGCACGGGCCCGCTGCGCTTCGGCCTGCGCCCCGCCGACCTGCTTACGCCGCACCCGTCGCTGCCGTGGAATCCAACCATCGCGAACGTCTTCTACCGTCGCGGCATCATCGAGAAGTGGGGCCGCGGCACCATCAAGATCAGCGAGCTCACGCAGCGCGCCGGCCTCGTCCGCCCCGAGTTCCACCAGCGCGGCGGTGAGGTGGTCGTGCGCTTCTTCCCGCGCGGATATGTGCCCCCCACGCGCGTCTCGCACGAGCTGACGGAGCTCCAGCGCGAGATTCTGGCGCTGATCTCGGAGTTGGGACCGTCGTCATCCGTCATGCTGGAGGGAAAGCTCTCCGTCTCGATCTCGAACGCGCACTTGCTTCGTCATCTTGGCTACCTGCAAACACTCGGATTGGTCGAGAAAGTGGGCGCCGCTCGTTCGAGTAGATGGAGATTGGTCGGCCAGACAGCGACCCAGGTGGCGATCCGCGGCGGCAGTTCATCTGCGGCAGAGGCAATGCCTGCCACCGAGTTTGCCGGTTCCCACTCTCCAGACGCCGACCCTGGCAACGTGACGTGAGGGGATACGAGGGGATACGAGGGGATACGAGGGGATACGAGGGGATACGAGGGGATACGAGGGGATACGAGGGGATACGAGGGGATACGAGGGGATACGAGGGGATACGAGGG
>DASUVG010000077.1:0-11720 GCA_036379135.1 Longimicrobium sp.
CGGTCGCACAGGCCGTCGACCACCACGGTCCACGGGCGCACGCGCAGGGTGCGCGGCGCGTTGCGGGCCGGGTCTTCCTTGTCCGTCCCGAACTCGTAGAAGTTGTTGTACCCGGTGACGTCCTCCAGCGGCGTGAGCTCGTCGCGCTGCGGCGCGGCCGCCTGGACCGCGGCGTTTTCCGCGGCCCCGTCCGCCGTGTCGCAGGCGGCGACGGCGGGAATGGTGCCGGCGGCCAGCGCCACCGCCGACGCGCCGATGAAGTCGCGGCGGCTCAGGTACAGCCGCTCGGGCGTGATCTCGGACGAGGGGATCTCGGGCTTCTTGATGAGCATGGTGGCGCGCCTCACTGCGGGGACCCGGCCGGAAGTCGGCCCACGGACCTTCCTGAAATGCCGCCGTACGCGGGAAGGTTCCCGGCACAGCGGGAAGCGTGCCCGGGACCGATGAGGATACGGGTGGAATCGGCGAGGTGGATTGGGGGGACGCGACCGCTTCGACTCGCACCCTGCCGGCGGCGGCGCCCCCTCCGGGCTCGTAAACCTCGCCCACCTCCCCCAAAAACCCTGGGGGAGGTTGGGATTGCCGATGGGTCCACGGCTCGACGTCCTGCATCGGTCCGCGCCTGCGGGGGCCCCTCCCCCGGCCCCTCCCCGCTCGTTCCTCGCGGAGAGGGGAGAATTCGTCGCTGGCTCAGGCAGCGGCGGAGCCGGGAGCGGGCACGACCGTTGGCTCCGGCTCGGCCAGCGGCGGGGGCGCCACGCCGTGCTTCGGCGGACGCAGTAGCGACAGGGCGATGGAGCCGCCGATCACCGTGGCGATCACGGCCAGCGAGACGGCCGTGGGCACCTTGAAGACGTCGATCAGCATCATCTTGGCGCCCACGAACACCAGCACCAGCGACAGGCCGAACTTCAGGTACACGAACTTGTGGACTACGCCGGCGAGCAGAAAGTACATCGACCGCAGGCCGAGAATCGCCATCACGTTGCTCGTGTAGACGATGAACGGATCGGTGGTGATGGCGAAGATGGCCGGAATGCTGTCGATGGCGAACACCAGGTCGGTGAACTCCACCAGCAGCAGCACCAGGAACAGCGGCGTCGCCACGCGCCGTCCGTTCTCCATCGTCCAGAACCGCTGCCCGTCGTACCGCTGGGTCAGCGGCAGCCAGCGCCGCGCCAGGCGAACCACCGGGTTGTGCTCCGGGTCGATCGCCTCGTCCTTGCGCAGTGCCAGCTTGATGCCGGTCAGCAGCAGAATGCCGCCGAAGACGTAGATCACCCAGTGCCACTGGTGCAGCACGTACGCGCCGGCGGCAATGAAGGCGCCGCGCATCACCAGCGCGCCCAGAATGCCCCAGAACAGCACGCGGTGCTGGTAGGCGGCGGGTACGGCGAAGTATGAGAAGACGAGGGCGATGACGAAGATGTTGTCCACCGCCAGCGACTTCTCCACCAGGTAGCCGGTCAGGAACTGCAGCGCGGGCTGCGGGCCCGCGAAGTACCAGATGCCCGCGTTGAACAGCAGCGCGAGCGAAACCCAGACGGCCGTCCACGCCGACGCCTCGCGCAGGCTTACGACGTGGGCCTTGCGATGGAACACTCCCAGATCCAGCGCCAGCATGACGAGCACGAGCGCGTTGAACCCGACCCATAGCCAGATCGAATCTGCCACGGGACCTCCTCCGTGTGGGGCCGGCAGGCGCGCAAAAAGGGGCGCGACCCTACGGCACGGTTCAGTGTCGTAGTGGTCTCGCCCCAGGCCTGTACGGCTCCCTTCCGCGACCGGGGGTGCCACAGGCGCCCCGTTATGACGATCCGCGGTTCCGCTGCTGTCTTCCGGTCAGCGGCAGGCTACTCCCCACACCGACCAGTGTAAACGCAGAGCACGCACCCCGTCAACGGATTTGTCGAGAGAGTTTGTTCAATGTTGCGGGATCGTTACATGTCGGTTGGGCCGGGGCTACGGATGCACGCCGCCGGCGCGGTGGTCGCCGCGCTGAAAGGCCATGAAGGCGTGGATGGCGGCCAGCGCCTCCGCGTCCGCCGTGACGATGCGCACTTCCCCACCGTGCGGCAGGTCGCGGTACTCGTAGCGGATGGCGGCGCGGCGCGCGGCCATCACCTCCGTGCCCGGCACCGGCTGGTCGTGCACGAACGCCGGCGTCTGGAAGTCGCCGCGCGCAAAGGCGTCGGCGATGGAGCGAAGGTGGGCGCGGATGGTGGCGACGCCCTCCGCATCGCCGCCGTCGCGCTGCAGCTCGATGCGGCCACCGTCGGGGAGCGCGTCGAAGCGGTGCGCGGACGTGTACTGGTCCACGCCCATGGCCTGGTGGCCGCGCGCCTGCAGCACGGCAAAGGCGCTGTCCGGCGTCGCCTGCGCGGCGGGTGGATGATGCGCTGCGTGGTCGTGCGCGTGCTGCGCGGCGAGCGCGTTCGGCAGCGCGGCGAGCAGGGTGAGAAGGAGCGGGCGGATCGGCATCGGCGGTATCTCCCGGAACGAGATGGATCATCGGTGGATGGTGCGCATGGGGGCGCGGATGCAGGTTACACGCGATCCACGTCATCCGCAGGGACAGAAGTCACATGATCGATCCGGACGTCCTGCTCCGCATCCCGCTCTTCGCACGGCTGAACGCGGGCGCCATCCGCGAGCTGGCCGCGCGCTCCACGCTGCGCTCGTTCCAGGCGGACGAGGTGCTGTGGCACGCGGGTGCCGAGCCGCGCGGGTTCTTCGTCATCATGCGGGGCGCGGTGAAGGTGGTGCGCTCGGTACAGGGGCGGCAGCACGTGGTGCACGTCGAGGGCGAGGGCGGCACGCTGGGCGACGTGGCGCTGTTCGAGGGGCGGCCGTATCCCGCGACCGCCATCGCGCTGTCGCCGACGGTATGCCTGGCGGTCACGCGCGACGGGCTGCTGGCCGCCATCCGGCAGGATCCCGAGCTGGCGCTGTCGCTGCTGGCGCGGCTGGCGGCCCGCGTGCGGCACGTGATCGGGCGGCTGGACGGGCTGGCGGCGCGGTCGGTGTCGGCGCGGCTGGCGGGATACCTGCTGGAGCGCCGCGAGCGCGCCGGCCGCGACGTGTTCACGCTGGGCGGATCGCACGCCGCCGTCGCGGAGGAGCTGGGGACGGTGCGCGAGGTGCTGGGCCGCACCCTCCGCGGCCTCCGCAACCGCGGCCTGATCAGCGTCGATGCAAAGGGCGGGATCGTGATCGTGGATGAGGCGGGGCTGCGCGCCGCGGCGGAGGAGTAGCGTTGCGGGCAGCTGCAGCGAACGATGAATCGGTGGCATTCAACCGCCACGGCACCCGCGGAACCGCCGCCATCGGTTGTTGTGACGTTTATACCCTCTCCCGCTTGCGGGAGAGGGTGCGAGCCTGGGCGAGCGGGTGAGGGCCCACGTGGGCGCCTCCTTCGGAATGACAGATCCGGGTGTCGAGGGGAGTGGATGCAGACCGACGATTCCGCGGGGCGGCTGTTCGTCGGCGTGCCGCTGACGGAAGAGGCGCGGCGCGCGATCGACGAGCACCTGCGGCGGTGGATGCCGGACGGCGTTCCGGGGCGGCCGGTGCCCGCGCCCAACTGGCACCTGACGCTGCGCTTCCTGGGCGCCACGCGCGCGGACCAGCTTGCGGCCGTCGTCCGGGGGATGCGCGCGGCGGAGCCGGGGCCGGTGTTCGAAATCGGCTTCGGGGGGCTGGGGGCGTTCTCACGGCCGCGGAGCGCGCGGGTGCTGTGGATCGGGCTCACCGACGGCGTGGAGCGGATGAAGGGGCTCGCCCGGATCGCGGAGGATGCGGCGCGGGCGGCGGGGTTCGCGGCGGAGGAGAAGTCGTTCAAGCCGCACCTGACCCTCAGCCGCATCCAGCCGCCGCGCGACGTGACGCGCGCCATCGCCGCGGTGCCGCCGCTGGACCTGCGGATGCCGGTGCGCGAGGTGGTCGTCTTTCGCAGCCACCTGGGCGGCGGGCCGGCGCGGTACGAGGCGGTGGAGCGGTTCGGGCTGTCGCAGCCATGACAGGCCGGAAGGCGTTGCACGGCACGGAAATCTCGGACGGCGGGGCCCGGCGCGGCGGGACCGGTGTTCCCGATCGAGGAACGGGTGCGGAGAGGGAAATCAGATGCAGCTGGCAGACAGGGTGGCGCTCATCACGGGCGGGGGTGAGGGGATCGGGCGCGCGACGGCGCTGCTGTTCGCGCGCGAGGGGGCCAGGGTGGCCGTCCTGGGGCGGCACCGCGAGAACCTGGACCCCGTCGTGGACCTGATCGCGGCGGAGCACGGCCAGGCGATGCCGGTGTGCGCGGACGTGTCGAAGCCGGACGAGATGCAGGCGGCGATCAAGGAGGTGATCGACAGGTGGGGGCGGCTGGACATCGTCTTCGCCAACGCGGGGATCAACGGGGTGTGGGCGCCGCTGGAGGAGCTGGAGCCGGACGAGTGGGACCGCACGCTCTCCATCAACCTCAAGGGCACCTTTCTGACCGTGAAGTACGCGCTGCCGCACCTCAAGAAGCGCGGCGGCTCGGTGATCGTGAACTCGTCCATCAACGGCACGCGCGTGTTCAGCAACACGGGCGCGACGGCGTACTCGTGCAGCAAGGCGGCGCAGGTGGCGTTCACCAAGATGGCGGCGCTGGAGCTTGCGCCGTCCAAGGTGCGGGTGAACGTGATCTGCCCGGGCGCCATCGAGACCAGCATCGACGACAACACCGAGCGCCGCAACCTGGAGAAAGTGCAGACGCCGGTTGAGTTTCCCGACACCGACAAGCCGCTGGAGCGGGCGCCGGGAAGCGCCGAGCAGGTGGCACGGCTGGTGCTGTTTCTGGCATCCGACGCATCGGACCACGTGACCGGTACCGAGGTGTGGGTGGACGGCGCCGAGTCCCTTATCCGGGGCTGAGACCCCGGCCTTTTCGCGGAATTCGAATCCAATGAGCGATCCCAACGGCGCCGACGAGTACGATCCGGAGCGCGCGCCCGACGACATGGTGGACGAGGCCGAGGACGAGTCGTTCCCCGCCAGCGATCCGCCTTCGTACACGCCCGGGCACGCGGGCTCGCCGGACCACGCGCGCGACCACCAGCCGAAGGACGGGGGACGGTGAAGATCACGCTGCTTTCGGACGACCGGATACGGCTGGACGGGCGCGCGGGGCCGCTGTCGGTGGAGGCGGACTCGGCGGAGATGCAGTACTCGCCGTTCCACATGCTGGCCAGCGGCCTGGCCACCTGCACCTATTCGGTGCTGGCCTCGTGGGGCACGCACGCCAAGATCCCGGTGGACGACCTTTCCATCGAGGTGGGCTGGAAGTTCGTCGAGGAGCCGCACCGGGTGGGAGAGCTGGACGTGGACGTGATCTGGCCCTCGCTGCCGGCGGAGCGCCGCGCCGCCGCCACGCGCGCGGCGGGGCTGTGCACGGTGAGCAAGACGCTGGAGATGCCGCCGAAGCTGGTGGTGGAGGTAAAGGCGTGACGATCCCGGTGGTGCACTTTCGCTTCGGCGGGGTGGAGAGCGACGCGGCGGGGATGGGGCGGCCGTACACGGTGGTCTACGACGGCCAGTGCAAGGTGTGCGGCCGCCTGGTAAAGCTGCTGAACGCGTGGGACAAGAACGGCGAGATCGAGGTGATCCCGTTCCAGAACACCAGCGTGCTGGACCGGTTTCCGTGGATCCCCTCGGAGGCGTACGCCGAGGCGATGCAGCTGATCGGGCCGGGCGGAAAGACGTGGCAGGGGGGCGAGGCCATCGAGAGGCTGCTCGAGATCCTTCCCTTCGGCGGGGTGTTCGGCTGGACGTTCAAGATCCCGGGATTCGGCGACCTGTTCGGCCGGTTCTACCGCTGGTTCGCGCGCAACCGCTACAAGTTCGGCTGCGGCGAGCACTGCCAGATGCGCCCGCTCAAGGTGGACTTCGGCGACGAGGTTTGAGGCAGGGCGCCCGCTCTGCCCGGGGCGAATGAATTCGCGGCTTCGACGTCACGAAGTCCACCTGCGTGCCACCTGCGTGGACTCCCATCCGCCGGCTTCGTACCTCAGCGCTGGCTGCCAGGGATCCAGAAAGCAGAGCGGCCGCCCCGACGATTCGGGGCGGCCGCTCTGCTTTCGATGCTTGCGTCGGCTACACGGCGGCCGGTTCGGCGGATTCCGCCGCAGCGGCGTTCTCCTCGTGGCGCGCGGCGTCGTCCTCGTCGTGGATGCAGCGCATGACGTGCGTCGCCATCACGTCCAGCTGCGAACGCGACGGCACGGCGGCGCCGGGGTCGGGAAGCTGCAGCGGGAACGGCGCCTCGGCGGGGACGGGGATCAGGTGCACGTGAAAGTGGAACACGTCCTGGCCGCCGTCCGCCCCGTTGGGCGAAAAGATGTTGATGGCGCGGCACCCGGTGGCCTTGCGCAGCCCCGGCAGGATGCGCTTGGCGACGGCGAAGGTGCGCGCGGCCAGCTCTTCGGGAACGTAGAACAGGTTCTTGAAGTGCTCCTTGGGCATCACCAGCACGTGCCCCGGATGCAGGGGCTGGATGTCGAGGAAGGCGATGGTCTCTTCGTCCTCGTGGATCACGCTCACCATCTCGTCCCCGCCGATGATGCGGCAGAACACGCAGGTTGGGTTCTGGTTGGGGTCCACCACTCCGGCCTCCGGCAGCTCTGGTCGATTCAGGCGGCGCCCCCGCGCCGCGACGGACGCCGCGGGGTGCAAGAGACAGGCCCGGTGGGGGATAGCGGGGGACAGGGGGACAGGGGGACAGGGGGACAGGGGGATCGCGTCCCTGTCCCCCGGTTTCCCGCCGATCAGCCTTCGCCGGGGAGGAGCTCGACGATGACGGCGGTGATGTTGTCGCGGCCCCCGCGCTTGTTGGCCAGGGCGATCATCTCCTGGATGCGCTCCTCGGCGGTGGCTTCGGTGAGCAGGATGCGCGCGAGGTGTGCGTCGGGAACCATCCCCGTAAGGCCGTCGGAGCACAGCAGCAGCACGTCGCCCGCCTGCAGCTGGCCCGCCTGCAGGTCCGGCGCGTCGGAGGGATCGGCGCCCAGCGCGCGGGTAAGGATGTGCGAGTACGGGTGCTTGCGGGCGGCGGAGGGCGTAAGCCGGCCCTCGTCCACCTCGCGCTGCACCCAGGTGTGGTCTTTGGAAAGCTGCGCCAGCTGCCCGTCGCGCATCAGGTACGCGCGGCTGTCGCCGATGTGGCCCAGGCGGTACGTGCCGTCGGTGCAGACGACCATCGCCGTCACCGTGGTGCCCATCCCCTCGGTCTCGGGGTTGGCGGCCACGTGCTCGGCGATGGCCAGGTCGGCCACGCGGAACGACTCGACCATGGAGTGCGCCAGGTCGTCCGCCGCCAGGCCGCGGTCCACGCCCTCCAGCAGCGTGCCGCCCACCGACCGCGTGGCGATGGCGCTGGCGATCTCGCCCGCCACGTGGCCGCCCATCCCGTCGGCCACCAGGAACACGCCGCGCTCCTCGTCCACCAGGAACGCGTCCTCGTTGCCCTTGCGGACGCGCCCCACGTGGGTGCCGCCCACCGCCCGCCAGCGCAGCTTCACAGCGACGCCGCCCCGCGGACGAGGAGCATCGCCAGCCGCTCGTGCGCCGGCGCCATGCCCACGGCCGGGGGCGGGGCGATGACGTTCATGTAGACGATGATGCCGATGGTGACCGCCAGGATGATGATCATGAGCACCAGCCACACGGGGAAGCGGCCGCCGGACCGCTCTTCCTTCAGGGTCCTGGGCGCCGCGGGCGCGGTGTAGGCGGCGCGCGCCGTCTCCACGTCGGCGTGCTCCACCTCGCGAAACTGCAGTTGCACGCCGCCCAGGCGCACCTTGACGCCGTAGGGGAGCGGCGTGGGCACGCCCGGCGCCAGCCGCACCCCCTCGACCGCGGTGCCGTTGATGGACTCCAGGTCGGTGATGCGCCAGCCGCCCATGTCGTACTCCAGCCGGGCGTGCTGCGCGCTCACGGAGTCGTCGTCCACCACCACGTCGCACCCGGCGGCCCGCCCCACGGTGACCACGGGCGACGGAACGGGAAGCTCCTCGCCGTAGCGCGGGCCGGCCATGAGCGCCAGGCTGGCGAGCGGGCCGGAGCGCCCGGAGGGTGCGAGGCTGGACATGGCGGCGGTGCTCCTTGCGGTCTGGGAGAACGGGTTGCAGCCAAACGGCTTGCGCGGCGCGGAACGTATCGCGCCGGGGCGCCCTCCTGCAAGTCGCGCGCGAACACGCGCGCCTTGACCCGGCGGTGTTTCGAACGTAAGATTTGGCCGCGCTCGCAATCCCTCCGCACTCCCCCTGGCCGTGATCACCCGCTTTCTCATCGCGCTCCTGCTGCTCGCCGCCGCCCCCGCCCTTGCGCAGGCGCCGGCGGACTCGGTTGCGCTGGACGGCCCCTGGCGCTTTCGCCAGGGCGACGACCCGGCGTGGGCGCAGCCCGGGCTGAACGACGGCGCGTGGCGCACCATGGCCGTCCCCGGCGAGTGGGAGGCGGAGATCGGCGACTACGACGGCTTTGCCTGGTACCGCCGCGAGGTGGTGCTGCCGGCGGGGATGCGCGGCGCCCCCGTGGGCATTCGCTTCGGCACGGTGGGCGACGCGTTCGAGCTGTACTGGAACGGGGTGAAGGTGGCCGGCGTGGGGCGCATGCCCCCCGACTTCATGGAGGGGGTCACGCCCATCCTGCTGCTGGTGCCCGACTCGGTGCTGGCACGGGCGCCGGACGGGCGGCACGTGGTGGCGGTGCGCGTCTACAACGACTACGCGTACGGCGGGCTGATGATGCCCGTGCGCGTGGGGCGCTACGACGTGCTGGCGGCGCAGGGCTCGCCGCGCGCGGTAGTGATCGGCGGGCTGGTGTCGTTCTTCCTGGCCATCGGCATCTACCACATGGCCTTCTGGTTCCGCCGCCGCCGCGCGCGCGAGAACCTGCTGTTCGCGGCGGTGTGCCTGTGCATCTCCATCTACGGCGCCACCTACGCCGAGGCGGTGCAGCGGGTGGTGCTGCCGGTGATGAACCCGTACCGCGTGGGGCTGCTGGCGCTGCTGGCCGGGGGGCCGGCGTACGTGGCGCTGGTGAACCGGCTGTTCGGGCTGCGGGGCGGGCCGCGGACGCGGGTGGTGAACCTGGTGTTCGCGCTGGTGTTCGCCGTTGCGCTGGTGCTGCCGCTGCCGCTGCTGGCGGAGTTCAACCAGTGGATCGACGGGCTGCTGGTGGTGGGGCTGCTGCTGACCGTGGTGCGGGCGTGGAAGGCGGCGCGGCCGTCCGACACGCCGGCCACGCCACACGCGCGCACGCTGCTGGTGGGGACGGCGGCGTTCTCGGCCGCGCTCTCGTACGACCTGCTGAGCGAGTACTTCGCCTTCATCCCCATCGCCCGCGTCCTTCCCGGCGTGGGCGGCGTGTTCTGGATCGGGTTCCTGGTCTTTCTGGTCGCCGTGGGCACGGCCACGGCGGGGCAGTGGGCGCTCACCGAGGTGGCGGCGCTGGTGGACCCGCTGACGGAGCTGTCGCGCCGGCACGTGCTGGAGGACGCGCTGCGGCGCGAGGCGGGGCGGCTCAAGCGCACGGGCGGGTCGCTGGCGCTGGTGATGGTGGACCTGGACCACTTCAAGCGCATCAACGACACGCACGGGCACCGCGTGGGCGACCAGGTGCTGGCGCGGGTGGGGCGGCTGCTGCGCTCCAGCGCGCGCAACCTGGACCTGCCGGCCCGCTTTGGCGGCGAGGAGTTCGCCGTGCTGCTGTACGACACGCAGATGGACGGCGCGCTGAGCTTCGCCGAGCGCTTTCGCGGCAACCTGCGCGAGATGCGGGTGCCGGTGGAGGGGCGCGCGGCGGTGGAGGTGACGGCCAGCCTGGGGGTGGCCGTTGGCTCGGACCTGGTGGACCCCGACGCGCTGATAGAGGCCGCCGACCGTGCCCTGTACCGCGCCAAGAGCGAGGGACGCGACCGCCTGGTGTCGGTGACGGTGGAGGGGCCGGACCGGGTCACCGCCTTCGTGGAGCGGTAGCGGAACGGGGGCTGTCCACGCCGCGCTCCAGAGGGGCGAAAACCCCAGACGGTGCGCGGGATGGCGGGTTGGGTGGCGTTGACAAAGGGGAACAAAGTGTGCATCGTATTCCCGGCAGCTTTACACCTTTTCGGGAAAGGCGGACGGCACACATGAGCATCTTCACCGGCGCGGGCAGCGCGGTACAAAGCCTTCTGTGGGGCGCGGCGCACGCGCTCGACGTCGGCGGCGTGCTGCTCGCCGAGCAGGAATGGGGCGGCCTGGAGGCCGACGCCGAAGCGCTGCGGGGCGACTGGCTGGTCGCCCTCCACCTCGCCGAAGAGAGCATCCATGCCTCCGAAGCCGGCGAAGAGGAATAGCCAGGCAGTCGCAGCCGCTCCCCAGAGCGAAGAAATGGCCGGGTCACTGAGTGACCCGGCCATTTTGCGTCAGAGGCGAGCTTTCCCTGCCACCCTCGCGTTCACCACCGCCACGGCGTTCATCGGACCCATTCCGCCGCCGGAGCTGCTGGCGGAGTACGAGCGGACGCTCCCCGGGCTGGCCGATCGCCTGGTGAGCATCGCGGAGCGGGAGAGCGACCACCGCCGGGGGCTGCAGCGGCGAGCGATGCGGCTGTCGGAGCTGGGGCTGGCGGCGGGCTTCGCCCTGGCGATGACGGCGCTGTGCGGCGGCATCTTTCTGGTGCACGAGGGGCGGCAGGCGGAGGGGATGAGCTCCATCATCCTCGCCATCGCCTCGCTGGTGCTGGTGTTCCTGACGCGCGGCAGGCGGCCCGCGGGAGACGCCGCGCCCGCACCGGCATCATGAGCGATCGGATCCGCAAAAGAGAAGGGGCCTCACACAGAGTCAACAGGGGCAACAGAGTTTTCTCGTGGCGTTTCCTCTGATCTCGCGTCCGATGCCTGAATTCCCAGGTGTCGGGTGCAGGTGGGGCGGTCGACGAGCCGCGGTGTTTTGTAGGAGCGTCGGGAACGGGAGGTAGATGGGATGCGGCAGGGGGCCATCCGCATTTTTTGAAGAGGCATGCGGATCGGCGGATGGGCTTCAACAGCGCACGGGAGCAAGCGGTTAGCACCACCTGATGCGCGATCTCGAGAACCGTCCGCCAGCGCCGGACACGCGGCGAGGGGAAAATCCGGCCGATCCTGATCAGCAACGGACGCGCGGCGGGCCGGCCCCCCGTTCGGGAGCCGGCCCGCGGCGCGATCGTCATCCACCGATGCGTGTCCTTCTCCCCGGCCGCCTCAGCGCGAGGCGTCGAGGATGGCGCGCATCTCGTCGGGGGAGAAGTGGTACGCCTCGTTGCAGAAGTGGCACACCACCTCGGTGAACGGCTGCTCCTCTTCCTCGATGATGCGGCGCACCTCGTCGGGCCCCAGGCTGACGATGGCGGACTCGAACCGCTCGCGCGAGCAGGGGCAGTGGAACGAGACGGGCCGCCGGTCGCCCAGGGTGAAGCCCTCGGGGAAGATGCGCTCCAGCATCTGCTCCGGCGTGGTGCCCTCGCGCAGCAGCGCCGTGGGGTGCGGCAGGGCGCTGATGCGCTGCTCGATCGCCGTGATCTCGTCGTCCGACAGGCCGGGGAGCAGCTGCACCAGGTACCCGCCGGCGGCCTCGACGCTCCGGTCGGGGAGCACGAACACGCCGATGCCCACGGCCGAGGGCGTCTGCTCGCTCCTGGCCATGTAGTACGCCAGGTCCTCGCCGATCTCGCCG
>DASUVG010000078.1:0-11608 GCA_036379135.1 Longimicrobium sp.
ACGAGGGGATACGAGGGGATACGAGGGGATACGAGGGGATACGAGGGGATACGAGGGGATACGAGGGGATACGAGGGGATACGAGGGGATACGAGGGGATACGAGGGGATACGAGGGGATACGAGGGGATACGAGGGGATACGCGGGGATACGCGGGGATACGCGGGGATACGAGGGGATACGCGGGGATCCGAGAGGATCCGAGAGGATCCGAGAGGATCCGAGAGGATCCGAGAGGATCCGAGAGGATCCGAGAGGATGGGGGCAGGGCGCCGCGGATCATCAGGCGATCAGATCTTCCACTGTGCCGACCGGAGAGAGCATGGGACACTTGGGGAACCGATGGACGACGAGTTTGGGTGGAGCGAAGCACCTTCGGATGAACCCGGCCGATGTGCCCCTTGCCCGGCGGACAGCGCGGGGGGATCTTTGGGCGCGAACCAACCGCCACCGGATCATCGATGCCCGCAGATTCCGAAGCCGTCGTAGACCTTCGTTCCGATACCGTCACCAGGCCAACTCCTGAGATGCGCCGCGCCATCGCGGAAGCGGAGGTCGGCGACGCGGTGCTGGGCGACGATCCCACCGTCGCCGAGCTGGAGCGATTCGCAGCCGAGCTGCTGGGGAAGGAGGCGGCGCTGTTCTTTCCCAGCGGCATCATGGCGAACACGGCCGCCCTCCTGGTGCTGGGACGCCCCGGCACGGAAGCGGTGATCGAGACCGGCGGACACATCCTGAACTACGAGGAAGGCGCCGGCGCCGCGCTGGGCGGCATTCAGCTGCATCCGGTGCACACCGCGGACGGGCTGCTGCGCCCGGAACAGGTGGCGGAGGCCATTCGCCCGACGTCGCCGTACCTGCCCCAGACTTCGCTGGTGTGCCTGGAGAACACGCACAACGGCGCCGGTGGCCGGGTGATGCCGCTGAGCCATCTGCAGGCCGTCGTCGCCACGGCACGCGAGCGCGGGGTCGCGGTGCACCTGGACGGCGCACGGCTGGCGAACGCCTCCGTCGCCTCGGGCGTGCCGATGGCGGAGTACGCCGCGCCGGTGGATACGGTGATGCTGGCCGTCTCCAAGGGGCTCGGCGCACCGGTGGGCTCCATGCTGGCCGGCGGCGCGGACGCCATGCAGCGCGCCTGGCGCATCCGACGTCGCCTGGGTGGCGGGATGCGGCAGGCGGGGATCCTGGCCGCGGCGGCGCTCTACGGTTTGCGGAACCACCTTCCGCTGCTGGAGCACGACCACCGCCGTGCACGCGAGCTGGCGGCGCGGGCGGCGCGGATCGACGGGCTGTCCGTCGCCCGGCCGGAGACGAACATCGTGATGATCGACGTCGCCGAGCCGCGGCTGCAGCCCGCGGCGCTGCTGGCCGGGCTGGAGCGCCGGGGGGTGCGGATGACGCAGTTCGGCGCGCGGCGGCTGCGGGCCGTGACGCACCTGGACGTGAGCGACGGGGGAATCGCGCGCGCCGGGGATGCGCTGGACGAGGCCGTTCGCGAACTGCTGGGCTGAGCTGCCCGGGCGGGAAAACTTTCCGCAACGAAACCCTTGTGCGGCGGCTGCCGCCGCCGTAAACTTTCGCCTTATCTTCGGGAACCGCCCCCGGCCGGGGGTGTACCATCCGCACGCCCACACGGGCTCGCCTGAACGCGCTTACCAGGGGAAACGAGAGATGGCAGCTTTGGACATCGCGGCCGACAAGCAGAAGGCCCTGAACATCGCCATCGGACAGATCGAGAAGGCGCACGGCAAGGGCTCCATCATGCGGATGGGCGTCAACGGGCCGCGCATCCCCGTCTCGGCGATCCCGACCGGCGCGATCAACCTCGATGCGGCCATCGGGGTGGGCGGCATTCCGCGCGGGCGGGTGACGGAGATCTACGGGCCGGAGTCGTCGGGCAAGACGACCCTCTGCCTTCACGTGATCGCCAACGCGCAGCGCAGCGGCGGCGTGGCGGCGTTCATCGACGCGGAGCACGCGCTGGACATCGAGTACGCGCGCAAGCTGGGGGTGGACGTCGACAACCTGCTGGTGTCGCAGCCCGACAACGGCGAGCAGGCGCTGGAGATCGCCGAGGTGCTGGTGCGCTCCAGCGCCGTGGAGGTGGTGGTGGTCGACTCCGTGGCGGCGCTGGTGCCCCGCGCGGAGATCGAGGGCGAGATGGGCGACAGCCACGTGGGCCTGCAGGCGCGGCTGATGAGCCAGGCGCTGCGCAAGCTCACCGGCGCCATCAACCGCTCCCAGACCACGGTGATCTTCACCAACCAGATCCGCGAGAAGATCGGCGTGATGTTCGGGAGCCCGGAGACGACGACCGGCGGCCGCGCGCTCAAGTTCTACGCGTCGCTGCGCATCGACATCCGGCGCATCGGCTCCATCAAGGACCGCGAGGTGCTGGTGGGCAACAAGACGCGGGCCAAGATCGTCAAGAACAAGGTGGCGCCGCCCTTCAAGCAGGCGGACTTCGACATCATGTTCAACGTGGGGATCGACCACTACGGCATCATCGTGGACATGGCGGTGGAGTCGGACGTGATCAACAAGTCCGGCGCCTGGTTCTCGTTCGGCGACGTGCGGCTGGGGCAGGGGCGCGAGAACGCCAAGGCCTTTCTGCAGGAGAACCCCGAGGTCGCCGCCCGCGTGGAAGCGCAGGTGAAGGAGGTGCTGGGGATGAACGGCATCGCCGCGACGGCCGGCGGCGACATCGACTGACCGGGCGCTCCGCCGATCCTGACGGAAGGCTCCTCCCGCTCCGGCGGGGGGAGCTTTTTGCTGCCCGCAACTCCGCCGCCGCGGGACGCGTATCCTGTTGTCGCGCACGTGCGCGCGGTAGCTTGTCGCCCCTCGCAGGCGCACGGGCGTTGCCCCGGCACTGCGGTTGCACACGCGGCGCAGCGATGCCGACCGATTTCCGGAGCGACCGCACGGCAGGGCGTTCCCGATCCCCACACCCGTCAGACCGTGACACACGGCACACACGAAGAGCCGACCGGCCGCTACTTCTACGTCCTCGCGCTTTCGGCGCTGGGCGTGGTGTACGGCGACATCGGCACCAGCCCCCTGTACGCCATCCGCGAGTCGCTGGGCGAGCACTACGGCCTTTCGCCCTCGCGCGGCAACGTGCTGGGGGTGCTGTCGCTGATCTTCTGGGCGCTCATCATCGTCATCTCCATCAAGTACCTGACGTACGTGATGCGGGCGGACAACCGCGGCGAGGGGGGGATGATCGCCCTTACGGCGCTGGTGGCGCCGCAGCGGCGGATGCGCCCGGGAAGCCGGCGGTGGACGCTGGTGCTGGTGGGGCTGTTCGGCGCTTCGCTGCTGTACGGCGACAGCATGATCACCCCCGCCATCTCGGTGCTGAGCGCGGTGGAAGGTCTCAAGGTGGCCACGCCCTTCTTCGAGCCGTACATCATCCCCATCGTCATCATCATCCTGGTGCTGCTGTTCGCGGTGCAGAGCCGCGGGACGGCGGGGATCGGCAAGGTGTTCGGGCCGGTGACGCTGCTGTGGTTCACGGTGCTGGGCGCGCTGGGCCTCTACCAGATCGTCCAGAAGCCGGAGGTGCTGTGGGCCATCAACCCGGTGCACGGCGCCACCTTCTTCATCCACAACGGGTGGCACGGCTACCTGGTCCTGGGCTCCGTGTTCCTGGCGGTGACCGGCGGCGAGGCGCTGTACGCCGACATGGGCCACTTCGGCATCAAGCCCATCCGCTTCACCTGGTTCTTTCTGGTGATGCCGGCGCTGATGCTGAACTACTTCGGGCAGGGGGCGTTGATGCTGCGCAGCCCCCAGGCCATCGAGCACCCGTTCTTCCTGATGGCGCCGCAGTGGGCGCTGTACCCGCTGGTCGCCCTGTCGACGGCGGCGACGGTGATCGCCTCGCAGGCGGTGATCTCGGGCGCGTTCTCGCTCACGCGGCAGGCGGTGCAGCTGGGCTATCTGCCGCGCCTGCGCATCGAGCACACGTCGGAGCGGCAGATCGGGCAGATCTACATCCCGTCCATCAACTGGCTGCTGATGATCGCCTGCATCGGGCTGGTGCTGGGCTTCCGCAGCTCCACCAACCTGGCGGCGGCGTACGGCGTGGCGGTGACCACGGACATGGTGTTCACGACCATCCTGTTCGCGTTCGTCGCACGCAGCCGCTTCGGGTGGGCGCCGTGGAAGGTGGGGGTGCTGGCGGCGGGCTTCCTGTTTGTGGACCTGGGCTTCTGGGGCGCCAACATCGTCAAGATTCCCAAGGGCGGCTGGTTCCCGCTGGTGATCGCGGCGGCGTTCTTCACGGCGATGACCACGTGGAAGATGGGGCGGCAGATCCTGGCGGACCGGCTGCAGGACCGCACGCTCCCCATCAAGCTCTTCCTGGCGGACCTGGAGGCGAACCGCTTTACGCGCGTGGCCGGGACGGCGGTGTACATGTACGGCAACCCCGAGGGCACGCCGCCGGCGCTGCTGCACAACCTCATCCACAACAAGGTGCTGCACGAGCGGGTGGTGCTGCTGACGGTGGAGACGGACGAGATCCCGACGGTGGAAGACGCCGACCGGGTGGAGGTGGCGGAGCTGGGCCACGGGCTCTTCCGCGTGGTGCTGCGCTACGGATTCACGGACGATCCCGACATCCCCAGCGGCCTGGCGCTGACGAAGGAGAAGGGGCTCGTCTTCAAGCCGATGGAGACCAGCTACTTCCTGGGCCGCGAGACGCTGATCGCGTCGAAGAACCCGGGGATGGCGATGTGGCGCGAGCACATCTTCGCGGTGATGTCGCGCAACGCACGCAGCGCGACCTCGTTCTTCGGGCTGCCGCCGAACCGGGTGGTGGAGCTGGGGGCGCAGATCGAGCTCTGACGACGAGGGAACGGGGAACAGGGCATGGCCAGCAGGAGCGCGGCTCCCGGCGGATGCGCCGGGAGCCGTTCTCGCGAGCGGGGAGGGCGCTTTTTCCTGTTTCCCGTTCCCTGTAACCTCTCTCCCCGTTCGTCCGTAGGGATCAACCGGCGCCCCAGCGCGGTACTAAGCCGGCTGACCTCACCCGACGGACAGGAGACCAGATCGGTGTTCGAGCACGTGGATGGCATCCGGAGAAAGGACCGGCGCGGCACCCTGCCGGCGGCAGCGGCCGCGGCGGTGGTGCACGTGTGCCTGATCGCGCTGCTGATCTGGGGCGTTCGCAGCCAGGTGCTGCTGGCCATCGACCCGGCGGGGACGGGGCCGGCCCTGCGCTTTCCGGAGGGAGGCGGCGGGGGCGGAGGCGGCAGCGGCGGCGAGATGGTGTCGTACGTAGAGGTGGCCGCGCCCGCGCCGCAGCCCGAGCCGGTGGTGGAGACGGTGCCGGAGGAGGACGTACTGATTCCGCCCGAGCCCACCCCCGTTCCCGAGCCGCCCAAGCAGGAAGCGCCCAGGACGGAGACGCCGCAGACGCAGCCGCCCGCCGCCACGCCCGCGCCGGCTACGTCGGGAGGGCAGGGCGGGACCGGCGGCGGTACGGGACCCGGGACCGGGCCGGGCGAGGGGCCCGGCACGGGGCCGGGCTCCGGGGGGGGCACCGGCGGCGGCAGTGGAGGCGGGGTCGGCTCGGGGCAGGGGCCGGGGAACGGCGGCGGCGGACGCATCCGCCCGCCCACGACGGACGTGCTGCTGATCCCGCCCGACCGGCCCAACGGCGTCGCCAGCCAGGAGATCACCATCCGCGTGACGGTGGACGTCCGCGGGCGGGTGCGCGACGCGCGGCTCACCGGCTCCACGGGCAACCGCGGCTTCGACGAGCGCGTGCGGCGCTGGGCGCTGAGCCTGGTCTTCCGCCCCGCGGTGGACACGGAGACCAACCGCCCCGTGGAAGCGACGACCGAGGTCAAGGTCTTCGTCTGATCGGTGGATGGAAACGCGAGAGCCCGCCGCGCCCGATGAGGGTGTGGCGGACTCTTTCCGTTCCGGGCGGACCTACTCTTCCGCGTCGTCCGGAGCGGCTTCGTCGAGCACCTCGCGGATGACGTCGGCGTCGAAGCCGCGGCGGGCGAGGTAGCCGTGCAGGCGGCGGCGGGCGCGGGCGGGCTCCTCGCCGGCGCGGGGGCGCCACTTCTCGGCGGCGCGGCGGGCCAGCTCGCGCTCGCCGGTGTCCTCGCCCTCCATCGTCTCGCGAATGGCGGTGCGGGCGGTCTCGTCGTCCACCCCCTTTGCCCGGAGCTCGTTGGCCAGGCGGCGGGCGCCCTGCGGCTTGAGGCGCACGCGGTCGCGGACCAGGGTGCCGGCGAACGCGGCGTCGTCGATCATCCCCAGGTCGCGCAGGCGGGCGATCACCTCTTCGCCGATCTCCGGCTCGTACCCCTTCATCCGCAGGCGGCGGGCGAGCTCGGCGGCGCTGCGGGGGCGCACGGAGAGCAGGCGCAGGGCGGCCTCGCGCGCCTGCCAGCCGCGGTCGCGCCGCTCCAGCTCCAGCAGCCGCGCCTCGTCCACCGTCTGCCCGACGCACAGGCTGGCCGCGAGCGCCACCTCGGCGGAGAGCCCCATGCGGAACTCGCCGTCCACGAAGACGCTCAGGCGGTCGGGATCGTGCTTCTGCGGCGGAAGCGCGGTGATCTTCATCGGGTGCGGCACACGTGGTCGATGCGTGGAACGGGAAGGGGACAGGGTACAGGGGACGGGTTCCACCGTGCAACTCCCCGGCGGGTGTCCTTTCCCGTAGATCCGCGGCCGGTTCCCCGTCCCCCTTCCCGTTCATCCCTTGTCCCCACCCCCGGACCCGGCTTAATCTAGCGCAGTCCATCTACCAAGACCCGAGCGAGGCGCGTTGCCCCAAGCCTGGCCCCAGACCACCGCACCGGACGCGCACGCGGCGGATTTTCGCGCGCTGCGCGAGCGCGAGTTTCCGTCCGTCGCCCGGGCGCCGTGGCTGAACGCGGCCTCCATGGGGCCGCTGCCGGAGCGGGCGCGCCGGGCGGTCGACGAGTACAACCGGCGCCGCTCGGACGTCGGCTCCCTGCGCGGCGAGCACTTCGAGCCGGTGATGGTCCGCTGCCGGCGCGCGGCCGCAGGGCTGATCGGGGCGGATGAGGACGAGATCGCGCTGCTGCCGAACACCAGCTTCGGCATCAACCTGGCCGCGCAGTGCCTGCCGCTGGATGCCGGGCGGCGCGTGGTGCTGAGCCACCGCGAGTTCCCGGCGAACGTCTACCCCTGGCTGGCGATGGAGCGGCTGCGCGGCGCGCGGGTGGACCTGCTGCCGGCGGACGCGCGCGGCAACCCGGACGAGGCGCGGATGCTGGAGGAGGTGGCGCGCGGCGACGTGGGGATCCTGGCGATCTCCGCCGTGCAGTTCACGAACGGATGGGTGGCGGACCTGGAGGCGCTGGGCCGCGCCTGCCGCGCGCACGGGACGTGGCTGGTGGTAGATGCCATCCAGGCGCTGGGCCAGCTGCCGATGGACGTGCGGGCGTGCGGCATCGACGTGCTGGCGACGGGCGGGCACAAGTGGCTGTGCGGCCCCTTCGGCACCGGGTTCACGTACGTGCGGCGCGACGTCGTCGACCGGATGGAGCCGCACCTGATCGGGTGGACGTCGATGACGGCCTCGGCGGACCTGGAGCGCGTGCTGGACTACGAGTACGCCTTCGTGGAGGGCGCACGGCGGTTCGAGGTGGCGACGCAGCCGTGGCAGGACTACGCCGGCCTCGGCGAATCGCTGGATCTGATGCTCGAGGCGGATCCGGCGCGCATCCGCGAGCACGTGCTTGGCCTGATCGATCCGCTGGCGGCGTGGCTGCAGACGCGTGGGGTGGAGGTGACGAGCGACCTGCGGCCGGAGCGCCGGTCGGGGATCTTCTCCTTTGCCCCGGCGGACCCGGCCGCGGCGTACAGGGCGCTGTCGCGGGCGGGGGTGGGGTGCGTGGTGCGGGAGGGGGCGGTGCGCCTGGCGCCGCACCTGTACAATCAGCCGGAGGACGTGGACACGGTGATGGACGTGCTGGACGGGGTGGTGCGCGGGTGAGCGGCGATGGCGAGGAGGTGCGGGCGCTGGTGCAGGAGGTGCGCGACCAGCTTGCCCCCGATCCGCGGCTCGCGGTGTTCGAGGTGGAGGTGGAGGTCCGCGGCGACTCGGTGACGCTGGTGGGCGCCACGTCGGAGCCGCAGGCCGCGCAGGAGCTGCACCGGCGGGTCGCGGGGCTCACGGCGTGGCGCCAGGTCGTCGATCGCGTGCAGCTGCTTCCCGAGGCGGAGGCGGACGAGCGCGTGCACGCCGTCGTATCCGCCGCCGTCGCGCCCATGCTGTCGGCGCCGAGGATCCAGTGCACGCAGGTGTCGCAGGCGGTGCTGGGGAGCCGGCTGATCGTATTCCGCCGCGACGGGCGGTGGATGCAGTGCCGCGGGTCGGACGGCTACATCGGCTGGATCCATGCGGGGTACGTGGCGCTGATGGACGAGCAGATGGCCCGCGCCTGGGAGCTGGGCGCGGACGGCGACGTGTGGCTTTCGCTGGACGCCGCGGTGGCGCTGGACGACGGCGACGTGATGGTGCGGCTGCCGTGGGGCGCCCGCGTGGTGCGCGAATCGGACGGCGTGGTGCGGCTGCCGGACGGGCGCACGGGCCTGCCGCGGGGCGAGATGGTGCCGCTGGGCGCGCGCGGCCTTGGCTTTCCCGCGGAGGGCGCGGCGATCTGCGAGACGGCCAAGCGCTGGCTGGGCGTCTCGTACCTGTGGGGCGGGCTGACGATGGGGGGAGTGGACTGCTCCGGCTTCGTGCAGGCCCTCTACCGCATGCACGGAGTGGTGATCCCGCGCGACAGCGACCAGCAGTCGCGCGCCGGCGAGCTGGTGGAGTGCGGCGACGACTTCGCGAACCTGCGCCCCGGCGACCTGGTGTTCTTCGCGGAGACGCCGGGCCGCTGCACGCACGTGGCGATGTCCACGGGCGGATCGCAGATCATCCACGCGTCGCTGGGCAACGGCGGCGTAGCGCGCAACGACCTGGCCGGGCGGCGCGCGTACGAGCGGGAGCTGCGGAGGATGTTTCTGTGGGCGCGGCGGATGGTGGGGAACGGCTAGGGCTAGGGGCTAGGGAGGAATAGGGAATAGGGAATAGGGAATAGGGAGAACGGCAGCGGGCTTCGAAGCGCCTCATCCGGCACGCGCGGCATCGACCAACTGCGGACCTGCAGAAGCGGTGCAGGGCCAGCCTGCGCGCCAACCGTCGCAGGCTATTCCCTATTCCCTGTTCCCTGTTCCCTCGTAGTTCACCTCAGGATCAGCATCTCCACCAGGAACCAGCCAAACGCAATGCCGGCAACGATGCCTGCGGCAATCGCTGTCCACAGCCGCATCCTGGCCCTCCAGGGCTTCCGCGCCACGTCTTTCCTGCCTCCGATACTGGTTCCGGTGGATGATCCGCGCGCGGCGGGTTGCGAATGGCGTGCCGTCCACCGCGCGCGGCGCTCACGTTGCGGGCAGACGGCGTCCGGCGCAAGGCGGGGCGCGTGATCGCCGGCATTGGCGTGGACCTGGTCTCCATCCCCCGCTTCGCGCAGCTGATGGAGCGCCGGGGCGAGGCGGCGGTCGCGCGCTTCTTCACCGCGGGCGAGGCGGAGCGATGCCGCGCGTCGAAGTCGGCGCTGGAATCGTTCGCGGGACGGTTCGCGGCCAAGGAGGCGTTCTTCAAGGCACTGGGCACCGGCTGGGGCCTGGGCGGGCGGTGGACGGAGGTGGAAGTCGTCTCCGCACCCTCCGGCGCGCCCTCGCTGCGCCTGAGCGGCCGCGCGGCGGAGGCGGCCGCCGAGCAGGGCGTCTCCCGCATCCACCTGTCCATCACCCACACGGACGATACGGCGGCGGCGTTCGTGGTGCTGGAGGGGTAGGGCGGTACGAGAGTACGAGAGTACGAAAGTACGAAAGTACGAGAGTACGAGAGTACGTGGGAAACGCCCGTACTTTCGTACTCTCGTACTCTCGTACTACTTTCCGCGCTTCACCCTGTCCACTCCCGACGCGCGCGGATCGACTTGAGCACGGCCCTGTGGTACGCCCTCCTGGCGGCCGCCGCAAACCTGATCGGCGGGTTCGTCATCACCGCCGCCTCGCCCACGGGCCGGGCCACGCAGCGGCTGCTGATCGCCTTTGGCGCGGGGTTCATGATCGCCACGGCGCTGGTGGGGATGATTCCGCACGCCATGGAAGGCGGCGAATCCGCCGCGGTCGCGGTGCTGGTGGGCTACCTGCTGGTCCACCTGACGCAGCACGTCCTCATCAAGCACTTTCACTTTGGCGAAGAGACGCACCACGACGAGATGGTGAGCCGCTGGGTGGGGATCACCGCGCTCTTCGGGCTGCTGCTGCACACCTTTTTCGACGGCGTGGCCATCGCCAGCAGCTTCGGGGTGGGCAAGTGGCTGGGGCTGCTCGTCTTCATCGCCATCCTGCTGCACAAGGTGCCGGAGGGCGTCACGGTGGCGTCCATCATGCTCGCCAGCGGCAACAGCGCCAAGCGGGCCATCGGCGCGGTCGCGCTGCTGGGACTTTCGACGGTGCTGGGCGTGATCCTGACCTCGCAGCTGCGCATTCTGGCGAGCACAGGGCTGGCGCTGAGCGCGGGGGTCACGCTGTACGTGGGCGCCTCCAACCTGGTCCCCGAGGTGCAGAAGAAGCCCAGCGTGGCCTCGTCCATGGCCATCTTTCTGGGGGCGGGGCTGTTCTACGCGACCTACCTTTTCGTGCGCGGATACGTGGAGCCGTGACCGACCTTTCGCTGTTCGGAGACGCCGGGCCCCCGCCCGACCCGCGCGCCGGTTCCGCCGCGCCGGCGGTCGATCCGTCCGCGCCGCTGGCGGAGCGGATGCGCCCGCGCACGCTGGACGAGATCGTCGGCCAGCAGCACCTGGTGGGGCCGGAAGGGACGCTGCGGAAGCTTCTCGCGGCGGGGCATCTGCCCAACCTGATCCTGCACGGGCCGCCGGGAAGCGGAAAAACGACGCTGTCGCGGGTGATCGCGACGGACAGCGATGCCTCGTTCGTTCCGTTCAGCGCGGTGAGCGAGGGGGTGCCGCGGCTGCGCGAGGTGGTGAAGGAGGCCGAGGCGCGGCGCAGGGGCGGACGGCGCACGCTGCTGTTCATCGACGAGATCCACCGCCTGAACAAGGGGCAGCAGGACTTTCTGCTCCCGTGGATCGAATCGGGGCTGATGACGCTGGTGGGCGCCACGACGGAGCACCCGGGGTTCGAGATCAACCCCGCGGTGCTCTCGCGCTCCACCGTGCTGGTGCTGGAGACGCTGACGGAGGACGACCTGCGCAGCCTGGTGCGGCGCGCGCTGCAGGACGCGGAGCGCGGGCTGGGTGCGACGGGCGTGTCGATGGACGACGAGGCGGAGGACATTCTCGTCCGTAACACCGGCGGCGACGCGCGGCAGGCGCTGACGGGGGTGGAGATCGCGGCGCGGCTGGTGGGCACGGGCGGGCGCATCACGGTGGCCGAGGCGCGCGAGGCGCTGCAGCAGCCCACGGCGCGCTACGACACCTCGCTGATGTACGAGATGCTGTCGGCGTTCCACAAGTCGCTGCGGGCCAGCTCCGGCAGCGGCGCGCTGTACTGGGCCATGCGGATGATCCAGTCCGGC
>DASUVG010000079.1:0-60334 GCA_036379135.1 Longimicrobium sp.
CACGTAAACCCCCATCCCACAACGTGTTGTCCTCCCATCGAAAATTCCTGCGCACAAAACCCTTGCACCTCACGTAACGTGAGGGTTTAGCATTGTCGCCGTGGCCACGAGGACGCGGTACCCGAGGAGTGAAGATGCGGACCTGGAAGGTGGGCGAGCTGGCTAAGCAGACGGGGCTGACGGTGCGCACGCTGCACCACTACGACGAGATCGGGCTGCTTTCGCCGTCGCACCGGACGGCGGCGGGGCACCGGCTGTACGTGGAGGACGACGTGGCGCGGCTGCAGCAGGTGGCTTCGCTCAGGAACCTGGGGTTTCCCCTGGAGGAGATTCGCGACGTGCTGAACGAAAAGCGCATGTCGCCCCTGCAGGTGGTGCAGCTTCACGCCGACCGCCTGCGCGAGCATGTGCGATCGCAGCAGCGCCTGGTGGAGCGGCTGGACGCGCTCGCCCAGGGGCTGCGGACGGCGGAGCCCGTATCCGCCGATCAACTGATCCAGACGATAGAGGAGATTACGATGTTCGAGAAATACTACACGCCCGAGCAGATGGACTACCTCAAGGAGCGCCGCGAGCAGGTGGGCGAAGGGCGCATCAAGGAGGTGGAGGCCGAGTGGCCGCGCCTGATGGACGAGGTGCGCGCCGAGATGGAGCGGGGCACCGACCCGTGCGACCCGCGCGTGCAGGAGATGGCGCGCCGCTGGAAGGGGCTGATCGAGGAGTTTACCGGGGGCAACGAAGGCATCCGGCAGAGCCTGGGCAACCTGTACCAGAACGAGAGCACGGTGCACGGCATGGACGTGGCCGGCATGCGCCCGCTGATGGAGTACGTGGGCCGCGCCTGGGCCTGCCCCCAGCAGGCGTGATCCCGCACCACGACCAGCCGCCCGCGCGACGATCCGTCGCGCGGGCGGCTGTTCAGCATCCTCCAGCATCCGGAAAGCTCCGGGTCTCGCGTAGAGCCGCGATCAGTAGCTCTCGCAGCCGATCCCGTTGCCGTCCTGGTCCAGGCGGTGCGGATCGGGGCCGGTCACGCGCACGGGACGGCGCACGTCCTTGCAGTCCAGATCGACGCCGTTCCAGGCAGGATACTCGTCCAGGCCATCGGCCGGCTCCGGCGGGGGAACCGGCGCCGGCGCGGGCATGATCGCCGGCGGGTCCACCGGCAAAGGCGGCGGCGACATGGGTGTGGGCGCCGAGGCAGGCGGAGTCTCGTATTCCGGGGGCAACTCTCCGCCGCGCGATCCGACGCGATCCGATCCCATCAGATAGCCGAGGAAGAGAGCCCCCATCAGCGCGGCTGGAATCCAGCTTTTCTTCATCATTCGCCCGTTGCGCCGTGTGTCCGGTCCGATTTCTCCTCCGGGCAGGCGATCAGCATCTGCCTGGATCCATTGTCGGACTCACCGCCACGGGTTCGCGGCACAACGTGCGGGGCCAGGGATCATCACCACGCCGGATCGTGACTCACCGCTTCGGCCTCCGGGTTTCCATTGTACGGATCCGCAGTGAGCCTCCTTCCAGATCCCGGAAAAGCATGTGACTTCCTGAGGGAGCGCACGCGCAGATCCTGCCGCCTGCACTGATTCCAGCGCGCGACCGAAGGACCTCCTCTCGGCTGCGCAGGGGCCGGATCAGGACGCGGAACCAGCCCCTTCGTTCTGCCGACGAGGTCCTTCAGTCGGCGCCCAAGGCATTTCGTACCAGCAGGCTATGGAGCAGCGCCTCCCTCAGGAAGTCAACGCTCGTGTTGCAAAGTCCAGAGGTTTTGCAACACCCTCTCATGCTCATACCAGATCCGGGAAAAGAATGTGACTTCCTGAGGGAGCGCACGCTTGGAACTGTAATTCAGTCAACCGTTTGCGCGCGACCGAAGGACCTCCTCTCGGCCGCGCAGGGGCCGGATCAGGACGCGGAACCAGCCCCTTCGTTCTGCTGGCGAGGTCCTTCGGTCGGCGCGCCGGGTTCCCGGTCGAGGCAAGGTTCGGCGCGGCGCCTCCCTCAGGAAGTCAACGCTCTTGTTGCAATGTCCAGAGGTTTAGCAACACCCTCTCAGGAGGCCGTGCACTCCATTGCCGGATCTCGTATCACGCGGAAACGCGGAGGACGCAGCGAGAAGCTTATCGCTGCGTCCTCTGCGTCGGATCCATTCGATCTCCTTGTTATCTCAATAATCCTTGCAGTCGCGGTCGCGGGACGGGCCGCAGTTCTGGTGAATCACCCACTTTCCGGTGGCGGTGCTCCAGACCACCTCGCTGCTTTCGCGCGCTGTACCGCTCCGCCCGCAGCGTCGGCGCGTTGACGGCCAGCAGCACGCAGAGGGCCGCAAGCGTGCCGGTGATCCGGGGCGTGCGGCGGCCCAGCAGGCGGATGCACAGCGCGGCGATGCCGAACACGACCGCCAGCATCACCAGCAACGTTACCAGAAGGTTCACCTCGAGCTCGCTCACCGCATTCTCCTCGCCGATCTTTGACCGTGCACCGCCTGAAGCCAAAACGCGGACTCCCCCGGCTCAGTCGAACTCGACCACGCTCCAGCGCTGCGATCGGCTGTCCCAGTCGGACGAAAACCGGTGCGTCTCGATGTCGCCGAACGAGATCAGGTACCAGGGATCGAGCTTCGAGCGGCTGCTGTAGTAGTAGTAGAGCGGGCCGTACTGCGTCATGGGCGTCGCGATCCCGGCATCTTCCAGCGCGGAAGGATACACGCCATGCGTCTGCCGGTAGAGCTCCAGCGCGGGGGCGAACTGCCAGTGCATCGAGTCCACCCGCAGCTGCTCGGGGACGATGTACTCCGCGGTGCCGTACCGCTCGACGGGGTATTCCGACGCCCAGCGGGCCGCGCTGTGCTCCGGGGCCGCCGCGATCAGGCTGATGAACAGGACGACGGTGCACGCCGTCGCCCATCCGCCGGCAACGCGCGGCAGGCGGCGCTGCTGCAGCCAGGTCTTCAGGACGACGACGCTGCAGCCGGTGGCCGCCGTTCCGAAGACGACGATGAACACCAGTAATGTTTCGGAACTCATACCGCGGATCCTGTCGTTCGTCCACGTCCGCTGACCGCCGCATCGCCGCACGCCTGGCGAGCCGCTTCCCGCATGGCGGGCACCTGTACGTGCTGCGCCCTCCGAAGATTCGCCACGGCCCCGAAAGGCTTGCCGCGGCCCGTCCGATCCGGCAGGATAGGCGGTACACGCGGCGATTCACAGCGTTGTCCGGCGGACGCGAGCGGCCGGTCCGGCATGGCCGGGCCTCGAGGTTACCGACATCCGCTTCGCGCGGGGCCCGACGACCGGATGACGTCGCCCGAGCCTCAGGATGAGGCGGTCCCGCTGAAATTCCAAGAGATTTCGATGACCGACACTCTCGCCACCGCACACCCCGTCGCGCTCGCGATCGAGCGGGCGGTGCCGGCCGCCGGGCCGCAGCGGCTGCTGTCGCTGGACGTGTTTCGCGGCCTGACGGTGGCGGCCATGCTCCTGGTGAACAACCCGGGCACCTGGAGCGCCGTCTACGACCCGCTGGAGCACGCGGCGTGGCACGGATGGACGCCCACGGACCTCATCTTCCCCTTCTTTCTGTTCATCGTGGGCGTGTCGATGGCGTTCTCCCTCCTCCCGCGGCTGGAGCGGGGGGACGCGCCCGGCCGACTGTTCGGCAGGGCGGCGAAGCGCGGGGCGATCCTGATCGGCCTGGGCCTGCTGCTGGCGGCGTTCCCGTACTACAACCTGGACCTGGCGCACCTGCGCTTTCCGGGCGTGCTGCAGCGCATCGGGCTGGCGTTCACGCTGGCGGCGGCGGTGGTGCTCTTCTTTCGCCCGCGCGCGCAGGCAGCGGTGACGGCGGTGCTGCTGCTGGGCTACTGGGCGGCGATGATGCTGATCCCCGTTCCCGGCGGCCGCGCGGGCGACCTGAGCAAGGACGGCAGCCTGGCCGCGTACGTGGACCGCGCCGTCCTGGGCACGGACCACCTGTGGGCATCCGCGAAAACGTGGGACCCGGAGGGGCTGCTGAGCACGCTTCCCGCCGTGGCGACGGTGCTGCTGGGGGTGTTCGCGGGGCGGTGGATGCGGTCGGACCGCTCGCCGTCGGAGCGGCTGGTGGGGCTGTTCCTGGCGGGGAACGCGGCGCTGGTGGTCGGGCTGATCTGGGACGCGGCGTTCCCCATCAATAAGAACCTGTGGACCAGCTCGTACGTGGTGTTCACCGCCGGGATGGCGCTGCACACGCTGGCGGTGTGCTACTGGCTGGTGGACGTGCGCGGGCGGCGGCGCTGGGCCATGCCCTTCGCCTGGTTCGGGATGAACGCCATCTTCGCGTTCTTTCTCTCCGGCGTGATGGCGCGGCTGCTGTACCTGGTCAAGATCGACGGGCGGACGATCAAGGACGTGATCTTCGCCGGCGCCTTCGACTCCTGGCTCCCCGCGCACGACGCGTCGCTGGCGTTCGCGCTCTGCTTCGTCGCGCTGTGGACGGGCATCGTCCGGGCGATGCACCGGCGCGGGTGGTATCTGAAGGTGTGAGGGGTGGGTTCGTCCGGGGGACCACGGGTTGGAAACCCGCGGCTAGAAATGCCATAAGCCCCGTCTCGGCTCGCTGACGCTCGCCGAACGGGGCTTCAACTGCTCGACGGCCTCCAGAGCCGGCGTGCCGCCCGCGGATTGCACCGCGTGTAAAGGCTGTCACCCAAATCCGGCAATAGGGTGCATGACTTCCTGAGAGAGGCGCCGCGCTGAACCTTGCTTGACCGGAACCCGGCGCGCCGACCGAAGGACCTCGCCAGCAGAACGAAGTTCCGCGTCCTGATCCGGCCCCTGCGTAGCCGAGAGGAGGTCCTTCGGTCGCGCGCCGGAGTCAGTGCAGGCGGCAGGATCTGCGCGTGCGCTTCCTCAGGAAACCACATTTTTTTCCCGGATCTGGTGTCATTCCGAGGGAGCACCGCGCGGAGCCTTCTCCACCTCCAGAGCCGGCGCGCGACCGAGGAATCTGCCGTCGGAATTCTCCTGGCCGGCCGGAGCCGCACGGTAGCCGCGGCTACGATCCGCGAAGGCGGATTTCGCGTTTTCCCAGCGGCGAATTCATTCGCTCCTGGAGGCGCGGCTGCGCATCTAACCGCCGACTGCACAACGAATCCATCACTACCGCGGCGAGACCAGGGGGACGGTCCACTCGCGGAAGAGCAGGCCCAGGATCAGCAGGGCCATGGCGAGCACGGCAAAGATCATCGCGGCGTACATGCAGCCGGTAAAGCCGCATCCGCCGGGCCGCCTGTACATCTCCGGCGGAATGGGCTTCGTGCCCGGCGACAGGTCCGTCCAGTCGTCCGCATCCCCCGCGCCCTCTCGCTGTTCCGGCTCCGCCATCTACGCTCCGCCAATCTCCTGGATCTCCTCGGACTCCACGATCCGCACGCCGCGCGTCCGTTCCTTCGCCGCCCGCACCATCGCCCGGGCCACCGTCCCCGCCTCCACCGCGCGGTAGCGGCGCAGCGGGCCGATCATCATCCACCCCAGCGCCGGCGCGATCCGCTGCGCCACGGCCTCGCCGGGGCGGCGCTGCTCCCGGGGGCCCAGGATGAGGGAGGGGCGCAGGATGACCACGCCCTCGAACGGCTGCGCGCGCACCCCCGCTTCCGCCTCGCCCTTGACGCGGTTGTAGAAGATGCGCGACCCGGCGTCGGCGCCGGCCGCGGTGACCAGAAGATAGCGCCGCGCGCCGGCGCCCGCAGCCACGCGCGCCGCGCCCACCACGTAGTCGTGGTCCACGCGCCGGAACGCCTCCTGCGATCCCGCGGCGCGAATGGTGGTGCCCAGGCAGCAGAACACGTCGTCCACCGCGAACCGCGCGGCGTGCTCGTCCAGCCGCCCCAGGTCCACGACGTGCTGCTGGAGCCGGGGATGCGTGCGGTCGATGGAGCGCCTTCCAAGCACGACGACCCGGCCGTACGCCGGGTCGTCGAGCAGAAGGTCCAGCACGTGCCCCCCCACCAGCCCCGTGGCGCCCAGCAGCAGGGCGCTCGCGAGGCCGGCGGGCGGCGGGGTTGTTTCGGTCAAACGGGCTTTCAGTTGGCCGGCGCGGAGGCGCCCAGCCGCGGGCGCGCCTCGCCGGGCTGCTTGTCGGCTTCCATCCCCGGCGTGACCTTGTCGGCCAGCGCGTCGGTGTACACCTGCCGCCACTCGGTAAGCTGGCGCTGCGCGGTGGTGTCGGCGGGGTCCGACAGGCCGGTGAGCCCCAGCAGGCCCACGCCGCCCACCAGCGACACCGCGCCCCACATGTGGTCCGTCACGTTGGGCCGCACGCGGTGCAGCACCTCCATGTTGCGGGTCACCGCGCCCGCCGCGTTGAGCTGCTCCCGCGCCTGCTTCTCCATCTCATCGGCGCTCTTGAGCATCTCGTTGATGCTGGCGTCGTCGAAGCCCGGCTGGCCGCGGTACTGCTCCGCCTGCTGGCGCAGGGTGGCGGCCTGGCTGGCGGCGGCCTCGTACATCGGCTTCATCATCAGGTAGCCGGAGACCTCGCCCATCCGCTCGCGCACCCACTCCATCTCGGCCGGGTTCAGCCCCTGCGAGCGCGCCGCGCGCACGTACGCGCCGCCGATCAGGTCGCCGAAGCCCACCATCAGGCTCCCCGCGTCGGCCGCGTTGCGCAGCCCCGAGACCAGGCCGCCCTTGTCCTTCTCGGCGCGCTGGGCCATCCGCGCGGCCTGCTCGTGGTACTTTACCGACTCCTGGCGGATGAGGTCGAACTGCAGCAGCGTGGTGCGCAGGTACGCCTGCACCTGCCGCGGGGTGAGCACGCTGTCGGCGGGCGCGCTGAAGCTGGCCAGCTCGCGCTCCGTGGCCGTGGCCGACGACTTCTGGTCGACCTCTTCCACGCTGGCGGCCTGGGTCTCCTGGGCCGCGTCGCCGCCGCCGCAGGCGGCCAGCAGCAGCAGGGCGGCCGCGGAGGCGCGGCGAACGGAGCGGGTGCCGGAAATGGAATACTGCATGTCGCGACCTCGCTGCGGATGAGCGTGGAGATGGAGTGCCGGCGCGGGACCGCACCGTGGAAGGGAAATCCGCCTTCCTCGACGGAGGGCGGGACGCATAGGGTGCATCGCCGGCCGGGCGTTGTCAAGTGTTCCGGTGGATGATGACAATCGCTTGGCTCGCCTTGCTTTGCGTCCTGCCCGGCGCGTGGATACGAGGGATGTGGCGAATCAGTTTCGTCCGCCCCGCGAGGATGGGGACCACTGCGCCGCGGAGATGCGCCAGCGAACGTACGTGCTGCCACAAACGCCTGACTGTCAGGCATTTCGGTGGATGAGGACGGTAGCCGCGGGGCCTGCGCTGGACGAACGGAGCCGGCGGAGAAGGAAATCCGCCGGCTCCGTCATTTCCGCCCCGGCCCCCGATCAGCTCAGGGGACGAACTCCATCCCGTCCACGTAGAAGACGGGCTGCGCGCCGCCGGTGTCGTCCATCACGGCCACCTCGGTGATGGCGTGGGTGGTCACGCCCAGGCTGGAGAGCGGGATGCTCACCTTTCGCCAGGTCCCGGCCGCCACCGACCCGCCCGTGACGTACGAGCTCAGCGGCAGCTGGGGCAGGCTGGCGCTGCCCGCGTCCTCCACGTACACCACCAGCTGCTGCCCGCCCGCCGTGCCGCCGTGGATCCAGAACTCCAGGCGCGACAGCCCGGACGGGCTCATCCCCGCGTGGTGCAGGTACAGCGCGCCCCACGCCGCCGTGATCGTCACGCCGATGGACTTCGTCCCCGACTGCACCGGCGAGGTGGCGGCGAAGTTGGTGGTGGCGCTCCACGACCAGTTGGCCCATCCGGACGCCAGCGCGTCGGCGTAGACCACCTGCGGCTGCGGCGCGGAGGCCATCACCTCCTGGATGGCGTTCAGCAGGCTGGTGGCGCCGTTCGTATCCTGCGTCAGCTCCCAGATGGCCACCCCCGTCGCGCGCGACAGGCTGAGCGACGTCTTCTGCTTCATCGTCGCGATGCCGTTGTAGTAGAAGCCGCCGCTGTAGTCCGTGTTGGGCGCGTTGGCGTCCGCCGCCACGATGGCGCGATACGACTTCTGCGTCCCCGACGAGTTGCTGCCGTAAAAGGGCACGCCCAGCACCGTCTTGCTCTGCGGCAGCCCGCGATTCGCCCAGTAGGTGATCGACGAGTCCGCGTACGAATACGGCGAGTGCGGCGCCGGGCTGCGGTCGTACGCCATCAGCACCAGGTAGTCCACGTAGCCGAAGACGGACGACTGAATCCCCGCGCCGTACCAGTCCTTGGCCACCACCGCCGCGGTGAGCAGCTTGCCGCGGCTGTGCATCGCCGTGCTCAGCTGGCTCATCAGCGTGGCGTAGTTAGTGGCCTCGGCGGTGTTGGGATCGGGGTACTCCCAGTCGATATCGACGCCGTCCAGCCCGTAGTTGGTGACGAAGGTGACGACGTTGTTCACGAACGTGTTGCGGGCAGTGGAGCTGGCCGCCATCCCCACGAAGCCCGAGTCGTCGCCGTTGTTCCACCCGCCAATGGAGATGAGCACCTTTACGCCCGCGTTGTGCGCCCGCTGCACCAGCCCCAGCAGCCGCGCGTCGTTGCTCATGGGCACGCCGGTCAGCCCGCCGCTGGTGGTGGGGAGGACGAAGGCGTAGTTGATGTGCGTGAGCTTGCTGTACTGAATGGAGTCGATGGATCCCGTCCAGGTGGGAAAGTAGCCCACCACCCGCGACGTGGTGGCGTTCATCACCAGCGGGGGCGCCACCCCCTCCGGCCGCTCCGTCCGCGTTTCCGCGGCCGTGGGCGCATCGGAACAGGCGGCGAGTGCCGCGCAGCACAGCGCGGCGGCGACCAGGGGCTGACTCCAGCGCATACGACCCCCCACGAGAAAAGTGACACCGTTCAGGACGGAATCCGCCGTCCGGGGGCGTCGGCGCTCGGCAACAAGCGTGCTAGCAAAATTCTGCGTAAGACGAAACGGAACAATGTGTTAGATGGAGACCCGGAAACACCCTGATACCAGATCCGGGAAAGGAATGTGACTTCCTGAGAGGGCGCACGCGCAGATCTTGCCGCTTGCACTGACTCCGGTGCGCGACCGAAGGACCTCCTCCCGGCTGCGCAGGGGTCGGATCAGGACGCGGAACCAGCCCCTTCGTTCTGCTGGCGAGGTCCTTCGGTCGGCGCGCCGGGTTCCCAGTCAAAGGCAAGGTTCAGCGCGGCGCCTCCCTCAGGAAGTCATGCACTCTATTGGCGGTATTGGGTATGGGTGCGGAGGGCCGGCCCTGCCGGAGCCGGCTGAAATCCGCCGCGACAAACGCGGAAAGCCCCGCGGACTGCGCGGGGCTTTCCCACTACGGACCGGCATCCGATCCGGAATGCTGAACGGCAAGCGATTCCTGCTTACACCGGGTGTTCAGCCGGATTCGGCATGAGCGGGCTCGGCGCGCGCCTGGTCCCGCCCTCCATCCATCACCCCCCGGCGCGGTCGAAGCGCAGCTCGCGGACGCGGTCCGTCCCGATGGTGAACGCCTGCACGCGCCCGTCCGCGCCGCGGATGAAGCGGATGATCGATCCGCCCGGCCCCGAGAACGCGTCGGCATAGGTCGGCGTCAGGCGGAAGGTGATGTCCGGGCGCATCCGCAGCACCAGCGCGCCGTCCACCACCGCCGCCGTGTACGTGGCCTCCGCCTCGTCGCTGTGGTACTCGCCGGCGTACGTGGCGAGGTTGGCCGCGCTGCTGTCCGCCGCCGCCGCGGGCTCGTACATCACCGTGTCGGCGTCCGGGTAAACGATGCGCACCTGCACCGGCGTCCCGTCCACGAACTCCACCCGCGTGGGGCTGGCCCCGAAGCGGAACACCCGCTCGCCGATGGGCACCAGCTCCGTGCCGCCGCCCGTCCGCAGCTTTCCATCCGCCATCAGCATCCGCAGCGGCGCGCCCGTGCGGCGGCTGCGATACATCCCCACGCGCCGCTCCAGCTCCGCCGCCTCCACCGCCACGGCGGGCGCGGGGGCGGGACCGCCCTCGGGGCCCAGGCGGTCGGCCATGAAGAGGGCGGCGGCGCGCGTGGCCAGCCCGGGGTTGGCGTTCCCCGCGTTGCACAGCAGCGCCACGGAGACTCCCGTCTCGGGGTAGCGGGCCAGGTACGCGCGGTAGCCGGCCGTGGCGCCGCTGTGGCTCACCTCGCGCAGGCCGCGGAACCGGGTGACGGACAGCCCCAGCGCGTACTCGATCTGCCGCCCGTTGGAGAGCACGCCCTGCGTCTCCAGCGTGTCCAGCCCGGCCAGGGTGCCGGAATCCAGCGCCTGGTTCCACCGCAGCAGGTCGCCCACCGTGGTGAGCAGGCCGCCGTTGCCGTGAATGTTCTCGAACGGCATCTGCTGGTGCCACGCGCCGTCGTCCATGACGTAGGCGGTCGCGCGGCCCTTGACGGTGCGGGTAAAGTCGTCGCGCCACTCCGTCTTCGTCATCCCCAGCGGCTGGAACAGCTCGCGCCTGCTGAACTCGGCGAAGCTCACGCCGCTCACCCGCTGCACGATCATGGCGAGCAGGTTGTAGCCCGTGTTGCTGTACGAGTATTCGGTGCCGGGGGTGAAGTTGAGCGACTTCTGGCGGCTGACGACGTCCAGCGTGTGCGCGTGCGTGTAGATGCGCGTGCCCCGCGGCCACCCGGCCAGCTGCACCACGCTTCCCCAGTCGCGCAGGCCGCTGGTGTGGTTCAGCAGGTGGCGCAGGGTGATGGGCGTCCCGTAGTCCGGCACCTCGGGGATGTAGCGCCGAACGTCGTCTTCCAGCGAGAGCTTGCCCTGCCTCGCCAGCAGGATGATCGCCGCCGCCGTGAACTGCTTGCTGACGGAGCCCGCCTCGAAGACGGTCTCCGGCGTGTTGGGGATGTCGTGCTCCAGGTTGGCGCTGCCGTACGCGCGGGTCAGCAGCGTGCGCCCGTTCTGCGCCACGCCCACGGCGCACCCGGCCGACTGCGGGTTGTTCCAGGCGGCAAAGATGGAGTCCACTTGCACGCCGGGATCGGGCTGCGCGGAGGTCGGCGCGGCGAGCAGCGCCAGCGCCGCGGCGGCCGGCGCCGCAAAGAGCGCCAGCGGGGCGAGAAGAAGGTGGCGGATTTGCATACCGGGGATGTGGGGTTGGGGGCGATGGTGATGCGGATGATAGGTCTCAACGTGTCACGCCGCCAATTGGATTCACGGGACTCCCCGCGCCGGGACGCTGTGGCGTGATGGCGTGACGGAGTAATGGAGTGGTGGGATGACGGAGTGATCGGGTCCGGTCCATCCCGCGTGGGCGGACGTTGCCGACGCATGCAGGTCAGGCCCCGAGGCGGGCTCTGCGAGACCTGGGCGGGGCTGGTGGCCGTTCCGATCCCGCGCCTCAACCCGGGTGGGGGGGTGAGGTCGCGAGACTACGCTACGCCCCCACCCCGTTCACCCGTTCACCCGTTCACCCGTTCACCCGTTCACCCGTTCACCCGTTCACCCGTTCACCCGTTCACCATCGGGCGAGAGATCCTACGGGACGATGCGGATCCAGTCCACGTAGAAGGTGGGCTGCGTTCCGCCGGATTCGTCCTGGATCTCGATCCTGGCGATGGGGTTGGCGTTGGCGCCCAGGCTGTCCAGCGGAATGCTGACCTTGCGCCAGGTGCCGGCCGCGACCGCCCCGTTCTGGATGTAGCTGTCGACGGCCACCTCCTGCTGGAACCATCCGGCCGCATCGCCGATCTGCACGCTGATGTCCTGCCCGCCGGCGGTGCCGCCGTGCACCCAGAACTCCAGCTTTGTCAGCCCCGTCCGACTTGCCCCCGTGCTGTGGCGCAGGTAGATGCCGCCCCACGCGGCCGTGTACGTCGTGGCGATCGACCGGGTCCCCTGGAACGCCTGTGTGGTGCTGGCCCAGTCCAGCGTCACGTTCCACGACTGGTCGTTCCATCCGGTTGCGCGCGCGTCGTCGTAGATGATCTTGGTATTGTCGTACGGCGGCACCGGCGCGTTCATGGTGTCCACGATGGCGTTCAGCAGGCTGATGCCCGTGGCCGACGTGTCCTGCGTGATCTCCCAGATCCCCACGCCGCTGCCGCGCTGCAGGCTGAGCACCGTCTTGTTCTTGATGGTCTGCAGGCCGTTGTAGTAGTAGCCGTTGCTGTCGTCCTTGTAGGGCGCCTGCGCGTCGCTGCGCACCAGCGCGCGGTACGACAGGTCGCCGCCGCCGGAGCTCTTGCCGTAGAAGGGCACGCCCAGCACCGTCTTGCCCTGCGGCAGGCCGCGGACGTCGCGCCAGTAGTCCAGCGACGATACCGCCAGGTTCCAGCTGGAGTGCGGCGTACCGCTGGAGTAGGCCATCAGGAACAGGTAGTCCACGTAGTTGAACACGTCGCTGCCAATCCACTGCCCGTAGTAGCTGCCGGCCGCCACCGCCGCCGTGAGCATCTTGCCGCGGCTGTGCATGGCCGTGTCCAGTGCGCTCATCAGGGTGGAGAAGTTGGCCGACTCGGTGGCGTCGCTGGGGAACTCCCAGTCGATGTCCACCCCGTCGAGCGAGTAGTTGTTGACGAAGGTGACAAGGTTGCTCACGAAGTTGGCGCGCGCGGTGGAACTGGCCGCCATCTGCGAAAACCCGGAGTCGTCACCGCCGCTCCACCCGCCGACGGAGATGAGGACCTTGACTCCCGCCGCATGCCCCAGGGTAACGAGGCTGTCCAGACGCGCGTTGCCGTCCATGGCGACGCCGGTCAGGCTGCCGTCCGACAGGGGATCGATGAAGGCGTAGTTGATGTGTGTGAACTTGCTGTACGGAATGCTGGCCGCCGACCCGGAGTAGTAGGGAAAGTAGCCGACGACGCGCGACGTCGTGGCGTTCATCGCCAGCGCCGGCGCAACGCCCCTTGGCGTCTCACCCCCGGGCGCCGCGGCCGTGGGGCTGGAGTCGTCCACGCAGGCGGCGAGGCTCGCCACGAGCGCAGCCGTGAGCAAGGGCTGGGTCCACCGCATGATACCCTCCGCGTAAAGGTCCCGCCGCCGGACTACCTCATCCGGATGGGTCTGGGCGCGGAGGCAACAACCATGCTAGAGGTGGGGGTAAAATGATACACCACAGCAACTTGCCAGAATAAACAGTTGCGGGTGTCCGATCAGGGTCCGGCGGGGCCCCTCCCCCCCGCTGAGATCGAACTGCGCCCGCGGGGTGCCCCTCCCCCGGCCCCTCCCCGCTCGTTCCTCGCGGAGAGGGGGAAGAGGATCGCGCTCCGGCAGCCTCAGCGCACAAAAAACCCCTCCCCCGCAGTTTGGGGGAGGGGTCGGACGCCATCGCGAGGAACGAGCGTAAGGCCGTCCGGGGGAGAGGGCCCGTCGGGTCGCTCCACCCCATCACCCGTTCACCCGTTCACCGTCAGTGCGCCAGCGGCAGCCGTACCGTGAACGTGCTGCCGTCGCCGGGGGCGCTGGAGACGTGGATGTCGCCGCCCAGCAGCCCCGCCAGCCGCCGCGCGATGCTCAGCCCCAGCCCGCTGCCGCCGGCGCGGCGGATGAGCGGGTGCTCGGCCTGCCAGAAGGGATCCCAGATCTTTTCCATGTGCGCGTCGTCGATGCCGATCCCCGTGTCGGTCACCGCCACGGCCACCCATCCCACCTCGCGCCGCACGGCCACCTCCACCCGGCCGGCCTCGGTGAACTTGGCCGCGTTGCTCAGCACCGCGCGCAGCAGCTCGCGGCAGCGGCGCGGGTCCGTCTCGGCCGTGGCGCCGTCGTCCCGCACCACCTCCAGCTGCACGCCGCGGCGGCCCAGCACCCCCGAGAACTCGCGCGCCACCTCGTCCACCATGGCGCACAGGTCCACGCGCTCCAGCTGGATGCCGCTCTCCCCCGAGTCCAGCCGCGTGTAGCCCAGCACGTCCTCGATCATCCGCTGCAGCTGGCCGCTGTTGCCGCGAATGCGGTCCAGGTGCTTGCGCTGCACCTCCGAAAGGTCGCCCGCCTCGCCGTCCAGCAGCAGCTCGGAAAAGTTGACGATGGCGTTGAGCGGCGTGCGCAGCTCGTGGCTGACGATCGAGAGAAAGTCCGTCTTGGCCTGGTTGGCCGCCTCCGCCTCGGCGCGGGCCACGCGCTCGCGCAGCAGCAGCGAGTCGCGCTCCGCCGCCGCGCGCAGCCGCTCGCCGATGTCCTCGCCGATGCAGTACACGCCCAGGATGCCGCCCTGCACCACGATGGGCACCAGCGTCACGCGCACGTCCACGCGCCGCCCGCTGCGGTGCACCAGCGCCGTCTCGCCGCCCCCCGGCTCCCCCTGGGCCGCGCGCGAGAACAGGCCGCGCATCCGCTCGCGGTCGTCGGGCGAGACCAGGGACCAGAAGGTGGCGGAGCGCAGGTCGTCGGCATCGTACCCGGTAAGCGACTCGGCCGCCGGGTTGGCGGTGCGCAGGGTGCCGTCCAGATCGAACGAAAAGACGGCGTCGGGGTTGTTGTCGAAGAGCGAGCGGTAGCGCTGGCGGCTTTCCTCGTACCGCTCCGCCACCTCCTTGCGCTCGGTGAGGTCGCGGGTTATCTGCCCCAGACCGATGAGCTTTCCCCCCTCGTCGTAGATGGCGGTGAGCACCACGCTCACCCACAGCCGGGAGCCGTCCTTGCGCACCCGCCAGGCCACCGTCTCGCACCGTCCGTCGCGAGTGACGGTATGCAGGTCGCGCACGGGGGCGTCCCGCTCCGCGTCTTCCGAGGGGTACAGGGTGGCCAGCGGGCGGCCCAGCACCTCGTCCTCGTCGTAGCCGAACATCCGCCCCGCACCCTCCGTCCAGGTGGTGACCCGGCCGTCGGGGCTAAGCAGGATGATGGCGTAGTCGGTCACGTTCTCCACCAGCAGGCGGTAGAGCTCGTCCCTGCCGGGGAGTGCCTGGGTGCGGCCTCGGGTGCGCTGCGGCATGAAGGATCGGGATTCTCGCTGGGGAGCGCCGGCGGCGCGGTGGTGGAGGGGACCGTGCAAATTGTCCGCCGGGAGCGGGTGCAGACTATCCTGCTCTCCGGCGGGGGCGCGGGCAAGGGGGGAACGGGTGAACGGGTGAACGGGTGATGGGGGTGACGGGGGGACAAGGGGACAAGGGGACAGGGGGACAAGGGTATAGGGACGGCGGAATCGGGAATCGCCGGCGGGTCGCGACGGATGCGGACGCGCGGGTGCCGGGGACGCCGCACAGGGCCGGGCCGCCGTGTCCGCGCAGGCGGACTGTGTGACGTCGTTGCCGCGATTTCAATCGCTCTCGCGGAGATCGCGACGGGCAACCGATCTCGCGGCGGACGGACGGCACCGGTTGGGCCGCGGCAGGCACCACCGGCCCATCCAGGCCGGCAGACACACTTTCGGGAGATGCGTATGATCCGGATCGGCGTGACCGGAACGGACACCGGCGTGGGCAAGACGTACCTGAGCACCCTGCTGCTGGCCATGATGCGCCGCAAGGGACTGAACGTCGCCGCCATGAAGCCGGTGGAGACGGGCGCGAAGGGCGACGACCCCGCCAGCGACGCCGCGCGGCTGCGCGACGCGGCCGGCGCGGAGGACCCGCTGGACCGGGTGCGCCCCATCCTGCTCTCGGAGCCGCTGGCGCCGTGGGTGGCGCTGTCGCGCGCGGGCGGCGGCGTGGACCTGGGCGCGCTGGACACCGCCTTTCACGCGCTCTCCGAAGGGCGGGACGCCATCCTGGTGGAGGGCGCAGGCGGGCTGCTGGTGCCGCTGACCCGCGACCTGGCCTACGACGGGCTGTTCGTGGGGTGGGGGCTGGACCTGATCGTGGTCGCCGGCAACCGGCGCGGCACGCTCAACCACGCCATGCTCACCGTACGCGCCGCGCACGACGCCGGGCTGCGGGTGCGCGGGGTGATCCTGAACGCGCTGGGGCCGGACCGCAACGGCATCGCCGAGCGCACCAACCTGGAGGCGCTCACCGACCTGCTGGAGCCCGTCCCGGTGGTCCCCTTTCCCTGGATCCGCAAGGACCGGCCGCTGGAGTACGCGCTGGAGATCGCCGAGGAGAACGGCTTCGAGCGCCTGATCACCGAGCGCGTGGCCCCCGCCCCGGGTCCCCCGCCGGACGACACGTGAGCTCCGAGCATCCGCAGTAAACAGATGAATACAGCGCGGGGACGAACGAAAGGAGCGGCAGAAACCGTGTACTTCGCTCCTTTTCTCCGTCGTGCTACCCGGCACGGTATCACACGCTGAATCCCCCGTTTTCTCTCCCGTGACGGAGCGTCGCAATCCGATCCGTTCGGGCCGCGGCGGCGCACAAAATCTCCGAAGTAGCGACGCGAAATAGTTCTTGCACATCCAGGGGTGACCGATTATCGTACGGGCTCCGGTGGAGGTCTTTCACCGGCTCCCGGGAACCCCCTTCCCTCCCCGGGACACACCCACACAGCCCTGGCGCGGCACCCGGTGCCCCGAGCACCTGCCGTGACCAGCACGCAGCAGCGGCGGCTTCTCTCGCGCCGCAAACGGGAGGATCTCCCTCCCCCGATTTCGCGAGGTGAGACGGATGCCCACAAAGAAGATCGACGAGAATCCCCCGCAGGAGGCGCCGGCGCAGGTTGACCGCCGTGCGTTCCTCGGAAAGGGCGCGGTGATGGCGGCGGCCGCCGTGGGCGCACCCGCCCTGCTGGCCGCCTGCGACTCCGAGACGACGGCCCCCGAGGCGACGGCCGCCGCGGGTCCCTCGATGGTGGGGGGCACGGTGGGCGGGTGCCCGACGTCGCACGTGAGCCCGCAGCCCTGGTGGGCGCTGCACTACACGGTGGCCGGCACCATCGGCTCCACCACGTACGTCAAGGTGCCCACGCTGGAGAAGGGCACCTACGGCTACGTGCAGCGGGTGATCACCGACGACTCGCGCATCGGCACGGCGCTGGCGACGGTGCTGCGCACGGACTACAAGTGGGACAACGGCTCGGCCACGCTGATCGTGCAGGACAGCCGGGGCAAGCCGTGGCCGCGCCGCAGCATCGCCAAGCAGGCGGACCTGGCGTACGCCATGAAGGACGCGCTGGCCACCAACACGCTGGCGTACGGCGTGCTGCGCGACAGCCTTACCCAGGGCAAGCCGGTGGTCGCGGTGGTCAAGAGCTCCGTGATCCAGTACTTCGACAGCGTGGCGAGCGACTACTGGGGCAACCGCCTCAAGCCGTCGGCGTGCGCCTTCTCGGGCATCTTCGCCAGCGCGGTCAGCAGCATCGCCATCACCACGACCATCTACGACAAGACCCGCTGCTAGTTCTCCGCGGGTGACGGTGGATGCGGAAGAGCCCGCCAGGTCCCCCAGCCTGGCGGGCTCTTCGCATTCCTCCAAAAACATATCTCACGCAGAGTTAGCGGAGTTAGCGGAGTTGTTCCGCGGCATGCAGCCGGCTCCATTCGGTTCATCCACAAGAGCCTCACACAGAGAAACGGAGGAACAGAGACAGTTCTCTGTTCCTCCGTTTCTCTGTGTGCATCAGTCTTTTGGCGGAATGCACATGGGCCTGCTTCACGGCACGAGAAAACTCCGCTGACTCCGCTAACTCTGCGTGAGGCCTTCTTTTCCTGGCCCCGCGCCCAGGATGGCGTTGACGACGAGGTAGACGTGCGGCTCGTGCAGGATGGTGCCGTGGTTGCCGGTGACGGGGACCACGGTCACCCCGCCCGCCCGCGAGCCCCAGAACTCGTCCGCGGAGGCCTGCAGCGGCGCCTCGGCGGAGCCCTCCGTACGGAAATAGGTCAGGTGGCCGTCGTAGGGGCGCAGGTCGTACGTGGCCTGCGCCTGCAGGTTGGCGCTGCGCACGCGGGTCAGCGCCACGACGACATCCGCGCGCGACACGGGAAGGAGCCGTTCGTCGGCCACCTGGCGGATCATGGCGACCGCCATCTCCCGCGGCGGCAGGTGGCGCACCTCGTCCACGCGGATGCGCTCGCTCGCCATCCACCCCGCGTATCCGCCGATCGTCTGCATCATCACCTCCGCCGCGTCGCGCGGATCGGCTTCGATGGCTTCGGCGGTGAGGGGCGAGGTGTCCAGCATCGCCAGCAGATCGACGTCCTCCCCCATCGACCGGAGCTGCCGCGCCATCTCCCACGCCACCACCCCGCCGAACGACCATCCGCCCAGCCGGTACGGCCCCCGCGGGCGAAAGCGGCGGATGGCGTCAACGTAGAACGCCGCCATCTCCTCCAGGTCGGTGATCGGCTCCTTGCCGTCCTCCAGCCCCCGCGGCTGCAGCCCGTACACCGGCTGGTCCGGCGCCAGGTTCACCGCCAGCCCGCGATAGCAGATCACGTGGCCGCCGGCGGGGTGCGCCAGAAAGAGCGGCGGGCGGTCGCCAAAGGTCTGCAGCGCGACCAGCGGAAGGCGGACGGAGCGCTCGCCCGCCTCCACGGCGCGGGCCAGCGCCTCCACCGTGGGCGCCTGCATCAGCATCGCCACCGGGACGTCGATCCCCAGCTCCCCGCGCAGCCGCGCGACCAGGCGGGTGGCCAGGATGGACTGGCCGCCCAGGTCGAAGAAGTCGTCGTTCGCGCCGACGCGCTCCAGCCCCAGCACGTCCTGCCAGACCGCCGCGATGCGCGCCTCCAGCCCCGGCCGCGGGGGGACGAACCCGGCGCCGTCCGTCCCCGCGTCCACCTGGGGGAGCGCGCGGCGGTCCAGCTTGCCGCTCCCCGACCGCGGCAGCGCGTCCATCCACGCGAACACGGCGGGCACCATGTACTCCGGCAGCCGCTCGCGCACGAACGCGCGGAGCTCCGCGCCCGTGGGGGGTTCCGACCCCGGCCGCGCGACCAGAAAGCCGGCCAGCCGCCGCCCCGCCGCGCCGTCTCCGCCCACGGCGGCGGCCGCGTGCAGGACGGCGGGGTGCGCGGCCAGCGCCTGCTCCACCTCCTCCAGCTCGATGCGGTGGCCGCGCACCTTGACCTGCGCGTCCATGCGGCCCAGGTACTCCAGCGTGCCGTCCTCGCGCCAGCGGCCGCGGTCCAGGGTGCGGTACATCCGCGACCCCGGCGGTCCGTACGGGTCGGGGACGAACTTCTCCGCCGTGAGCGCCGGGCGCGACGCGTATCCGCGCGCCACCCCCGCCCCCGCCGTCCACACCTCGCCCGGCACGCCGATCCCCGCGTGGCGCAGCCCGGAATCCAGCACGTACACACGCCCGCCGGGGATCGGCCGGCCGATGCCCACGCGGTCGTTCCCCGGCTCCAGCGCGGTCCAGGTGCTGTACGTCGTATCCTCCGTCGGGCCCCACAGGTTGACGATGCGCGGCACCCCGGCCTCCGCCAGCGCGCCCACCAGCGGCGGTGGCACGGCCTCGCCGCCCAGCAGCAGGGTGCGCGCGCCGGCGGGAAGGCGGCTCTCGCGCAGCAGCTCGGCCGCCGCGGTCGGCGTCATGGGCGCGGCGTGGACGCGGCGGCCGCGGGGGAGGCCGGCGAGCGCGTTCTCCACCAGCACCACCGTCCCGCCGCAGCACAGCGTCCCCAGCAGCTCGCCCACGGAGACGTCGAAGGTGACGGGGGTCGATCCCAGGACGGCGGCGCGGTCGTCGCCCAGCAGCTCGCGCACCCACGCCAGCATGGCCGCGGACGCGCGGTGCTCGATCGCCACGCCCTTGGGTCCGCCGGTGGATCCGGAGGTGAAGATGACGTACGCCAGGTCGCCCGGCCCGGCGCGCGGCGCGGGATCGTCCTCCCGCTCCGCCTCCAGCCCGGCGACGGTGACTGTGGTGACCGATTCCGGGAGCTCGCCCAGCGCGGCGCGCGACGCCGCGTCCGTGATCACCCGGCGCGCGCCGGAAAGGGCGAGCGCGGCGCGGTGGCGCGGGGCGGGGTGCGCGGGATCCATCGGCACGTAGGCGGCGCCGGCTTTCAGGATCCCCAGCATGGCTGCGATCAGCGCCGGCGTGCGCGCCAGGCAGACGCCCACGCACTCGCCGCGCGCCACGCCCGCGGCGATCAGTCCGTGCGCGACGCGGTTCGCGCGGCGGTTCAGCTCGCCGAAGGGGACGTCCGCGTGGCCGTGCACCAGCGCGGCGGCGAACGGCCGCTCCCGCGCCTGCGCTTCGAAGAGGTGGTGGATGACGCCGTCCTCCAACAGCGCCGCGCCCCCGTCGCTCCACGCGGCCACCTGCGCCACCTCCTCCTCGTCCGCCAGCGCGACGGTGGAGACCGGCCGGTCGCGGTCCCCGGCGATGGCGGCCAGGATGGAGCGGAGGTGGCGCGCCATCCGCCGCGCCGTCTCTTCGTCGAACAGGGCCTCGGACGCCTGCAGCGCGGCGGCGAGGGCGTCGCCGTGGCGCTCCACCTGGAGGGTGAGGTCGAAGATTGCGGTGCGCGAATCCATCTCGATCCGCTCCACCTCCACGCCGGGAAGGGCCAGCGCCGACGCCGGCCCGTCGGCAAAGGTGAGCACCGCCTGCACCAGCGGCGGCCGGCTGAAGTCGCGGCGCAGCTCCGCCAGCTCCACGATGCGGTCGAACGGCAGCGTGCCGTGCCGCTGCGCGTCCGCCACTACGCCGTGCACGCGGCGGATCAGCTCGGCGAGCGAGGGATCGCCGTGCATCCGCATCCGCAGCGGCACCGTGTTGGCGAAGAACCCCACCACCTCCGCCAGCTCCGGACGCGGGCGGTTGGCCAGCAGCGTGCCGACGAGGAAGTCCTCCTCGCCCGCGTAGCGCGACAGCAGCAGCGCGTACGCGGCCGCGAACACCACGTAGAGCGTGGTCCCCTCCGCGCGCGCCGCCGCCTCCAGCGCGCGCGTGAGCTCCGGCGCCACGCCGAACGGGTGCTTGAAGCCCTCCCAGCTCTGCAGCGCGGGACGCGGGTGGTCCGCGGGAAGGTCCAGCACGTGCGGCGCGCCCTGCAGCTCCTCGCGCCAGAACGCCTCGTCCGCGTCCGCCCCCTCGCGCGGCAGCCGCTGGAACGCCGCCCAGTCGCGGAACCGCACCGCCGCATTCGGCAGATCGGCGGGTTCTCCGCGGACGCGCGCGGCGTAGAGGGCGCTCAGCTCGCGCAGCAGCACCGCCGCCGACCATCCGTCCGCCGCCAGGTGGTGAAAGGCGATCAGCAGGTGATGCTCGTCCTGCGCGACGCGGACGACCACGGCGCGGAACGTCTCCCCCGCGCCCAGGTCGAAGGTGGCCAGCGCGAACTCGTCCGCCTGCCAGCGGGCCTCCGACTCGGCCCACTGGTCGTCGTCCACCTCCACCCGGCGCGGCGTGAACGCGGACCCGTCGTGCACCGCCTGCACCGGCTCGCCGTCCTGCTCCACGAACGCCACGCGCAGCATCTCGTGCCGCGCCACCAGGTCGCGCAGGGCGCCGCAGAGCGCGTCCACGTCCAGCGCGCCGCGCAGCAGAAAGCCGAGCGGGATGGTGTAGACGGGGTAGCCGGGGGCCAGCTGCAGCACGTACCACAGCCGCCGCTGCTCCGCGGAGAGCGGCGCGGGGCCGTCGGGCGCGCGGGGGATGGGCGGGGCGCCGCGCAGCTTTTCCAGCAGCGCGCGTTTGGCCGGCGACAGGGTGGCCAGGCGTTCGGACAGCTCGGTCATCGGGCGGATCTGTGCGCCCGGGCGGGCGCGGAGAGGAGGGTGCTACGGAGGCAGAGGGTCCGACGTGGAGAGGATAGCGCGGGAAATCGGCGGGGTCAATCGGATCGCGTTACCCGGATAGCGCTCGATATGCATCACGAAGCACGCTGAGAACCTGTTCGCATGCGACAGTCGGGAAGTCGTCTAGGAAATCGCTCAGCGGGTGACCACCCTCCAAGTAGTCGAACAGGCTTTTGATGGGCACGCGTGTCCCGGCGAAAATGGGCGTTCCGCCGAGAACTTCGTGGTTTACTTCTACAGTGGCGCTGAGAACCGGCGATGGCCGGCCTACGTCCTCGGAACGGGGGCCGACAGTCATCGGGATTCCGGTTTCTCGGAGTGCGTGCAGACCAATGATAAGTGCCAGCGCGACCGCCACGTACCGCTCAGGCGAAATTCGCTTCGCCTCAGCAAGAGCACGATCATACTCCTCAGGGTCAATCTTAAAGAGGGCCTGCGCCAAGGTCGCGAGCACTGCATACGCGAGGACCGTTCTGGGGTCGTAACGCAACAGATCCGCAGCTTCTCCAGCGGCTTTGCCGGATGGGTCGCCACCTACAACCTTGAAGATGACGCCCGCCCACCGGTGCAAGTCGCCTTCGGGAAGGTTGGCAAAGTGTCGTTCGAAAGAGAAGGAGACGCTCCGCACATCGTGCACGAGCTTGTTCCTCAACTCGGAAAACAAATCAATGAATGCGCGATGCTCTCGATTTACGAACCCTAGTGCTTCTGCAAATGCAAGCTTGCCCGTTCGCCCGCCACCCAGCGGAAGCTTTCGAAAATTTTCCGTGACGCGCGGATCGCTGACAGTAAGGAGCATCTGAGTGATGGCTGCCTCAATGAGCGCGTGCGACTTGATGACAAAAGACCAATCATCCTCTTTCGATAGCTTTGATAGAAAGCCTTCGGGCACGTCTAACAACTTCTCAAGTTTTGATTCATCCGCATACCAATAGAGGCCTTGCATGGATCAGCACACGTGATGCGGGTACGTCCGGTACGCGGTACCGGGTTCAGTGGGAGCTATCCAGTTGATGAGCTGCTTTGCTACAGACTTCTATGCAGTTGGTTTGTCTAACTCTAACCGGCGGCGAGGGCCAGCGAGGTCGCCCGTCGCCTGCTGCGTAAATGAGGGGCCGCCGATGCGCTCGGTGGCCCCTCTTCTCGCTACACCAGCTGCTGGCTCAGTCACCTTTACGGCTTCTTCACCGGCTGGGCAGGTGCTGGCGTCCCCTTTTGCCCCTGCTGATTCCTGTCGTTCGCCTGCCCCTCGGGGTGTTCGAGGTTCTTCCCCCGCCCACGCTGATCAAGGGGAACCTGCTTCTCCGCGCCTTTCTGTGGCATCGCCAATCTCCTGCTGTAATAACCGAGCACGTGAACGGTAAGCCACATCCGCAATTTGTGACCCAATCGATGCCACGCCCATGGTTCTCTTACACCGAGCCGGCGATGCAGATGGCGGGGACGGCAGCCCCTTCGTCTTCTCCGCTGTTCTCTCCGCGCCTTCCACGCCTCCGCGGGAGGCCACAGTTCCTCAGGGCTCGCCGCGGAAGATGCCGACGGTGACGGTGCCGGCGGCGTCCACACGGCCGCGGTACATGCCGGTGCTGTTGAAGGGCATGGTCCAGTTGCCCTGGCGGTCCATGGCGATGATGCCGCCCTCGCCCTGCTGCGCCACCAGCTGCCGCATCACGATGCTGTCGGCCGCGGCCTGCAGGGGCAGCCCGCCGTACTCCATCAGCGCGCAGATGCTGTGCGCCACGGTGTTGCGGATGAAGAACTCGCCGTGTCCGGTGGCGCTCACCGCGCAGGAGCGGTTGTTGGCGTACGTCCCCGCGCCGATGATGGGCACGTCGCCCACGCGGCCAAAGCGCTTCATCATCATCCCGCCCGTGGACGTTCCCGCGGCCAGGTTCCCCTGCTGGTCCAGCGCCACCGCCCCCACCGTGCCCCACTTGCGCTCGTCCGGCACCGACCAGGCGGCGCCGCGGCCGGCGCGGCGAACGCTGTCGGCGCGCAGGCTGTCCTGCATGCGCATCCGCTCCCACTGCTGCCGCCGGTTGGGCGTCCAGAAGTAGCTCTCCTCCACCATCGCCAGCCCGTTCTGCCGCGCGAAGGTCTCGGCGCCCTCGCCGATCATCATCACGTGCGGCGACCGCTCCATCACGGCGCGCGCCAGGTCGATGGGGTTGCGCACCGTGTGCAGCCCGGCGACCGCGCCCGCCTTGAGGGTGGCGCCGTCCATGATGGCCGCGTCCAGCTCGATGCGCCCGTCCGCCGTGATCACCGCGCCGCGGCCGGCGTTGAAGAGCGGGTTGTCCTCCATCACGTTGATGGCCGCCTCCACCGCGTCCAGGCTGGTGCCGCCGCGCGCCAGCACCGCGTGCCCCGCCCGCAGCGCCTCCGTGAGCGCCGCGCGGTACGCCGCCTGCCGCTCCGGCGGAACGCTCTGCGGCGTCATGGCGCCCGCGCCGCCGTGGATGACCATCCCCCACCGCGGCGGCGCCACCATGTTGCCGCCCAGGTCCGTGGGCTGGCCGGGAGGCACCCGCCCCGGCGGCGGCGAGGGCGCCGGCGTGCAGGCGGGAATCGCGGCGAGCGCGACCATCCAGAGAAAACGGGTGATGCGGATCATGGCGTCCTCGGCAGAAACTCTGGCTGCGGATGCGGTCGCCCCCAATCTGCGCCGCGCGGGCGGCGGGCACAACGCCGGATCAGTATTCAGGAACTTCTGTTGATGACGACGCAGCGGCACCATCCATATCCCCACCATCCATGTGGCGTTTGTGACCCGCCGCCCCCCGCCCCGGACCGCGGAAGAACCGTTTGGCGGACTCCGTCCCGGCGGTTGAAACCGCGGCTGAAACGTCACGAAAATCCGCCTTCGCGGATTGCGGGCCGCGGCTTCCCCGCGGGCCGGCCCGTCCCCAGGATTCCGACGTTAGCCGGACGGAGCGCTCCCTCTGCCCCCGCCTGCTACACACGACTGTTTTGGTTTCCCATCCACCGCATTAACATGGGCGTGTCGAGGGCGCGGCCGGTCCCGGCGCCCGTCGTCTCCCCGTTGGAATTCCCCATGTCGTCTCGTCTTGCGGACCGCCTGGGCGCCCTCCGCCGCCAGCGGTTCGTGGGGCGCGAGCCGGAGCGGGGCGTGTTCCGCTCCGCCATCTGCGCCCCCCAGCTTCCCTTCAACGTGCTGCACGTCCACGGCCCCGGCGGCGTGGGCAAGACCACGCTGCTGCGCGAGTTCGCGTCCGCCGCCGCCGAGGCGGGCGCCGCCGCCGCGCAGCTGGACGCGCGCAACCTGGACCCCGCGCCGCAGGCGTTCCAGTCCGCGCTGGCCTCCGCGCTCGGCGCGCCGGACGCGCCGCCGGCGGAGACGCTGGCGGCGCGCGGCGGCCGGCACGTGATCCTGGTGGACACCTGCGAGCTGCTGCGCCCGCTGGACGGCTGGCTGCGCGAGGACTTTCTCCCCCAGCTCCCCGTCGAGACCCTGACGGTGCTGGCCGGCCGCGATGCGCCGGGCGAAGGGTGGCGCAGCGACCCGGGGTGGCAGGCGCTGGTCCGCACGCTGCCGCTGCGCAACCTGGGCCCCGACGACGTGCGCGACTACCTGGCGCGGCGCGACGTCCCGCCGGAGCAGCACCAGGCGGTGCTGGAGTTCACCCACGGCCATCCGCTGGCGCTCACCCTGGTGGCCGACGTCATCGAGCAGCGCCCAGGGCAGGCGTTCGCCGCCGCCGATTCACCGGACGTGATCGGCGCGCTGCTGGAGCGCTTCGCCAGCAAGGTGCCCACGGCGCGCCACCGCGCCGCGCTGGAGGCCTCGGCGCTGCTGCGGGTGACCACGGAGCCGCTGCTGGCGGAGGTGCTGGGCATCGACGACGCGGGCGAGCTGTTTCACTGGCTGCGCTCCGTCTCGTTCGTGGATTCCGGGCCGCTGGGGGTGTTTCCGCACGACCTGGCGCGCGACGCCCTTTCCGCCGACCTGCGCTGGCGCAACCCGGACCGCTTCGCCGAGCTGCACTCCCGCGCCCGCGGCTACTACGCGCGCCGCCTGGGCGAGGTGGGCGAGCTGGAGCAGCAGCGGGTGCTGAGCGACTACGTCTTTCTGCATCGCGACAACCCGCTCGTAAAGCCGTTCATCGACTGGGGCGACACGGGCACCAGCGTCCCCTATCCCCCGCGCCCCGAAGACGCGCCGCGGCTGCGCGAGATGGTGGCGCGGCACGAAGGCGAGGGGTCGGCGGAGGTGGCGATGCACTGGCTGCGGCGCCAGCCCGAGGGGTTCCTGGTGATGCGGGGCGTGCACGGCGAGGCGGCCGGGTTCGTGGCGGCCGTGCGGCTGGAGCAGGCGACGGACGAGGACCGGCGGATGGACCCGGTGGTGGACCGCGCGCTGGCGTACCTGGAGTCGCGCGCGCCGCTGCGGGCGGGCGAGCGCGCCACCTTCTTCCGCTTCTGGATGGACGCGGAGCGGTACCAGGAGGTGGGCGCCACGCAGAGCCTGGTCTTTCTCAAGGCCGCGCAGCACTACCTCACCACCTCCGGGCTGGCGTTCAGCTTCTTTCCCCTGGCCGACGCGGAGTTCTGGGCCCCCTTCTTCGGCTACATCGACCTCTTTCCCGTCCCCGAGGTCGCGTACGAAGCGGGCGGGCGGCGCTTCACCGTCTTTGGCCACGACTGGCGGGTGCTGCCGCCGCTGGCGTGGCTGGACGTCCTGGCCCAGCGCGAGCTGGACACCACCGCCCCGCCGCCCTCCGCCGCGCCCCCGCCCCCGTCCACCTCTGCCGCGCTGGACGAATCCGCCTTCAAGGACGCCGTGCACGAAGCGCTCAGGTGCTTCACCCGGCCCAGGGAGCTGCGGTCCAATCCGCTCCTCGGGTCGCGCGTGGTCTCGGCGCAGGCGGGGGAGGGCGCGTCGGACGCGGAGCGCGTCCCCGTGCTGCAGTCCCTGCTGCGCCGCGCGGCGGAGACGCTGCGGGCCTCGCCGCGCCAGGAGAAGTGGGCGGATGCGCTGCGCTACGGGTACCTGGAGCCCCTGTCCACGCAGGAGCGCGCGGCGCAGCGCCTGTACGTCTCCTTCAGCACCTTTCGCCGCCACCTGAAGGAGGGCGTGGACCACGTGGCAGAGACCCTGTGGCAGTGGGAGGCCCGCGGCGCGGCGGACTGAGGGGGATCCTCATCGTTCCGGGGTTGAGCAGTTTGTGAGCAGTTGTTGAAGTGGAGGATGAACAGTAGCCGCGCGTAACCTTGCGGCCGTCCGGGATGCCCCGGGCGGCCGCTTTTTTTTCGTGCGGCCCCCTCCACCACCTCCCCGTTCGATGCGGAGCGCAACCATGAACCCGACCGAGCAGGAGATCCGCGATGCCGTGCACCGGCTGTACGGCAAGGTGAACCAGGCCCTCAACGGCGACGCCGGGCCGATCCTGGAAGAGTGGTCGCACGCGCCGGACGCCACCGTGATGCACCCTGGCGGCGGCCGCCAGCAGGGGTGGGACGAGGTGCGCGCCGCGTGGGAGCAGTGGGCTGGCTCCGTCACCGACGGCGGCGTGCAGGCCGGCGAGCTTTCCATCCACCTGCTTGCGCCGGACATCGCGCTGGTCTCCGGCCACGAGACGGGGAGCGGCGTGCTGATGGGCGAGCGGTGCCAGGTGGATGCGCGGATGACGCTGGTGCTGCGCCGCGAGAACGGCCGCTGGCGCCCCGTGCACCACCATGCGGACGTGGTCCCCGCCATCCGCGACGCCGCCACGCGCGCCGCGTCGCTCGCCGGCGCCGCCGCGTGACCGCCGCAGACGAGGAGGAGGAAGAGATGCGCGTCTTCGTCACCGGCGGCACGGGATACCTGGGTACGCGGCTGATCGGGCTGCTGCTGGACCGCCGCCACCGCGTCCGCGCCCTCGCCCGGCCGGAGTCCATCCACCGCCTCCCCCCCGGCGCCGGCCTGGCCCTGGGGGACGCGCTGGACGCGGACAGCTACGCGGACTCCGTCCGCACCTTCGACACGCTGGTGCACCTGGTGGGCACGCCGCGTCCCGATCCACGCAAGGCGCGCCAGTTCCGCGAGGTGGACCTGGCCTCTGCCCGCGAGGCCGTCCGCGCGGCGCGGGAGGCCGGCGTGCGGCACCTGGTCTACGTCAGCGTCGCCCACCCCGCGCCGGTGATGCAGGCGTACGTCCAGGCGCGGATGGAGGCGGAGGAGATGGTGCGCGCCTCGGGCATCCCCGCCACCGTCCTGCGCCCCTGGTACGTGCTGGGGCCCGGCCACCGCTGGCCGTACCTGCTCGTTCCCGCGTACGCCGTCGCGGCGCGCCTGGCCTCCACGCGCGAGACGGCGCGGCGGCTGGGGCTGGTGACGCTGCGGCAGATGGTGCGCGCCCTGGCCGCCGCCGTGGAAGACCCGCCCGCGGACGGGGTGCGCGTCCTGGACGTCCCCACCATCCGCGCGGCCACCCTCGCGGCCCCGCCCCGCCGCCAGACGGCGGCATCCCCGGTCCTCGCCTGACCGGATCCCGATCCACGTCCCGAACCCCACTTCGCCTCCGCACCTCCGCGGAGGCGCCCCCCGGCCGCGGGACGGATTCGCCGCGGCCGAACAAACCCCCTCTTGATGAGGAGAAGCAACAATGTCCATCTCAGACGACGGCATCCCCGGCGGCACGCGGCTGCTGAACGGGGATGCCACCACCGGCGACGCCGGCGCGATCTTCGACCCGCTGGACCCCAACGGCGAAGTCGACGGCCAGAGCCTGATCATCGGCTCGCGCTTCGTCATCCCCACCGACGGCAGCGAGCTGGCCTTCCCCGTGCCGGTGTTCACCCTGAACCCGGTGATCGAGGACATCCAGCCCCGCAGCGGCGCCCCGGGGACGCCCGTGGTCATCCTCGGCCGCAACTTCACCCCGTTCGAGGGCGTGGTGCGCTTCAACGGCGCGGTCTCGGACTACTTCTGCAACAGCACCACGCGGATCGACAGCAAGGTGCCCCCAGCCGCCTCCACCGGGCGCGTGTCGGTGGACGGGTTCGACAGCCCGTTCGACTTCGTGGTGCTGGCGCCCGGCACCGCGCCCACCATCCAGTCCTTCGCCCCCACCGCGGGCCGCGCGGGCGAGGGGATCAACATCACCGGCACCAACCTGGACAAGGTCACGGAGGTGCGCTTCAACGGCGTGCGGTCGGACGGCATCTTCGCCTTCTCCCCCGCCATCCTGCAGGCTACGGTGCCGCAGGGCGCGACCACCGGGCCCATCTCCGTCAGCGGGCCCACGGGTTCGGCGACCAGCGCGGGGAGCTTCACGGTCGCGACGGGCTTTCCGTCGATCACCAGCTTCTCGCCCACGGCGGGGGCGCCGGGCGCGCAGGTGGACATCTTCGGCACGGAGCTGGGCACCGCCAACCGCGTGACCTTCAACGCGGCGGACGCGCAGTTCACCGTCGTCGGCAACACGCAGGTGCGCGCCTTCGTCCCCGGCTTCGTGGGATCGGGGCCGATCCGCGTGCACACGCCGCTGGGCATTGCCGTCAGCGCGACGAACTTCTTCGCCGGCTCCGGCCTGCCCGTCCTCACCTCGTTCACCCCCACCTCCGGCCGGCCGAACGACATCGTCACGCTCAACGGCCAGAACCTGAACCTGGCCACGGGGGTGCGCATCGGCGCCCTGCGCATCGGGGTCATCTCCCGCCCCAGCAACCAGCAGATCACCTTCACCGTCCCCCCGAACGCCGTCACGGGCCCCATCATCCTGGAGTCCGCCGCGGGCGAGGTGCAGGGCGGCGTCTTCACGGTCCTGCCGCCGCTGACGACGACGGTCACCGGCATCAGCCCCACCCAGGGCTTCCCCGGGATCGGCGTGTTCATCAGCGGCACGGCGCTGGACCGGGTGACGGGCGGCTCCTTTGCCCCCGGCATCCCCGTGCAGGTGAACCCCACGGGCGACGGGCGGCTGGCGACCACGGTCCCCACCGGGGCCGTGACCGGACCCATCACCCTCAACACCCCCACGGGGCCGGTGTTCACCCCGGTCTTTACCGTCATCCCCACCGACCTGCCCCCCAACGTGATCGTCCTTTCGCCCGGCGCCGGGCAGACGTTCAACGCGGGACAGGTGATCAACGTGGTGTGGAGCGCGGGGGACGACGGCACCATCGTCTCGCAGGACATCCGCTACTCGTCCACCGGCGGCGCCACCTTCACCACCCTGGTCCCCGGCCTCCCCGGCGCCACCCGCGACCTGCTGGTGCAGCTGCCCGGCCAGGGCACCGACAGCGCGGTGATCGCCGTCCGTGCGACGGACAACACGGGCAAGACCGGCGAGGGGCGCAGCGGCACCTTCCGCGTCCTGGGCGCGCCGATGGACGCCAGGCCCGTCGTCGCCGTGACCACGCCGAACGGCGGCGAGCAGCTGACGGTGGGACAGCAGGTCACCATCAGCTGGACCAGCAGCGACGACAAGGGGCTCGTCTCCCACGACGTGCGCTTCTCGGTGGATGGAGGCGCGACCTTCCAGCCCGTCGTGCTCGGCATCCCCGGCTTCCGGCAGAACGCGATGTGGACCGTGCCGGACCTGCCGACGGACCGCGCGCTGGTCTCCGTGACGGCGACGGACACCATCGGCCAGGCGACGGAGGACCGCAGCAACGCCTTCTTCCGCATCGTCCGCGCGGCGGACGCGAAGCCGCTGGTGACCGTGACCACGCCGAACGGCGGCGAACAGCTGACGGCCGGGCAGACGGTCACCATCAGCTGGACCAGCAGCGACGACAAGGGGCTCGTCTCCCACGACGTGCGCTTCTCGGTGGATGGGGGCGCGACCTTCCAGCCCGTCGTGCTCGGCATCCCCGGAACGCGGCAGAACGCGATGTGGACGGTGCCGGATCTGCCGACCGACCGCGCGCTGGTCTCCGTCACCGCGACGGACACCATCGGGCAGACGACGGAGGACCGCAGCAACGCGTTCTTCACCATCGCCGGCATCGACCGGCCGCCCACGGTGAGCGTGCTTTCCCCCAACGGCGGCGAGCAGCTGCTCGCGGGGCAGGTGGCGCGCATCAGCTGGAACAGCAGCGACGACCGCGGCCTGGCTTCCCACGACGTGCGCTTCTCGGCGAACGGCGGGCAGACGTTCCAGGACATCGCGCTGGGGCTCCCCGGCTCCGCGCGGGAGACCTTCTGGGCCGTCCCCGACCAGCCGACCGCCACCGCGCTGGTGATGGTGACGGCGCGCGACACCGCCGGGCAGACGGCGGAGGACCGCAGCAACGCCTTCTTCCGCATCTCCACCCTCGTGGTTGCGCCGCAGGTGCAGATGGTCGCGCCCATGGAGGGGCCGCTGGCCGGCGGCACTTCCGTCACGGTCACGGGGAGCGCCTTCAAGCCCGGCTGCCGCGTGCGCTTTGGCGGGGTGGACGCCGCGACCACGTTCATCGACGGCGGGCGGCTGGGCGCCGTGACGCCGCGCGGGGCGGCGGCGGGGCTGGTGCAGGTGTCGGTGGTGAACCCCGACGGCGGCAGCGGCGGGCTGAACGACGCCTTCCGCTACCTGCCCCCCTCCGGCGAGCCGGTGAGCGGACGGCTGGTGCTGCAGTCGGTGACGGTGGTGGACCCGGCCGGCGACCCCGACGCCGGCGTGCCGGACGAGGACGGGTTCGATCCCACCGCCGGCCCGGCGCTGCTGGCCGCGTCGGAGTCCTCGGCCGGTTCCGCCGAGGCGGCGGAGGCGCTGCCGCTCGGCGTGGAGACGATCTCCCTGGCGCTGGCATCGGCCGCGGCCGCTCCGCGGGAGCTGGCCGAGGGAGGATCGGCGACGGCCATCTCGCGGCCGCTCGGGCTCACGGACGCCACGCTGTCCGCCCTGTCGGCGGTGGGCGGAATGGTGCTGGTCCCCGCCACCGCCCTGGCGGACCCGCCGCCGGTGCCGCGCATCCGCGCCGGCGAGGTCGCGCGCTTCGCCTTTACGGCGGAGCTGTTCGACGCGGACGGGCGCCCCGTGTTCGGCCGCGAGCTGCGCATCGTCACGGGCGGCGCGCCGCCGAACTCCACGCTGACGGTGGAGCCGGAGTTCGTGCCCAGCTTCGGCACCTTCGTGGCGACGCTGACGACCACCATCGACACGCCGCGCAGCCGCTACCGCCTGAGCTTCCAGGGGGGCACCGTCCTGCAGCCCACGCTGCTGACGCCGATCTTCTTCCAGGACATCGACGTCGACCTGCCGCTGCGCAAGGTGCGCGTGTTCGTCACCCCGCCGCGCCAGGAGACGGCGCCGGGCGGATCGGCCACGTTCGACATCATGCTGCGGCGCAAGAACATCCCCGGCGTCCCCGTGCGGCCGCAGGTCAGGAACGCGCTTCCGCCGGGGGTCACGGTCACCTTCGACCCCGTCCGCATCACCGACCGGATGGGGAGGATGACCGTGCAGACGCCGCCGGACATCGGCCCGGGCGACATCAAGGTCGTCGTAACGGCGAAGGTGAACCTGGAGGGGACGCGCGCCATCCCGGCGGACCCGGTGTTCGTGGCCGTCAAGGCCGCCCCCGCGCCGGCGATCGGGCGGCTGGAGATCGGCCAGGTGACGGTGACGGACCCCGAGCCGGAGCTGGGGGAGATCGAGCCGGCGGTGGAGCCGATCCTGATCGCCGTCCCCGCCGGCGGCACGGTGGCGTTCCCGGTGCTCGCCCTCCTCTTCGACGGCACGGGGGCCCGGGTGGACGACGACGTGCAGTTCCGCATCGAAGGGGTGCCGCCGGGCGCGGTGGCGGCGATCATCCCCAACCCGGGGCGCACCTTCGTTCCCTCGGTGGTCACGGTGGCGACCACGCGCCTGACGCCCGTGGGCCGGTACACGCTCAAGATCACGGGCGACTCGCTGGGGATCACGGGGCTCACCTACGGGCCCATCGAGGTACCGCTGGAGGTCAAGCCGCGCATCCGCAGGGTGCAGATCGTGGCGAAGACGGTGGAGGTGCGCGTCGCCCCCGGGCAGACGGCGGCGTTCGACCTGGCCCTGGAGCGCACGGGGTTCAACAACAAGCCGCTGCAGCTGCTGGTGGATCCGGCCACGCTGCCGGCGGGCTCCACCGCGGCGTTCGAGCCCGCCGCGCCCACCGGCGGCACCGCCGTGCTGCGCATCGCCACGACGGACACCACCCCCGCGGGCACGTACACCGTGTCCATCGGCGGCAAGACCGACGTGGAGGGCGTGGAGGTCAGGGGCACCACGGTGCGGCTGATCGTGGATGCCGCGCCGGCCGCGCGGACGGTAAAGCTGGCGGTGACGCCCACCACCGCCGTGCTGCGCCCGGGTCTCGCCGCCAAGTTCGCGGTGAAGCTGACCCGCACCAACGCGGTGGACGTGGTGGTGGCGCTCAGGGCGCAGGGCAACCTGCCCGTGGGGACGACGTTCGCCTTTACTCCCACGCGGACGACCACCGGCGCCTCCACGCTGGTGGTCACCCCGCCGCTGACGGCGCGCCCCGGCGCCTACACCTTCCAGGTGCTGGGGACCACCGCGACGCCGGACGTCACCATCGAGCCCTCCTCGCCCGTCGCGGTAACGGTGGCCCTCGCGACCGCCTGACCGCCGGGCCCCTCCCCGCCGCCGCCCTCGCGGGAGGCGGGGAGGGCGGGGAGGGCGGGGAAGGATACGGAGGATGAGGAACGGAGCGGCGCCTTCCCCGTGGGAGGCGCCGCTTCGGCTGGACGGCCCGGAGAAAAGACGGCCTCACGCAGAGTCAGCGGAGTCAGCGGAGTTTTCTCGCCTGAACGGCCTGTTCCCGTGCGCTGCCGAGATCATCCGGCGATCCGCATTCTCCCCCCAAAAATGCGGATGGCCCCCTGCCGCATTCCCTCTCTCCGCCGTTCCCGAGAGCCCAAGGGATCGTGCCTCGCCGGCCGGCGCGGGCCGTGCCTCCGCTCACCAGAACCAGGCTTCGGACCGCGTGGGCAGAGGAAACAGCACGAGAAAACTCCGCTAACTCCGCTAACTCTGCGTGAGGCCCATTCTTTCAGGGATTCGGTATGAGTCCGGACGATCCCATGCACGCTTTCTTCTGGCGCCCCCCGCGGGACGACGTAGATTGTGCTCACGTCCCGCGGAACTTCGTGCGTCGCAGGCCGGTAGCAGTCCCCCGCGCCGGCCGCCGCTGCCACCGCGGCGTCATCTCCAGGCATCTCACGGCTGCCCCCGCAGCCGCCGGCGCACCCTCTCCCTGACCCCAAGGCGAGCCCCATGAACCAGCTGCACCGCGCCGCGTTCGCGGCCTGTCTGCTGTCCGCCATTCCCCTGGGCGCCGGCGCGCAGCCCGGCACCGAGCCCATCCAGGTGGGCCAGAGCGTCACCGGCGCCATCCAGGCGGGTGATCCGCACGTGTTCGGCCGCGGCGCCTTTCGCGCGTACCGCTTTCAGGGCACCGCCGGGCAGCGGCTGGTGGCCACGATGGAATCCACCGACTTCGACACCTACCTCATCGTGGGCCGCGTGGTGGGTCCGCTGATGGACGAGCTCAAGACCGACGACGACGGCGGCGAAAACACCAACTCCCGCCTGCGCGTCACCCTTCCCCAGAACGGCACCTACCTGATCGTGGCGCAGTCGTTCTCCGAGGACGGCGCCGGCGCCTTCAGCGTGGGGCTGCAGGTCGCGCCGGAGCCCAGCACCGGCCAGGCGCGCCCCATCACCCTGGGCACCCCCGTCACCGGCGACCTGGCCGAGACGGACTACTCGGAGGACGAGAGCGGCCGACTGTACGATGTGTGGACCTTCCGCGGCCGCAGCGGGCAGCGCATCACCGCGTCCATGGAGTCCGGCGACTTCGACACGTACCTGAACCTGGGGCGGATGCAGAACGGCGAGTTCGAGTCGCTGGCCACTGACGACGACGGCGGCGCCGAGGGCACCAACTCGCGCCTGAGCCACGTGCTGGCCGAAGACGGCGAGTACGTGGTCCGCGCCAGCTCGTACGGAGACCAGGGCGGCGCGTACACCCTGCGCCTGGAGGAGCGCGTGGCGCGCGCCCCCGCCCCGCCCCGGCCGCTGGAGTCCGGCCAGGAGGTGAACGGCCAGCTGGACGAGAACGACGCCGTGCTTGATACGGACGGCTCCTTCTACGAGCTGTGGAGCTACCGGGGCCGCGCCGGCGAGCAGCTGCGCATCCGCATGAACTCGGATGATTTCGATACCTACCTGGCCATCGGGCGCATGGACGCAGGCTGCGGCGACTTCGAGGAGATGGCCACGATGGACGACGGCGGCGACGGCACCAACTCGCTGCTGGAGATCACGCTTCCCCAGGACGGCGAGTACGTGATCCGCGCCAACTCCTTCAGCGCCGACCAGACCGGCGACTACACCCTCGTCGTCGAGTCTTCGCGCGACCGGTGATCCTGCGGGGCACCTGGGCGTGGAACGCGCGAAGGCCCCCGCCGCCGGCGGGGGCCTTCGCGTTCGTGCGCCGGCGGTGTGGGACGCGCGCGCCCGGGCACGGACGTCCCACCGCCCCGGCATCTCCCCTCCCTCCGGCCGCCGCCGGTACGGTCCATCACCCCCCAGGCCGTTCTGCCGCAAGGGATTGCGCGCGGATCGGGGGGACGGGTGTTTCGGGGTGTGAAACGTGCATCATCCGCCGGCGCTTTACCTTTATTTCCACACCCATCATGGAGGCAGCATCATGTCAGTCACCGAAACCCCCACGCCCGCCGCCACGCCGATCCCGCTCAGCTTTCCCCCCGGCTCCAGCGTCGCCACGGTCAGCGGCACCGTCTCCGCCGCCGACACCGCGGTGTACTCGGTGGAGGCGAACGCCGGGCAGCAGTTGGCCGTGAACGTCGTGGCCCACCAGCCGCCCGGCGCCGGGCTGCCGGGGCTCGTCCTGGGCACGTCGATCGTGTTTCCCGACGGCAGCCGGCAAGGCACGCCGTCGTCCACGTCCCTGGACATCGTCGTGACCCAGAGCGGCACGTACGTGATCTCGATCGCCGTGAACCGCATGATCTCGCTCCTCAGCGGGACCTACACCCTGGAGGTCACCCTCACCTGAGCCGCCGCGCCCGCTCCCCGGAGCGGAGCCGCGCGCCACGGACGCAGAGAACGGCCCTTGCCCGGCATTGCGGGCAAGGGCCGTCGTACGTACGTCCGCCGTCCGCGCTCAGCCGCCTTCGGACGCCGCCAGGTTCACCGTCCACAGCCACGCCCGGTGAGCGCGCGACACCGCGATGGTGGTCTCGGGCTCGTCGCCGATCTTTACGCGGATGAAGCGGTAGCGCGTGGGCACCGTGATGGTGTAGTCCGCGCGCGACGTGCGGGTGTTGCGCAGGCGCAGGCCGTCGGCCAGCGGCTCCAGCGTCTCGCCCGTGCGGCCGGCCACGATCTGGCCCTCCGCCTGGTTGCTGTCCTGCACCCAGATGGCGACGGCGCCCACCCGCTGCCGCGAATCCACCTGCAGCAGCACGTAGTTGCCGCTGGGCGTAAAGCGCACCGGCGCCGACATCCCCGGCGGCAGCCCGGGGCGCCGCGCGCCCCGCCCCTCCGCCGTGGGCGCCGCCGCCTCGCCCTCCGTCCGCAGCACGGCCGAGTCCGCCGCCACGGGCCCCGCGGCCTGCTGCCCCGGCGTGGCCGTCATCGACGGCACCTCGGTGGCGCGCTCGGCGGGGCCGCCAAAGCCCAGCCGCTCCGCCGCGCTGCCCATCCAGGCACGCCCCGGCAGCGTTCCGAACGCCACGGTCAGCAGCATGGCCACCATGGCGGCGGCCGCCAGCATCCCGCGGCTTCCCCATCCCTGCCGGGCGCGGCTGCGGAAGCGGGCGCGCTCCACGGCGGCCATGGCCAGCGCCCGCCGCTCGTCGGCCACGGGCTCGTCCACGCCGGCCAGCCACGAAGACACCGCGGACGCGCGGGTCTGCAGGGCGCTCATCCGGGCCGCGCACTCCGCGCAGCCCTCCAGGTGGCCGGTCGCCCATCGCGATCGGGCGCGGTCCATCTGGTGGTCCATGTATGCAATCAGGTCGCCGTCCTCCAGGTGCTGGGGGCGGGACCCTGCGGTCAGATTCATCTCAGGCTCTCCGAGTTCGGGGCGAGCTCGTTCGACAGCTTGTTGAGCGCGCGCGCCAGCATGGTGCCCACCGAGCCGGTCGTGGTTCCTACCGCGACCGCGATCTCGTGGTGGGCAAAGCCCTCCTCCCTCATCAGCAGCACCGTTCGCTCCTTCCACGACAGCCGGTCCAGCGCGGCGCGCACCACCTTGCGGCGCTCGCTGCTCTCTGCGTCGGCGTCGGGCAGCGCCGGCACGTCGCCCAGCGGCGCGCGGTCCGGCGATGCACTGAGCAGCTTCAACCAGCGCGCACGCGCACGGGCCGTGTCGCGGACCACGTTGGTGGCAACCGCGAACAGCCACGCGCGCAGGTGCCGGTCCTGCGGCGGCCGTTCGACCAGCCGGACGAACGCCTCCTGCGCGGCGTCTGCCGCCAGGTCGGAGTCGCCCGTAAGGCGCACGAGGTACCGATACAGCGCGTCGTAGTGCTCGGTAAAGAGCTGCGTGACGTTGATGCGCTGTTCCGGCGAGGGCGTAGCAGCGGACAAAAGGTTTCCGTCCTTGAGCTGTGCGCTCACTGGCCGGGGTGGAACGAGCGGGCCGGCCGCATTCTGACCGGCGTCCAGACGGGAGGGTCCCAAAGGGTCCCGGAGAGGCAGGGCGTGGTGTTTTTCACCGCGCCCCGGACATCAACCTAACGCCCCGCGCCGCCTTGCGGGAGGGGACCCGGACGGCGCCGCGCACTTTTCGTCGCGGAGCGTCCGCGGCGCCTTTCATCCGGGCTGGTCCGCGCGGCGCAGCTCGTTCACCCGCTGGTGCGCCAGGCGCGTGGTCTCCGGCTGCCGGTACTTGGGCGCCAGGCGCAGCACCAGGTCCACGGCCGTCGCCAGGTCCATGCGGTGCCCGGCGGACACGTACAGCGGCCTGGTCCCCGCCCGCGTGCGCACCACCATCCCCACCGTCTCGCCCTCGTGGACGATCGGCGAGGTCGCCCCGCGCTCGTTCCCCACCGGCTCGTGGGTGCCGATGAACGGGTTCTTGGCGCAGCCGATGCTTGGAACGTCCCACAGCACCCCGCCATGACACGCCAGCCCGAAGCGGCGCGGGTGCGCGTAGCCGTGGCCGTCGAAGACCACCAGGTCGGGGCGGACGCGCAGCGCGTCCCAGCACGTCTGCAGCGGCGGCAGCTCGCGAAAGGACAGGTAGCCGGGGACGTACGGAAAGCGCAGCTCCGCCGCGGCCGACGCCTGGTCCACCGTCCGCAGGGTCTCCATGTCGATGACGACGACGGCGGCGTAGCCGTAGTGCTTGAAGCGCTCCATCGACACGTCCGCGCCGGCCACCAGGCGCGGCGCGAAGCCGTCCGGCGGCCGCATGACCAGCCGCTCGCGCAGCGACTGCTGGACCGCCCGCGCCTCGGCGACGGTCATCTCCCAGCGGCGCGGGGCCGGGGGTGGCGTGTTCGTGTCGGCCATCCGTGCACTCCGGGCGCCTGGGAAAGGAAAATCCGCGCGAATGATGGCATCCTCCCTCCACCCCCGGCAAGCGCGGGAAGCACCGTGCTGGCCGCTTCGTGGCGCACGGTGGACGGGAGCGCGCGCGGGATTATCTTGCGGAATCGGCCCGCCTGCTACACGCTGCCACGCCCCTACGCCCGGAGACACACCATGGAGCGCACCCGGTTCATCGAGCACCAGGGCAACCGCATCCTGCTGCTGGACTACGCGGGGATCCGCGACCCGGCCGACGCGCTCCGGGAGATCGCGCACTCCAGGGAGGTGGTCGCCCGCCAGCCGCCCTCGTCGCTGCTGGTGATGACGCTGGTGCGCGACGCCCGCTACAACGCGGCGGTGCTGCAGGGGATGAAGGAGCTCGCCGCCCACAACGCCCCCTACGTCAAGGCGAGCGCCGTCGTGGGGATGTCAGGCCTTCACCGCATCGCCTACCAGGCCGTGATCCTCTTCTCCAAGCGCAACATCAGGGTGTTCGACCAGGAGCCCGAGGCCCTGGCCTGGCTCGCCACCCAGGCCTGAGCGGCGGCCGAAGGAACCGTATCGGAGGGTACAGAGGGGCAGAGAAAAGCCGGAGGAACAGAGGTGACGCCCCCATGTTTTCCTCTGTTCCTCGGGTTTTCCTCCGTTCCTCCGTAGCCGTACCAGCCTTCTGTTCGTCTGGTGTTCTCTCCGCGCCTTCCACGTGGAGAGGCGTTCTGGGGGGACTGTCGCGCGGCGGGACGGGATGAAGCGGATCGGGGCACGCTCTCTGCCCGGCGGTCGTCGCGATCTACCGAAGCAATCCACCTGAACCATGCCGGACGTACGATGGCCGACATCGACGTGACACGCCGCGGCCCGGGGCTGCGGCCCTGGATTCTGGGCATTCTGCTGCTGGCGGCGCTGGCCGCGCTGGGCATGTGGCTGCTGGAGGAACGGGGCGACGACCGCACCCTGGACGGGGTCTCGGCAGAGGCGGGATAAGGGGCGCGGGCGGGGCCGCGTGTCATAAGGACGGCACCCGAAGCGTTGGGCTGTCACGGCCGCCCACGCCTGAGGGGCATGAGGGTACAAGAAGTGCGTAACCTTGCGCCCCGGAAAGTCCGCAGCGATCCCCCCCACCGGCGCCCCTGGTGCCTGCCGGCCGGAGCGCTGTACACAGGCGGTCCGTCTCCAATTCACGGTAGGCACGAGGAGCCACCATGTTTGCACCCGCACGCTCGATGGTCCGCCTGGCCGCCGCTCTGGCGCTGGCGGCCGGGGCGGCTGCCCTGAACGCCGCACCTGCGCACGCGCAGTACTTTGGCCGGAACAAGGTCCAGTACGAGACCTTCGACTTCCGGGTGCTGCGCACCACCCATTTCGACGTCTACTTCTATCCCGAAGAAGAGGTGGCCGCCCGCGACGCCGCCCGCATGGTGGAACGCTGGTACAGCCGCCTTACCCGGGTGCTGGAGCACGAGTTCGAGGTGCGGCAGCCCCTGATCCTGTACGCCAGCCACCCGCACTTTCAGCAGACCGTCGCCCTGGGCGGCGACATCGGCGAGGGGACGGGCGGCGTGACGGAGGCGTTCAAGCAGCGCATCATCATGCCCATGGCCAACTCCTACCAGGAGACGGACCACGTGCTGGGGCACGAGCTGGTGCACGCCTTTCAGTACGACATCAGCGGGTTTGGCCGCGCGGGCGGCGGGCTGGAAGAGGCGGCCCGCCGCTTCAACGTCCCCGGCTGGTTCGTGGAGGGGATGGCCGAGTACCTGAGCGTGGGCCCGGTGGACCCGCACACGGCCATGTGGCTGCGCGACGCGGCGCTCACCGGCCGCATTCCCACCGTGGAGCAGCTGACCTACGACCCGCGCTTCTTCCCCTACCGGTGGGGGCAGGCGTTCTGGGCGTACGTGGGCGGCCGCTGGGGCGACGCCAGCATCGGGCAGATCCTCAAGCAGGTGGGCCAGGGCGTGCCCTACCCGGACGCGTTCCAGCGCATCCTGAACGCGTCGCTCGAAGAGATCGTGGAAGACTGGGGCACCTCCATCCGCCGCACCTACCTGCCGCTGCTGGCGGAGCGGCGCGAGGCGCGCGAGGAGGCCCGCCCGCTCATCACCTTCGCGGGCGAGGGCGGCCGGGTGAACATCGCGCCCGTGGTCTCGCCCGACGGCAAGCTGGTGGCGTTCCTGTCGGAGCTGGAGTTTCTGGACGTGGAGATGTACGTGGCCAACGCCGAGACGGGTGAGATCATCCGGCGGCTGGTGCGCGGCACCGCGTTCGACCCGCACTACGGCAGCCTGCGCTACATCAACTCGGCGGGCTCGTGGTCGCCCGACTCGCGGCGCTTCGCCTTCAGCGCGCTGCGCAAGGAGCGCGACGTGGTGGTGATCATGGACGTGCAGCGGGCCGACCGCCTGCGCGAGTTCGAGATCCCCGACGTGAGCGAGATCACCAACCCCACCTGGTCGCCGGACGGCAACACCATCGTGGTGTCGGGGCTCAAGGGGGGCATCAGCGACCTGTACGCCATCGACGTGAGCACGGGGCAGGTGCGGCAGCTGACGGACGACCGGTTCGCGGACCTGCAGCCCATGTACTCGCCCGACGGGCGGACCATCGCGTTCGCCACGGACCGCGGGGAGACGGACTTCAACACGCTGACCTTTGGCGAGTACCGGCTGGCGCTGATGGACGTGGCCAGCGGGCAGATCCGCACGCTGGAGCCGGCCGGCGGCAACCAGCGCGTAGTGGGCAAGAACATCAACCCGCAGTGGAGCCGCGACAACCGGGCGCTGTTCTTCATCAGCGACCGCACGGGCATTCCCAACGTGTACCGGATCGAGCTGGAGACGGGGGCGCTCACGCAGGTGACCGACCTGTTCACCGGGGTGAGCGGCTACACGGACCTGAGCCCGGCGCTCTCGGTGGCGCAGAACGCCGACCGGCTGGTGTTCACGGCGTACGAGCGCGGCGGCTTCAACATCTACTCCATCAGCAACCCGGTGGAGCTGGCGGGGACGGCGCCGGTGCCGCTGCAGACGGCGGCGGCGGGGGTGCAGGGGGTGCCGCTGGCGGCGCTGCTGCCGCCCGTGCCGCGCCCCGAGGAGGCGCCGTACAACCGCGTGCTGCTGGCGGTGAACGAGTTCCAGACGGGGCTTCCCGACGCCGAGGTGCAGAGCACCTGGACGGTGATCCCCTACCGCCCGCGCATCTCGCTGGACTACCTGGGGCAGCCCAGCGTGGGCGCCACGGTCAGCACGGGCGGCTTCAGCCGCGGCGGGCTGTACGGCGGCATCTCGGGCATCTTCAGCGACATCCTGGGCTACCACAACATCTACGGGACGGTGCAGGCGCAGGGGCAGGTGGACGAGATCGGCTTCAGCGCGCTGTACCTGAACCAGAAGCACCGCTGGAACTGGGGCGTGGCGGCGCAGCGCATCCCCTTCATCTTCGGGGGCTACCGCGACGGACTGAACGAGGACGGCGAGTACGTGACGCAGCAGGTGCTCTACCGCTTCTTCGACACCAGCCTGAGCGGCATCACCCAGTACCCGTTCTCGCAGGTGCAGCGGGTGGAGTTCTCGGGCGGGGTGCGGCGCATCAGCAGCGACCAGCAGATCCGCGAGCTGGTGTACGAGCCCATCTACGAGGGCGGGCAGATCGTGGGGCTGAACGGGCCGCTGGACCAGCGCCAGACGGAGATCGAGGGCGAGTCGTACAACATGGGCGAGGCCTCGGCGGCGCTGGTGTACGACGCCTCGCTGATGGGCTACACCTCGCCGTTCGCGGGGATGCGCTACCGGTTCGAGGTGGCGCCCACGGTGGGAAGCCTGCAGTTCAACACGGTGACGGCCGACTTTCGCCGCTACATCTTTCTGCGGCCGTTCACCGTCGCCTTCCGCGGCATGCACGTGGGCCGCTACGGGCGCGACGAGCACCGGGTGGGCTCCATCTACCTGGGCTGGCCGTTCCTGATCCGCGGCTACGCGCGCGACAACGTGGCCGACGCCTGCGGCCCCACGCTTCCCGAGGGCGGGCCGGAGTGCGACCTGTACTTCGACGAGCTGGTGGGAACGCGGGTGGCGCTGGCAAACCTGGAGCTGCGGGTGCCCATCATCCGCCAGCTGGTGGTGGGGAACACGCTGGGGCTGCCGCCGGTGGAGGGCTTCGTGTTCGCCGACGCGGGCACGGCCTGGGGCAAGGTGCAGGGCCCCACGGGCGAGATCCTGGAGACGACGGCCACCTTCCGCCGCGGCATCGACGACGACGTGTCGAAGCGCGGCATTTTGACCAGCGCCGGCGTGGGCGCCCGGGTGAACCTGTTCGGCTACTTCGTGGTCGAAGCGGTGTACGTGAAGGCGTTCGAGCGCGACCGCGGCTTCCACTGGCAGTTCGCGCTGCAGCCCGGGTTCTGAGGGCGGTACGAAGGTACGGGTACGAGAGTACGAAAGTACGAAAGTACGAAAGTACGAAAGTACGAGAGTGCGGGAGTGCGAAGGTGGCGCTCCCGCACTTTCGCGTGTGGGGGGCGGGCGGGCACGGCAACGGCGTCGCGCTTCGCGCGGGGCCCTCACCCCCGGCCCCTCTCCCGCAAACAGCGCGGGAGAGGGGTGACGCGACCCACCATCCGCGGACGTGATTCCGAGGGAGCGCCGCGGGTCCGCCGGATCAGCGGCAGCGCGCCGGAAGCAGTGGCGACGTTTACACCCTCTCCCGCTTGCGGGAGAGGGTGCGAGCATAAGCGAGCGGGTGAGGGCCCCCGCGGACGCAGCGCGGTCCATCTTTCCGCACTCTCGCACTCTCGCACTCTCGCACTCTCGTACTCTCGCACTCCGTACTTTCGTACTTCCTTCTTTCGCACTTTCGCACTCCCGCACTATCTTCCCGCGCATGACCGAGCGCCCATTCACCGAAAGCCGTGAGCAGCGCCGCCGGGCCATCCTGGAGTCGGCGGTACGGGTGTTCGCGGAGCACGGCTTCTTTGCGGCGCGCATCCGCGACATCGCCGCGGGGGCGGGGGTGGCCGAGGGCACCATCTACCTGTACTTCGAGGGCAAGGACGACCTGCTGCTGACCGCCTTTCGCGAAAAGGTGAACGAGTTCGTGGCGGCGGCGCAGGACGTGATGGACTCGGACCTTCCCTTCCAGGAGCGGCTGGCGCGCTTCGTACAGCTGCAGCTGGAAAGCATCGAGGCCGAGCCGCAGCTGGCCACGGTGCTCCTGCTGGAGTCGCGGCAGAGCAGCAAGTTCTACGGCGGGGCGGTGCGCGACGTGCTGCGGACGTACGCGCAGGCCATCGACACCCTGCTGGCCAGCGGCGTGGAGCGCGGCGAGGTGCGCCACGACACCGAGATCCCGCTGGTGCGGCGGATGCTGATCGGCGCGCTGGAAGAGGTGGAGCTGGAGTGGCTGCTGGGCGAGCGCACGCGCCCCCTGACCCCCCTGGCCCCGCGCTTCGCGGCGGCGTTCCACCGCGGCATCGCCGCGGCGGGGTGAGCGCTGGACAGGCGGAACCCGATTCGCTAGGTTGTGCGCCCTGCCCCGGCACGGCCCGGGCGGACGCAACCGGAACGAGCCCGCGCCGCGGGCGTGGCGGAGCAGAACGAGCATGGCTGACCTGAACGTCCAGCGCACGACCACGCACGAGCTGGTCGAGGAAGACGACTACGAGAACTGGGAGATCGCCCTCTGGCTGCTGGGCATCCTGGCCATCCCCGGCGTGCCGATCCTGATGGTGGTGTTCCTGACGCCCTGGAGCGGCCTGTAGGCACCGGCTCCCGCCTGGCGGGGGGGACGAAGGATTCAGCGCGCAGAGACGCCTGAGGGCGCGGAGAGAACTTTCTCTCCGCGCCCTCGGCGTTTGCGCGCGAGACGCGCGGCACGCTCCACGGCGCCCATACGAGACCATTGACCGCGGCGGCAGGAACGTCACACTCTGTGGGTGGACGGCCGTCCTCCCGCAGGCCGCCCATGAACCGGCGGCGGACGCCGTTCCGCCGCGCAGCGACGAGTTCTCCGCGCCCCTGGCGCGCCCCCATGGACGCACGACGTCGCACCGCCCTGCCGCGGCCGCGATGGCCGCTGCCAGACGGACGACGCGTGCATCCGCACAGCCAGCGAGGATGCAGGTCATGCCTCGTCTCCGTCGCACCCGATCCCCCCGCGTCGGCGCGCGTGCCGCCGCGGCGCTCCTGCTCGCGCTCACCCTGCTCCGCTGCAGCGGCGACGGCGGCACCGGACCGGATCCGGGGCCGGACCCCGGGCCGCGGCCTCCCGCCTCCCTGAGCAAGACGGACGGCGACGGCCAGACGGCCCCGGCAGGGGCAGACCTTCCCGTTGCGCCGCGGGTGGTGGTGCGCGACGCCGGCGGGTCGCCGGTTCCCGGCGTTGCGGTGGCGTTCGCGGTGACCGCGGGGGGAGGCGCCGTCACCGGCGCGGCGGCGACCACGGGGGCGGATGGCACCGCCGCTCCCGCGGGGTGGAGGCTGGGCACCGCGGCGGGCGCCAACACCCTGCAGGCCGCCGTCGCCGGCCTTTCCCCGGTGGACTTCACGGCGACGGCCGTCGCGGGCCCCGCGGCCGCGCTCGCCGCGCCGGGGGGAACGGCCGTTGCCGGACCGGCGGGGACGCAGCTCTCCCTTGCGGTCGTGGCGCAGGATGCGCACGGCAACCCGGTGGGCGGGGCCACCGTGGCCTTCTCGCTGACCTCGGGCGCGGGGACGCTGGCCGCGCCCTCCGCGGTCAGTGGAGGGGACGGGCGGGCAGCCGTCGGGTTCACCGCGACGGCGGTGGGCGCCTCCACCGTGGCCGCCGCGCTGCAGGGGGCGGGCGGGCCGCCCGTCACCTTTACCGTGACGGCGGGCGCGGAGGGGCTGTCGCTGGCCGCGGTGCCGCCCGTGGCGCGCGAGGGGTTCGTTGGACAGCGGCTGGCGGTGCGGGTGCGCGTCACCGGCGCGGGCGGAACGCCGGTCGCGGGCGTGGCGGTGGGATTCGTGCCTTCGGCGGGCGGCGGCGCGGCGGCGCCCGCCGCCACAGCGACGGACGCGGCGGGCGAGGCCCAGGCCTGGTGGACGCTGCCCCTGGCCGCCGGCGCGCACACGCTCACCGCCTCGGCCGCGGGGCAGTCCGCGGTGTTCACGGCGTCGGCCCGGGCGGTTCTGCTGCAGGCGAGCGAGCCCACCACCATCCTCGGCACCCCCGGAGGGATGGTGGGGGTCGCCGTGCGTGCCACGGCCGGAGGGAGCCCGGCGGAGGGAGTCCCCGTGGACTTTACCCTCTCCGTGGGCGGCGGCGTGATCGACGCCGCCTCCGACACGACGGACCCGCTCGGGCGCGCCGGCATCCGCTGGACGCTGCCGGAGGCGAGTGGCGAGCACACGGTCACGGCCTCCGCCGCGGGGCAGCAGGTGGTGTTCACCGCGCGCCTGGGGCCGCGCCTGCGCGTGGTGTTCGGCGGCGGGTTCATCGGGCTGCCGGGGACCCGGACCTTTCCCGGGCCCACGGTGCGCGTGGAGCAGGCGAACGGGCAGCCCGTCAGCGGCGTCCCCGTGACGTTCACCGTGACGGCCGGGGGCGGCGGGGTGGCGCCGGACCTCACCCGCCCGTACACCGGGAGCACGACGGTCGCCTCCGACGGGCTGGGCCACGCCTCGGCGTCGTTCCGGCTCGGGCCCTCGCCCGGGCTGAACACGCTCACCATGACGGCGCCCGGATACGCATCCGCCACCCTCACCGACACCGCCGCGCTGGCCGGGCCGCCCGCCAGGGTGGTGCGGGTCTCGGGGAACGACCAGCGCATCCCGGCCGGCAACGCCCTGCCACTCGCCCTCCTGGTGCGTGTCGAGGACGCGCGGGGGGTACCGGTGGGCGGCAGTCCCGTCACCTTCTCGGTCACGGCCGGAGGCGGCACGCTGCGGGAGATCGTCAACGACGTTCCGCGGAAGGTCACGGCCCGCACCGTCGTCAGCGATACGGCCGGGCATGCCGCCACGCCCTTCGAGACGCCGGACCGGCCGGACGTCTCCACCGTGCGGGCAGCGGTCGCGGGGATCGATCCGGTAACGTTCACGGCCACGGCCACGGCGCTGTCGCAGTGCGCCGGGATCACGGAGTACGTCGTGGGCACCGCAATCAACGCCCAGCTCACCTTTTCCGACTGCCCGGAGCTATACCAGTCCAACGGCTTCATCTGGTACAGCAAGCCGTTCCGCTTTGCGCTGGAGGCCTCGCGGGCCGTGCACTTTCAGCTGGCCACGACGTGGGCTTCGCACCTCATGCTGATGGATGCCGAGCACATGGTGGCGGAGCAGGTCACGCTCAGCCCGCCGGCGCGGCTGCTCCTGCTGCTGGCCCCCGGAACGTACTACCCCGGCGTGAGCAGCAACCGCTCCGGCACCAGCGGAGCCTTCACGCTCTCCTCCACCGTTCTGGCGGACGTGACGAGCTGCGGGCTCGCGCAGGGCATGCGGGGCGTGGCGGTCACGCTCCGTCTGCAGTCCACCGACTGCACCCGGACGGTGGGCGGCTCCGTGCAGCTGTACGACCGGATCCTGCTCCCCCTCCGCCGTGGGGAGACGGTGACGGTGGAGATGACGTCGGGAGAGGTGGACGCGTACCTGGCGCTGTACACGGACAACCTCGCCTTTCCCGCGCTCACCGACGACGACGGCGCCGGAGGGACCCACGCGCGCATCACCTACACGGCCCCGTACGACCTCGAGGTGTTCATCGACGCCGCCACGTCGCCGCGCGTGACGGGGCAGACGGGCGCGTACACGCTGTCCATCCGCTAGCCGCGGCGTTCCGAGAGGCGGCGGGGAGGCGCGCCCGACGCCGCATCGGGGTGGCACGGAGAACGACGAATCCTGTGCGTCCGCCGGGGCGGCACGTAGATTGATCGGTGGACGGGTGCGGCGCCCGGACGGACGCCGAATGCCTCCCTTTGCGGAGGAGGTGCGGATGAACACGCGGCACACGGTGCGCCTGGCCCTGCTCCTGGCACTGGGAGCGGCCGGCTGCGCATCCGGGGACGGCAAGCCCTCGCTGGGCAAGCCGGCCAACCGGACGGCGGTGGTAGAGGTGGCCAACAACGGGTTCGCCGACGTGACGGTGTACGTGCTGCAGTCCGGGATGCGACGGCGGCTGGGGACGGTGACGGGGCTCTCGGAGCAGCGCTTCGTGCTCTCGGCCGTGGCGTCGGACGCGGCGGACGTGTACCTGCTGGCGGACCCCGTCGGCGGAGCGCGCGCGTACCTGAGCCCCGCGGTGCGCGTGCGCCCGGGCGACGCGGTGGACCTGCGGCTTCACGCCACGCTCAGCATGTCCAGCATCTCCGTCTGGGGACCCTGAGCGCGGCGGCGGTACGATCTTCCGGGGCGGGCGCGGGCATCGCGCCCGCCCGCACGTTTTGCCGACCTGCATCCCACGCCCGCATTGCTGCGCCTGGACGACGTTCTCTCCCGCATCCCCGCCCGCCCCGACGCCGCCGGGCTGGTGGCCGGCTTCGTCCCCCCGCCCCGCTTTCAGGCCAAGCGGTTCGACGACTACCGTCCCGATCCACGCCACCCGTCGCAGGGGCGGGCGGTGGAGCGTCTGCGCGCCGTCGCGGCGGAGCTGGAGCGCGCGGAGGGCGGATGGAAGCGGCTGCGCGCGGCGTTCGGCGGGGTGGAGCGCGGGTCGGGGGTGTACCTGGATGGCGGATTCGGGGTGGGAAAGACGCACCTGCTGGCGTCGCTGTGGCACGCGGCGCCGGGGCCGCGCGCGTACCTGAGCTTCGACGAGCTGGTGTACGCCATCGGGCTGCTGGGGGTGGAGGGCGCGCGGCAGGCGTTCCGGGGGATGCGCCTGGTGGCGGTGGACGAGTGGGAGCTGGACGATCCCGGCAACCTCAAGCTGGCGCTCGCCTTTCTGCGCGGCGCGCTGGCGGACGGCATCCGCATCGCCGCGACGTCCAACACCATTCCCGACGAGCTGGGGCGCGGCCGCTTCGACCAGAAGAACTTCAGGACGGAGATCGAGGAGCTTTCGTCGGCCTTCGAGGTGCTGCGCGTGGAGGGCGAGGACTACCGCCACCGCCGCTTCGAGGCGGACCCCGGCCGCGCGTACTTTCTGGACGACGCGGCGATGGACCGCGCCCGTTCCGCCGCCGGCCCGCGCTCGCTCTCCGTCTCGTTCGACGAGCTGATGCGCGGCCTGGGGGAGATCCACCCGATCCGCTTTCACGCGGTGATCGACGCCATCGACGAGCTGCTGCTGGAGGGCGTGCGGCCGATGGCGAGCCTGTACGAGGGGCTGCGCTGGGTGCACTTCATCGACAAGCTGTACGACAACGCCGTCCCCTTCGCGGCCTCGGGGGACGCGGGGCTGACGGAGCTGTTTCCGGCGGAGTGGCTTGCCGGATCGTACGGAAAGAAGTTCTCGCGCTGCCTGTCGCGCATGGAAGAGATGCTGGGCGAGCGCCGCGCCGGCCTTGTGGGCGCCGCGTCCAGCTGACGTCAAGCGGCAGGGTTCGCTGAAGAGCCGAACGATTGACTTCCTGAGGGAGCGCTCACACGGAACCTGAAGTCACGCAACCGTTTGCGCGCGACCGAAGGATCTCGTCCGCCTTGCCGCGGGGCTGGCTTCCGAGACGGCAAGCCAGCCCCCACGGTTTCGCCGGCGAGATCCTTCAGTCGGCGCACCGGGGCCTGTCCAGGAAGCCGGATTCAGTGCGGCGCCTCCGGAAGTCAATGTTCCGCGGGGTGAAAATGCCCCGAACCACCCTCCGAAATCCGCTTCTCCGCACAACTTCTCCCCTGTGGACGCGGCCACTTTCAAAGGCTGTACAGGTCGTAAACTAACCCGCCGATCATGTGCATGGCGCAATACACATGTACGGATCAGACGCGTCCGTACACGGAGTAAACGTTCGCATGCGCCCTGCGTAAACTTGCAGCCAAGTGCCCGTCCTACCGGTACTTAGCTGCTCAGGTGCGTGAGCTTGTTTCGGGTATTATTCGGTATTACTCTTGCTCTACCCGCGCGATGACGTGAATCGAATGCGGGGCATTCTTCATAAGGCTGCAATCGTGAGTGCCGCACCCGACCTCAAGCTGCTTCGCGCCACCCTGGAAAAGCGCTTTGGCGATGCCATCGTGCCGCTTCCGGGGCAGGCGCCGTCGCGTGAGCGCGCGGGATTCCGCACCGGGGTGGCGGCATTGGACGGGCTGGTGCCCGGCGGCGTTCCCCGCCGCGCCCTTACGCTCTGGGCCGGCGAGGCCACCTCCGGCCGCACGGCCGCGCTGCGCGTGCTGGTGGAGGCGGCGTGCCGCGAGACGCTGGTGGCGCTGGTGGACGCCACCCGCACGCTGGACCCCGCCTCGTGGTGCGGCCCGGACGGGCACTCTGCGCCGGGGCTGTGGGTGGCGCGTCCCCCCGGCGCCGGGCACGCGGCGGAGGGCGCCTGGGTGGCCGAGACGCTGCTGCGCACCGGCGCCTTTGGGCTGGTCGTGCTGGACGGCCCCGCGCCGGAGCCCGTGGAGGCGCACCGGCTGCGCGCCATCGCCCGCGAGACGGACGCGGCGGTGCTGGTCTCCACCGACGGCGGCGGCACCAGCTGGCGCGCGGACGTAAAGCTGGACTTCCGCCGCACCGGCGTCCATGCCGGCCTGCGCGCCGGCGGCCGCTTCCGCCGCCCCAGCGCCATCCAGATGGCCAAGGGGTGGGGCGCGCGCACGGGCGAGCGGCAGGTGGAGCTGGTGCACGAGCCGGCGCCCCGGCTGCACGCCGCGCACGGCCCCGACCGGCGCGCCGCCGCCCGGGCCCTGCGGTTCGGCTGATGCTGCGGCGGATCGCCTGCATCCGGCTTCCCGACCCCGCGCCCGCGCTGGAGGCGGACGCGCGCGCCACGCTGGCGGGCGCGCTGCTGGCGGCGGCGCCGCGCGTGATCCCCGTCCGCGGCCACCCCCGCGCCTTCTGGGCGGACGTGACGGGGATGGAGGGCCACGGCGGCGACGCGGGGGTGGGCCGCGCCCTGGCGGACGCCGCCGAACGCGCGGGCTACCCGGCGCGCGTGGGCGTGGCCGGCTGCTGCATCGCGGCGGCGGCGGCCACCCGCGAGCGCGCCGTCCCCGTGCGCGTGGTGCCCCCCGGGCGCGAGGCCGCCTACCTGCGCCGCCGCTCGCTCTCGCTCATCCCCATCCCCCCCGACCTGCGCCACTCGCTGGAGCTCCTGGGGATGCGGACGTGCGGCGACCTGGCCGCGCTGGTCCCCGCGGAGGTGGAGCTGCGCTTCGGGAACGAGGGGCTGCGCGCCTGGCGCCTGGCCCACGGCGACGACACGCGCTGGCCCTTTCGCCCCGCCGCGCCCGGGATCGCCGCCGCGGAGGCGGACTTCGAGCCGGCCATCGAGACGTCGGAGCCGCTGCGCTTCGTGCTCGGCGGACTGATCGCCTCCGTCCTGGGCCAGCTGGAGGCCCGGCAGCGCATCCCCGCGCGCCTGCGCCTGGTGCTGCGGGTGGAGGACGCGCCGGACGACGTGCGCGAGATCCGCCCCGCGCGGCCCACGGCGGACGCGCGGGTGCTGGCGGACCTGTGCCGCCGCGCGGTGGACGCGCAGCCGCTCGCCGCCCCCGTCCGCGGCGTCTCCCTGGTCGCGGAGGAGGAGGGGACGGCGCGGGCGGACCAGCTGGACGCCTTCACGGCCCCCGCGCCGGACCCCGGCGCCCTGCACGCCGCCCTCCTGCCGGTCTTCGCCCGCTGGGGCGAGGGGGCGCTCAGCACCGCCGTGCACAACGGGGCCCACCTTCCCGGCGAGCACGCGGACTGGGCCCCGCGGGGGAGCGACGGCATCGCCGCGGTGGCGGACGCGCGCCCTTCGGGTGAGGAGCGCTCCGGAGAGGACAGCCGCGCGTTCCGCAACACGCTCCCCCTCTGCCTGCGCCGCCTTCCTGAGCCCCTTCCCGTAGCAGTGCGGGTGGACGCGGAACAGCGTCCCGCACAGGTGGACATTCCGTCGGTGCAGAATGCGTTGTCCGATGGGGGGATCGGAGGTTTTCCACCGAGATTGTGGAAAACTCGGGCGGAGGGACCGGAGCGCATTTCGGGAGCGTGGTGGGCGCGCGGAACGGCCCGGGAGTACTGGCGGCTGGAGTCGCCGGAGGGGTGGCTGGGGCTGGTCTACCGCGACGGGCCCACGGGCCGGTGGTACCTGGAAGGATGGTACGATTGAGGTGCGTTCGTGACGTAAGCGCGATGTCCCCTTGCGCGCGGTTTTCCGCTAAGCGCCTGTGAATAAAGGAGATTACGTCGAGCTGCATTGTCACAGCGCGTTTTCGCTCGGTGACGGTGCTACGTCGCCCGAGGGCCTTGTGTCAAGAGCGGCGGAGCTCGGCTACACCCACCTTGCGCTCACCGACCACGACGACCTGGGGGGCGCCGTCCGGTTTTCGCGCGCCTGCCAGTCGGCCGGAATCTCTCCCCTTCTGGGCGCGGAAACCACGCTGTGGGACGGGTCTCACCTCACTCTGATTGTGGAAAACTGGGCGGGGTGGAAAAACATCTGTGCGCTGCTCACGGCGTCCCGGACCCGGAGCCCGCGCGGAGTTCCTGCGCTGGACCTGGACACCCTCGCCGCGCGGGCCGACGGGCTGGTGGCGCTTTCCGGTTGTCCGCACGGCCGGCTGCCGTCCCTGTTGCGCCAGGAGCGGCACGCGGAGGCGCGTGCGTGGGCGGGTCAGCTCAAGGAGATCTTCGGTGACCGCTTTCACCTGGAGCTGTGGGACCACCGCACGCACCAGGAGGCGTCGCTGTGCGCGGACCTGCTGGACGTGTCCCGCGAAACGGGGGTCCCGTGGGCGGTGACGCACGACGTGCACTACGCCGACGCCTCCGGCCGCGCCGTGCACGACCTGATGACCTGCATCCGCCGCGAGACCACGCTGGACGAGGCGCACCGCCGCGGCTGGCTGCGCCCCAGCGCCGAATGGTGCCTGCAGGCGCCGGGGGAGATGGCGCGGCGGTGGAGCACGGCGCCCGAGGGCATCCGCCGCACCCGCGAGATCGCGGAGCGCTGCGCCGGCTTCAGCCTCACCGCGGCGCCCCCCATCCACCCCCGCTTTCACCTCCCCGACGGATGGGCGTCCGCCGACGCGATGCTGGAGTCGCTGTCGCGCGCGGGGCTGCGCGAGCGGCTGCCGGACGCGTCGGAGACGCACCGGCGCCAGCTGGAGCACGAGCTGGCCATCATCCGCGGGATGGACATGGCCGACCACTTTCTGGTGGTCTGGGACATCTGCCGCTTCGCGCGCGAGTGCCGCATCCTCTGCCAGGGGCGCGGCTCGGCGGCCAACTCGCTGGTCTGCTATGCGCTGCGGATCACGGCGGTGGATCCCGTCGCCAACGACCTCCTCTTCGAGCGCTTCCTTTCTCCCGAGCGCCCCGAGCCGCCGGACATCGACGTGGACTTCGCGGCGATGGACGACCGCGAGCGCGTGCTGCAGTACGTGTACGAGAAGTACGGGCGCGGGCACGCGGCCATGGTGTGCACCCACGTAGAGTACCGCGGCCGCAGCGCCATCCGCGACGCCGTGCGCGTCCTCGGCCTGCCGGTGGCGACCGCGGACTTCCTTGCGAAGCGGGTGGATGGATACTCGTCCGCGAAGACGGCGGCGGAGTGGCTGGAGATGGCGGAGGGAAAGGCGCTGCGGTCGGTCGGCCTGGACCCCGCGGAGCCGAAGGCAAAGGCGCTGGTGAAGCTGGTGGCCGGGCTGGACGGCCTACCGCGGCACCGGGGGATCCACAGCGGCGGCTTCGTGCTCTCCGGCACCCCGCTGGGCGAGTCCGTCCCCATCGAGCAGGCGTCGATGGTCAACCGCACGGTCATCCAGTGGGACAAGGACGACTGCGCGGACCTGGGCGTTCCCAAGTTCGACCTGCTGGGGCTGGGGATGCTCAAGCTGCTGGGGCAGTGCATGGACCTGATCCGCGACTGGCGCGGCGAGGAGATCGACATCGGCCGCCTGCCGATGGACGACCCCGCCGTCTACGCGCAGATCGGCGCGGCCGACACCATCGGCCTGTTCCAGATCGAGAGCCGCGCGCAGGCCAACTTTCTTCCCCGCCTGCGCCCGACGTGCTTCTACGACGTGGTGATCTCCGTGGGCGCCATCCGCCCCGGCCCCATGCTGGGCGGCCAGGTAAAGGAGATGCTGGCGCGCCGCCGCGGCGAGGTGCCCACGGAGTATCCGCACCCCGACCTGGAAGCGGTCCTCGGCCGCACGCACGGGCTGGCGCTGTTCCAGGAGCAGCTGATGCGCTGCGCCATCGTGGTCAGCGGGTGCTCGGCGGGGCAGGCGGACCGGCTGCGGCGCGCCATGAGCCGCAAGCGCTCGCGGGAAGAGATGCACGCGGCCACGGCGTCCATCCGCGAGGGGATGGCGGCGCGGGGCGTGGACGAGGCGGCGGCGGAGAAGGTGCTGGGATGGCTGGAGGCGTGCGCCAGCTACACCTTTCCGGAATCGCACGCCATCAGCTTCGCGCTGCTGGCGTACGCCAGCGCGTGGCTGCGGCTGTACTACCCGGCGGAGTACCTGTGCGCCATCCTGAACGCCCAGCCCATGGGCTTCTACCCCGTGTCCACGCTGATCCACGACGCGCGGCTGCACGGGGTGGAGGTGCGCCCGGTGGACCTGGCGGAAAGCAAGTGGGATTGCACGCTGGAACAGAAGGATCAAGTGCCCAGTGCCCAGTGCCCAGAAAAACCGTCACTTGAACCTGGACACTTGAACCTGGGCACTCCCGCTGTGCGGGTAGGCCTGCGGTACGTCCGCGGCCTGGGTACGGTGACCGGGAGGCGGTTCAGGAAAGAACTGGAGCGGGGAGCCTTTACCTCGGTGGCGGATGTGGTGGAGCGGTTCGATTCGGAGCACGGGCTGCGGGCGCTGGCGGCGGCGGGGGCGTTCCGCTCGTGGATCGAGGGCGGGCCGCGGCAGGCGCTGTGGACGGTGCTGGGCGAGCTGCGCGCCCGCCGCAGCGGCGGCCCGCTGGCGCCGGTCACGCCATCGACCACGCGGCTGCCGGAGCTGGCGCCGGCGGAGCGCACGCTGATGGCGCACCACGTCACCGGCTTCGACATCGACGGGCACCCCATGCGGCACCTGCGCAGCTACCTGCGCGAGCTGGGCATCGCCGAGCTGGAGTCACTGCGCGGGGACGGCCGCCGCCACGGCGAGCGCGTCACCGCCGCCGGCCTGGTGATCGTGCGCCAGCGGCCGGGGACGGCCAAGGGCTTCGTGTTCGTGGGATTGGAGGACGAGACGGGGCGGCTGGACGTGATCATCACGCCCCAGCTGTACGAGAAGGAGCGAGAGATCATCAACCGCAACGGCATCCTGGCCGTGCGGGGACGGCTGGGCAAGGAAGACGGGGTGGTGAACCTGAAGGCCGAGACCTTCTTCCCCCTGCGCCTGGACGAAGCCAGCGCCGTCGTCCGCTCACACGACTACCACTGACGATGCAGGAAAGCCGAGGTCAGGCGGCGTTTGCTTCACTGACAGGCTTCGTCGGAGCCTGGTCGGCTACGCGGGCGTGCACGTGCCTGCTGATAAGCCGGTGTGCGTAGCGCTTCTGAAGCTCTTCGTAGTGTGCCGCCAGCTTCGCGGGATCGTTGTCGAACTCCGCTTCAAGCCTCCGCTGGGCCTCCTCTACCTCTTCGAGCAAGGGATCCGCGGGCTTAATCTTCTTCATCGGCTCCTCCCAGCTGCGGTGGCGTAACCAGCGATGGCACAAACAGTCCCAGCTGCGTATTGATCGCTCGGATATGATGGAACTTATTGGCATTCGCAAGATGGAGGTAGTTCCACGTCACAAGAAAGTCGCACTTGTGATAGGACGCAACTGCAAGATGGAGCGCATCTCCCCGGGGATCTGCCGGCATCAGCTTTCGACGGATGTAAGTGTCGGCGATCTCGTACACTCTCGAGTCCATGTCGAGCAGGTCGAGCGATGCGACAAGCTCGAGCCGATGAGCTACGTGGCCCGACGTTCCCCTCCTGAGTTCCTCGAGCATCGCCATACTGGTGACCAGCTCAGCGGATTGCAGGGCAGAGTGCCACCACCTCCGCGTCCAGTCACGCTGTGACACCATCTCGGGCGCCGTGCGGCTGTTGTGATACGCGCTCGGAATGGTCGTGTCTACATAGATACGCGGAATCATCTCACACCCTGGCTTTGCATGGAAGGCTGTTGTGGACGCTACTGGCCGGCCAAAAGCCCACCGCTGACCGGCGTGAGCAGCGGCCCCTGCTCGCTGGCCAGGGCACGCGCCTCTTCTGGGGTGATGCGGGAGAGGGTGGCGAGGAGGGCGGGGAGGTCTTCCAGGCGAACCGCCTGGAGCACGGGGCCGAGCTCGGCGACGGGCTTTCCCTCGCGCAGCAGGGTGAACCGCTCACCCCGCTCTACGACCAGGTTCACGTACTCGGCGAAGTGGCGGGCGACGTCGATCATGCTGACGTGAGTCATGGAGCGATCCGGGAGCGTGTGGAATCTGAGCAGGCGTCACAGGTGAACAAAGGGTACAACACCCCCACAGCCTGATGGAAGTGCCCGTGCGAACACGGCCACCCGTGGTACAGGGGTGTTTTCAGGTGGCAGAAGGGGATTTGCGTCGGAAGGCGTCCGGGAACGATCCTTTTGCGCTAGGTGGGGTACAGGGGCACATCGAACGGACGGCGGGACTCCCGCAAGGGGCCGCCGTCTTACTTTTTGCCGCGAAACACGAGAACCAACCGCGGCCCGCCAGTATCCCCAGACGCATGTCCTTCGAACCGCTCGGGCTGTCGCCCGCCCTGCTCCGCGCCGTCACGGAGCTCGGATACACTCGCCCCACGCCGATCCAGGAACAGTCCATTCCGCCCGCGCTCACCGGCGCGGACGTGCTGGCCTGCGCCATGACCGGCAGCGGCAAGACGGCCGCCTTTGCGCTCCCCATCATCCAGCGCCTGGCGGACAAGCCGCGCGGCACCACGCGCGCCCTGGTCATCAGCCCCACGCGCGAGCTGGCGGCGCAGATCCAGGAGCAGTTCGTGGCGCTGGGCAGGCACACGGGCGTGCGCTCCGCCTCGGTGTTCGGCGGAGTGGGAATGAAGCCGCAGGAGGAGGCGTTCCGGCGCGGGGTCGACGTGATCATCGCCACGCCCGGGCGGCTGCTGGACCACCTGCAGTACCCCTACGCCAAGCTGAACAACGTCGAGGTGCTGGTGCTGGACGAGGCGGACCGCATGCTGGACATGGGGTTCCTTCCGGACATCCGCCGCGTGCTGAAGCACGTGCCGACGGAGCGGCAGACGCTGTTCTTCAGCGCGACGATGCCGGCGCCGATCGCGGCGCTCGCCAACGACATGCTGCAGAAGCCGGTGACGGTGGACCTGCAGCGCCGCGCGAAGCCCGCGACGGGCATTACCCAGGCGCTGTATCCCGTGTCCGAGGAGCTCAAGGCGCACCTGTTCCTGGAGCTGATCAAGCGCGGCGAGGTGGGCAGCGTGATCGTCTTCTGCCGCACCAAGCACCGCTCCAACCGCCTGGCGGACTTCCTGGACAAGCACGGCGTGCCTAACGCGCGCATCCACGGCAACCGCAGCCAGACGGCGCGCACGGACGCGCTGGCGGGGTTCAAGGAGGGGCGCTACCGGGTGCTGGTGGCAACGGACATCGTGGCCCGCGGCATCGACGTGGAGGCGCTGGAGCACGTGGTGAACTTCGACGTGCCGCACGTGCCGGAGGACTACATCCACCGGGTGGGCCGCACCGCCCGCGCCGAGGCCACCGGCGACGCCTTTACCTTCGTCTCGCCGGACGAGGAGCGGGACCTGGCGGCGATCGAGCGCGCCATCGGCAAGAAGCTGCCGCGCATGACGGTGGACGGCTTCGACTACCGCGCCAGGCCGCAGGAGCGCTTCGAGGTGCCCATCGCCGAGCGCATCGCGGAGATCCGCAAGCGCAAGGCGGAGGAGCGCGCCCGCGCCAAGGAAAAGCTGGAGCGCAAGACGCAGCGGCAGGCGGAGGAGGAGGCGCGCCTGCGCGAGCGGTCGCACCGCTCCTCGCGGGTGGACCACCTGCACCGCGAGAAGGACGAGCGCCGCGTGCGCACCGACGCCGAGCGCACCAGCCGTCCGCAGCCGCGCTCCGAGGGCGCGGCGCAGGGGCAGCAGCGCGAGATGGCGGGCGTGGGGCCCAACCGCAGCCGGCGCCGCCGCGGCGGACGCGGCCGCGGGCCCGGCGGCGGGGGTGGAAGCACCGGCACCGCCTGACCACCGCGTTCCATCGGTCGACAAAACAGCGCGCCCGCGATCAGCAGATCGCGGGCGCGCTGTTTCTGTTCACGATCGTCCTGCATCCACAGGACGTCACATGTGATCCGGATGGTATCCCGGATCCGGAAGAGGACCAGCGTATGGGAGAGCATCCCGCTCATTGATCGTGGAGTTGGCGGATGGTTCTCCGGATCGCGCATCAGGTGGTGCGATCAGCCCGACTCCCTGCGCTGCGGAGCTCTTCCGCCGAGCCGCATCCTCCCAAAAAAATTCTCATGGCCCTCTGCCGCGCTTCCACCTCCCTCTCGTTCCCGACCGCCTCAGGGATCGTGCCTCGTCGACGAGCGCGCCATGCCTCCGCTCACCACGACCATGCGTCGGACCGTGAGAGCAGGGAAAGCGCGCAGGCGGGGGGCAAGGCTTGCTGGCGGGCGGCGGGACGCGTAGCGTTTCCGGCATCGGCCGAAGCCTTTCGCCCGCACACCCGCACGGAGCCGCCGCTCATGCGCCGTTCCATCCCCACGCTGACGATCCTCGCGCTGCTGCCGCTGGGCGCCGCCGCCCAGGAGCCCGTGATCACCCCCGGCGAGAACCTGGTGGTGCAGGGCGTGCCCGCCATCCCGGCGTCGCTGGCGGCGGAGGTGCGCCGCTACACGGAGTCGCGGTCCGCCCTCTTCATGGACTGGCATCCCACCAGGCGCGAGCTGCTGATCTCCACCCGCTTTGCCAACGCGGCGCAGATCCACCGCGTGGCCACGCCGGGCGGAGCGCGCACGCAGCTCACCTTCAGCGACGAGCCCATCGCCGACGCCTCGTACGAGCCGCGCGGCGAGGGCTCGTTCCTGTTCCTGCGCGACGTGGGCGGCAACGAGTTCGACCAGATCTACCGCTACGACGCCTCCACCGGACGCATTACCCTGCTCACGGACGGCGGGCGCTCGCAGAACGACTCGCCGTTGTGGAGCCGCGCCGGCGACCGCATTGCCTACGGCAGCACGGCGCGCAACGGGGCCGACCGCGACGTGTGGGTGATGGACCCGGCGAACCCCTCCGCGCGGCGGATGGTGATGCAGGCCACCGGCGGCGGGTGGTACGTGGCGGACTGGTCGCCCGACGACCGCACGCTGCTGGTGCTGGAGTACGAGTCCATCAACCGCAGCCACCTGTGGCTGGTGGACGCGGCCTCCGGGGCCAGGACGGCGCTCACGCGGCGCGGCGCCGACTCGGTGGCGTACGGCAGCGCCGAGTTCGCGGCGGACGGGCGCGGCGTGTACATGGCCACGGACCTGGGCGCGGAGTTCCAGCGCCTGGCGTACATGGACCTGTCCACCCGCGCGGTGACGCCGCTGACGCCCGACATTCCGTGGGACGTGGAGTGGTTGGACGTGTCGCCGGACGGGGGGATGGTGGCGTTCTCGACCAACGAGGAAGGGATCTCGCGGCTATACCTGCTGGACACGCGCACCCGCGTCTACCGCCGCGTGGAGAGCGTGCCCGTGGGCGTGATCACGCGGGTGCGCTGGCACCCGTCGGGGCGCGAGGTGGGCTTTTCGCTCAACTCCGCGCGCTCGCCCACGGACACGTGGTCGGTGGACGTGGCGAGCGGCGCGGCCAGCCGGTGGACGGAGAGCGAGCTGGGCGGCCTGGTGGCGTCGGAGCTGGCGGAGCCGCAGCTGGTGCGCTGGCCCACCTTCGACGGGCGGACGATCTCCGGCTTCCTGTACCGTCCGGCGGCGCGCTTCACGGGGCGGCGGCCGGTGATCATCAACATCCACGGCGGTCCGGAGGGGCAGTCGCGGCCCATCTACCTGGGGCGCAGCAACTACTACCTGAACGAGCTGGGCGTGGCCATCCTGTTTCCCAACGTCCGCGGCTCCACGGGGTTCGGCAAGTCGTTCGTCAAGCTGGACAACGGGATGCGGCGCGAGGAGTCGGTGCAGGACATCGGCGCGCTGCTGGACTGGATCGCCACGCAGCCGGACCTGGACCCGTCGCGGGTGATGGTGACGGGGGGCAGCTACGGCGGATACATGACGCTGGCGGTGGCCACCAACTACGCCGACCGCATCTGCTGCGCGCTGGACGTGGTGGGGATCAGCCACTTCAGCACCTTTCTGCGCAACACCGAGAGCTACCGCCGCGACCTGCGCCGCGCGGAGTACGGCGACGAGCGCGTCCCCGAGATGGCGGCGTACTTCGAACGCATCAGCCCGCTGAACAACGCGGCCCGCATCACCCGGCCGCTGTTCGTGGTGCAGGGCGGCAACGACCCGCGCGTGCCGCGCACCGAGGCGGAGCAGATCGTGGCGCGCGTGCAGCAGGGCGGCACGCCGGTGTGGTACCTGATGGCGCGCGACGAGGGACATGGCTTCGCCAAGAAGGCCAACCAGGACTTCCAGTTCTACGCGACGGTGATGTTCGTCAGGCAGAACCTGCTGCGGGAGTGAGGGAGGTACGAAAGTACGAGAGTACGAGAGTACGAGAGTACGCGAGTACGAAAGTACGGGGGCTGTGTCTGGGAGGACCCGCGAGCGCGGTGACTTCCTGAGGGAGCGCTCGCGCAGAACCGTAAGCGGCACGATCGCTTGCGCGCGACCGAAGGACCTCGTCCGCGTTACGCAGGGCTGAGATTCGAGCCTGGATCCAGCCCCGCAGTTGTGCCAGCGAGGTCCTTCGGTCGGCGCCAAGCTGCATCGTAGAAGCAGGTTGCGGCGTGGCGCCTCCCTCAGAGTGAGTCTAAGATTTGTCTTTCAGAAATACCGAGGATTGATTTCCTGAGGGAGCGCGCCTCCGGAACTTGAAGTTACTCGAGCGGTTGTGCGCGACCGAAGGATCTCGTCTCGGCTATCGCGGGGCTGGCTACGCGGCACTGATTCAGCCCCCAGGTGCTGCCGGCGAGATCCTTCGGTCGGCGCCAAATTGGTTGCGCAGCAGCGGGTCAGGAGCGGCGC
>DASUVG010000080.1:0-36547 GCA_036379135.1 Longimicrobium sp.
CCGGGGGCGTTCCCGCAGAAGTTCGCGCGAGGGGGACGGTTCGCGGGATCGCGCATCGGGTGAAGCCGGAATGGTGGGCTGCGGGGCGCTGCGGCGGGAAAGGTGTTCCAGAGAAAAATGCGGATGGCTCCCTGCCGGGCGGCCATCTGCCTGCAGTTCCCGACGTCCTCAGGGAAGCCCGGTGTGCCCGCCCCTGCCGACGCGCAGGACACGGTGGTCGCGCATGGTGAACCCGCCACCGCTTCCCGCCAGGCGTGGCGTGCAACGAAATCCGCGATGAACCACAAAAAAGGAAGGCGCGGCGAACTTCGCCGCGCCTTCCTCGCTTACCGTGCATCACCGGGTCCGGCTGAACACCCGGTGCAAGCAGAAACCGCCTGGCTCAGGGGTAGCGCTCGTGCATCTGCTGGACGACGCGCTCGGCGAGCGGGCGCGTCATCCCCGCCACCGTCGCGACGTCGGCGGCCTGCGCGTGGCGCATGCTCCACATCGTCTGAAAGCGGTCCACCAGCGCCTGCACGCGCTTCGGCCCCAGCCCCTCGATGGCCTCCAGCGCCACCGCCAGACGCTCGCGCTCCAGCCGCGCGCCGACCGCCTGGTGGTCGCTGACGTCGTGCCCCTTCTCCTTCAGGTGGCCCAGGAACGCCATCCAGTCCTCGTGGTTCCACCCCGACGGCCGGGCGATGGCGAACGCGCGCAGGTCCGCCTGCAGCTGGTCCACCTCCTTCTCCCTGCGCCGCCGCGCCGCCGTCTCGGTGTACGTCTCGCGCTTCTTCTTCCCCCCGCGCGACTTGGGCGCGGCGGGAGCCGGTGCCGCGTCCGCGGCGCCGGTGCCTGCCGCCGCGCGCCGCGTGCGGGGCTTCGGAGCCGAAGTGGTCGCGTCCATGGCCGCCGTGTCGGCGGCGGAAGCGCCTGCGCCGGGCGCGGCGCGCCCTCCGCGGCCGCGCGGCGCCGGTGCGGCCGCTGCCGACGCCTCCGGCGCCGCCGTCCCACCGATCTCGTCTTCGGGCGCGCGGGTGCGCGGGGGGCGAGCGCGGGGCGCGGCCTCCGCCGGCGTGGTGGTGTCGGCCGGGGGCGCGGAGCCGCGCGTACCGGTGCCCTTCCCTCTGGTGGTCGCCATCTCTCGTCTTGCCGGATTCCGATAAAAGAAGATGCGGGGTGGAGGATGCAAAGTCCGCCCCGTCCGATCAGCCTTCGTGCCTCAGCATCAGGATGCCGAGCGGCGGCAATGTAAGCGGAAGCGACTGGTCGCGCCCGTGCGCCGCCAGCGCCACCGTATCAACCGTCCCCTGGTTCCCCACGTTGCTCCCGCCGTACACGTCGGCGTCGCTGTTCAGCACCTCGCGCCACCGCCCCGGGCGCGGAACGCCCACGTGGTACGCGTGCCGCGGCATGGGGGTAAAGTTCAGCACCACCAGCAGCTCGTGCTCGCCGTCCTCGCTGCGGCGGAGAAAGGAGAGCACCGACTGCTCCACGTCGTGGAAGTCGATCCACTCGAAGCCGGTGTGGCTGAAGTCGTTCTCCCACAGCGCCGGCTCGGCCCGGTACAGCGCGTTCAGGTCGCGCATCCAGCGCTGCATTCCCGCGTGCAGCGGCTCGTTGAGCAGGTGCCAGTCCAGCGAGCGCTCCTCGCTCCACTCGCGCCACTGCCCCAGCTCGATCCCCATGAACAGCAGCTTTCGTCCCGGATGCGCCCACATGGCGCCCAGCGCCACGCGCAGGCTGGCCGCCTTCTGCCAGGCGTCGCCCGGCATCTTGTTGATGAGCGAGCCCTTTCCGTGCACCACCTCGTCGTGGCTGAACGGCAGCACGAACTTTTCGCTGAACGCGTACATCAGCGAAAAGGTGAGGATGTTGAAGTGGTACTTGCGGTGGATGGGCTCCTCGCGCATGAAGCGCAGAAAGTCGTTCATCCACCCCATGTTCCACTTCAGGTGGAATCCCAGGCCGCCCAGGTGCGGCGGCTGCGTGACGCCGGGCCAGGCGGTGCTCTCCTCGGCGATCATCAGCGCGCCGGGGTAGCGGTCGCGCACGGCGGCGTTCAGCTGCTTGAGGAACTCGATGGCGTCCAGGTTCTCGCGCCCGCCGTAGCGGTTGGGGATCCACTGCCCCGGCTGCCGCGAGTAGTCCAGGTACAGCATCGAGGCCACGGCATCCACCCGCAGCCCGTCCACGTGGTACTCCTCCAGCCAGAACAGCGCGTTGCTGACCAGAAAGTTGCGCACCTCGTTGCGGCCGAAGTTGAAGACCAGCGTTCCCCAGTCGGGGTGCTCGCCCAGCCGCGGGTCGGCGTGCTCGTACAGCGCCGTGCCGTCGAACAGGCGCAGCGCGAAGGCGTCCTTGGGAAAGTGCGCCGGCACCCAGTCCAGGATCACCCCGATCCCGCGCTGGTGCAGGTGGTCCACGAAGTACCGAAAGTCCTCCGGCGTGCCGAAGCGGCTGGTGGGCGCGTAGTAGCCGGTCACCTGGTACCCCCACGACGGGTCGTAGGGGTGCTCCATCACCGGCAGCAGCTCCACGTGGGTAAAGCCCAGGTCGGTGACGTAGTCCGCCAGCTCGTGCGCGATCTCGCGGTAGGTGAGCGGCCGGTCGCCGTCCTGCGGCACGCGCTTCCACGAGCCCAGGTGCACCTCGTACACCGTCATGGGCGTGGTGCAGAAGTCCGCGCCGCGCCGCTGCTCCATCCACTCCGCGTCGCCCCACGCGTAGTCGCGCAGGTCCGCGACCCTGGACCCCGTGTCGGGCCGCAGCTCCGCGGCAAAGGCCATCGGGTCCGCCTTGAGGAACGCGGGCCCCGTGCGCGGCAGGATCTCGTACTTGTAGACGGTCCCCTGGGGCAGCTCGGGGATGAAGATCTCCCACACCCCCTGCGCCGGGTGCAGGCGCATGGCGTGGCGCCGCCCGTCCCACAGGTTGAAGTCGCCGACGACGCTCACCCGGCGCGCGCTGGGCGCCCACACGGCGAAGGAGACGCCGGCCACGCCGTCGATCTCCATGGGCCGGGCGCCCAGCACCTCCCACAGGCGCAGGTGGGTGCCCTCGCCCATCAGGTACAGGTCGAAGTCGCTGATGGCGGGCGCGAACGCGTACGGGTCCGCCGCCAGCACCGCCTTTTCCGCGCCCGGCCAGCAGACGCGCAGGCGGTAGGGAAAGCTGCCGGTGCCGCGGGGGAGCAGGGCCTCGAAAAAGCCGTCGGGGTGCACCGTCTCCATGGGCGCCACGTCGCGTCCGTCCGCGTCGGCCACCCATGCGCTCTCGGCGCCGGGAAGGAACGCGCGCACCACCAGCCGCAGCTCGCCGCCGATGGAAACGGTGTGCATGCCCAGCACGCGGAACGGGTCCGGGTGCTCGGCGGCCAGGATCTGTTGTAGGTCGATCAGGAGTGTCGCGGAAGCCATCGCCTGCCCGTCTGAGTGTGCGGCTTTTGGAGATCGGTCGCGGTGGTTGCCGCCAATCCCGTGCCGCGGGGGAGGCAGGGGGTGAACGGGTGAACGGGTGAACGGGTGAAGGTGTGAACGGGTGAACGGGTGAACGGGTGAACGGGTGAACGGGTGAACGGGTGAACGGCGTCGCGCCGCGCGCGGACCCCTCGCCCCCGACCTCTCTCCGCCATCCGCGCGGGAGACGGGTGACGCGCGCCGAACGTTCGGCGCACGGCCGGCAACCTGTCGTACCAACGCAGGCCTTTCCGAAGCGCAATCGAATTCTCCCCTTTCTCCCGCGCAGCGGGGGAGAGGGGCCGGGGGAGAGGGGGCTCCGTCGGGCGCAGTTCGATGCCTTTCGACGCGCCAGGGTGCCTGCTCCCACCCCTCCCCCGCAGTTTGGGGGAGGGGTCGCCAGCCGGCGCGAGGAACGAGCGAAAGGCCCTGGCGGGGAGAGGGCCCGTCCGCCACCCCGCGTTGCCGTTATCCTTCGGGCGGGGCGAGACCCGTTCACCCGTTCACCCGTTCTGTTCACCCCACCACCCGCGCGGCCGCGGCCGCATCCATCATCCACACCATCTCCCCATCCACCGGCCGCACGAACTGCGCGGGAAAGCGGAACGGGTCGATGGGGCCGCGCAGCACCGCCCACGCGATCGCCGCCTTGTCCGCGCCCATCACCGGCAGCTCGATGCGCGCCGCCGCGTTCAGCACCGGCAGCGTAAGGGTGATGCGCGGCTCGCCCGGCGGAAGGTGCAGGCTGGTGGTGACGGTGCGCTCCCGCTCGCGCAGCGCGCCGCTGAACGGAAAGAGCGACGCCACGTGCCCGTCCGGCCCCACCCCCAGGTGGATGAGGTCGAAGCGCGGCACGCCGGGTCCGAAGTGCGCCGCCAGCTCCCGCGCGTACGCGTCCGCGCCGTCCGCGGCGGGCAGCTCGCCGCGCATGCGGTGCACGTTGCCGGGCGGGATGGGGACGCGGGAGACGAAGGCCTCGCTGGCCATGCGGAAGTTGCTGCGCGCGTGGCCCGGCGGCACGCACCGTTCGTCCCCCCAGAACAGGTGCACGCCCTCCCACGGGATTCGCGACCGCAGCGGCTCCTCGCCCAGCATCCGGTACGCCCGCACCGGCCCGCTGCCCCCCGTCAGCGCGACGCTGAAGCGGCCGCGCGCCCGCACCGCCTCCATCGCACGCGCCGCGAAGCTCTCCGCCAGCGCGGCGGAGGCGGCATTCGCATCGTGCGCGGAATGGATCGCGGCGCCACGGACGACGGAATCTTGTATCACGACCGTTGACACATTCGACGTGAGAGTTTATGTATCATTACGAGTAGTACAAATCACCCGCGTTCCGGAGGTCCCATGTTCTCGATGGACCGTTCCCGTCCCCCCAGGCCCCTTGCCGGCAGGCCCGGCAGCCTGCCCGACGTGCTGCACCGGGCGCGCTCGGAGGCGATCTCGCTCCGGCACGATTTCATCGGCCCGGAGCACGTGCTGCTCGCCCTCACGGGGATCGACGCGGGCTTCTTCGCGCGCGCCGGCGCAGGGGCGGGGGCGGTGCGCGACCGCCTGCACGAGACGCTGACGCGCGGCACCGCGCCCCCGCCCACGGGTGACCTGCCGTTCACCTCGCGGTTCCGCAAGGTGATGGAGCTTGCCGCACGCGAGGCGCAGGCCGCGGGCCGCAGCGTCAGGGCGTCGGACGTGCTGTTCGGGATCGCGGCGGAGGAGGGGAACGCGGGCGCCGCCGTGCTGCGCGAGCTGGGCATCACCCCGGATACGGTGCGCCGCGCCGCCGCGGAGGCCGAGGTTGCCGACGGCCTGCCGGACCTGAAGATTGACGAGTCGTCGGAGCGCTCCATCTTCGAGCAGATCGTGGACGGGGTGCAGGAGGCCGTCGCCACCGGGGAGCTGAAGCCGGGCAAGCGGCTCCCCTCCGTGCGGCGCCTGGCGGACCGGCTGGACGTGGCGCCGGGGACGGTGGCCCGCGCCTACGCGGAGCTGGAGCGCCGCGCCGTGGTGGTCACGGACGGGGCGCGGGGCACGCGGGTGGCGGAGCGCGGCGCGAGCCCGAGCCCGGCCGAGGCGCTGGACGGGCTGCTGAAGCCGGTGGTGGTCGCCGCGTTCCACATGGGCGCCACGCTCGCGGACCTGCGCGCCGCGCTGGACCGCGTGAGCCGCGGCATCCTGGACGACTAAACCTTACCTCCACCGAGCCCCACGATGCTGTTCAAGCGCCCCAAGATCCCGCCGCCGCGCCCGCCGGACCTGCCGTTCGACGAGGCCGCGCGCGACGCGCTGGGCGACGCTACGGGGCAGGCGCAGCGCGCCAACGCCAGCGCCGTGCACGCCGAGCACCTGCTGCTGGCGCTGCTGGCGGACCCCGCGGGCGTGCCCTCGCGCGCGCTGGCGCGCATCGGCTTCGAGCCGGACGACGTCCGGCGGCGCATCGAGCACGCCGCGCCGCCGCGTCCGTGGGGCGTGCGCGCCCCCGTGCTCCCGTTCGCGGACGACACCAAGGGCGCCATCGAGTTCGCCATGCGCGAGGCCCGCATCGCCGGCGCGCGCGAGGTGGGGACGGGGCTGCTGCTGATGGGCGTTCTGCAGTCGCCGCAGGGCGTGCCCTTTCGCGCGCTGGCCCACCTGGACATCACCCCCGCCGCCCTGCGCTCCGCCATCGCCGCGGAGGCCCCGCACGGGGACCCTCACCCGCTCGCTTAGGCTCGCACCCTCTCCCGCAAGCGGGAGAGGGTATAAACGTCACACAGCCAGCGGTGTGTTCCCGCGGTTGTAGTGACTGCCGGCGCATCCATACTCACGCATCGCGAAGGCCCTCGCGGACCCGAGCAGGTGAAGCCCCGTTTTGCGAGGAACGAGCAAAGACGGGGCTTATCGCTGTCCCAGCCGCGGGTTTACCCGCCCGCGAAACGGACCGCCCAGCGCCTCCATCACCCGTTCACCCGTTCACCCGTCCACCCGTTCACCCGCTCACCCCGTCACCACCTCACCCTTCGCCACCTCCCCCAGCGTCCCCGGCACCGCCCAGCTCCGCCCCTCGCGCGACAACAATTCATCCGCGCACCGCGGGCCCCAGGTGCCGGCGGGATACGGCTCCGGCTGGCCCTCCGCCGCCCAGGCCTCCGCGATCGGCGTGATGAGCGTCCACGCGCCCTCCACCTCGTCGCGGCGGGCAAAGAGGGTGGCATCGCCCAGCATGGCGTCCAGCAGCAGGCGCTGGTAGGCCTCGGGCGATTCCGTGCCGAACGCCTTGCAGTAGTCGAAGTCCATGCTCACGGGCCGCAGCACGCCGCGCAGGCCGGGCTGCTTGGCCTCGAAGAAGAGCGAGATCCCCTCGTCGGGCTGGATGTGCAGCACCAGCGCGTTGGGCGCGGGGTCGTCGCGCTGCACCAGGTCGCGCACCGGGTGCGGCGCGGGACGAAAGCGGATCACCACCTCGCTGGCCTTGTTGGGGAGCCGCTTTCCCGTCCGCAGGTAGAACGGCACGCCGGCCCACCGCCAGTTGTCCACCGTCAGCCGAAGCGCCGCGAACGTCTCCGTCCGCGAATCCGCCGGCACCTTCTCCTCGTCCAGGTACCCGGGCATCGCCTCGTCCCCATCCACCGAAGCCGCGTACTGCCCCCGCACGGCGTAGCGGCCGATGTCGTCCCCCTGGAGCAGCGGGATGGACTGCAGCACCTTCACCTTCTCGTTGCGGATGGAGTCGGCGTCGTAGCTGGCGGGTGGCTCCATCGCCACCAGGGTGAGGATCTGCAGCAGGTGGCTCTGCACCATGTCGCGCAGGGCGCCGCTGGAGTCGTAGTAGCCGGCGCGCCCCTCCACCCCCACGCTCTCCGAGACCGTGATCTGCACGTGGTCCACGTAGGTGCGGCTCCACAGCGGCTCCCAGATGATGTTGGCGAAGCGGAAGATGAGCAGGTTCTGCAGCGTCTCCTTGCCCAGGTAGTGGTCGATGCGAAAGATCTGCCCCTCGCCGAACACCCGCAGCAGCGCCACGTTCAGCTCCCGCGCCGTCTTCAGGTCGTGGCCGAACGGCTTTTCGACGATGATGCGCGTCCAGCAGTCGGAATCCACGTCGCACACCAGCCCCGCGCGCCCCAGCCCTTCCGCCGTGGGCGCGATGACGGAGGGCGGCAGCGCCAGGTAGAACAGGCGGTTGCCGCGCGTGCCGTGCTCCCGGTCCGCCGCCTCCAGCCGCTCGCGGAGGTCGATGAAGGTCTGCGGGTCGTCGGTGGAGCCGTGGACGTAATGGACGTGCTTCTCGAACTCCGCCCACTCCCCCGCCTGGGGTGCCTCGGCGAACTCCTCCAGCGCGTCCCGCATCCGCCCGCGGTACTCGGCCTCGTCGATGTCCTCGCGCGAGTTGCCCACGATGCAGAACTCGTCGGGGAGCAGCCCGTCGGCCCTGAGCTTCCACAGCGCCGGCATCAGCTTGCGCCGCGCCAGGTCGCCCGTGCCGCCGAAGATGACCAGCGCCAGCGGGTCCGGGCAGCGGACGCGCTGAAAGGGCGAGGCCATGGGGGTGCGGAGCGGCGTCTCTCCCGTGGCGGGCGGAAGGGGGACGTCGGGAAGGTGCGGATCGTCGCTCATCGCGGCGCCTCCCCGCCGGGCGCGCTCTCCTTGATGGCGTGGCCGCCGAACTGGTTGCGCAGCGCCGCGATCACCTGCGCGCCGTACGACTCCTCCTGCCGCGAGCGGAAGCGGGCCAGCAGGGAGAGGGTGATGACGGGCGCGGGAACGTCCAGGTCCAGCGCGGTCTCCACCGTCCACCGCCCTTCCCCGGAATCGGCGACCCAGCCGCGGATGCGCTCCAGCTCCTGCCCCTCGGTGGCGTAGGCGCGCTCCAGCAGCTCCAGCAGCCAGGAGCGGACCACGCTGCCGTGGTTCCACAGGTCCGCGATGCGGCGCAGGTCCAGCCCCATCCCGGACCTGTGCAGGATCTCGAACCCCTCCGCGTACGCCTGGAGGAGCCCGTACTCGATCCCGTTGTGCACCATCTTCGTGAAGTGTCCCGCGCCCGACGGGCCCACGTGCGCGTATCCGTCTTCCGGCGCGAGCGTGAGGAACGCCGGCTCGCAGACGCCCACCGCGTCCACGTCGCCGCCCACCATCAGGCAGTAGCCGTTCTCCAGCCCCCACACGCCGCCGCTGGTGCCGGCGTCCACCAGGCGGATGCCCCGGCCGGCCAGGTCCGCGGCGCGGCGCTGGGTGTCCTTGAAGTTGCTGTTGCCACCGTCGATCAGCACGTCGCCGGGCTGCACGCGCGCCGCCAGATCCTGCAGCACCTGCTCGGTGGCGCCGCCCGCGGGTACCATCACCCAGATCACCCGCGGCGCCTGGAGCTTCGCGACGACGTCGTCCAGCGACCCCGCCGGCTCCGCGCCGTCGAACGCGCCGATGCGCGCCGTGACCTCCGGGTCGCGGTCGTGGACGACCACCTGGTGGCCGCCGCGGGCCAGCCGCTGCACCATGTTGCCGCCCATCTTGCCCAGCCCCACCATCCCCAGCCGCATTCCGCCCTCCGCTCGTTCTCGATGTAGGCTCGACCCGCCGCGCGCCGCTGCAAGTCCCGTCCCCTCCGACAGGAAAGAAAAAGGCAGGGGGGTACAGAGGAACAGAGAACGGCCAGAGGAACAGAGGAAAACAGGGGAAGAGAAAACGACTGCCGAGCCTTTCCCTTCTCTCGTTCTTCCTCTGTTCCTCTGAGCTTTTCCTCTGTTCCTCTGCACCCTGCGCAGTTTGCTGTTTCGGCCCAGACGAAAGCGCGGCGGCCTTCGCTGAGAAGGCCGCCGCGCATCGTCATCCACCGAGTTCCTGAAGCCTACCGCAGGCGCGCCAGGAGCTCGTCGTTGCTCTTGGTGTCGTTCATCTGCTTGAGCAGCAGGTTCAGCGCGTCGTCGGGCCCAAGGGAGTGCAGCGCGCGGCGAAGCTGGTAGATCTTGTCCAGCTGCTCCTGCGGAAACAGCATCTCTTCGCGGCGCGTGGCGCTCTTCTCGATGTCGATCGCGGGAAAGATGCGCTTGTCGGCCAGCGAGCGGTCCAGCACGATCTCGCTGTTGCCCGTGCCCTTGAACTCCTCGAAGATCACCTCGTCGCCGCGGCTCCCCGTGTCGATCAGCGCCGTCGCGATGATGGTGAGGCTCCCCGTGCCGCCCCGCACCTTGCGCGCGCTGCCGAAGAAGCGCTTGGGCTTTTCCAGCGCGCCGCTGTCGATGCCGCCGGACAGCATGCGTCCCGTGCCGCGCTCGGTGGTGTTGTACGCGCGCGCCAGGCGGGTGAGCGAGTCCAGCACGATCACCACGTCGCGGCCGCTCTCCACCTGCCGCCGCGCATGCTCCAGCACCATCTCGGCCACCGTCACGTGCCGCTCGGCCGGGCAGTCGAACGAGCTGGCGATCACGTCGCCAATGCCCAGCATCTGCATCTCCGTCACCTCTTCCGGGCGCTCGTCAACCAGCAGCACCATCAGGACGGCGTCGGGATAGTTGGTGTGGATGCCCCGCATGATGGCCTGCAGCACCGTGGTCTTGCCGGCCTTGGCCGGGGCCACGATCAGGGCGCGCTGCCCTTTGCCCAGCGGGGAGATCAGGTCGATGATGCGGTTGGTGAAGTCGCGGCGGGACCGGCTGTCCGACTCGGCGGGGATCTCCAGCCGCAGCCGCTCGTCGGGGTACGAGGCGGGAAGGCTGCCGAAGTCGGCGCGTCCGCGCGCCAGCGCGGGGTCCAGCTCGTTTACCGTAAGGACCTCGTCCAGCGGCGGGCTCTTGCCGCGGCCGGGGGGCGTGCCCGTGGTGCCCTGCACCCGGTCGCCGGTACGCAGCCCCAGACGGCGGATGACGGACTGCGAGACGAACACGTCGCCGTCCGCGGCCTGGTAGCCGTTGGCGAACGTGCGCAGAAACCCGCTGCCGCTGGGCAGCACTTCGAGGATGCCGTCCGCGGGGGGCGGCGGCGCGCCGGCTGGGCGCGCCGCGGCGGACGGTTGGGCGGAAAGGCTCATCAGATTTCGTTTGGCTGATTCCGGAGCGCGAAGGCCCCGCCGGCAGATTGCCGGGCGGAAAGAGTTCGGGAGCTCCGCGAGATGTCGGCTGGATGCGCGCCGGATAACGTCAAGTTGCGTGCCGCAAGAGGGCCGCAAAGGAGAAGCATGGACGCGGTGAAGCGCGGGATGAGCAGAATACTAGCGTTCCTGCGGGCCCGCGCAAGGACGACGCGCGTGCCGCTCCCGCCGCCCCGGGTATGACCCGGCACGCGCCGCGGTGTTCCGTCTGGCGCAAACACCTTCGTGTGCTTAACTTTACGTCACATTCCCCCCAACGCAGCACGCCACCCCCGCATGTCGCGCTACCAGGACCTCAGGCTCCGCCCCGCGGACCCGTTCCACCCGCACTCCCGCCGCCAGCGCTCGCTGTCGGCGGTGATGGCGATCGTGGTGATGCTGGGTCTGCTGGGCAGCGCCTTCTTCCGCACGCAGATCGTGCACAACGGCGAGTTCGCCCTGCGCGCGGACGACAACCGCTTCGACGTCCTTCCCGTGGCCGCCCCGCGCGGCGCCATCTACGACCGCAACGGCAAGCTCGTCGCCGAGACCGTCACCGGCTACAGCCTGCTGGTGGACCCCGCGCCCGCCGACTCCATCCGCGCCTGGCTGGCGCCGGTGGCGCAGATGCTGGCGCTGGACTCGGCGGGGGTCGAAGACGTCATCCGCCGCTCACGCACCAGCAAGGGCAAGCCGGTGCAGGTGGTGCCGCACCTGAGCTTCGAGCAGGTGTCGCGGCTGGAGGAGCGCAACGAGCCCCTGCGCGGGCTTACCATGGACCGCCGCCCCATCCGCCGCTACCCGGCCGGGGCGGCGGTTGCGCACGTGGTGGGCTACGTGCTGGAGATCAACGACCGCGAGCTGCAGACCCCGGCGTTCGAGGGGTACGTGCAGGGGCAGCACATCGGCAAGACGGGGATCGAGCGGCAGTACGAGCGCATGCTGGGCGGCAAGCCGGGGGCGCAGTTCATCGAGGTCAACTCGCGCGGCCAGGTGCTGGGCCGCTTCGCCCCCACCATCAACGACCCGCCCGAGCCCGGCGCCGACGTCCGGCTGACGCTGGACCTGGATCTCCAGCGCTACGCGCACCAGGTGTGGCCGGCGGGGATGCGCGGCGCCGTGGTCGCCATGATCCCCTCCACGGGCGAGATCCTGGCGCTGTACTCCGCGCCCAGCTACGACCCCAACATCTTCGTGGGCGGCGTGCGCTCCAGCGACTGGGCCGCGCTCAACCGCGACCCCGCGCGCCCCCTGCTGAACCGCGCCATCGCCGGCATCTACCCGCCGGCGAGCACGTGGAAGCTGGCGACGGCCATCGTGGGGCTGGAGCGGGGCGTCATCACGCCGGAGTACGTGATGCCCGTGGCGTGCACGGGCGGCATGGCGTACGCCGGCCGCTACTCGCGCTGCATGAAGCGCGAGGGGCACGGCCCGCAGAACCTCATCCAGGCCATCGCCAACTCCTGCAACGTGTACTTCTACCAGCTGGGGATCCGGCTGGGGCTGGACGTGCTGACGGCGGAGGGAACGCGGCTGGGCTTCTCGCGCGCCACGGGCGTGGACATGCCGGGCGAGCGGACGGGGACGTTCCCCACGGACAAGAAATGGTACGTGAACCGCTTCGGCTGGCGGCCGCCGCCCAGCGAGGTGATGAACGTGTCCATCGGCCAGGGGCCCAACGCGCAGACGCCGCTGCGGATGGCGCAGTTCTTCTCCGCGCTGGCGGGCGGCGGCACGGCCCGCGCCCCGCACCTGCTGGTGCGCAAGGACGTGCCTGTGGAGACGGACCTGCGCCTGAGCAAGCAGACGCTGCAGTCGCTGTGGCAGGGGATGGCCGCCGTGGTCGAGGCCGGCGGCACCGCGCACGCGGTGGAGCTGGACCGCTTCAAGCTGTACGGCAAGACGGGCACGGCGCAGAACTCGGTGGACGCCAAGAAGCCGCACGCCTGGTTCACCGGCTTTGCGGGCCCGCGCGGCGGCGACCCGGAGATCGTGGTGGCCGTGATCGTGGAGTTCGGCGAGAGCGGCTCCCGGGCCGCCGCCCCCGTGGCCGCGCAGGTGGCCGAGTACTACCTGAACAAGAAGCACGGCTTCAGGAACCCCGCCCTGGTGGCCGAGTCCATCGCGGACCCCGTGCGGGATACCGTGCGGCGGGATACGGCGCGGCGGGATTGAGGTGAACGGGTGACGGGGTGAACGGGTGATGGAGCGATGTAATGCGTATGATGGAAGCGGCCGCTCGCCTGGATAGGTGAGCGGCCGATCTGCATCCGGAGGACCCTCACCCCCGGCCCCTTCTCCCGCAAGCGGGAGAGGGTATGAACGTCGCAACGGGCGGTGGCGTGTTCCCGCGATGACTGCCCTGCTGATGCGCTCGACTTACCCGGTGCGACGGCCCGGGCTCCCGCGAGCGTCGGCCGGTCCCGCACTGCGTCGTCGAGGCACAGCGCGTCGGCTCGGATCAGCCTCCCCCAGGGTTTTTTGGGGGAGGTGGGCGAGGTTTACGAGCCCGGAGGGGGCGCCGGGGGTCGCGCCACACTCGCCCCCTCGCTCAAGGGCCTCCCGTTCACCCGTTCACCCGTTCACCCGTTCACCCGTTCACCCGTTCACCCGTTCACCCGTTCACCCGTTCACCCCTCACACCCTCACGGCGACTTCGCCGCGCCGCCCGGGGGCGCACCGCCCTGTCGGTCGCGCGGGAGCCGGCGATTCTCCGGGACGCTCCAGTAGATCACGTCCTCCCACCACTCGGGGCCGCGGAACTTGACGTTCGCGAAGCGCTGGTGGACGGCGTAGAACTCCGGGTCCAGAAAGATGGGCGCGTAGACGGCGTCGTCGATCACCTGCTGCTCCAGCTGCCGCCACAGGCCGCGCGACTTCGTGGTGTCGTTCTCCACCAGGATGCTGTCGATCAGCGCGTCCGTCCGCGGGTTGCTGTATCCCGCGAAGTTGGGACCGTTGGGGGGAATGCTGCGCGAGTGGAACAGCATCTCCGCGTTGGGGCCCATCACCCCCGGCCCCCATCCCCACCCCCAGAAGCTGGCGGTGAACTGCCGCCCGCGCAGCCGCTCCACCCAGCTGGCGCGCTCCATCTCGCGGATGGCCAGGTCGATCCCTACCTGCCGCAGCTGCTGCTGCATGAAGATGAGCATGTCCTTGCGCATCTGGTCCGACGAGCTGACCTCCATCTCGATGCGCAGCGGCTGCCCGCCCTTTTCGCGGATGCCGTCGCCGTTGGTGTCGCGCCAGCCGGCCTGCTCCAGCGCCTGCCGCGCGCCGTTGGCGTCGAAGGGGATGGGGCGCACGTCGGCGCTGTGCTCGCGCAGCCCCGGGGCGATGGGCGACAGCGCCGCTGTGCCGTGCTCGCCGAACTGCGCCTGGACGATCTGCTCGCGGTTGATGGCCATCAGGAACGCCCGGCGCACCACGGGGTCGTTCACCGGCGCCTTCTGCTGGTTGAAGGCGACCCATCCCGGCCGCACCTGCGCCGCCGTCTCCAGCTTGACCCCCGGCTTGCCCTCCAGCTGCGCGCGCTGCTCCGGCGCCACCTTTACCGCGTCGGCCTCGCCGTTCAGCAGCTGCGTCAGCCGCGCGGTGGCGTCGGGGACCACGCGGACCACGATGCGGTCCAGCGCGGGCCGTCCTTCGGGGGCGTCCTGGTTGGCGACCACGGTGATCTGCTGCCCCTTGGTCCACGTGCCGAAGCGGAACAGGCCGTTCCCCACCGGCTTCTGGCTGAACGGGTCGAAGCGCATCTGCGCCGGCGCCACCTTCTCCAGCAGGTGCCTGGGGACGGGGATCACCTCCAGCAGCGCGTTCAGCGTGCTGGGCCCGGTGCGGTTGAGCTTGACCTCCGCCGTCATCGGGTCGATGGCCCGCACCGAGGTCACCGCGCCCACGTCCGCCTGCCGGGGCGAGGCGGTGGCGGAGTCCTGCTGCCGCTGGATGGTGAAGACGATGTCCTCCGCCGTCACCGGCTGCCCGTCGTGCCACTTGAGGTTGGGGCGCACCTTGAGGATGACGGTGCCGGGATCCGGCCGCTCCCACGACTCCAGCAGGTCCGGCACGTAGTTGCTCAGCGTGCTGTCGCGCCGCGCGAGGGCACGGAAGAGCAGGTGGACGATCTGGTACGACTGGGTGTTGTCGAAGGTGAGCGGGTTCAGATCGTCCACGTCGCCTTCGGCCAGAAAGATGAGCGTGCCGCCGGGCGCCGCGCCGGTGAAGGTGGGATGCCCCGCGCCCACGCCCTCGTCCCCCGCGCCGCCCTTGCCCGCCGCCGGGCGGTCGCCGCCGCCGCCGCACGCGCCGGCGGCCAGCGCCAGCATCAGCGTCCATGCGGCGGCCGACCCCCGCCGCGCCCACGCGTTCCACCGCATCGATCCTCCCCGTGTGTCTGTCCCCACCCCGCCGGCGCGCCCGGCGCGGGTGAACGCATCCCTCTCACTGCACAAAATCCACCACTGCGACGGGAGGTGAGCAGTCGCCGCCTGCTCCAGGGCTCGTCGAATCGAATCGAAATGCGCCCGACGAGGGGCCCCTCCCCGCTCGTTCCTCGCGGAGAGGGGAGAATTCGATCGCGCTTCGAACGGTGCGTCGTCAGCCTCAAAGGGAGCGCTACGACCTGCATCGAACTGCATCCGCGAGCGCCCCCCCTCTCCCGGCCTCCCCCCCCCGAACTGCAGGGGGGAGAGGAGAACTTCGATCACGCTTCGGAAGCTGCGGCTCGCGTCACCCTTCCCCCACGCTGTTTGTGGGGGAAGGGCCGGGGATGGGGGGGCGGCCCACCATTCCGCGCCAGACTGCCCAAAGCTCACCGCAGGCCTACCCAACCTCCCCCGGCAGTTTCGGGGGAGGTGGGCGAGTGGTGCTCGCCCGGAGGGGTCCTGCACCCCGCCGCCCGAAGCGCCTCCCCCCGTCCCGCTATTCCCTATTCCCTGTTCCCTATTCCCTGTTCCCTATTCCCTGCGGTTCAGAACCGGTCGAACGTCCACGGCTTGGGCACCAGGAACGCGCGGTCCACCACGCTGATCACCTCCGGCCGGTCGACCGTGGCCTCGCCGCCGGCGGTGGCCTGCCAGAGCGCCACGGCGCCGATGAAGATGCGCGACAGGGTGTCGATGGGCACGTGCACCTCGGCGTCCACGGGGCCGCCGGTGTACGGCTCCACCTCCATCCGCCCGTGGTCCATGTGCAACCGCCACGGGCCGCGGTTCTCCGGCACCTGCAGGTCCACCACGTCCAGACGCAGGACGAGCTCCTGGTCCACGAGCACCAGGTTGCGCCGGCGCAGCGCCTCCTGCACGTCAAGGATGCGGAACATGGGGCCGCGCAGCAGCGTGGCCGAGGGGAACCACAGCCCCCAGCTGGGCGCGCTGAGCAGCGGCAGCCGCGGCTCGTTCAGCCGGTCGCCGAAGTGCTCTTCGGGGTGGGCGCGGTACACGATCTCGCGCCACTGGTCGCCCAGCGTGCTGAGCCACGCGTAGATGCCGCGCTGCGCGCCCAGGGTGAGCCAGACGCGCTCCTCCACCTCGATGAAGCGGCGGTCCACCGGCAGGTCCGCGCGGTAGCGGACGATGGCGTACCCCTCGGCCTCGCCGCTCTCGCCCCAGTACAGCACGGCGGCCAGGTCGTCGCGGCGCCAGCTCTTGGTCCAGGTGCGCTCGGTGCGGTCCAGCTGCCCCGTCTGCAGGCGCTGCGCGGCCTCGCGGTACACGGCGCGCATGGCGGCCTCGTCGCGCTCGCCGTCCACCAGGCGCACGCGCATGCGCTCCGCCTTGTCGTCCGGCAGCAGCGCGGGCGACACCTGGTACTGGTGCGCCTCGCCGGCCAGTCCGTATCCCAGGCTCTCGTAGAAGGCGGCGCGGAACGGGAACAGGGCCGACGCCACGTCCCCCCGCTCGCGGGCGTGCTCGAAGCCGGCGGTCAGCATGCGCGTGGCCAGCCCCCGCTTGCGGTGCGTGGGGGCAATGGCCACGGAGCCCACGCCGGTGACGGGCATGGGAACGCCGCCGATCCACTGCCGCAGCCACAGCAGCTGGCAGGCGCCGATCAGCCTTCCGTCCTCCTCCGTCACCCACAGCGACTCCAGCCCGCCGTGGGGGCCGTTGACCAGGAAATCCTCCCACCATTCGTGGCCCCGGTCCGGCGCGGGAAAGCTGTGCGCCACCAGCCGCGACACCACGCCGATCTCGTCCGGCCGCGCCGGGCGATACGTCTCCGTCAATCCGCCTCCCGAGTTGTTCTCCGTCCGTCCCCGCGCGCGGGTGACTGGCCCGCCTTTCGCAGCAGCGTGCCGCCCGGCCCGCGGCCCCGGCGCCGCGCCCGCGCCGATGCGTGTACCGTGCCATCTTCCGCATCCGCGCGGCCCGGACCCATGAACCCGTGGAAACGCCCCATGACGATCCAGCTGGTCCCGCTCCGTCCCGCGTTCCTGGCGCTCGCGCTGTCCCTGGGGGGCGCGCCCGCCTGCACCCCGGCGCCCGGCGGCGGCGCGGACGCCGTTCCGCCCCCCGTGGCCCGGCCCGGCGGCGGCCCCGCCCGGCCCGCCGCCCAGACGGGTGTGATCCCGGGGCTGGAGATCCTGGTGCGCGACTCCATGCACCTGGTGCGCGGCAAGCGCGTGGGGCTGATCACCAACCAGAGCGCCGTCACCCGCGCCGGCGAGCACGCGGCGGACTACCTGCGGTCCAACGGCGTGAACCTGGTCGCCCTCTTCGGCCCCGAGCACGGCATCCGCGGCGACCTGGAGGCGGGCGAGACGGTGGCGGCGGGTCGGGATACGAAGACGGGGATCCCCGTGTTCTCGCTGTACGACCGCACCCAGCGCCCCACGGACGAGGAGCTGCAGGGGGTGGACGTGCTCGTGTACGACATCCAGGACGTGGGCGCGCGGCCGTACACCTTCGTGTGGACCATGGCGATGGCGATCGAGGAGGCGGCGCGCAAGCGCATCCCCTTCATCGTGCTGGACCGGCCCAACCCGATCACGGACGTGTCGGAGGGGCCGGTGATGCACATGGAGGTCAAGACCGTCACGCAGGTGATCACCGGCTACTACCCCACCCCGCTGCGCCACGGGCTCACGTCGGGCGAGGTGGCGCGCTACTTCAACGGCGACGCCAGGATCGGCGCGCAGCTGCACGTGGTGCCGGCGGAGGGGTGGCGGCCGGACGTGTTCTTCGACCAGACGGGGCTTCCGTTCGTGCGCCCCAGCCCCAACATCCGCTCGGTGGACGCGGAGCTCAAGTACGCCGGCCTGGTGCTGGCGGACGGGGCCACCAACATCCACACCGGCCGCGGCACGGACGCGCCGTTCTCCTACTTCGGCGCGCCGTGGCTGGACGCGGCGCGGCTGCTGCGGGCGGTGGCGCAGTACGACCTTCCCGGCGTGCGCCTGGTCCCCGAGCAGATTCGCCCCACGCGCGACCCGGCCGTCTACACCACCTACCGCGACACCGCCTTCACCTCGCTCAAGCTGGAGGTGACGGACCGCGCGGCCTTCCGCCCCGTGTGGACCACGCTGGTGCTGCTGAGCGAGGCGAAGAAGCAGAACCCGGAGCGCTTCCGGGTGATGAACGCGGGCTTCACGCAGATGATCGGCTCCACCTGGGCCCGCGAGGCCTTCGACCGCGGCGAGGACCCGCGCGTCATCCAGCGCCGCTGGGACGAGGAGCTGCGCGCGTGGATGCAGAAGCGCGAACAGTACCGCATCTACCCCAGGCGGTAGAAAAGATACGCCTCACACGGAGTCAACGGAGTCAACGGAGTTCTCTCCTGCTGATTCCACCGGCTTCACCGCGAGGCTTCTGCTGGTGATCCGGAGGATACGAAGCGGCCGGCTTTCCTTCGCGGGAAGCCGGCCGATCCGCGTCCTCGATCTTTACTCCGTTGACTCCGTTGACTCCGTGTGAGGCCTTCCCATCGTGACTCGGACGATGCGAAACGGCCGGCTTCCTGGCAGGGAGGCCGGCCGTCCCGCATCGTCCGAGGTGCGGCGCTACGCGGATGGATGCGGATCCGGGTTCTGGCCGCGGCGAAAGCGCATCACCACCTCCTCCACCCAGTTCTCCACGTCCTCGGCGTCCCTGCCGTGCAGCGACGTCTCCTCCTCCTGCACGCCGGCGGGCGCGGTGCCGCCGCTGCGGTCCACCCCGGCGGAGACCACGGAGCGCCACGTGGCGCGCTGGGCCGCCTTGCCGAACGTCCGCATCCCGATCCGGTCGATCAGGTCCGCCGAACGGGTGAAGGAGCGCACCTCGAAGCGCAGCACGTCGGGCGAGACCTGCGTCACGTCGAAGCGGATGGCGCCGGAGAGCGGATGCCCCTCCAGCGTGACCATGGTGATGGTGCAGTCGGAGATGTCCACGCAGCGCACCTGGATGTGGCCGCGCAGGGGGATCTCCAGCGTGAGCGTGGCGCCCTCCTCCATCGCCGTCTTCGACCCGGGCTCGGCGCCCACCTCCAGCAGCCCGGACGGCGCCAGCGCGTAGAACTCCGTCCGCACCACCTCGAACAGCTCTTCCTTGCTCAGCTTGCTGCCCTGGATGTCGGCCCAGTAGCGCTGGCGGTGCAGCGTCCCGGTGCCGTCCGCGGGAAGCATCTCGGGGAGCGCGTCGGCCAGCTTGCCCAGCCCCTCGCCCAGCGGCGTGGGGGTGATGCCGAAGGTCTCCGTCAATCCGTTCACGGCGCCGGGGGGAAGGACGCTGCCCTCCTGCAGCATCGTGATCTGCCCTTCCTTGACGGGAAAGTCGATCCCCACGGTCTCCAGCGCGTGCGTCCCCATCTTGGCCAGGAACTCGGGGACGGGAACCAGCACGGGGCTGCGCTCCGTGATCCTGCCCAGCAGCTCGATCACGTCGCGCATGGTGGTGACGTCCGGGCCCATCACGTTAACCACCGTCTCCCGCGGCTCGGTGCGCTCCACCGCGCGGGCCAGCGCCAGCCCCAGGTCGTCCATCCACACCGGCTGGAACTCGTGCCCCCCGGTGCCGATGAGCGGGATGGCGGGGAGCGTCCGCACCATCTTGAGCATCAGCGAGATCACGTCGTCGCCCGGCCCGTAGACGTTGCCGGGGCGAACGACCAGCCACCCCGGCGGCGCCTCGGCGCGCACCACCTGCTCCGCGGCCAGCTTGGAGCGGTGGTAGTCCGACTGCCCCACGTCGGCGCCGTACGAGGAGACGTAGACGAAGCGGCGCACCCCCGCCCGCCGCGCCTCGCGCGCCAGGCGGCGCGTCCCCTCCACGTTGACCTCCTGAAAGGTGGACTCCGGGCCTTCGGCCACGATGCCGGCCACGTGCAGCACCGCGTCGCACCCGTCCGCCGCGCCCGCCACGGCCTCCTCGCTGCTCACGCTGCCGGAGTGCGGCTCCACCCCCGAGGCCCACTGCCGCGCGTCGGCGTCGGCGTGGCGCGACAGCAGCCGCACCGCGTGCCCCGCGGCCAGCAGCTGGTTCACCGCGGCCTTGCCCACCACCCCCGTGCCTCCCGTTACCAGCACCTTCATCACGCCTCCCCCTTTTCGGTTGCCGTCCCGCCGCGCCGCCGGGTGCAACTCCCTTGCCCGACAACGCGACGGCGCAATCCGATCCCTTGGGGACGCCTCGGGTGAGGTCGGCGGGCGTAGCAAAAACGGCGGCGCGGGGCCGTCGGATTCAAAACTCTGGCTTATGGACGACGAATCGACCATAATACCTTCAACCACGAACATAATTCGGCGCACCCGGCGCTCATGGGTCCTGCCGGGGCCGTCGCATTCGCGGCGGAGGGCGCGCCGCCGGGTGGTTCTCACGCCCCGAAATCAACCAACCTGTCCGGAGCCAGACGCACATGGAAGCATCCCCCCCGCCCCCCCGCCCTCGCAAGCCGCGCCGCCGCTGGCGGTGGCACGTGCCCCCGGCGCTGATGCACGGCGGCGAGAGCCTGGAAGGAGCGCAGGTGCTGGACGAGGTGCAGGGACCGCTCGGGCTGCTGCTGTGGGAGACGTACCGCGACGTGGCGCTCTGGGCGTCCACGGCGCCCGAGGAGCGCGACGGACTGTTCGCGGCGGGCGCGGCGGCCACGCGCCGCTCGTCGATGGACGCCGCGGGCGCGGACCCCGCGCTGGAGCGCGCGCTGCGCGGCGCCTCGGTGGTGCTGACGGACCCCGCCGGCGCCCAGGAGCAGGACGTGATGGCGGCGTGCCGCCAGGCGGCGGACTGGGCCGAGCAGCGCGGGCTGCTGGCCACGGCGGTCACCCTGGCCACGGCGGCGGCGCTGGCGTCGCCGGCGCACGCGGGCGCGGCGTTCCGCGTGGGGCAGATCGCCCGGCGCAACAACCAGGGCGCGCGGGCCGAGACCTGGTTCCGCCGCGCGGTGGGGCTGGGGCGGCAGGCCAAGGACTGGCTCAGCTACTCCGAGGCGTTCCTGGGGCTCGGCAACCTGTACAAGGCGCGCGGCAACTACCCCGCGGCCCGGCGCTTCCACATCCGCGGCCTGCGCGCGGCGCGCCGCCACGCCCTGCGCGACGTGCAGGGGCGCGCGCTGCACGACCTGTTCACCATCGCCGTGGAAACCAGCCCGCCCGCCGAGGCGCAGGAGCTGGCGCGCCTGGCGTTCCGGGCTTACGGACCCCGGCACCCCAAGCTGCCCGCGCTGGCGCACGACGTGGCGTACTTCTGGATGAGCCAGGGCCGCTTCGAGCCGGCGCTCGAGGTGTTCCGCGCGGTCCTTCCGCACCTGCACGACGCCAGCGACCGCATCATCTGCTCGGGCAACGTGGGACGCGCGGCGGGGGCCACCGGCGACCGCGCGGTGTTCGACGAGGCGTGGGAGCAGGTGTGGGGCGCGGAGAGCGAGTGGGACAAGCTGCCCCTGGCGGCGCAGGCGCTGCTGGAGTTGGCCCACGGTGCCAGCAGCCTGCGCGACTGGGGCCGCGCCGAGCGCGCCGCGGAGTCCGCGCGCGACCTGGGGCAGCGCAAGGGCGCGGGGCAGGTGGTGATCGAGTCGGAGGCGGTGCTGGACGCGGCGCGCCGCAAGCGCGGCGTGGAGCAGCCCGTGGTCTCCGCGACGCCCGAAGACACGCAGGACCTCGCCGCCGACTTCGTCCGCTCCCTCCGCACCGTCGCCTCGCGGTAGGGACCGGCGGCACGAGCACGGCCGGAACGCAGCGGCCCACCCCGGCTCCCGGGGTGGGCCGCCGTGTCGTGGGCACCGGACGCGCGGCCGCCGCTCTTGCGGACACCGGCGCGAGGTGAAGGATTGTACCCGCACCCGGATTCCACACGCGGACGGACGATGTCACGATTGAAGCTGGGGGTGGTGGACCAGTCGCCGGTGCGCACCGGCGGCACCGCGGCGGACGCCCTGCGCGAGACGCTGGAGCTGGCGCGCATCGCCGAGCGGCTGGGCTACTCCCGCTACTGGCTGGCCGAGCACCACAGCACCAACTCCTTTGCCGGCTCGTCGCCCGCGGTGCTCATCCCGCGCGTGGCGTCGGTGACGCGCGACATCCGCGTTGGCTCCGGCGGGGTGATGCTCTCGCACTACTCGCCGCTGCAGGTGGCGGAGAACTTCCGCACGCTGGAGGCGCTCTTTCCCGGGCGCGTGGACCTGGGGATCGGCCGGGCGCCGGGCGGGGACGCGCGCACGGCGCTGGCGCTGCAGTACGGGCGCGGCCGCATCGACATCGACCGCTTTCCCCAGCAGGTGGAGGACCTGGTCGGCTGGCTGAGCGACGGCTTCGAGGACGGCCACCCGTGGCGCCGCGTGCGCGCCATGCCCCGCGCGCAGAGCGTGCCGGAGGTGTGGATGCTGGGCTCCGGCGGCAGCAGCGCCTTCTACGCCGCGGAGCTGGGGTGCGGATTCTCGTTCGCGCAGTTCATCAGCGGACAGGACGGGGCCGGGCAGGTGCGCCACTACCGCGACCGCTTCCGCCCCTCGGCGTGGCGCGCGGAGCCGGCCGCCAGCGTGGGGCTGGGGGTGATCTGCGCGCGGACGCAGGCGGAGGCGCAGCGGCTGGCCTCCAGCCTGGAGCTCTGGCGGATGCGGATCATGCACGGCCGCGACCGCGGCATCCCCTCGCCGGACGAGGCGCTGGCGGAGCTGGGCGGATCGTGGACCCCGCCGCGCCTGGGCGAGGACGGCGCCCGCATGATCGCCGGCGACCCCGCCCAGGTGCGCGACGAGCTGCACCGCATCGCCACCCGCTACGGCGTCGACGAGCTGATGATCGTCACCGTGACGCACGACTGGGACGCCCGCGTCCGCTCGTACGAGCTGATCGCGGAGGCGATGGGGCTGGAGGCGAGAAGTGCGTGAGTGCGTGAGTGCGAGAAGTGCGTGAGTGCGTGAGTGCGTGAGTGCGTGAGTGCGTGAGTGCGTGAGTGCGTGAGTGGGAGCGTAGCTCAACATGGTCGATCGCGGACCAGACGCCTGCCGAGCGCGTCACCTCTCCCCCATGGGGTTTATGGGGGAGAGGCCGGGAGAGGGGGGCGCCGCGGACGCGCTCCACGCCCGCCGACGTGGCACCCCACACGCGAAAAGCCCCGCCGCGGACGTATCCGCGGCGGGGCTTTCGTCATCCACCGGAACCTGACGGCTACCTGGTCCGCACGATCGTCAGGTAGACGGACGAGGGCAGCGGCACGGACGCCGCGCTGCGGCCGGTGAGCGTCGCCACCGTCGCGGGGAGCACGCCGAAGCGAATGAACGCGCCGCTGCCGCTCTTGATGAACGTCTCCACAGTCCCCGGGCCTGCCATGCGCCGTGTGCGCAGAGGAAAGGTGCTGTAGAGCGAGCGGAACCGCCAGCTGGGCTGGGTGAAGCGCGCGTCCACGCCGGGCACCACGTCGTCCGCGAACACCGACACCGCCCAGTCGCGCACCCACGGCCGCGGGTCCGTGCCCAGCGCCTGCTGCAGGTTGGCGAAGCCGGTGGTGCTGCCGTCGATCAGCGCCCGCCACAGCTGCCCCTCGCTGCCGCCCTTGCGGTCCGCCGCGTAGCGCAGGAACGCCCACGACGCCCCGCGCGTGGGGAGGTCGTTGGCGTCGGCCCGGGCGGAGTCGTACGGCGACTGGCCCTCGGGGTCCTCCAGGTACTTCTCGTAGCGGCGGACGTTCTGGTCCATGTAGGTGCGAAACGCGTCGAGCGCCCGCGCGCTGCCCTGGATCTCCGGCGCGCCCAGGTTCTGCCGCGCCGCCAGCCCGGACGCGCGGTAGAACATCACCTCCTCGGCCACGTGGCTCATCCCCTCGTTCAGCCACGTCTCCTCTTCCCAGTGCGTGGTGCCGATCACGTACAGCCGGCGCGACGCGTTGATCAGGTGCTGGAACTCGTGCGCGATCGTCCCCAGCGACGTCTGCAGCACCAGCTCGCGCGAGAACACGTTGCCGTTCACCGCGCCGCCCGGGTCCGGCACCAGCATGTAGAACATCTCGGCGAAGTTGCTGGCCCCGCACGCCAGCAGCCCGTCGCGGTCGCGCGTGGGGAACAGGTCGCGCGAGTGGAAGTAGCCGCCCACGTACGCCCCCGACCCCTGCTGCGTAAGCTCGTTCACGGCACGGGTGTAGAAGATGACCACGCGCCCGTTCTGGTCCACGTCGCCCGACTCGCCAAAGGCACCGGTCACCGCCGGGTACACCAGCGTGTCGAAGCCCGCCGCGAACGACGCGTACTCCGCGTCCGTCAGCCCGCCCGACGGGTTCCCCACGTCCGCCAGCACGATCGACTTCGATCCCACCGCCACCACGCGCCCGGTGCGCATCCGCGGGTTCTTGCACGACTCCTCGGTGGACGTGTTCACCTGCACCTGCTGACCCACCGTCGGGTTCTTCAGGTTCAGCACGTACGACGGCCGCGGCCCGCCCGCCGGCGCCTGACGGAAGCCGATCGCGTCGTCCACATACGGCGCCAGCTCGCGTGCCGCCCGGCGGCGCAGCCGCTGGTGGAACTCGTCGTCCAGCCTCCGTCCGCCCGCCAGCGCCAGCGCCGGCGAGACCGACGGGCTGGTGGGCGCCACGCCGACCACGCCCTGCGCCGTCAGCAGCACGTTGGCGTGGCCCGCGCTCGGCTTTCCGGCATAGAAGGGCACCGCGAGGTACTCCGCGCCAGCCGCGCCGCCGTCCAGGCACACCGTGGCCGCCTCGATGCCGCCCAGCGTCACGCTGGCGCCCACCGCCAGCGAGCGCACCGCCCCGGCCGCCGTGCACCCCGGGGGCGCCGCGGCCACGGAGACGCGCACGCTGCCGGCCACGTCGTCCAGTGTCGCGCGGATGGTCGTCTGCCCCGGCGCCACGCCGGTCACCACGCCCGTGGCGCTCACCGTGGCCACCGAGGCGTTGTCGGTGGACCACACCACCCCGGCAAGATCCTCGTCGCTGGGCGCCTCGCCGTCCTCGTTGCGCACGGTGATCTCCAGCTCCAGCGTCTCGCCTACGGCGAGCGTGCGCTCGTCCGGCATCACCTGCACCGACACGACCTCGGCGGTGCCGGTGGGGTCGCGCTCGCACGCGGAAAGCGCCAGGAAGGCCGCCGCGGAAACCAGCAGAAGTCGCTTCATGAACGGTAGGGGGAGATCCGTGAAAGGCGGCCCCGCGGGGGACGCGGCCGTGGTAGAACGCCTGGGGGGCGCGGGTCCGGACACGCCGAAGACCTCCTGCCGGGGGTGCGTCTCCGTTCGGACGAGACGCCGCGCGCCGGGCCGGGGACGATCCAGCGAAGGGGTAAACCGTAACCAGGGCCCGCCTCTCCTGCAAGCACTTCGTGCGGGATCGACAAAGGTGGCTGGACCGGCCTCGACTCCGCTCACCCCGCGTGAACGTGAAACCGAATCCGTAAAACAATGCTCATCGTGGGTCTGGTTGCACGCCGCGCATCGCCGGAAGCCGTGGCGAGCTCACCACGCGCGACACAGTGTCCCGCACGTCGGCCGTGGCGGGGCACACCGGGATTCCCTGAGGACGTCGGGAACTGCAGGCAGATGGACGCCCGGCAGGGAGCCATCCGCATTTCTTTCTGGAACACCTTTCCCGCCCAGCGCCCCGCAGCCCACCATCCGGCTTCACCCGATGCGCGATCCCGCAAACCGTCCTCTCGCGCGAACTTCTGCGGGAACGCCCCCGGCCTTCTCGCGGGCCCAGGCTTCGCCAGATCGCGCACCGGGTGTTCGTGGAGGCCGGCTCCGCTGCGCTTGCGGCAGGAGGTCGGCGCCAGGCTGGGGACGGATGGCGGGATAGGTGTCTCTCTAGAAAATTCTCATGGCCCCCTGCCGCGCTTCCCTCCCTCTGCCGTTCCCGACGCGTCCACACACGCGTGGAGCAACCCCCACCCGCCGCCGTGCCCTGACACCCTTCCACTGCATCGCGGGTCATCTCGCCCCTTCAGAAGGGCAGGCCGAGGCCCACGTACCACCGCGTCACGTCGCCCTGCGCGATGGTGAAGGTGCCCGCGTAGCCCAGCGTCTCGAACCACAGGCCGCCGCCCACGTTGGTGTGCCAGTCGCCGGGGGAGTCGCCGCCCACCCACACCCGCCCCGCATCCGCCAGCGCGAACAAACCCAGGCGCCCGCGCACCAGCAGCCTGACCTGCCCCAGCGGCTGGCGCAGCTCCGCCGAGCCGAACGCGGCCGCCTCGCCGGCGAACCGCTGGTACGGGTAGCCGCGCAGCGAACCCGGCCCGCCGATGAACGCGGCTTCCTGGAACGGAAAGTCGCCGGGCACCACCTCGCCGCCGGCGCGCAGGGCCAGGACGGGGCCGGCGCCCAGCGAGAGATACGTCCGCCCCTCCGCGGACACGGAGCCAAAGGGGCCGAACGAGCCGCCGTAGCCCTCCGCCCGCGCCCCCAGCCACCACCCCCGCCGCGTCACCGCGAGCGTGTCGCGCCCGTCGACGTGCAGCTCCGCCAGCGCACCGGCGGCCGACCACGCCCTGCCCCGCCCGTCCGGAATGAACCCGAACGCCAGCTCGCGCGGCTTCATCCATCGCGCCACGGGCCCGAACCGGTACCATGCGCGGCGTCCCATCCACCCGTACCACAGGGCCTCCGCGCGCACCTCGTCGCTGGTGACCTCGTACTGCTCTTCCGCCTCGCCCAGGGATGCGTTCCCCAGGCCGTGCCAGCGGGTGACGTGGAAGGTGCGCGCCCCAACGGCCAGCCGGAGGCCCCCGCCCGTCCCCGTCCGCTTGAAGTCCGCGATCCCCTGGACGCCGATGCCGTCCTCCAGCGGCGCATAGAGCGCGCGGACGGCGATCTGCCGGGCGTACGGCTGGCGGCGAAAGCCGTAGCGCGTCCACACGGGCCCGGCGCCCAGGACGGGACCCACGTTCAGCTCCCACGCGGCCCACGGCGCCACGGGCGCGAACTCGCTCCCCCAGTCGCGCGGCGGAGGCGGGTTGCCCCAGGGCACGCGGACGGGCGCGGGATCGTACTCGCGCGTGTCCACCCGCGCCTCGCCCCCGGGGGTGAGGCGGTTGTCGCCGCGGTCGTCGTGAAAAACGGTCAGCCGCCCGCCGCCGGCCGCGGACTCGTCCACCAGCACGTCGTCGCCGCCGCCGCCGATCAGGCGCACCTGGATGCTGCGGGGCGCGGTCCCGGTGACCGTCGCGCGGTCGTCGCCGCCGTGCAGGTACACGCGCACCTCCCGCGTCTCCGACGAAAGGAAGCGGCGGCGGAAGTACGGCGTGCGCGCGTCCGGAGAGCCGAAAAGCCGGACGTCGACCGAGCCGTCCGGCAGCCGCTCGACCTCCGCGCGCTCGGCCTCGTCGGTGGCGCGCACGTCCACGTCGCTGGCGAGCTGGCCGTAGAACCAGCGCGACGCCTCGTCCAGCCGGTCGCGGCGGTAGCGCAGCGCCGCGGCCATGTCGGCCCCGCCGATGGGCTGGTACTCGCGCGGAAGCTCGGCGACGGCGCGGTCGATCACCGGGTCCGTGATGCGCGCCCGCACCGACGCGGCGACGCTGTCCCACGTGGCGCGGTCCAGGTCCGCCAGCAGCCGCCGGTCCAGATCGGCGGGGAGGTAGATGAGGCCCGGCAGGTCGCGCCAGCGCGCGCCGAAGCGCGTGAGGTCCGGCACGAACGAGCGGACGACGGCGGGGACCAGCCCCTCGTAGTCGGAGAACGCGTTGTCGCGGTCGCGGGGGATAGGGCGCCAGGTCCAGCGGTCGCCGCGCTCGTATCCCGCCCAGCGCCACTGGTCCGAGTGCCGGTCCCAGTCGCCCGCGATCATGTCCACCAGCCGCGCGGTCAGGTAGTCGCGGCTGTCCACGCGCTCGTCCGGGTCCTCCTCCAGCCGCTCCAGCAGCCGCTCCGTCCCGATCACCCGGTCGGCGTTCTGGAACGAGCGCGCGGGGCGCGGGGCGTTGGGCGCGTCCTCATCCACCTCCGCGTCTTCCGGCCGCTCCTCCACCTGTCCCAGCCGCCCGGCGAACTGCTCGCGGAACTCGCCCAGGAAGGGGTGGTCGGGCATCACGTACATCGTGGGGACCACGTGCAGCACGCCGGCGGCGCGCAGCAGCGCCGGCATGGCGTGCGCGGAGCCCGGGTGCTTGGCGCTCACCAGGTCCTGAACGATGGACGCGATGAAGGTGCCGTGCAGGTCGTCCGGCAGCCCGCGCTCGGCGTTCTTGTCGAGGGAGCGGAACAGGTACTCGCGGCCGTCCGCGCCGCGCATGCGCAGCGACTCGGTGGCCAGCCCGCCGCCGGCCTGCTCGACGGTCAGGCCGCCCGCGAACGTGGCCGGGTTCAGAAACGGGACGCGGAGGGGGGTGGTCCACTCGGCCCGGTACTCGTCGCCGTTGAACAGGCGCGCAAGGCCGCCGGCGCGGTAGTGCGCGCCCGCGACCACGGTGGTGTCCTGCGCCGTCGAATGTGGGGGAGCCGCCAGGCTGGCGAGCCCCGCGGCGATGGCTGCAAACGTCCGCAGACGCACGAGTTCCGCTCCGTGGCAGAGAGGTGGGGAGTAGCCGGGCCGCCCGGTGTCACGGAACAAGCGTGCCGGGGGAGAAAACGGAGGTTCGAGGATCAGGTGCCCGGTATCCAGAAAACGGCTGCCGGGCACTCGATCCCGCCGTTCAGTACCTCCGCCGCGAGCCGCCCATGAAGTGCATGACGACGGAGTAGACGATGAAGATGAGCCCCGCGATCACCAGCAGGTGCACCAGGGCGCCCACCACGTTGAACACGATCTTCAGCACGAACCAGGCGATGACCAGCATCACGCCGATCTTGAGCCAGCGTTTCCAGTTTTCCATGTTGCCTCTGCTTCGAAAGTAGGATCTGCGGAGGAGGGGTCAAGAACCGCGCCGGGCTCCTTCTCCGGTGCCGGAGGGACGCTCCTGCCGGGGTGGAGCGAGATGGTGGGCCGCCCCCTTCCCCGGCCTTCCCCCACGAACTGCGTGGGGGAGGGAGAACGGCAGAAAGCCTTCCGCAGCGGAATCGAATTCTCCCCTTTCTCCCGCGCAGCGGGGGAGAGGGGCCGGGGGAGAGGGGGCCCCGTCGGGCGCCAGTTCGATGCGGTTCGAAGCACCTCGATCGTCGTCAGTCTCACGGCCTCGGCGAAAGGCTTCGAGCGGCAGAGAGCAGATCGCCTACGCCCGCCACCCCGCCGAGTCGAGCCGCCGGTCGATGTCGTAGGCGGCGCTGATGAGGGAGAGGTGGGTGAAGGCCTGGGGAAAGTTGCCCAGGTGCTCGCCGCTGGGGCCCAGCTCCTCGGCGAACAGGCCCACGTGGTTGGCGTAGCTGAGGATCTTCTCGAAGACGAAGCGTGCCTGCTGCAGGTCTCCGCCGCGCGAAAGGCACTCGGCGTACCAGAACGAGCAGATGGTGAACGTCCCCTCGTCGTCCTTGAAGCCGTCCGTCTCCCCGCCGCGGATGGCGTAGCGGCGCACCAGCGAATCTTCCACCAGCTCGCGCCGCACGGCCGCCATCGTCTGCACCCAGCGCGGGTCGGTGGGGCTGATGAAGCGCAGCAGCGGCATCAGCAGGCAGCTGGCGTCCATCACGTCCGAGCCCGGCGTCTGCACGAACGCGCGCTTGCGGGGGTTCCAGAACTCGTCGAAGACGCTGCGGTAGATCTCGTTCCGCACCTCCAGCCAGCGCACCATGGGGGCGGGGAGCGAGCGGTGCTGCGCCAGGCGAACGCCCCGGTCCACCGCCACCCAGCACATCACCCGCGAGCTCAGGTACGCCTGCTCGCCGCGGCGAATCTCCCACAGGCCGTGGTCGGGACGGCGCCAGTTCTCGCACACCCAGTCCACGACACCCGTCAGCGTGTTCCACAGGTCGTACGACATGGGCTCGGCGTACTTGTCGTACAGGTACACCGAGTCCATCAGCGCGCCGAAGATGTCCATCTGCAGCTGCACCGCGGCGCCGTTGCCCACGCGCACGGGGCGGGAGCCGCGGTACCCCTCCAGGTGCGCCAGCTCCGTCTCCGGCAGGTCGTGGCGCCCATCCAGCCCGTACAGCGGCTGCAGCGGCACGCCGTCGCCCTCCTCCCCCACGCGGTCGGCGATCCAGTGGATGAACCGCCCGGTCTCTTCCGTAAGTCCCAGCCGGATGAGCGAGTAGAGCGTGAACGCGGCGTCGCGGACCCAGGTGTAGCGGTAGTCCCAGTTGCGCACGCCGCCCATGCTCTCCGGCAGCCCGAACGTGGGTGCCGCGATCAGCGACCCGTGCTCCTGCGAAACGAGCAGCCGCATCACCAGCGCGCAGCGGTTCACCTCGTCGCGCCAGCGGCCCCTGTAGGTGCTGCGGCCGATCCACGTCCGCCAGAAGTTGACCGTGCGCTTGAAGGCGTCCGCAGCGTAGCGCTGGCTGGCGTGCGGGCCCGCGTGCGGCTCGGACGAGGCTTCGAGGATGAAGGTGGCGCTCTTCTCGTGCTGCAGCTCGAACTCCGCCACCGCGTCGCCGTTCTCGATGCGCAGCGGCACCGAGCCGCGCAGCCGCAGAAACGCCAGCCCGGCGCGCTCCGCGTCCTCCGGCACGAACGAGACGCCGTCCTCCCCGTCCTGCCCGGCGCGGTGGGGCACGGCGCCGTAGCCAAAGCGTGGGCTGCAGCGCAGGCGGAACTTAACCGCCGAGCGCACCGCCTTTACGCGCCGCACCAGCCGCCGCACGCCCTCCGTCTCGCCGATGGGCATGAAGTCGCTGATCTCGGCGACGCCGTCCGGGCTCAGGGTGCGGGTGAGGAGGACGTTGGTGTCGGGAAGATACAGCTGCTTGCGGCGCGCGCCGTCGCCCAGCTGCGGGTCGATGCGAAAGACGCCGCCGCGCTCGGCGTCCAGCAGCGACGCGAACACCGACGGCGAATCGAAGCGCGGCGCGCAGAAGAAGTCGATGGCGCCGTCCAGCCCCACCAGCGCGACCGTGTTCAGGTCGCCGATGATGCCGTGGTCCTCGATGGGCAGGTAGCGGGAGTCTGCGGGCATCGGCTCCGGTGCAGGCTGGGTTGTCGCCGCGCCCGAGCGCAAAACGCGCACCTTTTCCAGAATCCACCGCTGTGGAGCTCCATCATCCCTGAATAAGGTTAGGGCGAAGATCGACGAGCAACGTGGCTACAGGTCCTGATCCACCTCCCAATCCTTACCGATGGGTGCGAGTAGATCGCCGGGCGGCAAATTGATGGTTCCGTCGGAGCGCCCCACAAAGGGACGCAGCTCGGTGGCGAACGGAATCAGCCGCGCGATCACCGCACCGCCACGCGTGATCAGGATCTCGCCGCCCCGTTGCTCCACTTCGCCCAACAATTCATCGCACCGGGAAGCGAAATCCTCAGCCTCGACACTCCGTGCAGGCTTGTCTCGATCCATGCCCCACTCCGTAGCTGTGCGTCAGGATACATGAGCAGGTCCAGCGCCACGGCGACGCCAGCGAAATCCTTCGCGCAGCGTCGAAGTTTATCATGTGTGAACGTGAGCCGCGGCGCCATCCTCCGGAAAAATCCCGTGGCGGGTCCCAAAACCTCTGCCAAACGCGGCATGGGAGCAGAGGCGCGATGGCCTCTGCTCCCCTGCTGCGTTTCAATCTCAGGAGCTTTCACGACGCCGGGATGGGGCAGCACCTGGCGGGCTTGAGGCGGGCGTTGACGGGGGGATCGGGAAAGTACTGGATGTCGATCTGAACCTGCTTCGCCACCTTTCTGCCGAAGAGCATGATCACCAGCTGCAGCGCCTGGTCAAGGCCGGCGGAGATGCCGGCGCCGGTGACGCGCGTGCCCAGGGCGCCGGGCGCGGGCCTCGGCGGATCGACGACGAAGCGCGGCCAGCGGCGGTGCCTGCCGCCCACCGGCTTGACCTTCTTGAAGCGGCTGAAGCAGGGGATGAACGCCCAGTGCGTGGTGGCGTGGTAGCCGTCCAGCAGCCCGGCGGCCGCCAGCAGCATGGCCCCTTCGCAGACGGAGGTCACGAAGCGGGCGCCGGGGGCCCACCCCTTGAGCGCCTCCAGGTACGGGCCGCCCTTCATCATCGTCTCAAGCGCGTCCGCGGCGCCGCCGGGCACCCACAGCACGTCCAGGTGCGGGACGGCGGCGAAGGTGGCCTGCGGCACCAGCGCCATGGGCGGCGTGGTGGCGGTGGTGAGCTGGCGCGTGGGGACGGGGTCCGCGGTCTGCGCCAGGACCAGCACGGTGACGGCGCACTGGCCCGCCACCGCGGCGGCCATGTTGCCGAACGCCTCGTACGGACCGGCCACGTCCAGCGGGTCCACGCCGGGGTAGATGGGAATGCCGATGGTCAGCGTCGTAGGGGCGGTGCTCATCTGTTGCTCCGAAGGATGGGGATTCCCCTGAAGTGGCAAAGGAGGGCGAGGCGAATCCCCCCGCCGGAAGAGAGCCGCAGCCGCCAGCCTCCCTCGCGCCTGGTCCGCCAGCATCCCGCCGAACGCGGCGTGGTCCAGGCCCGCGGGAAGAAGAAGTCGTTCTCGTGCGGCCGTGCCTGGCCCCTGGCAGCGGTGCCGGGTGCGCCGGGGGGACGTGGAGAGCGGCACGTCTGGGGGGCAGAAGCGGGAGCCGCGGAGATCGGACTGCATCCGGGGTCCTGCTGCCGGAAGACGACTCAGGCAGCATCGGCGCCGCACACCGGCCACGTCGTGCATTCCGCGCTTTCCGCAGGTGGGAACTGGAAGATCCGGAAGGAGCAATCACCAGCTTTCTACAGGGGTTTGCAACCTTTTGTTGCAGCGCTGCAACGATCCACAGTTCCGAATTATCTCACTCCGTTCGCGTCAATCATGCGCCACCGTTCAAACCTGGCGCGACGAGCCGAGCTGCATCTCACGCGCAGACGCGGGGAGCGGAAACGAGAAGGACCCACTGAGTCGGCAGAGGCTGCGGAGGCACGAGGAAACAGCTGACTCTGCCGATTCTGCGTGGGGACGATCTGTCCTGGGATCGGGGGGTGCGCTGATACGCGACGGGCGCGGGACCTGCCCCGGTCCCCGCCAGCGCGCGAGACGCCGTCAGTCCGGCGCTAACGTCCCGGCCGCCTCGCGTGTCTCCTTGTGCAGCGCCACCGGACGGGGGGGCCGGAGCATGCGGGACGGGCCGGCGACGGTACGCCTTGCGACGGCACTTCCGCCGGGGAGGAAACCAAAGGGGGCAGTTCTTGTAGAAAGCAGTCCGCCGCCAGCCATGGCGGACGGTTCACGAATATCAGATACAGAGGAATGACGCAGAATCTTTCGTGGCCCCTGCGCCCGACTGGCATGGGGACCGCCACCGGCGTGCGGGGAGCCGCGCCCGCCCCGGCGGAGCATCCGCAGTCGCCGGACGGCGGCACGCCGCTTTCTCCGGTCGCCGCCCCCGCGGCGGAGCTGGCATTGCGCCGCTCGCACATGCGCGGCGGCCGCGTGCTGCTGCTGATCTCCATGGGCTGGGCCGCCGCCGCCCTGCTCCACATGACCTCGGGGTACGCCGTGCACCGGCTGGGCGGACCCGCCGTGCCCACCTTCGTGGTGGTGGGCGAGCCGATCCTGCGGTGCGCCATTCTGGTGCTGGTGACGTGGGCGATCTTCTCGATCACCGACCGCTACCCGATCCAGCGCGGCAGCACGCTCGGCAACGGCGTGATCCAGGCCGCGTTCGCCATCCCCGTCATCCTCTCCTGGATCCTGGTGTACCACTACGCGGGCCAGGCCATCGGCGTGCTTCGCGCCGGCGTGAGCGCGCAGATGGCCATCGCGCAGCTCTCCAGCCGCAGCGTGGTGGCGTACCTGCTCCTGGTGGGGGTGGCGCACGCGGTCAAGTACGCCCAGACCGTGCGGGAGAGAGAGCTCGCGCAGTCGCAGCTGGAGACGCAGCTCGTGCACGGGCAACTTTCCGCGCTCAAGACGCAGCTGCATCCGCACTTTCTCTTCAACACGCTGCACGCCATCTCCACGCTGGTGCACTCCAACCCCGACCAGGCCGAGCAGATGATCGCCAGCCTGAGCGAGATGCTGCGCACCACCCTGTCCAAGCACGACGCGCAGGAGGTGACGCTGCGGGAGGAGCTTTCCGTCCTGGAGCCGTACCTGGACATCGAGAAGACCCGGTTCGGGGACCGGCTGACGGTCAACGTGGACGTCTCGCGGGACCTGATGGACGCCGTCGTCCCGCACCTGCTGCTGCAGCCGCTGGTGGAGAACGCCATCCGCCACGGCATCGGCCCGCAGCCGGAGGGCGGGGAGATCACCGTCCAGGCGCGCGCCCGCGCCGGCAGGCTGGAGCTGGCCGTGGAAGACGACGGCGTGGGGATGCCCGCCGAGCCCCGCCCCGACGGCGTGGGGCTGGGCAACACCCGCGCGCGCCTGCACCGGCTGTACGGAGACCGGCACGCGCTCCGCATCGACTCCACGCCCGGCGCCACGCGCGTCACGGTCCTGCTCCCGCTGCGCAGGGACGCGGCCGGGGCGCCTGCGTGAGGTGGGGGAGATGAGCGCGATCCGGGTGATGATCGTGGACGACGAAGAGCTGGGCCGCCAGCGCGTCCGCGAGCTGCTGCGAGGGGAAGAAGGGTTCGAGGTGGTGGCGGAGTGCGGCGACGGAAAGACCGCCGTGGCGCAGATCGAGGAGCTTCGCCCGGAGCTGGTGTTCCTGGACGTGCAGATGCCGGGGATGGACGGCTTTCAGGTCCTGGAGGCGCTGGATCCCGCCACGCAGCCCGTGGTGGTGTTCATCACCGCCTTCGACGAGTTCGCGGTAAAGGCGTTCGAGGCCAACGCCGTGGACTACCTGCTGAAGCCGTTCTACCGCCCCCGGTTCCGCGCCGCCGTGGAGCGCGCCCGCGCGCGGGTGGAGCAGGCCAAGCTCAAGGGGCTGGACCGCCGCATCCTCTCGCTGATCGAGGGGGTGCCCGCCCCGCGCGCAGCGGACCGGTTCGTGGTGCGCCAGGGCGCCCGCATCTACTTCGTCCCCAGCGAGGAGGTGGACTGGCTGGAGGGGGAGGGCAACTACGTACGCCTGCACTCCGGCGGAAAGTCGCACCTGATCCGGTCGATGATCGGCAACCTGGTGGAGCGGCTGGATCCGCAGCGCTTCGTCCGGGTGCACCGCTCCGTCATCGTCAACGTGGAGGCGATCAAGGAGGTCCAGGTGTTCGGCCGCGGCACGTACGTGCTCGTTCTTCGCGACGGCCACAAGCTGCGGTCCTCGGCCACGTTCCGCGCGGCCGTCGAAGCCCTGATCTCCGACGCGGCCTGAGCCGCGCCCGCAAAAGCATCACCCGTACGAAACGAGGGGACGCGGATGATTCGCTCATCCACGTCCCCTCGTCGTTCCTCCGCATCCCGCGCGGGACCATTCTTCTTCCGGGCCCGGACGATGACGATCATCAAACGGAACCCGGAACGAGCTCACGTCCGGCGAGCGTGCCGCCCATCGTGATCGTGGAGCGGGCGGATGGATCCACGGATCGCGCATCGGGTGATGGAGACGGCTGGCTCCCGTGCGCTGCGGAGATCACCGGGCGATCCGCATCCTCAAAAAAAACGCGGATGGCCCCCTGCCGCGCCTCCATCCCTCTCCCGTTCCCGGCAGCCCACGCCGGCTCGTGCCTCGTCGACCGAAGCGCCATGCCTCCGCTCACCAGAACCAGACTTCGCACGGCGGGAGCAGAGGAAACAGCACGAGAAAACTCCGCTGACTCCGCTAACTCTGCGTGAGGCCCATCTTTTTCGCGGATTCGGCATCGGCCCGGCCGCTCAGAGAGCCGGGGCCCTCCCCCTGCGGACCCATCCACGGCACGGGTGGGATTCATACCGGGAAAGCCCCAACTCATCCCTGCGGAATTGCCGTCCCGGGGAGCCCTGGGCATCGTTACGCCGGCTACGTTACCGAGAACGCCGACGTCACCCCTGCTCTCATTCCTCGCAGGCACGGCTGAGGGACCCCACGCCGACGGAATACGGGCGCCGCGGCCGCGCAAGCGGGACGCGGCGCTCGCCGTTCCGGCCCCCGCGACAGGACATCCCCGCGAGCGGGGGAACCGATCCCACATTCTGCGCAGTTCATCCCACTTGCCTTGGCCCGCGGAACGGCCGCCGCCAGAATGGAACGCCTATCCAGAAGTCCGTTCCGCGATACCACTTACCGAAAGGAGGTCATGAACCCGGCCCCTCCGTGCCGCGAATGCTCGCCGGCACGGTCCGAAGTCCGTTCTCTACCCAGGAGTGTTCGCCAATGAAAGTATTCCGTCGGCTGATCGCGGTCGTGATCGCCGCGGCCCTCGCCCCGGTCTCGCTGCTGGCCCAGGAGGCCGCGACGGTGACCGGCCGCGTGACCAACGCGCAGGGCCAGCCCGAGGCCGCGGTGCTCGTGCGCATCGAGAGCCTTAACGCCGGTGCAAGCACCGGCGCGGACGGCACGTACCGGCTGGTGATCCCGGGCGCGCGCATCCGCGCCGGCCAGGCCGTGCAGATCACGGCTTCGCGCCAGGGCCTGTCGCCCGTCTCGCGCAGCGTCACGCTGTCGCCGGGCGCCAGCCTGACCCAGAACTTCCAGATGGCCGCCCAGATCATCCTGCTGGAGGATGTGGTGGTCACGGGCACCGCGGGCGCCGTCGAGGCGCGCAAGGTGCCGTTCGACGTCGGCAGCGTGAGCGCCGCCGACATCCCGGTGGCGCC